>CAYRKQ010000038.1:0-1586 GCA_964424985.1 uncultured Candidatus Saccharibacteria bacterium | reverse complement strand
GGCTTGGCGTTGGTCGTCACGGAAAGAAAGGTTGATTTACCGGCGTTGGGCAGGCCAACTAGCCCAACATCAGCAATCAGTTTCAGTTCAAGGGTTAATTCGCACTCGTCACCTGGCTCACCTTTTTCGGCAATCCGCGGTGCCTGACGAGTGGAGCTGATGAAGTGGGCGTTGCCAAAGCCGCCATCGCCACCGCGCGCCAGCACTGCCTCTTGGCCATCTTCGGTGAAATCAAAGATTGGCTTTCCATCCTTGACTACCTGCGTCCCAACAGCCACGGGAACAATTAAATCTTTACCGTTCTTGCCGTGGCGTTTGCGCTTGGCGCCGTTTTCACCCGGCTTAGCTTTGAGCTCAGGGGTAAACCGAAATTCAACCAGCGTATTTTGGTTTCGATCAGCCTTGAAGATGACGTCACCGCCTTTTCCGCCATCGCCGCCATCTGGCCCCCCTTTATCAACATAAATTTCATGCCGAAAAGAAACAGCCCCATCGCCGCCCTTGCCCGCAAACACCTTCACGACCGCTTTATCAACAAACATCTTGTATTAGATTATAGATGATAGACGTCAGATTATTAAAATTATGTGTAAAACTCCGCAGATTAGGTAAAGTGCTTTAAGCCTTAGTGGTCAAGCAAGTAGAGACTGTTCCTCCCGAGTTTTGCGGAACAGGAACATGCTTGTTGCAAATATCAGCAATGCTAAAGCATATAGATGTATGGTATTACTACCAGTATTAGCCAGGGAGTCGGTTGCCACTGCAAGCCCTACTGGGTCTTTGATCTTGCCAGTGGCTGAATCGAGGTCGAGCTGACCGTTATCTGCAATGGTGTATGTGAGCTTGAGAGCATGCTGGCCTTGGTAGGTTGTCTCAGTGATAGTTGCGCCTGAAATATTGAAGTAGGTTTGGTTAGTTGAATTATATTTTCTCGCAATTACTTGGCTGGGTTTCAAGTCAGTCACGAAAGTAAGCGATACCTCGTTGTTTTGTTGGTTGGTATCGAAGCAGAACTCGATAAGCCCTAGGGGATAACCATACGCTCCGTCTTGTTCGGTTAATGAAGTTTCTTTGAGCGCACTAGAACATGTGATACTAGTGCCTGTAGGTGTAGTTACCACGACCGGTGTGCCGTTATGAGCATTTTGTAAAGTTGCAGTATTTGACCCATTGCCACCTTGGCTACCGTCTTCATCGATACAGCCGCTGTCTGAGACATCATTATCACAGAGGATTTCGATGCGGCCGGTAAAATCACTGTTAAAAAATGGTGACGCACCTACGAACAACCGGCCATTCTGACCCGCCGCAATAGTTGTCGGCAAAAATGGATAGCCCGTCATCTCATCTGGACCCTGATTATATTGGTCCAGATATATACCATTAGTACCAAACTTCTGGATGCGGTTATTAGATGTATCAGCAACGTAGACGTTATCATTAGTATCAACAGTGATGCCGTAAGGCCTATCAAACTGACCATTGCCGCTACCACTTGATCCCCACTTGCCTATGAAGTTCCCGCTAGAGTCAAACTTCTGGATGCGGTTATTAGATGTATCAGCAACGTAGACGTTATCATTAGT
>CAYRKQ010000037.1:0-2077 GCA_964424985.1 uncultured Candidatus Saccharibacteria bacterium | reverse complement strand
CAAACCGAGTCTAGTCACACTAGTAGAACTAGTGGCTTACCTTGGGGGGAGTTAAGAACTGGATCCCAGCCTTCGCTGGGATGACGAGACGACCAGAGTCTTTACGTCCCCCCTGTTATCTGCTATACTTACTGCTAACGTAAGCTAATAGCCCGTAAAGTAAACCCTTCGACAAGCTCAGGGTAAAGGAGAATAAACTAGATGCCAATTATTAAATCTGCTAAAAAACGCGTCAAACAAGCCGCAAGTGCTCGTGCTCGCAACCTCAGCACAAAACGTACGTTGCGCGCTGAAATTAAAGAATTCACGAATTTTGTAGAGAAAAAAGATGCTAAAAAGGCTGCTGAGAGCCTTAAAAAAGTTCAAAGCGAACTAGATAAAGCCGTTAAAAAGAATATTTTGAAGAAGAATACTGCAGCTCGAAAAATGGCTCAACTTTCAGCCAAAGCAAAAGCTCTTGGCGCAAAACCCTTCGACAAAGCTCAGGGTAAACCTGCTCCATCAGTAAAGAAACCGGCCACGAAAGCCGCTGCAAAGAAAGCACCAGCCAAACCTGCAGCAAAAAAGCCAGCCGCCAAAAAAACACCGGTAAAAGCAGCGCCAAAAAAAGTTTCAGCGAAGAAATAATCTTCTTTAATTCAGACCTTATTGCCTGCTGACATACTAGTTGATTTATTTAGTAGAGGATTTTCTACCCAAAATTGCTACTATTATTACTTGCATGATACAGGCTTGAAGTGGCAGAATTAGCAGCCAGAAATTTAGCTCACCAACAGAAATAGCGGCTAGCAGAGCACTGACGGCACCAAACGAATAAGCTGTTACGGTCTCCGTTTCTGGATACTTCCAAGCTTTCACGAATGTTGGAGTGAGTGCCGCCATTGCGACTATGGAGTTAGCGAGAATGCTCATATGTGGGTTGTCAAATACTACCCATGCAACAAGTCCTAGCATTGAAATTATAAGCGCAGTAATATCCAGCTTGCTATGACCGCCAACACCTTTCTTTATTGAAAGTAGAAAGATATAGCCAACAACAAACACCGCCGCAAGCGGAAGCCAGAGTGAATTGCGTGCGCCACTTGCATATTGATTTGCCACCGCAATAGCGTTTAGCAGAAGAACAACTCCCCAAGTAACCCGCTGGGGTTTTGTTTTGCCTGACTTTGTATCTCGAATATACGGTATATCTCCGATAATAAAAACTATCGCACTCAAAATACCAAGAAGTTGGAATATCATTTTCTTATTCTATCAGATAGATATGATGGTGTGCTCCAGGAGGCGCCAGGGGTCGACCGAAATTGTTTTTAATTTAAGATCCATATCAGCAGTTTGGTTAATTATGTTGTTCAACTTTTTCCTGTCAATACGGTGAGCTAATTTTTTTGTTTTTGAAATGACGTAGGGGTTTATTTTGGTATCTTTGGCTATTTCAGCATCTGGCCGTGAACCAGCGCTTTTCACCACCGCCAAAACCTGTACCTGCCAGATGAGTAAATTGGCAATTTGAAAGGGATCTTCAAACGCTTTTTCGAGGCTCTCAAGGGTTTTTTGAGCTTTTTCTTGCTGGCCTGAAAGTGCGTATTCAAGAAGTTGAAAAACAGTTGATTGCGGCCTTCGTTCTACCAGGTTTTCAATTGTTTTATTAGTAATTTCCGGCTGGTACGCCACTAGTTTTTCAATCTCATGTGCTAACCTTTGCTGATCTGCGCCGACATATTCTAGCAATGTTCGTGCTGCGCCAGAATTGAGTGAACCACCCTGCTCTTTTGCGTACTCCGAAGCCCAACTAAGCAACGCCACCTCTTGCGGTTCATTAAATTCCTGAAAGCCGGGTTGTTTTTTAAGGTTCTTATAAAAACTAGAGCGTTTGTCTAGCTGGCCTTCTACCAAAATTACTGCTGTTTCTTCAGGCACTTTTTCAAGATAGTTCAAAAAAGCTTCAGCCACCTCTTTGTTTACACTAAGGTCTCGAATAACCACCATGCGATTGGCTGAAAAAAATGAGGCGCCTTGCAGCAAACTCGGCAGATCTTTTAGCTCCAGACTCTCGCCGCTCACTCGTTCTATATGT
>CAYRKQ010000036.1:0-2523 GCA_964424985.1 uncultured Candidatus Saccharibacteria bacterium | reverse complement strand
CTTTTAGGCGACCCTACTCATCAAGCCACCGGTGGAGCCGGTGGTGTCTGACTCGTCCCGTCTCAGAGTCCCTTGCTCGGGTTTTTACATGGTTGGGAGGAAGATGACTTCGCGTTTGGCGAAGAATTGAATATAGGGTTGACATCTGAGCGGGCATAGTGCTAAAGTTTAGGCAGTTCATAAAAAATAAAAACTAAACAAAAAAAGCTATGGATTCATCAACACCACAACAAACAGCGCTCCCATCATTACCACAAAATAACGGATTGGCACCGGTATCTCCGCCGCCAGTTGATAGTCCGCCTGAGGCTCCCGTTCCCACCAGCACCGCGGCTGCTGATGTTCAGTCGCAGGTGAGTGAACGGCTGAAATCTACTAACAATGTACTGGTGACCGTCAGTAGCAACCCGTCGGTAGATCAGCTTGCTTCGGCGCTCGGACTTACGCTCCTGCTCGATAAGTTAGGTAAGCATGCCACCACGGTGTTCAGTGGTGAGATTCCACGAGCAATTGAATTTTTAGACCCCGAGGCAACTTTTGAAGAAAATGTTGATAGTCTGCGCGATTTCATCATTGCGCTCGATAAAGAAAAAGCCGACAAACTGCGTTATAAAGTTGAAGAAGACGTGGTGCGCATCTTCATTACCCCGTACAAAACCACCATTACCGAAGACGATCTTCAGTTTAGCCAAGGCGATTTCAACGTTGATGTCATCATAGCGCTCGGTGTAGTGCAGCGCGACGATCTAGACAAAGCAATTACTGCTCACGGCCGAATTCTGCACGACGCAACTGTCATTACGGTGAATGCGGGCGAGCAAACAAGTAGTTTGGGCGCAATTGACTGGCATAACCCGCAGGCTAGTTCTTTGGCAGAAATGCTGGTGAGTGTTGGCGAAACGCTTGGCTCAGATTTGCTTGACGAACAGATCAGCACCGCATATCTTACTGGGGTTGTAGCAGCCACCAATCGTTTCTCGAACGAAAAAACGACCCCCAAGGTAATGAATATTGCCGCGCAGCTCATGGCTGCGGGCGCTAATCAGCAACTCATTGCCAGTAATCTTCGCCAAGACGGCATGCTCAGCGAATCAATTCAAAAGCCGAGCGACGATCACGCCGAAAGTAGTGAGGTAACGGTTGAACATAAAAAAGAGACTAAGAAAGCGTCGTCAACATCTACCAAAAAACCATCTACACAAACTTCTAAAAAAGTTTTGGCAGACAAGGAAACCACTGAAAAAGAAGCCGAAGAGAGCACTAGTGATTCGCCCGAACCCAAAGATGAAACACCGCCGCCACCGGTTGATTTTCCGCCCAAAACAGATGACAATACTCAGTCATCCGACCAAGACGAACCGCTGCCGGAACTTCCTGACGAGCTTAAAGCTCAAATTGAACCGCCCGCTGCCAAGCAACCCAGTGAAAAGAGCGATCAACCTACTTCAACAGAAGAGACAACTCCAAGTCTGAGCGACATAAAGGCTGATACGGGTACGTCAAGCGAACCAATGGTGACACCTGAAGCCGAGACTCCGGCCACAAGTGAGCCAGCCTTTAATGCCACCATGGCGCAAGCTGAAGCCGATCGTAAAGAAGAGGTATCTCCACTCACGCCACCCCTACCTGACAATAGTGCAGCGAATGTGCCACCACTGGCTCCTTCGGTAACCCCGCCATCATTGAATACTCCTGCCGATGACGCTTCTACGGATGCGGCAACATCAGATGATCAACCCGCCACTACGGCGGCTGACGACCAGGCAGCAGCGCTTGAAGAAGCACGAAAGGCAGTAGAATCAGCGGCTGAAAGCCAGCCTTTTAGCCCTGCAAATAATCCAATTGCGTCTCTTAATGCCCAGCCACTACCATCACTCGATACATCAGCAGATCCTGCACCAGTCACCCTAAGTCCTCCGGCTGATTCAGACGATCTAGCGCCGTCAATCGAATCCAGTACTAGCGGGCTCCCTTCGGTGCCCAACCCTGACGATTCATTTATGAGCGGTGGGCTCGGTGCGCCAGAGCCAACTCCCATGGATTCGTTCATGTCAGCTCATCAAAAATCGACAATTCAGCCAGAAACGTCAGCTTCACCAGTGTCGGATCCACCTTCGTTTGGTGCGCCAACACCACCTGCAACAGATGGCTTGCCGCCTATGCCACCGTTGCCGCAAGCTTTGCCAACTGACGGCTCACTACCGCCGCTCCCACCTTTGCCGGGTCAAGTAAGTGATCCAGCCGCAGGATTTCAGCCAACTACGCAGCCCGATTTCATGGCCGGTCAAACGCCGAGTCAGAACCCCTGGACACAAGCGGGAGATGATCTAACTGCTAAAAAAGACGATGAAGAGGCAAATCGCCAAGCCAAAATGGATGAAATGAATCAGCAATATGATAGTGCCGTCGACCGAAACCGTGAAATTAATGGTTTACCACCCCTGAACAATCCAAATGGATCCGGCCTCCCACCCGTCCCCCCAACTCAATAGCCTCCGTCATCCGCCAGCCGGCGGATCCAGT
>CAYRKQ010000035.1:0-2788 GCA_964424985.1 uncultured Candidatus Saccharibacteria bacterium | reverse complement strand
CCACCCGTCCCCCCAACTCAATAGCCTCCGTCATCCGCCAGCCGGCGGATCCAGTCAATTATATCTCGCGAAGCGAGGCAGCTTTCTTCTTTCAAGCCGTCTTTCCTTCCAACTTTTACTGCCAAGAGTTGGGCAAAACCACACCCATGACATCCCATACTCGATACAGCTCCAGCCTATTTTGCCGCGTCGCGACGATGGCAAGCATCCCTCACAACTATATAACTATGGGTTCGGGCAAGTCGCTCCTTGACTCGTCAAAATAGCCTTCCGCTGTTTCGGGTCTGGGCTGAATGGGCGCGGGGGAAGATGACTGAGCTTTGCAGCTCAGGATTGTTTATAATGGCTGCATGGATGAAATATTGCTGGTTGACAAGCCTGTTGGTTGGACTAGTTTTGATGTGGTGGCTAAGGTGCGTAGCGAGCTACGCAGACGGCAGAGCTTAGATCTTAGTTCTCAGAAAGACCCTCTAAGCTCTAAGAACTCAGGTCTAAGATCTAAATTGAAGGTAGGGCATGCCGGAACGCTCGATCCGTTCGCGACCGGCCTCCTGATAATCTTGGTGGGCGATGCTTGTAAACAGGCTGATAAGTTTCTCAAACTTGATAAAACCTATGAGTTTACGGCAAAACTAGGCGAAACGAGTACTACTGGCGATCCAGAAGGGGAGAAGACCAAGAGTGGAGATCGAGGAGTGGAGATCGAAGAAATCGAGGCCGTCCTAAAGAAGTTTACGGGTGAAATTATGCAGACACCACCGGCCTTTTCGGCTATAAAAATTGATGGCAAGCGGGCATACAAGTTGGCGCGAGAAGGGAAGAAGGTTGAGATTCCACCCCGACAGGTGACAGTAAGCAAGTTACAGATAACAGAGTACAGCTATCCATATGTAAAATGTGTCTGCGACGTCTCAAGCGGCACCTACATCCGTTCACTGGTAGAAGATATCGGCAAAGCGTTAAAAACGGGAGCCTACTGCTCTGATCTACGCCGCACCCGAATAGGCACATATAGTATTGATGACGCCAAACAGATTACGGATATTGTGGGCGCAAGTTAAACTAACTTGCAAACAGAACTCTAACTAACAGGAGTGCCAAGATAATTGCAATTACTACCGTAACGCCAACGGCGGTCATCCGGTTGGACTTGGCTTTTTTAGCAAGTTCTTTTTCAAGATGGGCGCGTGAAATTGGCTCGGTTGAATCAGGAGGGGTTACGTTAAGGGGTGGTTTTTCTTTGGGGGCAGCATCCGATTTTGTTAGGGGGTGCGAAACGTCGAAGATCTGACCTTTTTCTACTGGCGTTGGTGAATCATCTTGCTTTTTGTCATCAGATGATCCAAAAGTAGTGGGGTCATGCCTGTATTCATGAGCTCGTTCGTTGATTGCTTCTTTGCCCAGTAACCTGCGATCAAGAACAGGGCTGATGTCGCGTCCAGCAAGATGCTCTTTAACTAGCTCTTCAAGTCCGGCGCGGTTAATCTGATTCGTTTCATAGAGTTGTTTGACGGTAGTGTCGAGTACTTTAATTTTTTCTGCCATATGGAGTAAATGGGGTGTGGTTATTTGCTCAACCCGTACCGGCTGCGCTTCGTTGGAGACTGGTTGTTGGTTGTTGGGTGTTGGGGTAGAAACGGTCTCGATACGCTCAGATTTCTCGACTGGATCCGCCAGCTGGCGGATGACAGAAGGACTCTCTTTCTCCATTCCTGGGTCCTCGGTCTCTAATCTATTTGCTATTTGCTCTTTGCTCTTTGCTAGATCAGGTGTTTTTTCCTGCGTGTCACGAAGGGCAGCAGCGGCTAATATCTCACTTCGTTCACGTTGCCGAGCGGTTTGGCGAATGCTCACTTCTTTTTGCTCGATATCTTTCTTTAAATCAACAATTGTTTCATCACGTTTTTTAATTTCGGGCTCTAGTTTTGCTTCAGTTCGTTTGCGTCCGCCTCGCCGACCAATCATGTAGCCAACGGCGCCGGCAACCAGCATTTTTCCGGCCACGCGCCGGCGATCATCCACTGCCTCAGGTGTTGTTTGTGGCTGTACATTAAAATTGGGGGTTGGAACGGGCGGGACGGCTCCAACAGGTGGTAATGGGGGAATAGGACGACGCGGTGGTGGCGGTGGCGGGCTGGCTGGTGGAGTGGAGGGCGGAGGTGTGCCACTGCCGCCACCCGAAGACGAACTGCCACTAGTACTTGGCGTGAAGGGGACGGGGATTCGTGGCAAAGCGGATGTGCTCGGAGCTACCGCCGACTCTTCCTCATCTGAAGGTGGTGTTTCTGGATTAGTATCAACATCTGACTCTGCATCGGTCAGTGCTTCCATGAGTTCTTCATAGGCTTCTTGGACGGCTGGTTCGACTTCTTTGTCTGGGTCGTCAATTTTGTCGGTAATGGCTTCCACCAGATCAAGGTCAGCTTGTAGCTCTGAAGAGTGAGCGATCGAAGTCGGGTTTTCTAACTCATCTTTTAACTCGGAGGCTTTGTGGTCTAGAAATTCTTTGGCTAACTCTTTGGTGGTTGGTTCTTTTTCTTGTTTTTTATCATCAGCGGCTTTTTCTGGCTTTACAGATCGTTTCGCTAACAACTCATCTGCAAAAGACCGACGCTTGTCTTTCTTTTTTTCCTTCTTTTTATCATCATCTCGCTCTGGTGGGTCAAACGAGCTTTCAGGAGAAGGAGTAGAGTTAAAGTTAATTTCACTTTCCATAATTCAGTACCAGTATAACAGATAAGAGAATACATCAGTACCACACACTTGACAAAAAAGCATATGTTTGCTA
>CAYRKQ010000034.1:0-3898 GCA_964424985.1 uncultured Candidatus Saccharibacteria bacterium | reverse complement strand
CCTGCAACCTTTTCCTTAGGACGGAACTGCTCTATCCAATTGAGCTACCGAGGCACGAGGTGAGGGATATCCGTTGAACTACAAGGGCATCAGACAAGATTATACTCTAATATCTCAGTCATCGGGTATAATTAAAGCTAACCATGAGCAAGAAAAAGCAGAAACAACAATTTGAAGGGCAGCTTGAGGGCGAAGAGGTGCTGTTAGTATTTCGCCGGCACCCCATTGTGATGCGAAAAGGCTTAATTGCGATAATGATTTTTGTGCTCGTTGGGGCAATTGCGGGAAGCGTTATGAGCTCTAGCACGATTTCAGCTGGCGAATTTCTCATTAAATTTTTCCAGCCGGTTGGTATTGGGTTCTTACTCGGGCTATTTATTTTTATGTACTACTGGATCGGCTGGTACTACACAGTGAGCATTGTGACAGATCAGCGGATGCTGCAAATTCACCAAGAAGGTATTTTTAAACGCCGGAGCGTGAACGATATTGACCTGACCCGAATCCTCAGTATCAACTACGAACAACGCGGTTTAATCGAAAACATGCTAGGATTTGGTACAATAATTGTACAGACTCTGGTGGGGGATCTCGTTGTCCATAAAGTCAGCCATCCTGCCCAGAGGCAACGTGAAATGGTCACGGCAATTAAAGAAAGTGGAGTTGAGCTGGATGAAATCACCGAAACAGCTATTAACTAGGTCTAAAAATTCAGCTAGTAAGACACCTGAAGTCATCCAAACGGGCGGCAAGGTTACTAATGACAGCCTTCATAAGCACCGTGAAGAGATGTTGGTGCGCGCTCGGAAGTTTAAATACCCGTTTTACCGTTCTAAACACCGTGTGGCGCTTACTTCAATCACTGTCGTGATATCAGCGCTGGCACTGCTAGGCTTATTTACCAGCTGGCGGCTCTATGTCAGCAAAAACACCAGCGAATTTACCTACCGCGTCACGCAGATCTTACCTTTCCCTGTCGCCCGAGTTGACGGCACGTACGCCAGTTATGAAAATTACCTGTTTCAGTTGAGGCATAATGTCTACTGGCTGGAGCAATTTGGCACGACCGACCTTCGTTCACCTGATGGTAAACGGCAGATTGATTACCTTAAACGATTAGCGCTGGATAAAGCGCTGGAAGGCGCCATTGCCAAGAATCTTGCTGAGGAAAACGACATTTCAGTTTCAGACGAAGAAATTGACGCCGTGGTAAACCGTGTCAGCACCAGTGGCGGCGATTTAAAAAGCATCTTGCGCGAGCAGTACAACTTAACCGAGGGCGAATACCGCCGCCTGACCAAAGATGAAATCTTAAAAGCCAAAGTTGCCAAGATACTCGATAAAGAGGCACCCGAAGAAGCAAAAAAAGTTTTAGGTAGCATCGTCGGTGGTAAAGATTTTGCTAAAGCCACCAAAGAAAGCTCCGATGATGACGAAACTAACCAGCTGGGGGGCGAGCTTGGAGTAGTTGAAAAGGGCAAGGCTAACGTTCCAGCCGAAGTTTCTGAGGCGATCTTTAAACTCAAAAAAGGCCAAGTTAGTGAAGTCATTGAAACACCAACTGACTATTTTATAGTCAAAGTTCTAGACACGCCAAGTAAAGACAAGGCCAAGGTAGCAATTATTCGCATCGGCGTGAAAGACATTGGCACCTATTTAGAAGAATTCAAAAAAGACGGCAAAGTTAAAGAATACATAAAGCTAGACACAGTCACCGCCCAGCAAGCTAACTAAATCTGCTAACAATAGCTATAAAGGTGAGGGTTCATTATTGACAAATATAGTATAATTTGCTATACTATATTAGTAATTGAACAAAAGTATGAAAAAACCAAAACTAAATAATCGAAACAGAGCACCGCAGAGCGGTAGTGGCACTAGTTCTGAAGGTTTAAGTCGCAGAGACTTACTTATTCGTGGATCTGCGGTAATTGCCGGTGTGGCCCTGATGCCACAAGCCGTAAAGCTCGGTTCTGCTTTTGCCGACGGTATGACTTTTTCAAAAGCAGAACATCAAGCGCGAGAGGCAAAAGTAAATAAGAGGCTGAGAGAACAATACGAGCGTGAAGACAGGCAAGTGCTGGCAGATGCAATAAAACACAACGAAGCCAAGCTTATTAAAGATGTAAAAACAGAGTCAGGGATGAAGATTAAAGTTATGCAGGCCCAAACCGGCCAGAACCCTGACATCGAAATGTGGGTAGATGAAGGGGCTTTGAACCAAACTACCAATTTTCTTATTGGTGCTATGAGTCTTATAAATAATAAAAATGGCAAACCGATTGACCCTGAAAGAATTTCGGAATTTCAGCAAAAGGCTCGTAATGGTCAACTAGACAACATAGAACTTACTGTAATTATGTCTGGCACTGGCGGTTTTCATAATCCAGAGGGTGACTTAATGGGGGGAGGGGCCACCTTCAACGGGCACCAGTATACAGATATAGATCCTAGGAAAACGCTTAGACCACTGGTATGCTTATCTCCTGATATATTTAGGCCTGGCGAGGAAGTTATGACGCCCAAGCCGGTGGTGGGGAAGTACCCTAACGATGGCGATACTAATTTAGAGGTGTTTACGCCAACTGCCGCACAGTATCTTACGACGTTCTATACTCACGAAACCTCGCACGTTCTTTTGGATGCCATAGGAGGCACATCTGTTATGGAAGATTTGGCTTGGGATAACCCAAAACATGATGCAGGTGAATTGGAGCATGCCAAATTCGTTTCACCACTTAACTGGTATCATACAGCGGCGCTTGCAGGAAGAGTAGAAGGCCAGCCGGCAATCCCACCATCTTTTATCGTCCCCAAGCTACTCTAGGTGTTTGTCTAATTGGTGGACCGTAACTTTAGAAATCTGGAACTATTTATTTTACTGTCCGGCAGGAACGTCAGTACTATCTACGGCTACTTGAGCCTCCATCTGCTGAGCAACTGCCATACCAAGAATTGAATGGACTTCCTCTAACATTGCTACAGAGTGTGGGTCTTTGTAGTATCCATCTGAGGCTAGTGACTCAACTTGGTCGGGCGTAGGGTTCCGCTTGCTTCCGAAGTCAAATCCACTTACATGAGGGGCGTGTTCACGAGCTATTGGATAGACTAGACCCAAGGTAGTGTAGCCAGTCTCCGAGTCGGGATCAGCGACTGAAATTTCATAACGACCGGGTAGATTACCCATGGTGTCAGAATTTGGTATTTTTTTACTTACGCGATACATCGGCAATTCTGCTTTAATGCCAGTGATTAAATCGGTTAGTTGTCCATTGATTTCAAAAGCTTGAGTACCGCGCGAGTTAGACCCACCCCTGCCATCACGTTTGATAGTTAGGTCTAGTTTCTGGTCATCAGCACTGACGTAGTCTGACAACTGAGTACTTTCAGGCAAATAATCTAAAGCCTGATCCACGTTCTCGGTTATTACGGCTTTTTCATTAGGCTTTTCACTGGCTAGACGCTGGCGCTCTATTTTTGCATCAGCTTTTTGTAGTGTTTGTTCTGCAGGTGATCGCATAATACAAACATATTAGCATAAGCTTGATTAAAAGTCAATACTGTGGCGGACCGTAGCGGATACAGCACGGTTTTGGGTGCTCGGTGCAAGCACCTGTGCTGCCAAAACCTGTACGAACCAGCGATCTAAACTCACTTCGTTCGCGAATCGTCAGTTCAAAACCAGACAAACCCTCAGAATTCAAAAAACACCTCAAGGGTGTTTCTCAAATTCTGGCGGGCCCGACCGGATTTGAACCGGCGATCTCCTCCGTGACAGGGAGGCGTGTTAGGCCAGCTACACCACGAGCCCGCGTCGTCGTCGGAGCCGACGCGCTTATTCCATTTTGATCTAAAGATCAAAAGCTTCATTTAGCGCTATGCTACTCCTCTCAAATGT
>CAYRKQ010000033.1:0-5057 GCA_964424985.1 uncultured Candidatus Saccharibacteria bacterium | reverse complement strand
GCAGGATTCGAACCTGCGAATGCCGGTACCAAAAACCGGTGCCTTACCACTTGGCCACGTCCCAATCAAGGAGAATCATATTCAACTTCGCAAACTATCTAAAAACTCTCTACCGACTCCTGTTTTAAGATATTTTTCTCGTAATATGGCCTCTGTTCTAGTGCCATATCGCTCACTATACACAAGCTTCCAGGGGCACCGGCCTTTTGCGTACCTAGATTCATCGTTATTATGATCAGAAATTCGTTTGTTAATATTCTGCGTTTGTCCAATGTAACGCTTGTGGGTGGAATCACTTTTTAAAACATAGACGTAGTACATATGTTTGACAGAGCAACAGATGTGATTATAGCTGTTTTACAATACTTTTGCAATTAGCTTGTCGTCAACACCACTCCTGCCGAAAGTAGTGCCGGTTGCGCTATCCAGGGCGTCACGATTTCAAATCGCTGGCTGTGCTCTACGATTTCACCAACACGTCCGAGCCTTGACTCACGGTTTTCGAGCGCTTGATTTACATGTATTACCCGGCCTTCGTAAATTGCCTCGTCTATCATCTGGATGGCACTTACGCATACCCCGAGCTCGTCAAGCAGCTTAACTTCGTCTAGAAATGTCACCATAACGTCTCGTGCTGGCATAAGAGCATCTGGAAATCGACGTACAAGCGGATCGTAACGCTTATGCAGCCGATCATGTTGAAAACGTGGCAGCCACACGCTATTCGTGTGGTGCTCGCGGAACTCACTTGCAAGACTACCGTTATCCCTGAAACTTACCTTAGGGAAATACAGATGATGCCTATCGGAAATTGCCTTCTTCTGATAAAAAGCTAGTTTAGTGGGTGTGACCTTTGCGGGAGTGGGAGGGATAACAATGCCATGACGATTTCGGTCGGGGGCATGTATTCCCTCAATCATCAGCTTTTCCAGATTCTTTGTATTTTTACCATCCTGCCTGTATTATATTTCGCTTACGTTAAAGTAATCAATGTGATATTTCGCACATCCATGCTTGGCTACAGGATGAGCATAGCGTCGCCGAAGGAATAGAAGCGGTATTTTTCTTTTATTGCATGGGTGTAAATACGTTTTAGCTCGTCCTCCGAGCCGACAAATGCCTCGACCAAAAGAAGCAGGGAAGTGCCCGGTAAGTGAAAGTTAGTAATGAGAGAATTGACTCGCTTAAATTTGTAGCCAGGCTGAATGAAGATATCGGTGCTGTTATGATATGCAGCGGAATCTGTCATTCCTGCGGAGGCAGGAATCTTTAACCGACTGGATCCCGTATCAAGTACGGGATGACACGCCTCGGCAGATTCTATCGTCCGCACTGAGGTGGTACCCACTGCTGTCACATGAGTAGCAGCTGATATTTTTCGAGCAACTTCAGGCGTGATTTCAAAGTATTCTTCGTGCAAACGGCCAGTTTTAAAGTTCTCATCAGTAAGCCCGGCAAATGTGCCGAGACTGACGTGTAGTGTCACCTCCGCCCAATCACGTTCTGATTGAACCTTTCGCTTTAATTCGTCGGTGAAGTGTAGCCCCGCCGTGGGCGCTGCCTTTGAGCCTAAACTTTTGGCATAGATGGTTTGATATTCGCTGGCTAATTCATCATTTTGAGCAATGTAGGGTGGCAGTGGCACATGTTGCGCCGCCACCAACTCTGGATGGTCTCGCACCACGTTAAATTCTAGCGTCCGAATGCCTTCCTCGTCAATCGCCATTACTTGAGCTGAAACTGCTTTAGTCAACTGAACCACCGACCCCAGCTTGAACTGTTTGCCTGGTCGTACCAGTGCCCGCACCGCTCTGTCATTCACACCTTCCAACACAAAAATTTCGCGTTTGCCGCCATCAAATAGCAGCCGACAATGTTCCACTTTCGAATTGTTCACTACCACGCACGTCGGATCGGGCAGATAGGTGAGAAGATTATAAAAATAATCATCAGTAATCTGCTTTGTGCGGCGATCATACACCAGCAACCGCGCATGGTCACGCGGCCGCGCCGGTTCCTGGGCAATCAACTCTTTTGGTAAATCAAACTCAATCACTTAAAAAAGTATACTACGAGACTTGTCGCTGAGGGAGGGCACTTGCAGGCACTGTCACAAGCTCATCAAACCCGTCATCTTCATTTGACGGTCTTATTGCCACCAAAACATTGCCGCACGCCAAACAACCAACGACACCACCCGTTTCTCTATCACCACTACGAAACTCGGCATGTGTGGGCAAATCAGAACCTGCATGCCCATTCGTAAAAGCGTTTTCAAGACATTCCCCACCAGCGTTTCGATCACACACAACACCCTCCTCATTTTTTAGACAACATTACCGGTATACGCCTCTTGGAATTACATGTCAATCTTTTCATATTAGTTTGTGCTTAAAATGCACGTAACTGATATACTCGCACGTATGAGCGAGACAACAGAATACACTGAAACAGGCGTTGTTACGCAAGCTGAATGTATAGAAAACTTCTATGATTCAGTAGTTGAGTTTCAACACCTCCTCGACACCACACCTCCTGATGACCTTACGACAGAATTAAGAAGTGATATCATTTCAGAACTTAATGAAATTTGCCCATTTGCTGGTGAAAAAGTGTATTTCAATGGCGTCGCGGTGTTGCCAGCATTTGACACCAAGGGTAAATGGGAAGCTGACGGTACTATGAGGACGACCGCGATGGGATCTCATAATGGAGTCGCTATAGTACCAGACCCTGAGAATCCTAAGCGGCCAATTTTGATGCACCAAGCACATCTAAAGTCTGTACCCTCGGCGCGAGGCCTCACACTTATAAACACTGCTAGCTACATGGCCTACTTTGATATGAACAGCTCTATTACGCTCGTAGATGAATTGGAGTCGGCCTTTATCTCAGATGAGTCTGGCGTTCCTTGCCCAGCGTCAAATTGGGACTCGGTGTTAGACGCTTATACGCAGGATGTTGACCACTTGTTAAGATCAACCCCTTTCAGAAGAAAGAATCGACCTGCCCAACTGCGGATTCTAGGAGCGCTAGTAAAAGCCGCAGAGCAAGAAACAGGGCTTCAGCACATGCCAATGAGATTACTTGCTGGCTACGGTTACACTATGCTCAACCAGGGCAAACAAAAGAGCCTTATACCACTTAGCCTAGGTCATCTAGATGTTGAAGGCGCATGCTTGGGCTTTCTAAGTATTGACTACTTGCAGCTGCGTTCAAAAGCAATTAGAAAAAACGCCGACCGACCAGACGAACTTGCAGGAATCTGTCTAGTAATTGACCCCTCAAAAGACACCCGTGAGGATCTAGACCTTGCCTCGGATGCAATGCTATATATCCCTACCGGGCAACCTATTCAAGCCGAAATATTGTGATGTATAAGGTGCCGAGTAGTCGACTACTGCTATAGATTGGCATGCCCTGATCCATCCCATGGCTGTGCTTAACTTCAGCAGGGGCGATATACTGCCAGCTTATGAGCACTCATCAAGAACTCGCTGCTGTAGACTCTCGCCTCGTCACCAATCCAGACGAAATTATGCAGTTTGCGCGCAAGTTAATGGCCGATCCAGTACTTGACCACCACTACAATCCTGTATTTGAAGTACCGACTGGTATAGTACCGTACCAGCTTCAAGAGGGTCTTGCCCTAGAAGCAACCCTTTACCCAGGCTGGAAAGATAGATCACATGTCGAATGCGTCGGCCTGGGCGTTACCAGTAGTGAAAGCGGAGCATATGTTAGAACACCAGTGACTAACCTTGAACGTCTCTGCGCCAGCAACGACCCCTTCCTCTCAATAATCATCGTTTACTTCAGAGACCAATATCCAAACTAACCCCTAGTTCTGCCACTATTTTAAAATTTACGGTACCAAAACAGATGAAAAAATGGTATTGTACTTTTATGTCGGAGTCCACCACCATCTTATCCGTTGAGGGTAATGAGATCTACCGTCAGGTCGTCGATTTCATTGCCGTTGATGCTGCTCCTGAATTTTCAATGGCTGGGACCGGAATTGAGATAGAACAAGTCATTGAATCAATTGATGCCAACAGTGAGACGGCAGCTATTATTAACGATGAGAAATTGCAAGCACGACTCGGCGAGTTATCCGTCGAGTGTCCTTATAGAAATAAGGTGTGCCGTATCTTCGGCACATGGCAAGGCCTTTCAAAAGACCTGGAGGGCAATGGAAACAGTGAAGCAATAGAACTGCGCCTCGATGAAGAGTTTGTCGCCATACCAGTAAGGTTTGATGTACTCCCTATTAAACGAGATGATGTGCACATAGTTGCCCCTGTACTTGTTTCCAAGACAACCATAGATAACGAGCGCGGCGAACCCGAAGTAAACCTCCTTCTCACTCCACTAGATGAAGGAGCCCTAGCTCTTTTCACGCCATCATTAAACTAGCATCTACTAAAACAGATCGAAAGAGAGTACTATATTCATCATGAATACGGTCGATATGCCAGCCAACCCTGTTGAACTTGCCGAACTGAGAGCCCAGCAAAGTTTTAGTAGTTCAAATAACGACTTTACTATGGCACCTGCAGATCAAAGGCTACTGGCAGAACTAGATTTTGCCGCTGATGAACTGGGCTTTATTGGCCAAAGCTACTTCGTCCAAGCTGCTCGCGGCCTTGTTATCCCAAAATCGTTTGATGCGTCTGAAGATCTCACGTACACCAGCATTACCGATGTAATGCTCGAGGGTAGTTTCGCCACTTTTTCGAAAGTCCATGTTGGTAAAATAATTGGTCATGGCACTGTTCGAGCCGTCTGCCTGGCTTTTGACGGCGCCCTCCTCGTACCCCAATTTGTAAGAGTAGACCCCGACGAACTACTCTTCGTCCCCGTCCTCGCCGTCGACACCATTCTCGCCTCAAATTAACCCCTCGCTCTGCCGTTATTTTAAACTTCACGGTACCAAACAGATCAAAACAGCGTATTATCTAAGTAGGATGAGTGCCGGGGAGGTCGGCCTAACTTCCAAAACCAAACGCAACTCTATCCAAGTCTAACCGTTCATTCGGGTGGCTGGCAAGCCATGT
>CAYRKQ010000032.1:3812-5306 GCA_964424985.1 uncultured Candidatus Saccharibacteria bacterium | reverse complement strand
GGCAGCAAAATCAGGGCAATGACAATGCAGATCGCCAAACCAACCGAAGAGCCCGTGACTCGCTTAAACAAGTTCCCTTTTTTCGAGGCTTTGCTTTTCGCCGAATGTCTCGCAACTTTTTTGGCCACCCCACCTCCTTGTTGTTATATAAACATTACCACAATCAAAACCTACAAAAAACCCTTGAAATTTCTAATAATCATTTCGAAGTAGCACTAGAGTTTGGCGTTTATTTCTGCTATGAGGTCTCTTAGTTCGGCGGCTTCTTCGAAACGGAGGTTGGCGCTGGCGAGATCCATTTGGCTCTCTAGCTCTTTTACGAGGTTGTGGTATTCATCTTTGGGGATCTTTTTAAGATTAATTTTATTCTTTTTTTCTTTTTCTGGTGCACCGATGATTGCCCGCAGGCCTTCGTCTATCACTTTATCAACACCTGTTGGGGTAATACCGTGTTTCTTATTGTAGTCTTCTTGAATTTTGCGGCGTCTGGTGGTTTCATCAATGGTTGTTTGCATTGATTTGGTCACTTTATCTGCGTACATAATCACGTGGCCTTCTTCGTGGCGAGCGGCGCGGCCAACCGTTTGAATCAAGGCTTGTTCGCTTCTTAAAAACCCCTCTTTGTCGGCATCAATAATTGCCACCAAACTTACTTCAGGCAGATCCAAGCCTTCACGCAGCAGATTAATGCCTACCAGCACATCGTAAATGCCGAGGCGCAGGTCACGCAGAATGTCGGTGCGCTCTAAGGTGTCGACATCACTATGGAGGTACGCTGTTTTGATATCGAGCTCTTTTAAATAGTCCGTCAGATCTTCAGCCATACGTTTGGTAAGTGTGGTGACCAGCACACGCTGCCCTTTTAGGGTGGTGTCTTTAATTTCTTTAATCAGATCGTCTATTTGATTCTCAGTAGGCCGCACTTCAATCGGTGGGTCAAGCAAACCAGTCGGACGGATCACTTGCTGAACCGGCTCGCCAGAACGGGAAAGCTCGTAGTCAGCGGGCGTCGCCGAAACGTAGATTGCTTGATTGACGTGTCGTTCAAATTCATCAAACTTCAACGGACGGTTGTCGAGCGCCGAAGGCAATCGGAAACCGTGCTCCACCAAGACCTCTTTTCGAGCTCGGTCGCCATTATACATGCCGCGCACCTGGGGCAGTGACATATGGCTCTCATCGACCATCAACAGAAAGTCGTCGGGAAAGTAATCGAGCAGTGTTTCAGGCTGTTCGCCTGGCTCGCGGTTGGTAAGATAGCGAGAATAGTTTTCAATGCCTTTAACAAAGCCAGTTTCTTCTAGCATTTCAAGATCAAACTTAGTTCGTTGGGTGAGTCGTTGAGCTTCGAGTAGTTTGCCCTTGCTTTCAAATTCAGCCAACCGATTTTCATATTCATGACGAATTTTGGTAATTGCGACCTTCACTTTATCTGCTGGGGTGACGTAGTGGGAGCCTGGGTAGATAGCGTAGCGATCCATCTTGCCCAGCACT
>CAYRKQ010000032.1:0-3802 GCA_964424985.1 uncultured Candidatus Saccharibacteria bacterium | reverse complement strand
TGGGAAGATCGTCACGCTATCTGGCTCTTCCATAATCTCACCGGTCAACGGGTTGATCTCGGTAATTCTATCAATTTCATCGCCAAAAAATTCAATCCGGTAGGCCAGCTCGCCGCCAGCTGGGTAGACATCAACCACGTCGCCGCGAACGCGAAAGGTGGAGCGCTGAAAATCAATGTCGTTGCGGTGATACTGAATATCTGTCAGGTGGCGAATGAACTTATCTTGCCGCCGTTTTTCGCCCCTGGTAACGGTCACGGACATTTCACCGTAATCTTCACGAGAGCCAATACCATAAATACAACTGACCGAAGCCACAATAATGGTGTCTTTGCGAGTGAGCAGCGCTGATGTAGCTGCATGACGCAGCCGGTCAATCTCTTCATTAATTTTAGAATCTTTTTCAATATAGGTATCGCTAGAAGGCATATACGCTTCTGGCTGATAGTAGTCAAAGTAACTGACAAAATAATGGACTTCATTTTCCGGAAAGAAGGTGCGAAATTCACTGTACAGCTGCGCCGCAAGTGTTTTATTGTGAGAAAGAACGAGAGTGGTTTTTTGAGTGTTTTGAATGACATTGGCCATAGTAAACGTCTTCCCCGACCCCGTCACCCCAAGCAGCGTCTGCTCTTTGGCGCCCTTATTCAACCCCTCGGTAAGCAGCCGAATAGCCTCCGGCTGATCCCCCGTCGGCTGATATGTAGTATTAAGTTTAAATTTCCGATCCACCTTTTAATTATACAGGTTCTATCTAAGAGTCTTTAATCGAAAGGATAACTGTTTGTAGCTCATTTTGCAAAGCCTGATCAACACCATCCTTGGTGCTTAATTGTGCATTTACGCCTTTAACAGTTTTGTTAGCATAGTTTAGTGCAAATCGAGTGTACTGATAGTGTGCATTTGCAGCATCAGCCTCGGCCTGCGTGACAGGATCACAAATCGCTTCCTCCTTAGATACGGCTTTGTGTGGAGCAAGATCCTTATTTCTAAAAACCAAGACATTCTGATTTTTGTTAATAATCGTCCAGTTCGTCCTGTCACCCGTCTCACCTTCTAGCTGGACTACTGCAGTATCTCCCGGGTACCCAAGCAACCGTTTGACCTTGTCTCCCGACCAGCCAATTATGCTTGCCCTATATGCAGCCTCTTCATGTGGCGCTATCGTAGATGGGGATGGACAGCCATCAAGGGGTGATACAAATGGCCCGAAAACAAAATTGATATCAATTTTAGGCTGTTTAGAGAAAGTGATCTGTTGATAATTACCCTGCCCAGGACTAACCGCCTCACCCTTCTTCACACTCGCCACTCCCCATTTTTCAGGATACTTAAAGCTTACACCTAGCTCACTTGAAGAAAACCTTCCAATGGTTTCTGCTTTCGCAGCCTGCTGCCTAAACTCGCTAAGTTGCTCCTCCAATGTGGCAACCTTGGCATCAGTTTCTTTTTGAGCCTGGTTTTTGGCATAAGTGTATCCCGCAAAACCTGCTCCTGCCGCAAGGATCAATACTAACAAGACCAGTAGAACCTTTTTGCCAATTCCTGACTGCTTTTTTGGCGGAGCCTGGAACTGTGGTTTTTGTTCTTGGTTGGTAGTTTGTTCTTCCATTATTCAGCCTTAGTTACCGTCTTAGCCGCTTGAACGGCCGCTTCCATTTGTGCGACGTATTCTTGTTCAAGATCAGCTTTTGAGTTACACACATTTTGAATTGAGTTCCAGGCATAATAATAATCCCCAACTTTCACACCGTCATCCGTCGCGCTACCATCGATAGCCTTTGGTGGACTGGAATGACGGGATATAATACCAATTTCACCTTTATTGTCGGCACACTTAGCTGTCTTCACTAAATCCGTTGCTACAATATGTGCCATTTCGCCATCTTCAGATTTCTCTATAGAGTAAACAAGATTGGTGTAGCCACTATCAACGGGGAACACAACACCCCATTCTTTAATTGTCAGCACCTGTGAAGTGGCAGTTTCTTCGACTGTGTTAGTTTGCTGCCCTGCTTTAGCGGCGTCAATTTGAGCCTGAAGTTCGGCTACCTTAGCATCTTGCTCTTTTTGAGCTTGGTTGCTGGCGTATGTGTAGCCAGCGAAGCCTGCACCTGCTATCAAAGCAAGAATTAAAATGACTAATGCTACTTTTTTGCCTTTCCCTGATTTTTCCTTAGGCGGGGCTTGAAACTGTTGTTCGTTATTTGCTGGTTGTTGAGTGTTTTGAGAATCTTCCATAATACTCCTTATGATTTATTATTGTCATCATAATGACGCTTTTCTAAGACTTTTACAAGCTTTTCTACGAGGAGCGTTGGAGAGTCTGAAAAGTGAATATCGTGACGGCCGTCGCAGATACCGTTATGACAGAGGTTGGCGGCTTCCATTAGGTGTTTGAAATCCTCACTGGTGCCGCCGCTATCTTCTAGCACACCGACAGGGATGTGGCTTTCAAATGCGGTGGCAAACTCGTGAACCGTGCCCATACGGCCACCAATGCTGAACATGGCATCAGAGCTTTGCACCAAGAGCGCATCGCGACCGACGTAGTGAAGGCCGGTATACAGAATAAAGTCGTACGAATCAGTTGGCAGCCGATACTTTTTCGTGTGCTCTTTGTAACTGGCCGCTGGGCTGATGCCAATACTCATGCCGCCTGCCGCTTTTGCCCCTTGCGCCGCCCAGTCTGGCAAGCCAACGGTTGCGCCGGTGATGAGCACGTGACCTTGCTTGGCGATCTGTTCGCCTAGTTCATAGGCCAGCTTGTAATCTTGCGCAACGGTTGCACCTTTTGCGGCGCCGCTGACGCAAAGGGTAAACCGATGCTTGGCGGTTTTGGGTATAATCTTCTTTTGTGTTGGTTTTCTGTCTTCGGGCATTACACGAGCTCCTCTGGTTTAATCATGTCGTTATCTAACTGTTCAAGAATTTGTTTTTTCAGTTGTGGCTCGCCCATGTAGCGAATGAAGATTTCGTTCCACAGGCTTTCTCTAAAATGATAGAAATAGCGATCTTTATATTTCTCACCATTGGAATATGCGAATGCTACGTCCATTAGGTTGAGGGTGACTGGCAAATCGTCTTTAGCCACGCGGCCGACCCAGTCCAGATCTTCCCAGTATTTTAGTTCTGGGTCGAGCTTATACAGCGTCTCTTCGGCTTTGCGCCAATGAAGATCTTCCGGCTGGACATGCGGCTCAAATGCCTCGGGGTGATCTTCGCTGAGTTTACCAAAATAGCGTTGAATGACGCGCCAATGAATGTGGTGATTAGACACAATAGCGCCAGTGCCCGTATCAGCAATTAGTGTTTCGCTGATTACTTTTCCGAAATGCGGCGAGGTACTTTTCAGCTTAAAGAAGGCTGAGTACAAACGAATTTCATTAAAATAGTGAAAAATGAGCGGCAGGGTTTTAAGCGGCAAGCCGATCATATGGGTTTGCTTCATGGGCACTACCACAATCACGCCCAGCTCTTTAGTGTGAGTAATGTTATGCTTCTTTTTCTCCACAAAATGTACGGCGAGATCTACCCATTTGTCACGATCCATCACTACAATTTCAATATCTCTGTTTTCAAAATCAGACGGCTGTACGTGCTTGGCAAACAATTCGTCGTACGCGTTGAGCCACTCGGGACCTTCAGAAAAACGCAGCGCCGTATATATTTCGGCAAAATTCTCATTTTTAAACATACTCTCTAGGCTTCGGTAGCCAAGATGCTTCATCATCTTTTCGGGTGGCATCTCGCGAAGTAGATCTTTAGCGACAGATTTTTTCAGTACCCAGGCCTTTCTAGG
>CAYRKQ010000031.1:0-5591 GCA_964424985.1 uncultured Candidatus Saccharibacteria bacterium | reverse complement strand
ACGCGCTGAGACTACCATCGCTTGAGAGGTTGCCACCGAGGGAGGTGGCGGTGAAATGGGGATCATTGGGATCAGTAACAACATTAAATCCACTACCATCATCAAGGCGTATGTAGTTGACTGAATCGCCGCCATTGCCTACGGCGTAGAGATTATTTTGAGCAACGTGGGTGATGTGGCCGTCATCACCGGCTCTCTCCATAATGGCAGCTGCCGGGAGAACTCCGGAACCTGTGTTTGCCATGTTACTGTAGGTGTTGTTGATGGTAGTGTAATTGATAGCGCCATCATAGGTATCAACTACAATACCTGCGACTTCGTCATCACCGGAAAGGTTAGTTATAGTAGTGTTTTTGATAGTGGCAGTTTTAGTCTTATCACCATTGAACAAATGAATACCCCGCGACACCTGGCTGATAGTTGTACGCTCAACGTACACGGTGTCGCCACTGAGGCCACTGCCGGAAAAGATGCCCGTGGCATAATAACTATCTCCATTGTGTATGTAACTGTCTCGCACGGTAAGATGGCTCAACTGCGACGCATATAAGAGGTCGCTGGCACTGCCTTTGCCATCCAGTTCTACCCGCTCTACCGTAAGACTGTTAAGATCAGAAGCATAAATAAGACCACTGCCCGACATCAGAGTAAAGTCCTGTAGCGTAATATCAGCAGCGCTGTTGTTTTGCGATTCAATTCGTGTATCATCAAGAATTGAAACACCCCGGCCTTGACCAATTATCTTAGCTGACTTCTCAAGCTGTGTGTAATATAAGTTATTAGCAACAATTGTCCCTGCTGGTAAGTTGATGGTGTCATCGGTGCCATAGGTACCAGTCTCTTCGCAGTCCTCGTAGGTTCGTGCGCCGTCATTAATGTTTTCTACAGCTTCTTGAAGCTGGCAAATGCTATCTCCGTCGTTGATGTTGCCTGAGCCAGTCGCCACATTAAACGTTGCCGCATCCGCTCGGGTAGGCTGAAGAATGAACACAACCGCCATTACAAAGAGCACGAAGAAGAGCTCTTGTGATAAGAGCACTACGCTACTGCCGCGAGTTTTGTTCGTAATGTTTTTAATTTTTACCATATAACTCCTTCTTACATATCATTTACATCATTTGATGTTGTGGTAATGCTTATAAGTTTACCCCCCCCCCTGATTTTGGCAAGAGTGGCATACATGCTAGGCTCATAAAGCTATTCTGAGGTAGTCGGATTCTTAACGGGATAAAGAAACTAGGCTCGGGTTCGTTTTAGCTTGAGGAATGCGCCTGCGGAAACGAGTAGTAGCATGCTGGCCGCAATGTATAGCAAGGAAGTTGATTGTCCAGTACTTGCAAGATCTTCGGCTGTGTTGGTGGTTGCGCTAGCTGCCGGCGTTGCAAAACCGACAGGATCGACAATTACGCCGTTTTCTTCGCCGTCAACATCAAGCTCACCGCCATCAGTTACTTGGTATGAAGTGACCGCGACAGCCTGGTTATCAATTGTTTCTTCCGTGAGGCTGGCATTTGTAATGGTAGCGTAGGTTTTAGTGATTGGGTTATATTTTCTGACAATCGCATCAGCTTTACTCACCCCATACTGGTACAGTGTCACAGCCGTTGTGAAGCCTTCTTCGCCGCAGTCAGCCGTAAAGTGTACGAACCCGGAGCTGTAGGCAAAGCCTGGATCTTTCACCCAGTTTTCTTCCTCTTGGCTGGCCGATACCGCCGAAAGTTCGCACTGTTCGTTAACCACAACGGTTACGTATTTGTTGGTAACAGAGCTCACAAAGCTGGCCACATTGGCTTGCTCGCTATCAGCCACACCGTCGTTATTGCCGTCGCCTTCAAGGGGTGCGCCGTCTTCGACATCATTAGATATACCGTCGTTGTCGTCATCTGGCGCAGGACAAGTGTCGGTGGTGAATGTTTCGACATTACCAGCCACGCCATCCTCATACTCTCCATAAATGTAGGCTGCAACGTACCAATACTGTGTTTCGCACTCCAGCCCATCTATTAACCCGCTGAAGGCAAGATGCGTGTCATCTCCTTCTATCGCTGAAACGTCCTCCACGGGGGCGGAATGAACGAAGTTATCCCAGTCTACGGTTGAGTTGGTATTGAGATGGAAACCCACCATAAGGTTACTTTCTAAATTTTCGATGGTAACGCCGTTATGAAGCTGAGCCTCGCCGTGCATGACTGCGGTAGTAGCAGTGATGTCTTCGGCTCCTAGTGTTTCAAGCGTCGCGGCAGGATCTGATTCTTCGCCATCTTCGATTACCTCACATTGGTCACAGGTAAAGGTTGGGTAGTCATCTTCGTGAAAATCCCAAATTTCAGCTGACCACACCTGGGTTTCGCCATCATTGAATGGCTGGTTGCTAGCGTTATAGAAGTAAGTAGCATTTGGCGCCTCGTCTACATTTACGGCCACGCACTCGCCTGCTATGGTAGCATCGCTTTCTGCGTAGCCTTCCGGGTACCAGGCATAACAGTGGTCCATGCCTGTTCGGTCGGCATCATAGTAATTATTTCCGAGATCTTGCCCATTGGTGAAACTACCAATCAGCCCGCCATTGTACACCTCAGGAGAAACTTCGTCTGGGTCAGTCGCCGTGACTAAACCTGCAGCAAAAGAATCCTGAATACTATTATCGCCATCTATAGCTTCATAAGCTTGGCCAATCAGGCCACCAACTGAGTAATCTCCCGATACACTACCGCTCGCGTAGGTTCGTGCAACGCTGCCGCCGGTCAGCTCGCCAATTAAACCGCCGACTCGGCCGCCTGTCCCGTAACCATCTGCTTGGGTGACGTTTCCACGAGCGTATGAGTCACTAATGCTGCCCGCTCCTTGCTTGTTGCCAACTAGGCCGCCGGCTGCCGCATGATCAGCATGCACGCTGCCAGTAGCGCTTGAGCGCGTAACGTTGGCTGAACCATCCATGAGGCCAACCAGGCCACCAGCTGCGTAGCCATTCTTTAGGTCTTCGTCGTTGTTCGCATCAATTGAACCGCTAGCGTGAACATCTACCAAATTGCCGCCCATCATCCAGCCAACTGCGCCGCCGAGGTTATTGCCGCCATCAATGTTGGAACTACTGGAAGAACTTGTTATTGAAGAGTTGTTGCCCATTTGGCCAACCAGGCCACCGATTGTGTTACCGCTGCCCTTTGCCGGACCTCCGGTTACGCCGTTTACAATTGAACTATTATGCAGCACGCCTACCAGGCCGCCGCCCGCATGCCCATAGCGCGCCCATACGCAGTAGCCAGGATCACAGCTGTTATCTTCAACAGTAGCATTAAACGAAACATTGGTCAGTGTAGTGTCTTCCGCCCAGCCAACAATACCGCCCACAAAGGCATAACCTTTAACTTTTGAGGTGTCGATATTGAGGTTACTGATAGCCGTATCTTGGGTCCAGGCAAACAGCCCGATCGATGATTCATCATCTTCGGTTGGATCACCAGGTGTATCGTCAGCACGATTAATTGTTAGGTTGGTAATGGTGTGATGCCGGCCATTGAAGGTGCCGGTGAATGGGTTGACCTCAGAGGCGATCGGATCAAACCCCTTGCCGCTATTCCAGCCGATCGAAACGGTGCAGTCAATATCGTTGCCGAGGGCATAATGTTTGCTGTAGTTGCTGGTATTTTCATCAATTGCCTGCAGTTGAAGACAATTGGTAATAATGATCGGATCCCCTGTGCTATCACCTGGGGCGGCTACTGCTACAGGCGCAGCGGTTAGCATAGTGCTCGCTGCCATTACTAGACTGGCACATACGGCACCAAACCGTTTTAGTATAGTTGCAACCTTCATAACCCTCCTCACTCAGTTCTCCAAAATAGTCTTGATCCTATAGTAATACAGAGTCGTTTTGAAACACAAGCGCCATTAACAAAAATCTGCTATTTCCTACTTTTTATTATGCACTTTGGTGTTTTTTAGCCGATAAAACGAATCCGCCAATACCCAGTACCGCAAACAAAGCTCCCATCAAAACAACATTCCTGGTGCTTTCACCAGTGCTAGCTAAATTCTCATTTGAACTACCTGCAGTAGTTCTTGTAAAAGAGGATTCGTAAGCTCCGGAATCAAAGGCATTACCTTGAGGACGGGCTGCTAGGCGAGCGTCTGTAGTCATACCAGCCACCTCTACGCCAGAATCAACGGCCGGAGAGCCTTCGAGGAGTGGGGTAGTTGGCACATAGCCACCATTGTCTGATAGTGATCCGAGGGTTGACGTAAGATTTCCTACATTGTTCTGGTCTGAACCTTCGGTGAAGTAAGGTTCACAGGTAGAATCTGATGAGAGGTTGCCGCCTTCGGAAGTAATCGACTGAATGCCCGTACCAGCACCTGGTCCGTAAACTAGCGATCCAATGTCTGCCGTCCCGCACTGAGCATCAATTATTGAATTGGTGACCCTAACACGACTATCAGGCTGCGAGTCGGGATCAGATGCGGCAGTCAACGCCCCAATTCCACCAGCCGAATAACCGAGGAAGCTATCAACACCTGATATATCAGTTACGGTTACGTTTTCTAATTCTAGTTGGGTTGTGTTATTTATACCGAAAGTCATTGCTGAGAATGCAACAGCCGCACTACTGCTAGAGTTGATGTTTGTAACAGTAGTATTTCTTATTGTACCGTTCATGCCTCCGGTAGCTATTTCAGCAAAACCCGTGCCTATGGCAACAGCAGATAAACTACCCGTATTAGAGATGTTTGAAATTGTAACATTTTCAACATAAGCCGTATTCGTAGCCGACCCTTTTGTAACTAATACCAGAACCTGGAGGTTGGCGTTTGACGTATTTATGTCATGAATGTGTGTATTGGTAATATTAAAGCTTCTACTACTTCCTGTATTATGTTGCAAAAATAGTACCATTGGGTTTCCTGTAAAAACTGCACCTGAACCATCAACTTCTAACTGATCGATGGTGAGATTACCATTGCCTGAGTTAACTGCATAGTCTTCAAATCTTTGTATCTTGATTTTTTTAACAGTGAAATCCGTATCGCCATTATGTAGTAAGCCCTTGTACTGGGCATCTCCATCGATTACTGTCTCGCTCATCCCCGCACCTTCTATTATCACTGGTTCAGTGATGGCAACTAAATCAGCAGTAAGTAAAACTGTGCCTTCGGGAATGGTAATAGTGTCGTCGGTTCCGTAGACTCCTGCCTCTACACAGTCAGAGTTGGTTTGAGCTTGGTCATTAATGTTTTCTATGGCTTCGTCTAGGGTGCAGGGGCTTGGGTTGGTGTCGGTACTCACAGTAATACTCGCTGCGTGTGCATCGGTGCCAAAAGAGAGGAAGGCCAGCACTGATAACAGAAATACTCCAATAAATTTGAGTTTAATGTTATACGTTTTTAGCATCGATTGTTTCCTTTTTGGCTATAGCAAGCAGACTTGCCATGGTTTAACTCCTTATGCTTTTAAGTTTACCCCCCCCCTTTGGTTTTGGCAAGGGTTGGGTCCACATAAAAGAGATCTTGGTTCAAGGTCTCACCTTGTGATCTGTAAAAACGTGTAATTTGAGTTTTTTGCCCATAGAGAGCAAGGGATTGTTGCAAGTATA
>CAYRKQ010000030.1:0-7409 GCA_964424985.1 uncultured Candidatus Saccharibacteria bacterium | reverse complement strand
CACATTACTTTGTCGCCACTAACGTTTTGATTGAAAAAGAGGGCAAAATTCTGCTCAGCCTTCGCCAAAATACCGGCTGGGCTGATGGACAGATGACGATTCCTGGTGGTCACACCGAGCCTGGTGAAACGGTGATAGAAGCCGCAATTCGCGAAGCCAAAGAAGAGCTTGGCCTTGAATTAACACCAGCTGATCTCACCTATCTTTGCACGGAAAACAAACTAACTCAGCGTCCATACGTTTCAGTCATATTCATTGCCAAAACAGATCAAACCCCCACCAATACCGAACCAGAAAAATGTAAAGAACTCGTCTGGGTAGACCCTCGAAACCTCCCCGAAAACGTCACCGAAAACTTCAAACAAATTATCAAAAAAGCCTACCTAGGAAATGAACAATACCTAGAATTCTTCCCAAATAAATAATCCTGAACTTCTGTCATTCTCAGCTTGACTGAGAATCCAGTTATCATAAATCATCTGTTAGGTCTTTCCATTCTGGGTTATTGTTTTCAATTAGCTCTATCTTCCAAGCGCGGTTCCAGTGTTTGAGTTGTTTTTCTCTATAAATTGCCTCTTCTATCGAGGTTGTTTCTTCAAAGTAAACAAGCCTGCTCACTCTATATTTTTGAGTGAAGCTCTTTACTTCATGTATTTTGTGTTGATCTGTTCTTTTAACAAGATCTGAGGTTACACCTATATATAAAGTTCCATTTTTTTGGCTTGCAAGAATATAAACATAATATGTTTTCATTCTTAATATTCTACTGGATTCTCAGTCAAGCTGAGAATGACAAATACAAAGGTATGTTAGCGGGCGCTGTCGTGTTGGGGTTTTGGCCGTACGTTACTCTGACCATTGGCACCAATGACGTTCACTACCGGAATCAATACCGGTGAGCGTTTCGTATGCTCATAGAGATAGTGGCCAATGTGGTCTTTAAGCTCCATCTTGAACCGATCAAGCTCTACCCGGCCGAAACGCTGCGTAGCCGCACGCTTCAACTCGGCTCGCAGCCCATCCATCAGCTCGGTGTTATCACGAATATAGATGAAACCGCGGGTGATAATATCCGGGCTCGTCACTAAACGACCCGATTTTTTATCAATGGTAAGAATGACTACCACCATACCTTCCTCAGACATTAGCAAGCGGTCTTTCGCTACCAAGCCAGGGACAACTGCACCGGTTTGATCAACCAAAATCGCTCCAGCAGGTGCTTCACCAACTTCCTTCATATTGCCACTTTGATCGAATTCAATCATTGAACCATTCTTAGCTAAAATAACGTTTTCTTTCGGCAGACCTGCAGCAATTGCTGACTTACCGTTATATTTTCTATCCAGCATGCCACCGTGAATTGGCAGCACATACTTTGGCTTGGTCATTTCAACCATTTCTCGTAGTTCATCTTGATTGGCATGCCCAGAAACGTGCAGTGGCCCACAACCATCAAGATCGTGTGTCACCTGACGGAACAATGTGACGCCAATTTCAGCCAGGTCGTTACCAATCTGTTGGTAGCGCACCTCATTACCCGGAATTGGTGAAGAACTGACAATCACGGTATCTTCAGGCTTGAGCTTGATGTGCTTGTGCTCACCAATGCTCATCCGCTGCAAGGCGGCATTTGGCTCACCCTGCCCACCAGTACAAACCACCACAAGTTGGTCGTCTTTGACATTCGGCGCCTCGCGCATGGCCACCACCGAGCCTTTTGGCACCTTAAGGTTTCCGGTACGTACTGAAATTTCACTGACCTGCATCATCCCGCGGCCATCAAAAGCCACTTTTCTTCCCGCTGCCGCCGCTGAATTGATAATCATCTGTACGCGGTTCATATTGGTTGAAAAGATCGCTACGAAAATTCGGCCACGTGACTGAGCAAAAATATCATCAAAACTTTTTTGAAGCGTGTGCTCAGTTGGCGTTCGCCCCGCATAGCGTGCGTTGGTGCTATCTGACATTAAAAGCAGGGTTTTACCGTCATCACCAAGCTCTTTCAGCCGCGCTATATCTGATGGATGATGATCAAGCGGTTCAGGGTCAAGGCGGAAGTCACCGGTGTTAATGATTCGCCCAGCCGGTGTATCAATTACCAGGGTTGAACAATCAGGAATGGAGTGGGTAATGCGCAAGAACTCAATGGTGAAGTTTGGCGTAATGACGTGCCGTTCGTGGTCGTCCATGTTGAGCACCATGACCTCTGGCTCCAGATCAGTCCCCCGCTCTTCATTAATGTTTGTGAACTGCTTGGTGATCATTTCTTTACAGAAGTGACTGGCACAAAAAATTGGTGCCGGATAGTTTTCAAACACGTATGGCAGGGCGGCAATATGATCCATGTGGCCATGCGTAATGGCGTAGGCACGAATTTTATGCTTAATGCCTTCAAGGTAGTGTGTGGCGGGAATGGCATAGTTTACTCCTGGCAGATCAACTGAAAGGTCAAATCCGCAGTCTACAATAATGGCATCTTCGCCATACTCCAGCACCATCATATTTTTTTCACCAATGCCCTCTAGGCCGCCCAGAAATGTCACGCGTAGCCGATCAGGTTCGCTCAGTGGAATAAAGTTAGCGGCTTTTTCGTGGTGTTTTTCAAAGACGTTCCATCTATCAACTGCCTTATCAGCCGTTTCAAAATTACGCCGTCCGGCTCGCATCGCTTCGCCACGATTTGTTTGCATCGGCGAAATCTGCACTCGGCCTGCCCTGAGCGAAGTCGAAGGGTTGCCCTGCCCACCTTGCTTGCTCTTATTACTGTATTTATTTACCTTTTCCCGACGCTGCTCGGGTTCTTTCGGTTGCATTCTTGGTTTTACCATGTTGATTTCTCCTTTTTCGTTAGAGTATTTTATTAGTATTCGTTTATGAAATTTTACTGATGATGTCAGGAATTCGGCTGAAATCATCGAGCAGGGTTTGACGCAGACCACCGTTATACAGTGCTGCTGCCGGGTGAAAGAGCGGCATGACCACTTGCTTCCTCTCGCCAAACTGTATACGCTTCGGTTCACCATGAATGGCACTTATTTTCTGACTCGGCAGAAAATATTCCATGCTGTGCCGACCTAATGTCACTACCAATTTTGGAGCAATGACATCCAGTTGACGCACCAAGTACGGCCAAAACGCTTTCTTTTCTTTCGGTTCCGGATCACGATTATTCGGCGGACGATACTTCACAATGTTCGTGATATACACATCTTCCCTTTTTAGCCCAATAGTTGCAAGCATCTCGTTCAAAAACTTTCCCGCCGCCCCCACAAACGGCAAACCTTGCTCGTCCTCATTTTTACCCGGTGCTTCACCAATGAAAACTATGTCCGCATTTGGATTCCCATCAGCAAACACTAGTTGGGTAGCACCCTCACGCAGCTCAGGACAGACGTTACTATCAATAATATCGTCGGCTATCTGTTGGAGTAGTGTTTTATTATCCATGACTTTACTTTACAGACCCACAGATTACATTTTTCAGAAATGTAACAGATTTCATTTGGCAGACCCGTTTTTTAGAGTGTTGATTATCGCTTGAAGTATGAATAGTATTTCCTGAGCTTCTTGTCTATCTGAAAGCCATTCATCTGAGCCCGTAAGCTCACGACAAAGATCAATCCAGTAACGTGACTCTGCTATTTCTTTTTTAGATATGAAGATCTTATTACGAAAGTCTAGTTTAGAAGATGCGTTGCAGGCTTCAGCATAATTAGCTCCCACGCTTGCGGCAGATCGAGTAAGCTGACTAGCGACAGATTGTGGTAAATCAGGATACTGCTTTAATTTACGAATCGTGTTCGCGGCGAACAAAAGCATTCGCTTTTCAAGCAACTCGTTCTTAGTCTGCTTACTGCTACCTGATACATTTCTGCTATCTGTCATCTGTTTCCTGGTAAATTATTTTGCGGCTTTGATCGAAAGGTTCATGCGACCTCGATCATCAATCGCCATTAGTTTAACTTGTACTTCGTCGCCTTCGTTAACGACGTCGGTCACTTTTTCTACGCGGCCTTCAGCAAGTTCTGAAATGTGCACCATGCCATCAACGCCTGGCATAAACTGCACGAAGGCACCAAAGTCCATAACTTTTACAACCCGACCGTCGTAAATCTTGCCAACTTCTGGTTCTTCAACTAGACCTTTTACCCAGTTGAGCGCTTTTTCAATTGCCTCGCCATCAACGGCAGCAATGGTTACCAAGCCGTCGTCTTTAATATCAATTTGGGCACCGGTCTCAGAAGTAATCTTATTAATAGTCTCCCCGCCCTTACCAATAATGGCACCAATTTTTTCAGGGTTGACCATTAGTTTTTCAATGCGTGGTGCATACGGGCTGAGCGTCTTTCGAGACTGCGCCAACACACTTACCATATGCTCCAAAATCTTAGCACGCCCTGCCTTCCCTTTTTCCAAGGCTTCACGCAGAATTTCTACCGGCAGACCATGCACTTTCATATCCATTTGCAGCGCCGTGATACCTTTTTCGCTGCCCGTGACCTTAAAGTCCATATCACCGGCAAAATCTTCAGCATCAGCAATATCAGAAAGTACGTACGGCGTGTCGCCGTCCATCATTAAGCCCATGGCGATACCCGAAACTGGTCGCTTCAAAGGCACGCCCGCATCCATCAGCGCTAAACAGCTTGAACAAGTGGCCGCCATTGAGGTTGAACCGTTTTGACTCATTATTTCGGTCACGCTGCGGATTGCATACGGGAACTCCTCTTCCTTTGGCAGTACTGCAGTTAAAGCGCGTTCTGCCAGGTAGCCGTGGCCAATTTCTCGTCGGCCGGGACCCATCAAACGTTTCACTTCTCCAACCGTCCAACCCGGCGCGTTGTAATGATGCATGTAGCGACGTTCACCGTCGTTTTGCTCCATAGTGTCTACCATCTGGGCATAGCTCAGCGGCGCCAGCGTGATGATATTTAGTGCCTGCGTCATGCCACGAGTAAAGATGCTTGAACCGTGCGTTCGTGGCAACACGCCAACCTCAGAGCTTAAGGGACGAACCTCGTCGAGGCTCCGGCCATCTGGACGAGTTTTGTGATCAACAATACCTTTGCGGACATCTTCATGTAGCGCCTTGGTAAACGCTTCGTCGTATTCACCTTGCAAGGCCTCATATTGTTCCTCGTGAGCCTCGGACATGTCGGCATGAAAACTAAAACGAAGCTCGTTTATAAGCTCATTGCGCTCCGGGTATGGTACACGCAGTTGTTCACCAAATTTGCCTTCTACCCAGTTATTCACCTCGGTTTGAATGTCTTCATTAGGTAAGATCAACTGGTACTCTAATGCTACGGGATCAATCTTCTTAATCAGCTCTTTTTGAAGCGCAATTGCCGGCTGCATCTGTTCGTGAGCCCACGCCAACCCATCACCCACCACTTCTTCGCTGACTTCACTCGCGCCAGCCTCCACCATAATGATGGCTTTTTCGGTACCGGCCACTACTAAATCGAGGTCACTGGCTTCAATTTCTTCGCGTGAGGCAAAAGCCTTAAATTCACCGTTGACGCGCGCCACCCGCAAGCCCGCAACTGGGCCATCAAATGGTGCGCCGGTCAGTGAAAGAGCAGTGCTAATAGCAATCATGGCAATCATATCAGGTCGAAAAGTGGGATCCATAGAAAGAACCGTGGCCACGCCCTGTACCTCTTGACGATAGCCTTTTGGAAACAGAGGTCGAATGGGGCGATCGATCAGACGGCCAATTAAAATTGCCTCATCTGAAGGGCGGCCTTCTCGTTTTATGAACCGACTGCCGCTGATCTTGCCTGCTGCATAAAATTTTTCTTCATAATCAATAGAAAGCGGGAAATAATCCATCCCACTGACTGGCTTTTTGCCCACCATAGCGGTACCAAGTACCACCGTGTCGCCGTAAGTAACGAGCACTGAAGCCGACGTTCGAAAACCAAGTCGGTTCACTTCAAAGGTAAGTGGCTTGCCACACAGCTCAGTTTCAACACGAATAATGTCTTTCCCAAACGGATTAATAATTGTATTTTCTTTACTCATTTTCTATTCATACCTTTCGAATTTGTCAGCATGATGTATACCGTTGTTCACAGCGCTCGTCTTTCCTTCGTGTGTCATTCCGGACTTGATCCGGAATCCAGTCAATATTGCATCCGCCACGGCGGATATAGCTTCTACTGGATCCTGAATCAAGTTCAGGATGACAGGCTCAGTAATCTACAGCTGTAGGCAACGTCATACACCATCAATCTGACATTTATTGTTAATTAAGAACTTTGCACCCTCAGAATCGACCGAGCGTAAAGCGCTTGCGCAGTCCCCCGAAGCCTTGGCGAAGGGGGATTTCGTAAACTCTTTACTTTCGAAGACCGAGTTTTTCAATAGTTGTTTTGTAGCCAGCGTAATCTTTTTCTTTCAAATATTTCAGAAGTTTTTTACGCTTACCAACCATCTGCAGCAAGCCACGACGAGTGTGGTTATCTTTTTTATGCACCTTAAGATGCTCAGTTAACTCTTTAATACGCTCAGTTAAAATACTGACCTGCACCTCAGGTGAACCTACATCAGTTTTACTACGTTGTGTTGCCTTAATTGCTGCCGTCTTCTTTTCAGTGGTAATCATCAATTTCCTTGTTCGTTAATAAGTTAGTTTCGAGAAAACTAGATAGCATTTTCTCTCATGGCGTTGATGCCATTTTAACAGATAGAGTAAATATATGCAACCATTTAGTCAGCCGGCATAAGATACGTGTTAACACGATCTGCGACTTCATCGTTCGAGAGAAACTCACCTACTGGCATAAACAATTCTTTGTCTACTATCTCTGGCTGTGTTGCTGCAGCCACATCAGGTTGAATCGGCGCTTCATTCTGTTTCAGCTCGGCTAAGCCTTGCCTTCTCAGCTCCGCAAAATCGACATACACTGTCTTTTTGGCAATTTCGACTTCACTGTCACCTGGCTCAACAGGATTAGAAGGCAGGGTGAATGCTACAAAACCATCACCTGCACGTCGTGCACGAGAGATAACAAGACTTTTACCAGCTGGGACTTGCTGAAGTACGTTCTCTACTGACTCTGTGGTTGCCTGGCCGTCATTAGAACCCTGCATATTCACTTTTCGTTGCGGTGTAGTGCGGATATTGGCACCACTTTTTATCACTAAAACACCTTCCAGATATTCTGCAGACTCTGGATTAGCAAGCAGGTCTCTTGTTGCTTCAATCTCACTAACACTAGTTGTTGATGGTTTATTTGCTTCACGAGCTGATGCAGCCCCCATAAGTGCGAGGCCGGCAACTGCAGTTGCTGCTGCCGTTTTTGCTAATCTATTTGGTTTTTGTTTTGATCGTTCCATAATTACATTGTAGCAAACATATGCTTTTTTGTCAAGTGTGTGGTACTGATGTATTCTCTTATCTG
>CAYRKQ010000029.1:0-7420 GCA_964424985.1 uncultured Candidatus Saccharibacteria bacterium | reverse complement strand
CAGGATCCAGTCAGATGGTGCATCATCTTTGATGATACTGCTTTTACTGGATTCCGGATCAAGTCCGGAATGACAGCTTTGGGGGTGTTGCTCTAAGATCTGAGATCTAAGCTCTAAGGTCTGCCCCATAGGCGCCACACCGCGCCAGCCCGTTCCCCGAAGCAGGTTAATAACGGCCGTTTCAATAAGATCATCCTGATGATGTGCCGTGATAATTCCAAGTGCTTTATGTTTTTTGCTACATTGTCGCAAAAAATTATACCTTACTCGCCGTGCCTCTTCTTCGCTAGCTCCTGAACCCAAGTGTGCACGATGAATTTCAAAAGGCAGCCCATATTTTTTGGCCAGAGACTCTACGAACGCAGCATCCTCCCCCGACTCCTCCCGCATACCGTGATCAACGTGAGCCACCACGAATTGGTAGTTGGTAGTTGGTAGTTGGTGGTTGGTTTTCGCTTTATTCCATTTGCCATCTACCATTTGCCATCTACCATTTAAGAGCATATCGAGCAGCACAACGGAATCAACGCCGCCACTCACCGCCACAATATATGTTCCGCCAACTTCACACATGTGCCATAATTGTATCAAGATGCAGCACCCAGACCCTATGTTTTTTAATTTACAGAGGCTCAGTAGCGACTTTGCTAAAATCAATCGCCGTCATTATCGGCTTGGGAGCAATCAGCGAGAAAACGACATTGAACACAGTTACACTGTTGCGCTTCTGTGTTGGTACATAATCACAAAACATAGAATCAGCTTAGATCTGAGTAAGGTTCTTGGTTATGCTCTCGCACATGATCTGGTTGAAGTATACGCTGGTGATGTCAGTCAGTTTGCGAGCCCAGACAAGAGAAAACAAAAGGAAATCAATGAAAAGCAGGCGCTAGCAAAGCTTGAGAACGAACTAAGTGGCTTCAAGGCTCTTTGTGCTGCGATGAGCGGCTATGAGACTAAAAATGATGAAGAATCCTTGTTTGTCTGGACGGTAGATAAAATGCAAGCACTTATTTTAGGAGATTTGGATAGCTGGCGACCGTATAGAGAAAGTGAGGACAATATTACCTATGAGTTCTTCGTACAAAAATATAGCCAGCTGCTGAAACAAGCATCGCCGTACGCTCAGGAAATATTCAAAGAATTAATTGAGTATTGCAAAACAACCTATTACGATCAGCCCGAAGATGCAGTGGCTCAGTAGTCGCTTAGTTTGTAGCCCACATAAATGCCCAGTAAGCCACCAGCAAGACTCCCTAGTATGCTCCAGCCCGAAAAACCGCCTGCACCAAAAAGTGTTGGCAGGTAGCCACCAACAACCCCTCCCACACTCGCCATCAAAAGAATAAGCCCTTTGTTCATAGTTACCACTATAACAGTTGGATTACCTAGAAATTCAAACTCTAAAAATAAAACCCGACAATAACGTCGGGTGTTCTTGTGGTACCAGGGGCGAGATTTGAACTCGCGACCTCAGGCTTATGAGTCCTGCGCTCTAACCAACTGAGCTACCCTGGCATATCAGGCGTTAATTATAGCTGATCTTCTCTGTTATTTCTAGCGGCTGCCAGATTAGACAAAATAAGCATGGGGGCGTACAATAAGCATAAGCACTCCTTAAACGAAACAACAGATATGTTCAAAGCGAAAACTCATCAAAAAACTCTCACCCACTCTTGGCTTCACCGGCTTGATCAAGATGTGCCTGAAAAGCGAGTGGTTCGCTCTTCTGGTGCCACTGAAAAATATACCCGCTCAACACTAGCCAGATCAATTCACCAGGCCTGCGTAGACGCCACCGGCTATCTAGGTGAGGCAGAAGTGACGGCATTGAGAGTATGCCACGAGGTGGAATCATGGTTGGAAGCAAAGTACGAGGTAACGAGTGGTGATATTCAGCGTAAAGCCGTAGCGGCACTCAGAAAATACAACCCCGAAGCGGCCTACGCATATGCGCCTGCCGAGGACACCAAAGTAACACGAGATTCCTATGGCTTCGTACGATTATGACGTTATTGTCATTGGCAGTGGCGCAGGTGGCACTACCTGTGCTCGCCTGCTTGCCAAGGGTGGCAAATCTGTCGCAATTATTGAAGCTGACAAACTTGGTGGTGATTGCCCGAACTATGCCTGTATTCCCACCAAAGCCTTGCTTGAAAGCGCCCACCTATACCACCGTGCCCGACACGGCGATGAAGTTGGGCTGCGCGGGAGCGGTGTTGGGTTTAACTACCCCAGTGTTCGCGCCTGGAAGAATAAAGCAGTTAAAAAGACGGGGGTGAGTGAAACGGAAAGCTCGCTGCATGCAGCCGGCATTAACGTTATTCACGGCTCAGCCCACTTTTTGGATGCCAGCACCGTCACTGTTGGCCGCGCTCGTTTTTCAGCCAAACAATTTGTAATTGCTACCGGTGCGGAAGCCGCTGTTCCCTCTCTGCCCGGCCTGAGCCATGAACATGTTTTGACCTATAAAGAAGCGTTAGATCTGCCGCGACCGCCTAAAAGCATTGCCATTATTGGCGGCGGCGCTGTCGGCCTGGAATTTGCCAGCATTTTCGGCAGTTTTGGCTCAAAGGTTTATCTTGTGGAACGCTCGGCACATTTACTTTCAAAAGAAGACCCCTTAGTTGGTGCGGCTCTGAAAGAGAATCTTGAACGTGAATATGATGTAAGCGTACTCGAAAAAGCCAGCATTAAAAGTGTTGCCAAGCGCGGCAGCAAACAGCAGCTTGTTTTAAAAGTGGCTCAAGGGCTGCACACCATTGTGGTAGATGAACTTTTGTTCGCGACCGGGAAGGCTCCCACGACTGATATTGGCCTTGAAAATGCTGGTGTGAAATACGACGCGCATGGAATCTCGGTCAATGCTGGCTTGCAAACTTCTAACAAACAGATTTTTGCCATTGGCGACGTAGTCGGCGGGTATCAGTTTACCCACGTCTCGCTTTACCACGGCCGCTTGGCAGCTCACAACATACTCCAGCCCAAAAAGACCATACCGCTTAACTACGCTGCAGTGCCTCGAACAGTGTTCACTTCACCAGAGATTGCCTGCGTTGGCCTCACGCCACAAGAAATCAGAGTAAGCCGCGTACCGCTCAGTTCTGCCACGGCTGATATTAACGTTGTCAGTCGAGCCCACACTACCCCGTCAGTTACCGGTTTCGTAAAAGTAGTGGTTGAAAAAAGAACGGGGGTGATTGTTTCGGCGAGCATTGTCAGCCCCCACGCCAGCGAAATGATTCATGAACTGACCCTGGCGATCTCCAGCAAACTCACCGCAGCCGACATAGCCAGCACCATCCACGCCTTCCCCACCTGGTCTGAAGCCATTCGCGTCGCCTGCACCAAACTCGCAAAACGCTAGAAATTAAAATAACAAACAACCCTTCGCTGCAAAGCGAAGTCAGCTTCCTCCCACCTACTCAAAAACCGAGGGAAGAGTTGTACGTATCACCCTGCGTGCTGAGGATGTCTGAGCGAAGCGAGTTCCGGAAGCACCAGAGTGATACTTACAGGGATGACCATCGTGCTTTTTGAACCTAGGTGGCAGTTTTGTATTGCTTTTGCTGTCAAAAGCGATGAAAGAAGAGCCTGGATCCCCGATCAAGCCGGGGATGACAAGCCAAGAGAGGCTGGACCCGCCAGTTGGCGGATGACGGAGAAATTGTTATTTTATATTCATCATAACGTTTGTGCTTGCAAAATGTGAGCTGGTCTTTTATAGTTATTTCTAGCAGGTCAGTACGTTCGTTCAGTTTGTTAACTCATGCGGTACGGTTACTTGGTCGAACTGCACAAGTTAAGAAAGGAACAACTAAAATGGCATATCGACTTTTTGTAGGCGGCCTACCATTCTCCACAACCAGTGAAGAACTTGAACAGCTTTTCGCTGCTCATGGTACGGTTGCATCAGCTCGTGTTATCACCGATCGTGAAACTCAACGTTCTAAGGGCTTCGGCTTCGTAGAATTTGAGAACGCGGACGAAGGTAAAGCAGCTGAAAAAGCCCTCAACGGTTCTGACCTTGGTGGCCGTAGTCTTACGGTTAACGAAGCTCGTCCTCAAGAGGATCGCCCCCGCGGTGGTGGCGGTGGTGGTGGCGGCGGATCATTCCGTCAAAGCAGCTGGTAAGAAATTACCCCACAAAAAAGACTCCTTCACCGGAGTCTTTTTTTAGTTTTGATACTTAAGTCTACGAGCTGCCAACGCTATGGGCGCAGTGAGCGTAAGCAGTGCTACCATCAACAGAGCGCTCGAGTCCTGACCAGTGCCGGCAAGCTCATCTTTGACTTCATCAGCAGCTGATGCCGCAAAAGATGATTCATAAGCTCCCGAATCAAAAGCATTGCCTTGCGGTCGAACAGCTAACCGGGCGTCTGTGGTAAGACCAGGAACATTTACCCCCGCATCGATTGCTGGTGAGTTTTCTAAGAGTGGAATCGTTGGGACAAAGCCGCCATTGTCGGAGAGAGTACTGAGGGTTGAGGTGAGGTTGGTTAGGTTGTTTTGGTCGGTGGGGTGAGTGAAGTAGGGGCTGCAGGTGGTGTCGTCGGAGAGGTTGCCGCCCTGGGAGGTAAGGTTAAGACTGGCGGTACCGGAACCCCCGGATGCCGAGGTGATATCAGCCATGGTACAGCTACTCGATATACTATCGCTTTTAGAATTCGCTATAAGAGTGTTGGAAAGTGACGCATGAATTACTGCCGCGTCTCCTGCACCGAGAGCACCGGCTGCCGCAGTAATAGCAGCAGACTTAAAAGATGCGCTGCTAAATAATGAAGTTACACCGAAAATATTTCTGAATGTGTTGTTCTCGCCATTTACATTAACTCCTGCATCACCTCCATTTACTAACGAGAGTATAGATATTGCAACGGCTCCACCAGAGGAAGAGGCTACGGTATCGACAGTTGAATTTTGAATTGTAGCGTTAATCATTCCTGGGGTAAGCCCACCAGTAACCCCAGTAAGTAAATTAAACGCAGTTGCTGAGCCACCAAAATTACCGGCATCAATATTTTTTATGGTTGTTCGGCTAACCGTAACTTCTTGTTCGTGACCAGAGTCTGCTCCGATCATGATGCCCGAGGGTCCTGCAGACGAGTCAGCGACTAAATCATGAATATAGACGTCCTCGACTATGGAGTCTACTTCAGCCAGTAAGGCAATTCCTGCGAATACCGGCATATCAGTCGTGCTTCCATTGCCGTCAATTTCAACTCTTTTGATTGCAACGTTTCCACCGCCTGAGCTGTGAACATGAATACCAAAACGCATGAAAGCTGTTACCGTTAAATCCTGAATGGTAACTGCTGGGGCAGAAGTGACATTAACAAACAGCGCCGTCCACTGTCCATCGCCGTCAATGATAGTCTGTCCCATGCCAGCACCTTGAATGGTGACTGTCTCCGTAATTGTTAGTAAATCAGCAGCTAGCGTAATGGTTCCACTTGGAATAGTAATAGTGTCATTTGTTCCGTAGGCACCTGTCTCTACGCAATCTGAGTTGGTTTGAGCTTGGTCATTGATGTTCTCTATGGCTTCGTCGAGGCTACAAGAGCTAGGATTAGTGTCGGTGGCTACGGTGATGGAGGCTGCATGAGCAGCCGGTGCTTTGGTAAATAAGAAAATACCGAGCGCCAGTAGAGCTACCGATAGTAGTTTGATTGTTTGTTTCATTTGTCCCTTTCGTTGTTGGTGAGAGGAGTTGTTGTGGTAATGCTTTTAAGTGTACCCCCCCCCTTGGTTTTGGCAAGGGTTGGGACTAGGTAAACAATGGAATATAAGCTAAATAAGAGAGGTTCTTCTATACTACATAAAATAACAGATCATAAGGTGAGACCTTATGTTACAGAGAGCGTCTATGCTGAGAGAAGGCTGCGCCACCTAGAGTAAGACTTATGAGAGAGGCTACGGTGATGAGCAGCGTGTTTTGACCAGTGCTTGCTAAGCTACTTTGGGTGGAGCTGCTATTTGCAGCACGAGTGAACGGTGATTCGTAGGCTCCCGAATCAAAAGCGTTGCCTTGGGGACGTACTGCTAAACGAGCGTCTGCGGTAAGACCTGAAACCGTCACGCCGCCATCAACTGCAGGCGAGTTTTCTAATAGTGGGATAGTCTGGACGAAACCGCCGTTGTCGGAGAGTGTTCCAAGCGTTGAGTTGAGATTGGTAACATTATTCTGATCTGTAGACTGATTAAGGAACGGCGCGCAGGTGGTGTCGTCGGAAATATTACCGCCGCTACTGGTAATGCTACTGTTGACGATCCCGGTGCCGCCGAAGACAGAGTTCATATTTGTAGTTGCACAGTTGTGGCTTGCATTAAGGCCGGTGTGAATATTGTCAGCAATTAAAAGATTACTGAGATTAATGTTTGAAACCGCCTCATCATCCGCACTCAAAGCTGCGCCGGTGGCGCTAATCGCTTCGGATTCCCCATATACACTTGTAGCCCCGCGCATTCCGGTTAAGGTGACATTGCGCGCATCAATGTTCACTGAGCTTGTACCACCATCAGCATGTGCAAACGCAGTCAACAGCGTAGCAGTGCCCGAGGTACTAACGGCGTTTGTGATTGTCAGGTTACTAATCTGTGCATTAACGGTATGAAAAGTGGCATCATTGCCATAAAAACCAGCACTAAATAACATTCCGTTGATTAAACCTGCTGCTGCTAAGTTGTAGATGCTGACATTCTGCACGTTGACATTGGTTATGCCTTCGCCCGTACCACCGATCGGGAAGGTATCTATACTCGAACCCGCCAGATCATGTACCTTTATATTAGTTAGTGAAATAGTATTTGTACCCGGGAGCTCATTCATAAGAAAACCACCCTCGCTACTGCTGCCCGCTCCATCAATATCGACTTCTTCCAACTCCACGCTTGCGTTCCGAATATCGATCGCCCAGCTGTCGTAGGCCGTAATACGCAAGCCCTTTAGTACCAATGTGTCATCATTTGTAGGTTGGTTATAACGAAAGACATTATAGAAATCACCATCAACTGTACTTTCACCCATCCCCTCACCTTGGATTACTACTGATGTTTCAATTTCAGGAAGATTAGACGTAAGAGTTATAGCCCCCGCCGGTAAGTTGATCGTATCATCCGTTCCATATGCTCCTGCACCGGTACATTCCGGGTAGCTGGTGGCATCACCGTTGTTAATGTTGGTAATAGCTTCAGAAAGAGAACAATTACTGTTGACGGTGGTTTCATCGTTACCAGTGGCTACGGTGATGGAGGCTGCATGAGCATTGCTACTGAGTGTGAGAAAGGCTATGGCTGAAACTAGTAGTAGGCCAGTGAGTTTTAGTTTGGGGTGGGAGAGGTGTAGCATAGGGGGGGTATTTTCCTTTTCTTTTTTTTAGCTATAGCACGCTGGGGTTGCTATGGTTTAATCTCCTTATGC
>CAYRKQ010000028.1:0-7569 GCA_964424985.1 uncultured Candidatus Saccharibacteria bacterium | reverse complement strand
TCGCAAGTTCGCAAACTGAAGAGCCGTGCAAAGTTTATCTCGTTGAGATAAGTTTTCTATACCAAAGTCTGCTCCGAAAACCTTGCCAAATGCTAGGGGGGGGGTAAACTTAAAAGCATAAGCTAAAGTATGGAGTGTGGATATACGTAAATACATGAAGTTATACTACAGGGCATGAAAGCTTGTAGCAAAGTAACAGCTACACAAAAATACATGAGAAGGAGTCCAATGGTAAAGGTTAAAAATACTAAAAACACGGTTCATAATAGTACTATCATGATTTTGTCGAAAGAGCTCTTCTTTGTGCTCTTTGTAATGGCGGTTGTGTTCATTCTTCAGCCTACCCGGGCAGATGCGGCTACGTTTAATGTGGCGACCGGCTCAGACGCGGTGAACGACGGAGACTCTATCTGCCAGCTTGAAGAAGCTATTCTTAATATTAACGATGGCGCACGAACTTACGAGGACTGCGAAGAGACCGGTGCCTATGGTACCGATGACACCATCAACTTGCCAGCTGGCATGATTACTGGAAGTGGGTGGGCACCGCTTTACCGGTCAGCCAAGATAATCGGCGATCCCAGCGGCACGTCAATCATCAATAATCGAGGCCTAGAATTGTATGGAAGTAGTGTGGCAGACCTTACATTACAGAATTTCACCATGACAGGCCAGGGTATTTATGCGAATGGATCCGATCATCTCACAATCGAGGGGGTAGAAGTAGACCTCCAGGGTAATAGTGGTGCTGCCCTTTCGGTCGGAGACTCCCATAATATCGAAATACGAGATAGCTACTTTCACAATGCAGGTGATAGCTATGGTTTCGGTATTGAGATGTATGCCGGCAGCGGTACCACCAGCACCGTGAATATCGAACGAACGACCATTAGTGATATAGAAAGTAAGGGTATAATACTATACTCCAGTGATGAGGGCGCAATAAACGCCACTATTAAGAACACAACCATCACAAATATTACCGGTAACACTGGCTCGGATTTTAATTTGGGGGCATCTAGCGCTGGCATTGCAGTTAGCGCTACTCACAGTAGCAGCATTAATTACACGACCATCAATAACACATTCAGCAATATCTCAAATGCGGTTGCTGGCGATTATCTTGCCGCTGCGATTATGGAATTTGGTTTCGCTGATGGAGCAGGTCATACTAACCACACCGCTCAAAACGACCTGTACGCCGTGGGGAATGGCAGCGGTTCAGTCAATTACCTAAGGGAGATTTTAGATGGCAGTGGGGTTGATTTGGGTGCTCCCACCTTCACCACCACCTCCCTCGGCGGCAACGTCTCGAGCGACAATAGCTTCGGTAGTAGTTCCACCAGCTATCTTAACCAACCAACCGACAAACACAACCAAACTTCACTAGCCTCCTTCCTCGGTGCACTTTCAGACAACGGCGGTTCAGTACCTACCCTAGCTCTTCTAGAAGGTTCTCCAGCCATTGACGCTGGTACCAACGTAGCTGGCATGACGGCTGACGCCCGTGGCGCCGCCCGCCCTCAAGGCAATGCTTTTGATGCTGGTGCCTATGAATCAGCTTTTTCGGTAGCTTCGGCATCATCAACAACCGATTCTCAGCAGGATACCTTAGCCAGCACAGGCCAAAATACCCGCCTGGCAGCCTTCACCGCCAGTCTGCTCGCTCTCGGTGGTGCCACCCTGTCGCAGGTTCGCAAACTTAAAAGCCGTGCAAAATCTATCTCGCTACGATAAAATTGCTGTATGCCCAAACCCACACCAAAAACCGTTCTGCTGGTTCCGTTTAGTTCTGAAGACCCATCGCGGATAGCAATTTGGCGGCATGTGCACAGCTGGCTTAAGCAGACGCTCAAGTACCCGATGCATATTGGCGAACATATTCCAGAAGAACCCAGTAAGTACAACTTAAGTCTAGCTCGCAACCAAGCAGCTCAGTTAGCTGGCGATTGGGAGGTGGCAGTTATTCACGATGCCGATACCGTTATTAGTCCTCAGCAGATTCAGGCAGGAGTGGCAGCAGCCATGGAAACTGGGGCTGTAACCTATCCGTATACAGAGCGTTGGGAGTTGGATTTTGAGGGTACCAAGATGTTGCTGCAAGATGAAACGAGCGACTGGCAATCGCATATGCAGCAATACACGCGGAACCAGCCCCTCGGCGGTTGTATTATTGTGCGCCGCGACCTGTGGGAACTAGTACGCGGTTTTGACAGCGGGTTCGTCGGCTGGGGACACGAAGACGGCGCCTTCGCTATAGCCTGCGAAGTTTTAAGTGGCAAACGGCTGCAGCGAGTACCTGGCAAATCGCTGCATCTGGAGCACGTCGCGGCTCCTGCGAAACGTCCAGACAACCCCATATATTTAGCCAACCAAAAGCGTATCAAGCGGTACATGCAGGCTGCGAGCCAACCAAACGCAATTGAATTAATTCGCAAATTACGTGATGAATCGGTCAAGGCAGACAAAGAGTTTGACATCATCTGGCCTGAAGGTACCCCTAATAAATCGGTCATGAACTACAGCGCCGCACTCATGCTATTGGTTGATGTCACGGCTGTGCTTGATAAGTATAAGTGTACACACTGGCTCAGCGATGGAACACTGCTCGGAGCAATTCGCGACAACAATTTTATGGCTCAAGATGACGACCTTGACCTGGGGGTATGGGCAGCTGATTTTGACATTCGGGTTATTCACGAACTCATAGAAAAGTTCAGTTGCGTTCTACTTAGACTTCAGGGTAAACCAGACGATGGCATGCTCATCACAGTAGGGCGCGCGGGTATTCATCTTGATATGTTCTTTTACTACCCGTATAAAAAATCTGCTAAAAATAAAGATGCAACAAAGATATACAGCAGTTTTTATACGCTTGAAAAGCCGTATAATACATCTAACAAAGCCAAACGATACGACTTTATATATCCTCATTATAAATCGCTTATACGTTACGCATTCTTGGGGCATGAATTCTGGGTGCCAAAAAATGCCGAGGAATATTTAGTCACCGAGTATGGGCCAGAATGGGTAATTGATAAAACAGGCTGGGATACGGTGAAAGATCAGTGCAATATTGTACCCCATGGTGTCGTTAATGATATGGCCGCCAATAGGCACGCCGTAGCGGAGTATTTAAAGGTACGGTTAAGATGAAAGATGTGAAGACACCGGCAGTTATAACATACAACGAGTTTGAAGTGCTGCAACTCTTGGTAAGAAACGGCAGCTTCGACCAGAGCCAATTACCGGATGTTGTTCCTCAACTGAAAGCCTCGACAGTTAGTGCGGCAGTTAAAATGTTGCTCAAGAAGAATTTAGTCACACTTCACCATGGAAAGATCGCTGCCACCGAACGCGCCGCCAAAGTCTTAGAGCCCTATAGAGTCAAGCGTGCTGTTATTTTGGCTGGTGGGTTAGGCGAGCGAATGCGCCCAGAAACAAATACTACACCCAAACCAATGGTATTAGTTCATAAAAAGCGGATCATAGAGACTCAGCTTGATGCACTGCTCGCAGCTGGTATCACCGATATCACCATTATACGGGGGTACCTTGGAGAAGCATTTGATGCACTCCGTACTAACTACCCGGACATTACGTTTATAGATACCCCACATTATGATTTGGATACTTCGCTTCTTTCCGTTTCACTCGCGATAGACTTGCTGCCGGGCGCCTATTTCCTTGAGGGTGATTTATATATCAAAGACCCAGAGGTAATCCGGCCATATGAGTATTCCAGCTCATATTGTGGTATTCCTGGTAGCACAGTAGACGACTGGTATTTTTGTACAGATACGAGTAATGCAATTAGGCAACATGGGCATGGTAGTACGTATAAGTTTGTCGGTATTATGCACTGGGCACCAAAAGATGCGAAGCAACTGAAAAAGGATCTCAATGAAATCTTGCAGGATCCCCAGCGTTACCATAAGTTTATTGAATCAATCCCGTTTGACCCTCAGTCTGGTACCTACAACATTGTTACTCGTCCGATTCGAGAAGGTGCTGTTATAGAAGTCGATACCTACGAAGAGCTGCAGGCTCTACGCTCCCACTTTAATTAGGCCAACATACACTTATGTGACCTGAACCTTAAAACTAAACACACTTGTGCCCAGGATGACACGCTGGGAGGGCTTAATTGAGTTTCGAGATTCAGGTTTAGCATACTTTACAGAGGCGAGTAAACAGGATAAAATAGCATCTGACCAAACAAAGGTCATTTTAATATTCCGGAGTAGTCCGCCGGCTGGCGGACATCTAACTGTTATAGTGTAGGCATGTATGTCTATGCGCTATATAATCGACAATGCGATCGAATATATATTGGTCAAACACAGAACCTTGATAAGCGAATAATAGAGCATAACCAAAAAGTGGGGAATCACTATACAGCTAAGTATCAGGGTGAATGGGAGTTGATTTACAGTGAATCAATTGTCACTCGCTCTGAAGCAATCAAGCGTGAAAAACAATTGAAAAGCTTTAGAGGACGAGAATTTATAAGAGGGCTTATAGTTTAAGCCTAGCAATATTCCGGAGTAGCTCAATGGTAGAGCATCTGACTGTTAATCAGAGGGTTGCCGGTTCGAGCCCGGCCTCCGGAGCCAAACAAAAACAACCCACAGGTGTGGGTTGTTTTTGTTTCTCTGAAGTCTGATTTGATCCATTGACCAGAGATTGCAACGCAAACTCGTAGGTGACACCCGACATGTATTCAGTTGCAGACCCTTGACAAACCATAAGCTTCTTGCCATACTTGCATTAATCCCTTGCTCGGTATGGGCAAAACCCCTTCATATAGAAAGCCACAGACAAGACTACTACACCATAAAACACTCAACGCAGGGGTCTGACCTCTGCGCCCCGACCTCTGCGCCCACACGTATTCCATAAGTATGTGTAACTGACCATATTGCTATTTAAGTTTCAGTAACTGTATACTTAAGCATAAGACTAATAGAGGGTAGTGAAGGGATAATTATGCAAAAAACGATACATAGAATCAATCTTGTGGCAGCCGCAGTAGTACTGGTGGCTGCGGTACTGGTGGCCGCATGGCCAGCTTCAGCTAGCGCTGCCGCTACCTGGCCAATAGAGCGCATCTCGCCCGACACCTGGGCAGAAGATATGGGGTATGGCACTATAACCGATATGGAAGTATTTGATGGTGACCTATGGGTTGCTGGAGAAAACGACTACAACGCGGCACTGTGGCGCTATGATGCCAACGGCGCCAAAACCTGGTCCAGCGCCCTGCCGACTGGTTTTACTGAGGGCAGCGGAACTGTTAGCAGTCTGGCGGTTATCGGCGGCAAGCTGTACGCCTCTATCTACAACTCTGGAAATTACGCAGCCCAGCTATGGTCGTATAACGGCACGACTTGGACTGAGGACGAAGAGTTCGCGGATCTCGAGCTTGAGGCAATCTACGATATAGCGCCGCATGGTGAACCATGTGTCCACGGCTGGAAGAATAGTACTGTTGTCGTGTACTGCCAAAATGATGGCGACTGGGAAGATACTGATATCACTACTGCTGGCGTAGACAATAGCGGCCTCTGGTCAAACAGCATGGTCAGTACGAATGGTGGCAAGCTTTACGCTAGTGCCCGGGTAGAAACAGAGGCTGCATTTGACAATATCTGGCAGTATGACGGCAGTGATTGGAATTTGCTAGAAACACCGTTTACCGATGAAGAAGGCAGCGGCGTTGCCGAGAACTGGGGCATCCTTGACATGGAAGTCGGTCCGGATGACAGCCTGATCGTATCAGTGACGAGTGGCTGGAGTGATGGCTGGGATGTTCAGGTGTATCAGTACAAAGGCACGACCTGGAGCTTGCTTGGAACGGACGTAAACTTTGATCTTGGTGATGAGGCCGACTATTATGATGCCAGACTTACTTCCTACAACGGCACCGTACTGGTGAACGCAACCAAGTACAATGGCGGCGCCGAGTTATTCCAGTGGGATGGCACCGAGTGGATCCAGCGCAACGAGCCATACTTTGGCCTGGGTGAAGACAGCAACGGCTACGAAGGTTACCCGCCGCTTGGTCGCGAACTGGCGGTCATCGGCGATGGTATATACCTGAGCACATCTTTCCCGACGGAAGGCGAGTTTTGGATGCAGGTTTGGGCGACGACAGCCAGCGACGACACACCGGGCGGCCAAGACCTTAACGGTGACGAAATTCCTGATTCAGAGCAGCCAAATATTGGTGGCTACACCAACCCAATTACTGGCAAAACCGTCGCCATTGATGTTGGTGAAGGTTGCGAACTCATCAGGGATGATTATCTACGCGAAAGCCAACTTGCAGTGCAAGATCCGGCCTATGACTACGAAGATGGCCTTTGGGACTTTGAGGCAGACTGTGGCACGCCAGGCTACACAACAACGGTCACACTGTATTACTACGACGTTTCTCCAAACGGAAAATTACTCAGAAAGCACAACCCAACTACAAACGCCTACTTCACAATTACTGATGCGAGTATCTCTACCCAAACCATCAATGGTAGCAGCGTGACGGTTGTTACCTACCAAATCACCGATGGCGGCGAACGTGATACCGATGGCGTAGCTGATGGCATAATCAACGACCCTGCGGGCTTAGCCACAGCGGTTGTTGGCGCTCCAAACACAGGCTTATAAGAACAGACAATGAAGAAACTCAGTGTAGCCAAGCTAAAAACACACAAGAAACAGATTATAATCTTTCTGGTACTACTGCTCGTAGCAGCTTGCTGTGCAGCGTTCTGGTGGATGAACCAACGTGCTACCAAAGAAGAAAGTCCCGTGGTAACTTACTCAACCGATAGCCCAAGCGAAGAAAAGCCAGGCGACGACTACAACTGGCAAGGCGGTCCTCAAGATCCAAAAAAGATCAAAATTCCCAAGATTAATGTCGACGCCTTTATTCAACAGGTTGGGGTAGATCAAAATAACGAAGTTGCCGTTCCAAATAATCTATTCGTGGCCGGCTGGTTTAACGACACTGTTCGTCCTGGTGAAAAAGGCCTCAGTCTCATCGCCGGTCATGTAACCGGGCGCAGAAATGACGGCATTTTCAAAGATCTCGAAAAGCTCAGCGAAGGTGACATATACACCATTGAATTCGGTGACGGAAGCACGAAGAACTTTAAGGTTATCGGCAAAAAGTCGGCACCGGTGAATGAATCAGTTAGCATCATGTTTTCCCAAAACCCTAAAGTTTCAAACCAGCTTAACCTTGTGACGTGCAGCGGTACCTACGACGATAAAGCACGAACCTATAGTGAACGGCTAACAATAAGTTCAGAGAAAATATAGCCAAGAACAGTAATTTAATCAGCAAGTGTTCGTGCTACCGGGCTTTTACATGTAAGTTAATTAACAGATTTTAATCTTTTCAACTCCTATTATTAAAATACAAATGGGAGATGTTATATGAATAAGGTTGAACTAAAAGCTCAGCGAAAAGCTGGCGGTAAAGTGCCGAAGAATTCTAAAAAGGAATCAAAGTAACTCCCCCCAAGGTAAGCCACTAGTTCTACTAGTGTGACTAGACTCGGTTTG
>CAYRKQ010000027.1:0-8006 GCA_964424985.1 uncultured Candidatus Saccharibacteria bacterium | reverse complement strand
TCGCAAGTTCGCAAACTGAAGAGCCGTGCAAAGTTTATCTCGTTGAGATAAGTTTGTATTTATAAGGTCTCACCTTGTCATCTGTAAATTTGTGTAATTGAAGTCCGTGGTCTGCATATGGCGGTGAGGCATGTGTGTGACTAAAAGGTGTGGTAGGATATACTTTATCTATGGCTAAAGCTAAGGAACGACTTCGTGTGGTGGTGTCAAAAATTGGACGGCGGTTATTTGCCCCTTTAAATTATGGCGGGCTGGTAGGGGCGGTGACCTTTTTTGCGCTGACTCTGACGCCTACCTTAATACCTCGCAGCTGGCGGCTTCAGGGCTTGCTTGCAGGGCTGACTGCCGCAATTGGCTATGGCCTAGGAGCCTTTACATTAAAGATTATCAGACGCCATTTTTATCAGGCAAAGCTAAGCAATTCAGCTAAAAAACAATACTGGCGTGGGCTGTACATTCTAGGCTCACTCGCTATTGTAGCCTCAGTACTGGCCGGCGAACATTGGGATAAACAACTGCGGCAACTGATGTTTATGGAACTAAAAGAACCTTGGCAAATTATTAGCATGGCCGGGTTGTCGCTTATTGTCGCACTGGTATTTATTATTGTGGGGCGGGCAGTAAAGGGTTTCTTTCATCTCGCTCATTTACTGGCTAACAAGATAATGCCTGAAAATATTGCTAGGCTGGTCGGCTACGGCCTGGCGCTGTTTTTTGTAGTGTACATAGTGGTGGGCGGCCTGGCTCGGAACATTTTTTCAGCAATAGATTACGCCGCGAGCATTGCCAACGATACCGTGCAAACTGATGTAGCCCAGCCAACAACGCCGCTGCGTTCTGGAAGTCCGGAATCGCTTATTTCGTGGGAGCAGCTGGGCGCGAAAGGTCGTCAGTTTATTGCTGGCGGGCCAACGGTTGAAGAAATCAACAGCTTTTTAGGTAGCTCATCAGCTCTGGAACCAATCCGCATTTACGGCGGCTTAAAATCGGCCGATACTATCGATCAGCGGGTAGAACTCATCATGAAAGAGCTTGAGAGAACCCGTGCTTATGAGCGCAAAGCCATATTTATTCAAACACCCAGTGGTAACGGCGAGATACCGCCAGTCAACGCTGATGCCCCAGAGTATATACTAGCCGGCGACAGCGCGCAGGTAGCGCTGCAGTATTCGTACGCGCCGAGCGCAACTACCATGCTGACAAATCCTGGCGTAGGTAACGAAGCTGGCCGGAAAATCGTCAATACCATTGTTGATAAAGTAAACGGCTTGCCAGAAGACAAGCGGCCTAACATATTCGTGGCCGGTGAAAGCCTCGGCTCTTCTTCAACCGAAGCCGCTTTTAGCAGTGCCGATGATATGAAACATAAGGTCACCGGCGTGGTAATGGTGGGTCCAACCTTCTTTAATAAAATACGCGAAGAGTTAATTGACAGCCGGGACGAGTCCTCGCCAGTTTGGCTGCCGATAATTGATGAAGGCAAAAATTTCAGGTTTGCGAAAGAACCGGCTGACCTAAAAATTCCAACTGGCGAATGGCAAGACAAGCGAATTGTGTACTTAGCAAATTCCAGCGATCCGGTAGGCTGGTTTAATATCCGAACACTGTATTCACGCCCTGAGTTTTTAAATGATCCGCGCGGTCCAGATGTTTCACCGAGCATGCACTGGATACCAGTGGTAACCTTCTGGCAACAACTGCTCGATCTACAATTTGCCTCCGGCGCACCAGCTGGCCATGGCCACCGCTACGGGTTAAACGTCGTTGACGGTTGGGCGGGGGTTATCAATACCGCCGGCTGGTCAGATCAAAAAACTGAAAAACTGCGTGAACGTTTGCAGCCGGTTCTGGATGAATATTTAAGCCCAAAGTAAGGAGAGCTTTGCTATGCGCACAAAAGGTAAAACGGTAGCTGCCCAGATAGAACAATGGATGAACCGTAAACAAATCAGATATGCTGGCGTGATTGGCGGCGGCCTATTTTTCTGTCTATCACTGACGCCATCACTTCTTCCCCGAGCCTCGCTGCTGCAGGGTGTTGCCAGCGGTATCTCAGTGGCGATCGGTTATGGGTTTGGGGCAATTGTTGGCAATCTTTACCAGTCGCTTAACGGTAGGCGCTTTAAGGTTAATGAAAATGTAAAGCGGCGCGCAGGCATTTATGTGGTTCTTGGTTTTTTGATACTGCTTTTCATGGTTAAAGGCTATGGCTGGCAAAATGAAATACGGGTTTTAACAGATTCTCAAAAAGCAGATTTCTTCGACCCGCTTATTATACTGCTCACCACCTTCGGGGTGGCTTATGTGCTCATTGGTACGTCTCGAAAAATCCTCAGGCTCTCACGTAAAATTGCCAGCAAAATTGCTAAAAAAACATCAAAAAGAACGGCACAATACCTTGGCGGAATCACCACGGCTATACTGCTGATTTTGTTCGTTGACGGCGTGGTGTTTAGATCTGCCATGGCTATCTCAAACACGCTCTTTGGTTATCAGAATACCGGCACGCCCGAAGGTATTGTCAGACTTGATATTCCTGAAGTTTCCGGCAGCTCAGCCTCGCCGATAGCCTGGGACAGCCTTGGTGAAAAGGGGCGGGAGTTCATCGGCAAAACATCTCAAAAAGAAGATATTACAGAATTCAACAGCGAACAGGCAGTGCAGCCAATCCGAATTTATTCTGGTACTAAGTCGGCCGAGAACCAGCAAGCTCAAATTAAACAAATCATTAACGAACTCGATCGGACTAAAGCCAGTGAACGCAACATTATTTTGGTGGCAAACTCAACGGGCAGCGGCGGCATTAACCCACGGTCGGCTGCGGCGTTAGAGTATATGTACGGCGGAAGTACGGCTGCGGTCGGTATGCAATATTCATACTTGCCCAGTTGGATTTCATTCTTGGCCGATAAAGAAAAAGCCCAAGCAGCCGGAAAGGATCTTTTCAACGCTACCTACGATTGGTGGAGCAAGCTCGATCCTGCTCGGCGGCCAAAACTTGTCGTCTACGGAGAAAGTTTAGGGGCATTTGGCGCTGAAGGCGCGTTTAGCGGTTCAGCTGATCTTGCCAATCGAACCGACGGCGCCTTGTTTGTGGGGCCGCCGAACTCCAGCAAGGTCTGGTCAGATTTTGTTGCCAACCGCGACGCCGGCACGCCCATGTGGCAGCCAACCTACCAAGCTGGCGAACTAATTCGCTTTGCTGATTATCCTTCAGACCTCACTAAACCAACAGGCGAGTGGGGCGATCCACGTATAGCCTATTTCCAACACGCTTCTGACCCAGTGGTTTGGTGGAGTCCGCAGTTGATACTGCATAAACCAGATTGGCTAAAAGAACCCCGGGGGAATGATGTTATAGAAGACACTCGGTGGTATCCATTCGTCACCTTCTGGCAATTGGTTATTGACCTGCCGCTTGCCTACGGTGTCCCAAATGGCCACGGCCATAAGTACGACCAAAAAGTGGTCGAGGGCTGGGCAAATGTACTTACGCCACAAGGCTGGACTGAAACCGACACCTCCCGCCTGAAAGAAATTCTACAGTAAACCAATCACTAGTGATTTAAGCACCAAACTACAAATCCCAAATCACAAATAAACCCTAAGCACGAAGCACTAAATACAAAACAATAACCAAAATTCAAAACCAAACAAGCTCTAGAGTTTGGATATTGATAGTTAGAATTTGGAGTTTATTTGTTATTTGGTGCTTGCAGTTTGTTATTTACCAAGATGCCAGGCTTCGCCTGAACATATGTCCTGGGCTACGGCGCATCTGCGACCTGTGCAGGAATGAGAGAGAGGGATAGGTCTTTCAGGAGTGCCAGGCTAGCCAGGCAAAGAACATTCCGAGTCCGTTCAAACTCCAATGAGCCACAATTGGCACCAGTATGCTGCCTGTTTTCAGGCGCAACATTGAAAATACCCAACTGGCTGCACCTGTTACAAAAACAATCACTAGGCTAACAATCAGTTGCGGCGGGTGCTTAATAAACAAGAACGAATCAACCTGTACGTAACTTGCGGAGATTACATGCCACAAGCCAAACAGCGCTGAACTTACTAGCAAAGCTCGGGTTCTTGAACTGGATTTCAACAAGTAACCAAGCAGTACGCCCCGGAAAGCAAACTCTTCCAGTAGCACTGTTGTCAGGGGTAAAATAACAAACATCGAAACTACCGTTGCCGCCAGCGATTGATTAAATCGCCCATCCATCAATGTATCTGGCGCCAGAAGATACGCTGCAGCCAGAAAAACAAATATCAAACCAAATACCGTCGCCGACCAAATAATAGCTTTTTTTGATATTTTTGAAGCCGCGATGTCTTCCCGGCTAAGGCCAGAATATCTATAAAGAAGATATAAAGCTATGAAAAGTAGGGGAGTTGCAATAAACCTATTTAAATCAAAAACCTCAGTAACAATAATTTCACCAACCAGCGCCGCAATAAAAACAGACAAAAAATAATGTTTCCTCATACACTAACAGTATAAAGCACAGAGCATAAGGAAGAGACAAGAGCTGTAGGGTCTCCACTTACAATTCGTCATTCCCGTACGCCCGGATTGAATATTAGGCCGGAAGGGACTATATTAAAAGCATAAACAGTAACTTCATATAAGGATTAATATGGCGCAGAAAAAGCAAAACTCAGTCAAAGATAGATCACCTTACTTCTGGGCCGCGGCGAGAATGGCTCTGGGGTTTACGTTTCTTTGGGCGTTCTTCGACAAGCTCCTAGGCTTAGGGTTTGCAACCTGCCGCGATGCAAAAACTGAGTCGGTGACAATGTTTTGCGAACAAGCATGGATTAACGGCGCCTCGCCAACGACCGGTTTTTTGAAGTTTGCTACAAAAGGACCGCTGGCTGATTTCTACCAGAGCCTGGCCGGCAACCCTGTAGTGGACATGTTATTTATGGGTGGTCTGCTGTTGATCGGATTTGCGCTCTTCGCCGGCATTGGTATGCGGTTAGCTACGGTTTCTGGCGTGCTCCTCATGGTGATGATGTGGTCATCAATGCTGCCGCCCGAAAACAACCCTATCATTGATGAGCATATTATTTATTCCATAGTGTTACTTGGTTTGCTGGCGGCGAATGGCCAGCAAAAGTGGGGGCTGCGGAGCTGGTGGGTAAAACAACCATTAGTAAAACGTCTTCCAGTACTAGAATAGAAAGTAGCTTTTGGTGCCAGACTTAGCAGAAGAGATTAGAAGTAGTATAGCCGGAGACGTGGTCAGTAGTGATGAGGCACGAACGCTATACAGTCATGATGCCAGTCTGTTTGAAATGCAGCCGGAAGTCATTGTTTATCCTAAAGACGCGGCGGATGTCTGCAAGCTGGTTGACTACGTGAATGAGCATAAAAAGGGTAGCCCAGATCTCTCACTAACGGGGCGGGGCAGTGGTACCGATATGTCGGGCGGCGCTATTAACAACTCGATAATTGTTGATTTTAAAAAATACTTTACCACCATCGAGCTGATTGATGCAAAAAAGATGATTAGCCGTTTACAGCCTGGTGTCATGTTCAAGGACCTAGACGACCGGGCCAAGAAAAAAGGTATTCTTATGCCTACCTATCCGGCATCGCGCGATTTATGTACCGTCGGTGGTATGGTAGCCAACAATGCCGGTGGTGAAAAATCAATTGAATACGGCAAGGCTGAAGATTTTGTCAATCAGCTTGAATTTGTATTTGCCGATGGCATCAAACGCACAGTGAAACCTCTTGGCAAGATTGCGCTCGATAAAAAAATGAAGCAAAAAGATTTTGAGGGCAAGGTGTATCGTGAAATATTTAAACTGGTTGACGATAACTACGACGCTATTAAAAAAGCCCAACCGAATGTCAGCAAAGACTCTACTGGCTACCACCTCTGGCGTGTCTGGGATAGAAAAAAGGGTATCTTCGACCTGACACAGGTTATTGTTGGTTCCCAGGGGACGCTTGGTTTTGTAACCGGTATAGAATTTAAAATGACCACCGCCCGAACGGACGAAGGTTTACTTGTTGTATTCATGAAAGACACCAAGCCACTCGGCAAGCTGATTGAGGCAGTTGTCGCCAAAAAACCGTCGCGGTTTGAATCGTTCGATGATAATACACTTTTGCTATCAGTTAAGTTCATGCCAAAATTCCTCAAGTTTCTGGGGCCGCGTAAGTTCATACAACTACTCATTAGTCTCATTCCAGATGTACTTTTATTACTGCAGGGCGTACCACGCTTGATCCTAATGGTTTCAATAAAAGGTAATGGCACAGAAGATGTGGCCAGACAAATACGAGAGCTACATCATGAGCTCAAAGTCCGGCAGAAAGAACTTGGTATTAGTGGTTTTGAGGAGGCATCACGCGAGCGCCAAGGTGAAAAGTTTTGGATTATGCGGCGCTATAGTTTCCAGATACTGCGCAGCAGCGTTAAAGACAAACACGCCGCACCCTTTATTGACGACTTTATTGTACCGCCGCAACGCCTATCGGAGTTTTTGCCAAAGCTGCGTAAAATTATCAAAAAATACAAACTGTTCGCAACTATTGCTGGGCACATGGGTGACGGTAACTTCCATATCATCCCTTTAATGAATATAGAGATGGCGAGTGAGCGGGCCAAGATTATGCCGGCCATGAAAGAGGTTAATGAGCTGGTTTTAAAATATGGCGGCAGTCTGAGTGGCGAACATAATGACGGCCTCATCCGTGGCCCGTGGCTCGAGCAAATGTACGGACCGGAAATAACCGGGTATTTCAAGCAGGTAAAGCACATATTTGATCCGGATAACATATTCAACCCGCACAAAAAAACCGACGCAACCTGGGATTTTTCTAGCAAGCACATGAGGGAAAAGTTTTAGATTATGAAAGTTGTCATTGTTGGCGGTGGTTTCGGTGGCGTTCGGGCGGCCTTACTGCTTGCCAACAAAAAAGGTATTGAAGTAACACTGATATCACCCCGAAGTTACTTTGAATACCATGCCGCCCTGTATCGTTCGGCTACCGGCCGCTCGCCACTCGAAGTTGCAATCCCGTTACGGAACTTTTTTGCCTACGCTCGTAACATTGAAGTTGTAGAAGATACAATTGTTGGCATTGATCATAAAAATAAGCTGGTACTCGGTGAGTCAGATTCAAAATACACCTATAGCCATCTGATTCTGGCGCTGGGTACCGTCACCGAATTCTATGGTATTAAAGGGCTGGGACACTATTCATTCGGCGTCAAAACCGTGCACGAGGCACTCGAATTAAAGCGCCACCTGCACGAGCAGCTACGTTTGGCTCAGTCTGATAAAAACTATGTGGTAGTTGGAGCTGGCGCTACGGGCGTGGAGCTGGCTGCCGAACTAGTAGCCTATCTTAAAAAGATCTATCGTGAACATAAAATTAAGCATACCTTTAGTGTTGATTTAGTTGAGGCTGCCTCGCGCCCTCTCGCTACAATGCCAGAAGATTTCTCGTCTGCAGTCGAACGGCGGCTCAAAAAACAAGGAGTCACAACGTTTTATAATGCGGCTGTTAAATCTGAGACCATAGATAACCTCCAGTTACCAAGTGGACCGATCCATTCACGTACGGTGGTCTGGACTGCCGGCGTGGCTAATAATCCGTTTTTTGGCAAATTTCCTGACATCTTCACCCTAGAAAAAAGCGGGCGGGTGAAAGTTGACCGCTATCTTCAGGCCGCACCAGATATATACGTCATTGGCGATAGTGCCGCGAGTCCGTATAGCGGCATGGCCCAGACAGCGCTACACGATGCAAACTTTGTGGTTGGTAATCTGCTTCAAGGCATGCGAGACCAGCCAATAGTGGCATACCAGCCTAAAAAACCAGTGTATGTAATTCCGGTCGGGCCAGGCTGGGCTGCTGTTTTATGGGGCAACAGGCGTATTTACGGGCGCTTGGGCTGGGTGCTGCGCCGTTTGGCTGACCTTAGATTGTACCTGACCTTTTTACCTATCAAAAAAGCACTTACCACCTGGCGCTACGGGTTCGTCGA
>CAYRKQ010000026.1:0-8103 GCA_964424985.1 uncultured Candidatus Saccharibacteria bacterium | reverse complement strand
TAAGCGTGCTGGGAATCATATTATTGATTTAACCAAAACAGTCGAAGCCGTAGAGGCCGTTTTACCTGTTATTACCAAAGCAGTTGCTGGTGGCAAAAAAGTTTTACTTGTTGGTACTAAAAAACAGGCACAGGCACTTGTACTGCAAGCTGCTGAAGATACCGGTATGCCATTTGTGGTGAATCGTTGGGTTGGCGGTATGCTTACCAACACTACAACGATGAACGGTCGCATTAAGCACCTTCAAGACCTTGAAAACAAAATGGCAAGTGGTGAACTCGCTAACCGCTACAACAAGCTAGAGGTACAACGGTTCCAGGAAGAAATTGATACCATGAACCACCTATACGGCGGTATCAAAGATCTTCAAGGTAAACCCGGGCTTGTATACGTCACTGATATTGTGACAGACCACCTTGCGGTAAAAGAAGCAAAGCGGCTTGGCGTACCGGTAATTGGAGTCGTGGACAGTAACGCAAATCCAACCGGTATTGACTACCCAATTCCAGCTAACGACGACGCGTTGAAGGCAATTCAACTACTGCTCGAATATGTAGTTGCAGCAATTAACGAAGGTAAAACACAACAGAAACCAGCCAAGGCTGAATAGCAGATATAGTTTGTCATCCTGAACTTGATTCAGGATCCAGTAAAGACATGGATTCCCGCCTGTGCGGGAATGACGAATTGGTTGTCCTACGTCCACTACTCGGCACCACAAAAAAGGAGCTTATCAACTACGCGAAAGCACATAATCTGGAGTGGTGCGAAGACAGTACGAACATCAACCAAGACTACCTGCGTAACTATGTGCGACACACACTTTTGCCGCGAGCCAATAAAGTAAACCCGGGTTTTAGTGAGAAGCTACTCGCCATTATTAAAAATACTCATCAACTAAAAGATGAAATAGAAATTGAACTTAATTTGGTACTGCAAAATGCAAAATGCAAAATGCAAAATTCGTCCTCTACCACCTACCACCTACCCCGCTACCAACTCATCATGTGGCCAGCGGTGGTTGCCCAAGAAGGTATCTATTATGTTCTCACCACGCTTGACCCCAATTGGCACCCCTCTAAAATGCAGATTGAACGAGCGCTTTTATTTTGTAAAACTGCGCAACCGCATAAAACGTTAGAAATTTCAAAACAGCTTAAACTCAGCAGCACGCTGCGAACCATGACGTTTCAGTTTAACCCCTGAGTGTGGTACTATAACAGGTACAAATAGCAGCCATGACGAACCGAAAACTCGTAGACAAAGCAAGGAGAAAAAGTGGAGAAGAAGCCTAAAAGTATGCCCCCAAAGCAGAAGAATACCATTAAAACCATTGGGTTCGTTATTATTAGTGCCCTGATTGTATTTTTGGTTTTTGCCAGTACAACCTTTAATCAGCCTAAATTTGTAAAAGACACGCTTAGCTACACTGAGCTTATTAAAAAAGTTGATGCTGGTAACGTGGAGTCAATTAACGAAGTTGGCACAGATCTTGAAGTAACACTGAAAGAGCCGATTGAAAAAGATGGTGAAGACGCTGGTAAGCAATTCTTAGTGATTAAACCTTCCGGTGAGCTGCGCGACGAACAGAAAATTGACATCAGCAAAACCAACTACACCACCAGCCAGCCGTCACAAACGGGTAACACGGTTGGCTTTTTGGCGCAGCTGCTTGTGCCTGGTCTTCTTATTTTAGCTTTCTTTTTCTTCATGATGCGCCAAGCGCAGGGGCAAAATAATCAGGCGATGAGCTTTGGCAAAAGCCGAGCACGTATTGCCGGTAGCGAAAAGAAAGTACTTTTTAAACACATTGCTGGCAATGAAGAGGCTAAGCAAGACCTCGAAGAAGTGGTTGAATTTTTGAAGTTTCCCAAGAAGTTTGAAGCCGTTGGTGCCAAGATTCCAAAGGGCGTACTGCTCGTTGGTAACCCGGGTACTGGTAAAACCATGATGGCCAAAGCCGTTGCTGGCGAAGCGGGCGTGCCCTTCTTTTCAATCTCCGGCTCGGAGTTTGTGGAAATGTTTGTCGGTGTCGGTGCCTCCCGCGTCCGTGATTTATTTGCCAAAGCTAAAAAGAATGCGCCGTGTATCATCTTCATAGACGAAATTGATGCGGTCGGTCGCCGCCGTGGTTCAGGTATGGGCGGTGGACATGACGAACGTGAGCAAACACTGAATCAGATTTTGGTTGAGATGGATGGTTTTGAAACCGGCACCAATGTGATTGTGCTGGCTGCCACCAACCGAGCTGACGTGCTTGACCCAGCGCTGCTGCGTCCCGGTCGTTTTGATCGCCGCGTCAATATTCCGCTGCCTGAGCGTAAAGACCGCGAAGCAATCTTAAAAGAGCACTTTAAAAACAAGCCAGCTGATGAGTCAGTCAATTTAAATGCGCTTTCTAAAAAAACAACCGGTATGGCCGGTGCCGATCTTGCCAACTTGGCTAACGAGGCCGCCATTATCGCTGCCCGCAATAACCGTAAAACAATTAACAACGCAGATATTACCGAAGCATTTGAACGCGTGGCAATTGGTCCAGAACGCAAGAACAAAGCAATGACAGAAAAAGATCGAGAGATGACTGCCTACCATGAAGGTGGACATGCGCTGGCAGGGTTTGTGCTGCCAAATTCTGGCGGACTGCACAAAGTCACCATTATCCCGCGTGGTGGTACCGGTGGCGTGACTTGGTTTTTAGACGAAGAAGATAAAAGCTATCATTCTATTAATGAGTTCAAAGATGTGCTGGTGCGTATTGTTGGTGGTCGTGTGGCGGAAAAAATTGTGTACGGCAGCGATTGGGTAACAACTGGCGCAGGAAATGACTTACAAAAAGCCTCACAATTAGCTCGTGAAATGGTAATTGAGCAGGGCATGGGGAAGAATCTGCGTGACCAGGTATTCCATGAAGACGAAGGCGGCATGATGCTCGATAGAATGGTGCACACAAGACCATATTCTGAAAAAACCGCAGAACTCATTGACCGCGAAGTTGAGGAGATTCTTAAAGAGGCAACTGCGCGCTGCGAAAAGATTATTCGTGCCAATCTACCGGCATTGGAAAATATAAAGAAAGAACTCCTTGCAAAAGAAACGCTTGATGAAGACGAAGCTCGTGCAGCTCTGAAGGGTGCTGTTGCACCTAAAGAAATCGTTTTAGCTTAAAGTTAAAGTATCAAATCTAGCCTAGCCGTGAGCTAATTCGCCACGTATACTAGAAGCAGTTTATGGTAAAAAAATTCCTTGCTCGTGCTAACAAAAAAACAAGCTTCGGTTTGGCAGCTATGCTGCTGGCTGGCTCAAGTTTCATTGCGCTCCTACTTGGGTTAATGCGTGAACTATTTTTGGCCGGTGGTTTTGGTGCTACGAGCCCAGAAGTTGCCGCCTACAAAGTAGCTTTCACCGTACCTGACTTTATGTTTTTTATTATGACCTCTGGAGCATTGGCAGTCACCTTCATTCCAGTTTTTAATGAACGATTCATAAAAGGTAATAAAAAATCAGCCTGGGAACTCTCCAGCAGCATGCTCAACCTGTTTGCGGCAGTGATGTTTGCGGTGAGCTTGCTAATAATTATTTTTGCCGAACCACTTGTAAGGTACGTGGTAGCACCAGGGCTGTACGAGCAAGATAAACAGGCGGCCTTTTTGGCAGTAGCCATGATGCGTATTGTGGCGGTCAATCCGCTGCTCTTTTCAATTAGTACGGTATTTACCTCTATTCAACAAGCAGTTGGGCGGTTCTTCTTCGTGGCTATGGCGCCAATTTTTTATAACCTCAGTATTGTGCTGGGTATTGTCTTCTTTGCTCCTGAAAGTGGACTTAATATGGGTATTATGGGCGTGGCAATAGGGGTGGTGATAGGTTCCATTGCGCAACTGCTCATCAGTTTCTTCGGGCTTGCTGGGCTTGGTTTCCAATATAAGTTCCACATTTTTTGGCGCAATCAAGGGTTCAAACGGGTACTTCGCATTTTACCCCCACGCTCACTTGACCAAGGAATGGACTATCTCCAGTACATTGTTGATATTCGCTTGGCCTCTCAGATCAGCGTGGCCTCAATTGGTGCTTACAGCTACGCGTATATTTTGCATAATGTACCCATTACGCTGATTGGCGTCGCACTTTCAACCGCCGCTTTTCCGAAACTGACTGAGCGCTTAGCACAAAATCGGCCTGATTTATTTAAGAAAGATCTTGCCAGCCTACTAAGGCTTGTTATTTGGTTCTCGCTGCCGGCCGTAATGGTCACCTTCTTAATGCGTGGTTACCTGGTGCGTATCATCACCCGCGAAGGAAACGCTGAAATTGCCGCTCTGGTTGGTGTCTTCGCCTGGGTGATACTCTTTCGAGCGCTCTATCATGTGCTCTCACGAAGTTTTTACGCGCAGCAAGACACCAAAACACCGCTGTACATTTCTATGTTTGCCATCACGCTTAATATTATTCTTGCCGTGTGGTGGGCACGACCCGAGCAATTTGGGTTGGTCGGCTTGCCGCTGGCTCAACTAGTGGCTGCTTCCCTCGAGGCACTCATTCTGACTATTATTATGCAGCGACGGTTCCCGGGCATCTTAAACCGTCCCTTCTTTGATGCCTTGTGGCGCATGCTTTCGGCCTTTGGGATTACTTTTTGGGCAACCTGGCTGCTCCGACGTGAGTTCTTTGAGCTTGGTGTGCAAGATAGAGGCTTCTTCACGCTCTTCCCGAAGTTACTGCTGCTTTGTATTGCCGTGACCATCATATATTTTGGCGTTTCCAGACTCTTTAAGCTGGAAGAAACCGAACCGATTATTGCCAAGCTTCGCGACATTGTCTTCAAACCAATTCGCTTGCAGTAGCTGTATTAGTGAGTAGTGGTGAGTGGATAGTGGCTGGGAATTTGAGATGAGAGTCGAGCATTCATTCTGTGTCATAGGTGATGAATTTTTCCTCTAAACACTCCTCACTAGCGTCTACCTCTGTTATACTGTTAGATCATGGATCAGCCACATATTCGTAATTTTTGTATTATTGCTCATATTGATCACGGCAAATCCACGCTGGCTGACCGTTTACTTGAAATGACGGGAACTGTTTTAAAGCGTGACATGAAATCTCAGCACCTTGATAAGATGGATCTCGAGCGCGAAAAAGGCATCACCATTAAATTAGCTCCAGTCAGAATGCAGTATAAAGACTACCAACTGAACTTAATAGACACGCCTGGTCACGTGGATTTTAGCTATGAGGTTTCGCGCAGTCTTCAGGCTTGTGAAGGGGCGATTTTAGTGGTGGATGCAGCTCAAGGTATTCAGGCGCAAACGCTGGCCAACGTGTATCTGGCCATGGCGGCTGATCTTAAAATAATTCCCGTGCTTAATAAAATTGACCTCCCCGCAGCTGATATTCCAAAAGTGACCGCCGAAGTCGTCAGCTTACTTGGCTGCGATGAAGATGAAATTCTACACATTTCCGCCAAAACAGGGCAGGGTGTTGAGACAGTTTTAGAGTCCATTATTGAAAATATTGATCCGCCAAAGGTTAACGTGCAGGCTCCAACCAGAGCTTTAATTTTTGATAGTTACTACGACGATTATCGGGGGGTAATTCTCTACGTTAGGGTGATTGACGGCGAAATAAAGAAGAATGCAACCATCACCATGTTTGCAACGGATGCTGAGGGCATAGCCTTGGAAGTCGGTCACTTGAGCCCAGGTATGAAGTCAGATCCAACCTTAAAAAGTGGTGAAATCGGCTACGTGGTTACTAACCTAAAATCTACCAGAGAAGCAAAAGTTGGCGACACCGTCACAGTTACCAGTAATCCTACTAAAGAGGCGCTGCCTGGCTACAAAGATGTCAAACCGTTTGTCTATGCTGGTTTCTTCCCGGAAAGTAACGAGTATTATCAGGAACTTAAAGACGCCATTGAAAAGCTTTCACTGAGCGATTCGGCCTTGCAATTTGAACCAGAAAATTCACCAGTTTTAGGCTTTGGGGTGCGAGTCGGCTTCTTAGGTTTGCTGCACATGGATATTGTCAAAGAAAGACTTGAGCGAGAATACAACCTCAGCCTGATTATCACTAACCCGAGTACCGATTATCACATTACCTTACTAAATGGCGAGTCGGTAGATATTAAATCGGCCAGTGATCTGCCTGATCCAGCTAAAATTCAGTCTATAGCTGAACCTTGGATCAAAGGCGAAATTGTCGTGCCTAAAGATTACGTCGGCGCGGTAATACAGCTAATTTCTACTAAGCGCGGTATTCAAACTGGCCTTAGCTTTGTTGACGCCCAGCTAGCTCTGATAGCTTTCGATGCCCCGCTAGCTAATTTACTGACCGATTTTTACGATCAGCTAAAAAGCGTCACCAGCGGCTACGGGTCGTTCAATTACGAGCTTTCAGATTACCGAGTAGAAGATTTGGTGCGAGTCGATTTTTACGTAGCCGGCGAAATTGTTGGGGCGCTCAGTGTTATGGCGCACCGCAGCGAGGCGCAAAACTTAGGCAGAGAAGTGGTAGAAAAACTGAAAGAAGTAATACCAAGGCAAAACTTCAAGGTCGCCCTGCAAGCAGCAATTGGCGGAAAGTTTATTGCCCGCGAAGACCTCTCGGCATTCAGAAAAGATGTCGCATCAGGTCTGTACGGTGGCGACGTTTCCCGTAAGAAGAAAGTACTCGCCAAACAGAAAAAAGGAAAAGAACGCCTCAAACGCTTTGGCAAAGTAGATATTCCAGCAGAAGCATTCACCGTCATGCTCAAACGCGACTAGATTCAGCATGTTATTATGGGTCGATGACAAAAGGAGGGTTGGTGAGTAAATTTAGTTTAGGTAGTCCAAAAAAAATAAATACTCGAAAGATAGTATTGTATGCAGGGTTGGGGGCTTTGCTTATTGTGCTTGCACTACAGGTGGAGAGATTTATTTATAAAGGGACGATCTTAGGGTACAAGGCGCGTACTGTTAGCTCGGAAGCATCACGAAAACGTCAGAACCAAAGCGGTATTATTCCAGGAGCATCCATTTCAAAAGAGAATAAGAAGAGTGTTGCGTGTGAAGCATTTTCGCAAGATAAGGTTGCAGCTATTTTAGGGTCAGATATAGAACGGTTCCCAGGTTTTATAGAAGATAGAAAAGAGCCCAACCTTGTCTCAAGTTGTATCTATAAAACAAAAGGCAACGAAAGCAAAATGGTTTCAATTTTGCTGCGAGATATGAAGAATGAAGATCTAGCCAGTAAAACGGTAGAAATGTTGAAAGATGCTAGCAACGTGGAGCCTATCTCATCACTTGGCGACCAGGCAATTTATAATATCTCGGCAAATCAACTCACCGTACGGCTTGGAAAAAGAATCATCACGGTTACAGTTTCTTCGCCACAATCAAAAGATGTTGATGGCAAAACGACAGCAGTAACGATTGCAGAACTTGGTTTCTAGTGATCCTGTGATATACTGTTAAACATAAGAGAAAAGGTGAGAGAAAAAGTGTATAAAAAACTTTTGCTAACAGTAGTCCTGTACTTGCATTGATTACATTGGGCACCTTCCAAAATCAACAATCAGTTTCAGCTGCTCCCCAAACATTCACTGTCAATAGCAGCGGTAGCCTTGGTGATGCCGATAATGGTGATGGAATTTGTGAAACAAGTACGCCAGGTGAGTGTACGTTTCTTGCCGCAATACAACAGGCAAGTGCCAACAACAATCCTTCAGACACTGACCGCATCGAGTTTGCTATTCCGGGTGGTGGCGTTCATACAATTACGCTTCCTCCTAGTACGGGCTCGGGCGAGCCCCTCGTCATAGATGGCTACACTCAGCCAGGGGCAAGTGAAAATACAGTTGCATGGCCTGGCGCAATGGACGGCGAGCTCCTCATAGAGATCAAGGGAGCCGGTCTCACACTTAGTTCAGGGAACACTGTCCGCGGGCTTATCATGAATGAATTAGAAGGAGGGGCAATTTACACTGGGACAAGTAGTGATGTAAAAATACAGGGTAACTACATTTTTACCGATCCGTCGGGCCAAATAGCTGAATGGGGCTCAGATAGCGCTCATGCGCTTACAGTATACGGTTCAAACACCACAGTTGGCGGTCCATTACCTGAG
>CAYRKQ010000025.1:3531-8728 GCA_964424985.1 uncultured Candidatus Saccharibacteria bacterium | reverse complement strand
TTTAGGCGACCCTACTCATCAAGCCACCGGTGGAGCCGGTGGTGTCTGACTCGGCCTACATCATCAACTTCTGGATCATTCATGCCGAGACTATGATAAAAGTCTCTAATGGCTGGCACCTCACGATAGCCATACCCATGCCTAAAAGATGAAAATAGATCTCCGTTTTCTGCAATTTTATGGAGATTATTGTCGTTGCCGTAATCTATATCGGCAGACACGAGGCTGTTATCTAGGTTTGCAGCTGTTGGCGCCACATCAGCTCTATGCAAACCGCCAAAGTGCATAGTAATCATTCTGTCTGCTGAAACTGAAAGCCCGTACGAATATGCTAGCTGTTCGTATACGGATGATATTGCAATTGTTTCTGCTGAGCCACGAACAACAAAAAGCTCAGCTCCGTCGGCAAACTCCTCTCGATCCAAGCCAGTAGGCCCTTCTTCGTATACTGCTAGAAATAATGAGGGATCGTTTGTCAGCACCCCGTGGTACTTATGTTCCTGACCATGACCAGAGCTAGGTGGTGTACCAACAACAAACAAGGGAGTGGCTTCACTAGAAATGACATTGCCAGAATCATCTTTGTAATTGAGCGTTAATTCAGTGGGCTGAAGACGCTCTCGCTCTGTTTCAAGTTCTTGTGGATGTGGCTGGGGTGTTGTTATTGTTGCTTCTATCATATTTGTTTTACTTTTTACCTTTTCATATTAGCAGAAAGTAGTACAAATGTCAAGCTTATGGTTTACAAATTAGGCTCGTTCTTTTTTGCGCTGTTCTGGTGTTTCATCTGATCGTGAATAATCGTCCTCGAGGCGCCACGTAGTGCCTTTTTCAGGAGTTGAAACTTTTTGGATCGAACATAGGTATTTGATCCCTCTAACCAAGTTCTTTTTTGAACTTTTCAACCAAATCGACAGGGGTTGGATCTACGTTATTGAGAATTGAAAGATAGATAGCAACGAAATCGCCAAGGTTAAACGTCCAGAGGATTTGCTTCAACAACGTATCACCCTGTGGTGTTACAACAATTGGTGCCGGCCGCTTACCAGAAAGTAATCTCTCGCTTAGCTCAAAGCGTTTTTGCGTGCGCCCATGTTCTAGGTTTGAACGAATCTCTACCACTGCAAATGGTTTTTCAATCGGATGCGAACTCCAGCCGATAAACTCGTTGTGATTAAACTCGGGATATTGATATGCCCATGCTAAGTTCTTGGCACACTCGTTAACAAAAATTTTCCATTTATTCGCTGCGGGGAATAACTTTGGCCCACTGTAGATAACAACAGACTTGCCAACCAGTTCTTTTGCTATCTGCTTTGCCTGATTGTCGGCAGCAGCGACCTCAGGAAGCCAGGCCTCATGTTGATTTTCAAGCCAGTCGGCAGCGCCGTGCAGCTCATCAAGTGAACCTTTAGGTATAATACCCAGCGGCTCCAACAGCTGAACAAAGGCAGTAAGAAAGTAGAGCGAAGACATGCGCGGCTGCTGACCAGAGGGTAATTTATAAAACGGCAGTTGTTTTTCGGCAGCAATCTTCTCAAGCTCACCACCAGCAGCCATCACCACCACCTGTGCGCCTTTTGAAAGTGCCTCTTTTAATGCTGAAAGTGATTCCTCGGTGTTACCTGAAAAACTTGAGGCCACATACAGTGTATGCTCATTTACATACTCAGGAACCTGGTAGTCATTTACCAATTCAAACGGCACATTAAGACCTGGCCAAGACGTCAATACTTTTGTAGGCCACCCTGACCCCCCCATGCCACCAACAACAATATTTCTAATTTCAGCTCCGGCAGAAAACGCCTGATTAAACTCATGCCTGAGCTGCTGAGCTTGCTTTGCAACAACACCGAGGGCGTCACTTTTGTCTACTTGGGCAATCTTTTTTAAATCATCGAGCACACCATACCTCCAAAAAGCTTTTGTTTAGTGTAAATATCTGCTACGATATCAATTGTAAATAAAAAAGTGTAAATAACAAATTATTAGTAAGCTTTTATGGGTGGGAACATGAACTTAAATCCGTTAAAAAAAGATGACAACACTGACGCATTGGTTAAAGCATTAGAAGATGCCAATAGTACTGCACCAACGCCGACCACTGCTGGTCAGGTGGCTGCTGTGCCTTCTCCTGCGGCTACCGACGCACCAGATGCCTCAATTATCGCGGCTGACCCACAAATTACTGGTGCCGGAGCCGATAATCCGCTTTTAAATGATTCTCCTGCCGACCCGGTACAAAATGTAGCTGCCGTACCAGCTCCACCAGCTAATGATGACCTTCCCACACCTGTAGAAGAACCCGCTGACGATACAAACGTTGATGCTCCTGCTGGCATTGCTTTTACTGGCAACGACCTACCCGCTGGCCTGAGCTCTGATGCCGATGCCCACCTTCCTGCCGCATCTACTGAATCTACCGAGCCAACTGAAGGCAGCGGCGACAACAGCGAACTCGATGGCGTAAAAAAACAAGCGCTTGAACAACTCCGCCCCTTAATTGAAAAATTAGACCTAGAACCCGCCGATAAGTTTGAAAAATACTTAATGATGCTCCGCGCCTCAGACGACCCCGCCTTGATTAAACCCGCCTACGAGGCCGCAGCCGCCATTGAAGGCGAAAAAGAAAAAGCCCAGGCACTACTAGACGTCATCAACGAAATAAACTACATCACTGCTGATAAAACTAGTTAATTCGTCGAATTTAGTTCGCCATGAGGATCGGTACGCAAGTCAATTATTGGTCGTTTTGTAACATCCAACGCGCCAGCGAGAAAACCAGCACCCCCTAAACTAAGTTTGTATTCAACAAGTTCACCACAGTCTTGCTCACGACACGCGTATCGAACAGCCGTTCCACCTGTTTTAAGAATCACTGGCTGCGCAGCATGGTTAATAACTTCGTCTATAAGATCCGGCACTCTGTGCGGATGTTCATTTGCAGGTATGTACCCAGCATCTATACTCATCATTCTATTGTATCATACTTCTTGTGTTTATGCAAGATTAGAAAATCCGAATCACGGAACTCCACCCCTGTCATCCTGAGTGTAGCCGAAGGATCTACTCTCTTATTGCCAGAGAAACCAGATCTTTCGACAAGCTCAAGACGACAAACCAACAGATCGGGGGTTGGGGATTCAGCCTAAAGATACTCCCCGCTTCTTACTTCTATAGTTTTTCTTGTTACCGCCCTCAGGGCACAGGCTTGCGCATCGGTGACTATCGGGGCTACCTCAATACTGGTTTCCGCCTCATATAGTTCTCTAGCTTGCGCGGCTGCTTTTTCAGGGTCATTTGGAAATTCATCGTAAGCATTCTGCCAAATCGTCAGTGGGTCTGTTGAGCCTTTACCCGCCCCGTTATCCTGACAGTGGTTGCGATTGTTGCAAAATGGCGAACCGCACGATCCGCCTTCTACAAATTCCCCATTCGTCATAAACAATTCTTTTTGCTCTGCCATGTTTTGACTATATAGCATGTGCTTTTTGTATGCAAAAGCTCCGAGGTAAGTCGGAGCTTCTTGGCTTTTCTAAGATCTAAGAACTAAGCTCTACAATCTCTCTTACATCCCCATCATGCCGCCCATGTCAGGAGCAGCGGGAGCGGCAGAGGCCTTTTCAGGAAGGTCTACCACCAAGGCACCCATGGTCATGGCCGTGCCGGCAATTGAAGCGGCATTCAAAATTGCCTCTTTGGTCACGCGGGCAGGATCTACCACGCCAGCAGCCTTCATATCTTGCAAACCAGCATCTGGGTCGTTCACGTTCACCCCTTGGCCGGCTTTGGCGTTTTGAACTTGTGCCAGAAGTGCCTGAGCGTTCAATCCGGCGTTGGTCATCAACTGCACAAATGGTTGCACCAGAGCGTTGACCAGTAAGCTAGCGCCGGCATCGTCGCTTTTAATGGTTGAGGCCAGATTTACCAGCGTCACGCCACCACCAGAGACAATACCTTCATCCAACGCCGCCTTCACCGCTGCCACGGCATCATCAACACGGAACTTCTTCTCTTCAATTTCGGTTTCAGTGGCACCACCAACTTTAATCACCGCTACTTTGCCATCGAGCGCTGCCCGGCGCTTTTCCAGGTTTTCTTTGTCGTATTCGCTGGTTGCATTGCTGACCTGTGCGTTGATCTGCTCAATGCGGCTTTTTACCTGGCTTGGCTTACCGGCACCTTCAATAATAGTGGTGTTGTCTTTATCAACAATCACTTTGCGAGCGTTGCCGAGCATGTCGAGTTCAATATTTTCAAAACTGTGGCCTTGATCTTCAGAAATAACCGTGCCACCTGTTAACACGGCAATGTCTTCCAAAATCTCTTTACGGCGATCACCAAACGCTGGCGCTTTAATAGCAATGGTATTAAATACACCCTTTAACTTGTTGAGAATCAATGTGCCAAGCGCTTCACCTTCCACGTCTTCCGCAATTAACACCAGATCTTTTTTACCACTTTGGGCAACTTTTTCTAAAATTGGCAGGAATTCTTGCACTGATGAGATTTTTTTGTCGGTGATGAGCACCAGCGGCCGGTCGTACACCGCCTCCATACGAGCTGGGTCAGTCACCATGTAGGGGCTGACAAAACCGCGGTCGAACGTGAAACCTTCTACCACCTCTGATTCCATAGTCAAGCCTTGGCCTTCTTCAACCGTTACCACGCCGTCTTTGCCCACTTTATCAATCACGTCCGCAATCAGCTCACCAATACCGGCATCACCAGCTGAAATGGTGGCAACTTCTGCCACACGCTTTTTGTCGCCAGCAATGTCTTCACGCATACCGTTGAGTTTAGAAATAACCTCTTGAGCGGCAACTTCCAGCCCTTTGCGAAGCTGCATCGGGTTATGCCCGGCAGCAATCAATTTATTAGCTTCGTTTAAGATGTGATAGGTCAACACCGTCACCGTCGTGGTGCCGTCGCCCGCTTGATCGTTCATTTTGCTGGCCGCTTGCTTTATAAGCTCAGCGCCCACTTTGTAACCGAGTGTTTCGTCGTCTTCCGGTAAATCAATCCCCTTAGCCACCGTCACACCATCGTGCGTGACCGTTGGTGAACCAAATCCTTTGCTAATTACCACATTGCGACCCTTTGGCCCCATGGTCGTTTTTACCGCGTTAAATAAAATCTCCGCACCCGCCAGCAACCGGCGCCGCGCTTCTTCATCATAAAATACTTTTTTAGCCAT
>CAYRKQ010000025.1:0-3431 GCA_964424985.1 uncultured Candidatus Saccharibacteria bacterium | reverse complement strand
TCATTTTTATAAATAACTTTGTCGCCAACTTTAATGTTGCCAACTTCGGCTCCAACTGCCACAACTTTAGCTACTTTCGGCTTTTCAGCCGCACTATCTGGCAGATACAGCCCGCTAGCCGTTTTGTTAGATGCTTGTTCGGCCTGAACGACAACGTAATCAGCCATTGGTGTAAGCGGTACACTCATAAAACACTTCCTCCTTATGTCATTCCGGACTTGATCCGGAATCTAATCTATTAATCTATTGGATCCTGAATCAATACTCGATCTAGTCGAGCACATGGTTCAGGATGACAAACCTAAATGGTACCTAAATGATACCGTATAAAATTAGCACTCGCAACCCCCAAGTGCTAAAACTAGATATGCTCTGTTTGATCACTTTGAAGAAAATTCAACACCTGCCGGTCAAGAGTACGAGGTAAATCTACGTATTCACCCTCGTCTGTTTTTAAGTACGCCTTATCTTTTGAGAGAATAATGTCGAGGTCTTCGAGCAGGTGCTCTGTCCCATCGTTAAACTTAACAAGAAAACCAAACTCAGTAGCTATGCCCAGATACACAATTGCGTCTTCTTGATTACTCTTCTCACGAGTAACTATTCCTACCGCTTCCTCTTCACCCCATATACCCGTTAATTCGGCTGTTTCACGTTGACCCCCATCCGGGATTTCTTCAACATGTGTTTTAGTTGTATCAATCAGATACATCCAGGCGCTATCCCAAAGCTCAACGGGGGCTACGGGCTTGAATTTTCGCGCCTCGTGTCTCACAACATCAAGTTTTGAACCAAGAAGAGTATCTTCAAGATCAAGTAACGACAATGCCTCCTTATGCGTATAGATACGACGCCCCGATTCTATAAGCCGTTGTTCGAGTTGATGAAGTACGTTAGTGGCAAAAATTCGTTTAAGTTCACTCCCTTCAAATTCGAAATCTGTCAAAATCTCAGGCACTTCAATTGGCTCTACTTTGCCTCTTACAACATCAAGTGAAATACGCCCAACAAAACTAAGCGTGACGCCATCATTTAGTACTAATGTAAGCGGCTGTTCACCACTCGATACTGCCACCTCGTAACCCTGGGGGCTTGTAGTAAGTGCCATAGGGTTCTCGCCCTCTAGTTGTGCCACCCCAAGATCGTCTAGCTCATCACGTGAAGCGACATCAGAATAAAGCATTCGCGCTAAGCGATCGAGCTCTCTCCCAGTGCCTTCCCTCAGTAATGCCTCTTGTGCCATATGCTACTCAGCTAGATTTCTAATACCAATACCTGCTAGTTTAGCACGCAAATGAGCATCTTCTTGAGCAAGTCTATTTTGTGCAATTTGCTCCCCAAGATTCTCAAGCCGTGACCTCATCCAGTCTTCATTCCTTGCCAACGGATGTCCCTCCGATGCTCGCTCTCCAAAAAGATTAATTACGTCACCCATTATCTTAGAGCAAAGCTTCCTATCCCATTTAATATATGTCTGAAATCTTCGCCATATGCCTCGGCCGCAAATGCTTGTACAACCCTATTGTAGGCAGCATGTAGTTGCTTTTTATATGGGCTCTTCGAATGTTGTATACGATCAAAATATGGAACGATAAATCTGTTAAAAAACTGATCATATTTTACAATGTCGTTTCCTGAGATCACGCCCGTGTTCTCGAGAGACGTACGAACTGATCGAAAGTCATTACTCATTTTTTTTGACCATTCGGTAACTGCATGAGTATCTTGTGGCAACCCTTTTAAAGAAGTGGCGAACTCTAAGTCAACAAGAGTAACTTCGCTTCTCTTTTCTTTGAATGCAATATTTTTAAATTCTGCATCTCCATGAAACATTGCATTTTCATGCATCAACGCAAGGGTTTCAACCGCAGTTTGAAGATGATAATCTTGCTCATCCGTAGTCATCTCACCCCATGGCAGGTTATCAAGAGTAATAAGTCCGGGTTCAAATACCGTAATCAGCGCTCCTTTGCCTCCATCATTGTACCGAGCAACACCAAAGATTTTTGGCACATTGATACCAATTTCATTACAATGCGCCATAAAAGCAGCCTCGTGCAGAAAAGTTCGCTCTGAGTTAGGCAACTCGAACGGCTTAACTGCTAACGGTATCTTTCGAGGTTCCCGCAGGTGATCAAACCAGGCAAGGTTTGCGACACCGAATGAAACCATACGTCTTGAGTCAGACTTACCAATCTCTAGACTTGTTTTAAAATCGAATGATAGCCTACTAGGCAAGTTGCCATCACCATAGTTCATCAGATCATCAAGACTCTCAGGTTGTATCAACAGCTGCGAGCTATTACTGAGTCCATCAAATGGGCTGTCAGGGGTAGAGATTTTACCAGTGTGATCAATACTTTCTGCCAGATCTGGACACACGCCAATTGTACTTCTGCGAGTGTGGTCAACAAACTGCATAAACTCCTGCTGTAGCGCGAGACGTTCATCAGCGTGAGAACCCCCTTTTTCGTACGCACTGCTGCTAGACACTTTGCCAACCTTCCCAGATGAACTGGCCGGCTTCAACATCATCTGTGAATATTTCTGGGCTCAATGATCGCACATCTGGTACAGCCAGAGTGTAAGGGGGGACTAAAAAGACATCAGTTGCAGCCGAATCACTGTTAAAGGCGACCGATAATGAGTCTCCGAGGCGGCCTCCGACGGGGATAACGCCAGTCTTATCATACAGATTCCTCAAGCTACTACCCACAGCTGTCAGAATATCTCTCCTCTGTAGCTCGTCCATCGGTTGTGTGAGTAGTGTATTGATATCGCGTGCACCTTCTGGAATCAAAAGTATTAAACTAGCAGCATCTCGTTCGTCGCGCTTTGATGGAAATACTGGACAGCCAGTCTTTTCTAGCTCCTGATGCATTTCTATCATAACTCGGTCGCGTAGAACGAGCGTTCTGTTGTGGCGAGCATCAAGCTTCTCGGTTATGCCAGCCCGTTGCGCTTTTCGGAGCGCAAAGAATGGATTTAGACCTGGTCTGTGCATGCGTTCTTGCATAAAACTACTATAGCAGCTTTTTGACTAGAAATCAAGTACTTTTTGCTAGTTTCTTTACTTCTGCCGTGTCGTTCCAGGGGGTTTTTTTGTTGTTTTGGATTCTGAATTGTTCGTGACCTAAGCCGGTTATTAAAATGAGGTCGTCTTTTTTGGCGTTGTCGAGGGCGTATTTTATGGCTTTTTTGCGGTCTGGCTCTACGGTTAACTTCTTCTGGGCACCCTTTACCTTTATCACCCCGGCTTTAATGGCTTCAATAATGGTAAGCGGGTCTTCGGAGTATGATTCTTCATCTGTTAGCACTATCAGATCAGCAGCTCTTGCAGCGATTTCACCCATAATTGGCCGTTTACCCTTATCTCGGTCGCCACAGGCGCCAAATACCAGCCACAGCTTACCTTTGCACATCTCTCGCCC
>CAYRKQ010000024.1:0-8905 GCA_964424985.1 uncultured Candidatus Saccharibacteria bacterium | reverse complement strand
TGTGCTTTAACTATAACGCATTTTCAAAGTCGTTCCCAAAAATTAGGTATTACTTATTTTTGCCAAAAATGCTTGTCAAAATCAGCCCCGAAAATTCGGCATTTACACGGCGGAGTACCCATAACAGGGGTAAAGGGCAACCCACCCCCCCATTATTATCTATTTAAAATGCTACTGCTTTGGTTTACGGTGGAAGGTACTTATAATTAGACGAAATTATTATGTATTAAGGATATTATGATGTCGCACGAAGTTTTAGAACAATATCAACAACCACCAGAAGCATATGACCCTCTCGCCCAACACCCTAATCCAGAGCAGCTTGTTCTAGAAAGTTTACAACAAGGGACAGCCTTAGCTGGTCGTGAAAAGCCATTCACTTGGGAGCTTGATGATATTACTTCCGAGGGTGCATTGCATCGTTATAGGGCGCAGGCGGAGGTTGAGGCGCTAATCAATCTTGCAGAGCGTGGTCCAGTTAACATAGAAATTAGTGAGGACGAAAAAGTTACTCTACGGAGCTTGTACTCGCCGGACACATTTGACCCAAGTATTGTCATTCGCCTTGACCATTTGGGTTATAAGGGTAAACCACCACTTGAGCATGATGTTAAGGCAGTGGAAGTTTATTTAGGTGATTTACTTGATGAAACTGGTCTTGGTCACCTAAAGGAATGGGTTCACTTTGGTATGACCTCCGAGGATACTAATAACTTAGCCTTTAACTACATGCTTAGGGACGCTGCCGACAAGGTACTTATACCCTCTGTTGGGCGGGTAGCGGACCGATTAGCACATCTCGCAACTATTTATGCAGACACACCTACATTAGGTGTCACTCACGCACAAAAAGCCTCTCCTACTACTACGGGCAAACAATTTGGCTATCTACTTTCTAACATCACGCAGGTTCTGGAAGAACTTGATGGAATGCGACTAACTGGTAAATTCAGCGGCGCTGTAGGCAACCATAATCCTATGACCGTTCTGTTTCCTGACTTTGACTACGATGCCTACTCAAAAGATTTTGTAGAAAGCCAGGGTTTTGAGTACGCACCAGTTGAGAACCAACGAAATGACCACCTAGCAGTAACCGAATTACTTGGCGTTGTTTCACGATTAGCAGTAGTCGGAAAAGATGCAACCGATAATGTTTGGTTGCAAATACTCGGCAACAAACTGACCCAAAGATTAGTTGCAGGCGAAAAAGGCTCATCAACAATGTCGCACAAGATTAATCCCTGGCGACTAGAAAACGCTGAGGCGCTTTTTGAGCAAGCTATTGCTCTAACAAGCAGGGCAAGCGAAGGTCTTGTTGCAAGTCGACACGAACGCGATTTGTCTGACCATGGTTGGCAACGAGCGTATGGAGATATGATTGGGCGTGTTGTTGCCGGCTTTAACTATTTTGCCGTGCAGCTAGACAGGCTTGCTGTAGATGAAGAGGGTTCGCGAAGTGCGCTAAATAGTTCTGCTGAGGTATTAAGCGAGTTGGTGCAAACTGCAGGTCGTGTCTCTGGCGACCCAGAAGCATACGACACGGTAGTTCGTCTCACGCAAGGTAAGAAGCTTGATATTGATGGTATACGCGAAGTAATTGATGAAGCTCTGCCTGACGGCGAATTAAAAGACAGGGTTGCCGAAATTACTCCTGATACTTATGTTGGTGTCGCCGCCGAAAAAGCTCGCGAAGCAGTAGTTGGATGGCACATGGCAAAGCTTGTATTGCGAAAAGGCGTGCTTGATGAGGGTAAGAGCGTTGATGCTGTGTTATTTGACCTTGATGGCACACTTCACTTTGGCGACAAAGACGAACTATTTGCTCGGCTATCCTCAGTAGTAACCGACTTGCGTTCGGAGTTTACGGAAGAAGAAATTCGTGACTTTGGAAATCGCAGTGATTACACAGAAATGCGAGCATTGATGGTGGCTGAACATAATCGCCGTTTCCCTGAGGCACAAATCACAGAAGATGAGTTCCAAGAGGCTAACGATGCCGTTTCTGGCTCTTTTGACCATATGTTCTATACCGCAGATGAAGCTGTAACAACCATTGAAAGACTGAAAGCCAGTGGCAAAGCCACGGGCTTAGTGACTACGCGCGGTAATAAGTCACGCGACAGGCTGCTAACACATCACGGCTTTGACGGCTTGTTTGATGTCATTGTCGGTCGTGGCGATGCTGAGCGTCGCAAGCCACACCCACAACCTATAGCCATGGCGCTTGAAAAGCTCGGAATTGTCCGCCCAGACCGAGCATTATATGTAGGTGACTTACAGATTGATGATGTGGGTGCTGGTCGTGCCTTAGGTATGAAGACTGCCCTAGTAAACGAACAGCCACTAGACCCCTACGGTCCAATCCCTACCTATCACTGGAATAACCTACAACCACTCGCAAGGATTTACGGTCGTTAATGCGCAAGATACCTATTTCAGGTGGACCACATTCTGGCAAAACTACATTGCTGGAAGCACTTGGCACTGAGTTTGAAGGTGCATATTTTGTTGCCGAACCAGCTGAGCGCGTTATAACGCGCGAACTAGCCAGACAGACAGGAGACCCAACTTACACCCCAAATGTACCCTGGCTAGATTACTCTAAATTTGGTCCAGAAGTTGCCGATGAGTCGGTCCTTCTAGAAGCAGATATTCCTAATGATGCTGATTTGGTTTTCCAGGACCGCAGTTTGATTGACACTATAGCTTATTGCAGATTAAACGACTTTGAAAGTTTTATACCCGAAGTTGAGCGGCGCATAAAGGTAGCTGGATATGCGCTGGCGCTCTTTTGCGAACCTGTAGGTATATACACCGCAACGGATGTGCGCCGCGAAACTGCCGAAGAAGCGCAGAGAACTCATGATTTCTTAGCCGAGGCTTACGATAAATCCGGCATAACAGTAATTCACTTGCCGGCAGTACCAGTACCAGAACGAATAGATATAATCCGTTCGGCAATTAGTTAATAAAAAGTGTTGGTCAAAAGACCCCCAAAAATTCGGCACTTATGCGGCGGAGTACTTTAACAGTGGTTCTAGTATAATTAGGGCATGCTTTATACTTCGGAATTTATTGCAACACTACCTAAACCTGTACCTTTTAAAAACCCTTGGGTTGTAGGTCTCTGCAATTTTGATAACAGCATTAAGACCCGCGAATTAATAGAAAAATGGTACGAAGAGATGCCTGATGATATAAAGCCCAGGTTTAAAACTAAATTATTGAGCATTGATGACGAGATTTTTAAGTCGGCATTCCATGAGCTTTCAATATATCGCTACTGCCACGAAGAAGGCTGGGGAGTGGAATATGAACCTGCACTCCCAAATGGACTTACACCTGACCTAATTGTAGACACAAAGAAGTGGGGAAAGATTGCAATTGAAGTTACTACGGTTTTTGATGCGGACGCTATCGGTCTCGCGGAAAAGCGCAGGGATTTAGTGACACAGAAAGTTGCACTGATAGATACTAGCAAGGTGCTTGACATCACTCATCATGGCTACCCGGCTAAGGATTTCAAACCCGCCAGGGCGGCAGAAAAAGTTAAAGCGTGGTTAACCACCATTCAAGATGACAAAAATCACAAGAAGACATTTGATGTACATGGTTGTAGTTTCACTATAAATATTGATAGTAAATGGCAAAAAATTAAGCCTAGCATTGGTTGTGTTATGACGGAGAGCAACGATGTAAGTGATGTTCCCGACTACACAGGCAGGATTAAGAAAAAGCTTGATGAAAAGCGCAAAAAATACAGTTCAAAAAACATTAAAATACCCCTGCTAATCGTGCTTGCGGATGGCGTTGGCATGGTAAGAGTGGACGAACATGCTGTTGATAAAGCACTCTTTGGTCAGTTTACTTTTACCTGGTTCACCGACAGTGATAAGCCAGGGCAATTTGGAAGAGACAGGTCTGGTCATTTTACGCCAAGCAATAACCCCGATGGCGAGTGGTTTGGTAAAAATACAGGTATATCTGGGGTTCTGTTTAGTTCATATAACGGAGATGGCAAATTTCAAATGCAGCTATTCCACAATCCGGTTGCTAAAATACCTATTAAATTTGAGCCATTTAAGATAATGCCTCAATTGGTAGTAGCTGAGCAAAAGCCACATATAACAATGAGATGGGCTGTGAATGAACCTGACAACTATGTTGAAAATCCAGAGAATAACGCAGTCGGTTTTTCGGTTTAATATTCAAGTTTCAAGTTGTTTCGCCTTAGAAAAATTACATCCTAGAGAACATAGGTAACTTCAGTGGCAACACCAGCTCTAACCCTGCCAATGCAGCGCTGCATATCATTCCAGCCAACTGCTATATCTGCTAGGATATCTTCTAGTGGGCGAGTTTCAAGTAAGCTTACCCAATCTCCACCATATTAGAAAGGATAAATAATTCTTATGGGTTCTTTTATTGAGATTAATGACACACTACGCATTACGAAAGACCAGGGCTTTCCTGCCGAACTTGATCTGAAAACACACCTGAAAAATCCCTATTTAATAGACAACATTCAAGACAAAACTTTTCATTTTACTAGTAAGCCAAAAATTAGAGTTTATAAAATTCCGCCAGTCAGAAATTTTTTAGTAGAAGACGTTAACGGTAAATGGGTGTATTGGGGGCTTTGCTATATCTTAGAAGTTAACCACGACTACGAAAAAGAAGAAACTTCTGGCAAGTTTAAGATTGTACGGCTGAATACACCTGATGAAATGAAAGAAATGTTTAAGATTACACATTTCACTAATCCGGAACAGAACTATTTTATCGAAACCTAAGCTTAAATATATGTTGTTCCGCCGATCATCCCAAAAATATAGAGTTCCATGCGCGTGATTATAACAGTTTTAAAATGCAATAAGCTGCTAACTGGTATATAATTAGATAGTTAATTTAAAAACAAATATGAAGTTAAAGAATCTGCAGAAATATGTTAATTCCAATGATCTTATTTTGATCTTGGCTTTGGTGATTGCCGGCGCATTAGTATGGAATACGGTGATTGCCATGCAGCGAAATTACCGACTGCAGCAAAAGTACGAACGTTTGCGGGCTGAGGTTGAGCTGCAAGAGCTTGAAAACCAGAATTTAAAGTACCAAATTGCTTATTTAAAGACCGATGCGTTTTTAGAACTGGCAGCGCGCGATAAGTTTAGTAAAGCTGCCCCGGGTGAAACATTGGTGTATTTGCCAGGGAGCGGAGAAGAAAACCGCCAAGCGGTGGCAACAGCTAAACAAGTTAAGCAGGTAGAAAAAAAGACGGGCTGGCGGGGGAATCTTGAAGCGTGGTGGCAGTTCCTCAAAGGTAACCAGCGCACATTGTAGAGCAGAAGTAGCTTGAATTAAGCCTGCATATCTGTTAAAGTAGACCACTGGTTCCCCATACGATTTAAAAAACAATTGTATGCGTCTTCCGACGTCGCGGGGTGGAGCAGTGGCAGCTCGCTTGGCTCATAACCAAGAGGTCGTAGGTTCGAGTCCTACCCCCGCTACCAAGTGAAAATAACAGAGGTGAGTCAACTATAACGGTTGGCTCACTTTTTACTTTACCTCTGTTATCTGGGTTCCAGTCCTGCTTGGTGTCTGGTAAGATGTAGAAATGAATAGTATTACTCTAAATGATGGCAACGAGATTCCTCTAGTCGGCTTCGGGACATGGAACTTATCAAAAGATAACGCAAAACAGACAATTGTGGATGCTATCAAAATTGGCTATCGCCACATTGACTGTGCTTCAGTGTACGGTAACGAAAAAGAAGTTGGCGAAGGTCTACACCAAGCAATTAAGGACGGTCTCGTAAAACGTCATGAGCTATTTATAACAAGTAAACTCTGGAATACTGAGCATTCGCCAGAAAATGTTCATAAAGCCTGCGAGAAGACACTACAAGACTTACAACTAGATTATCTCGACCTTTACCTAATCCACTGGGCTGTGGCGTTTGAGCATGGTGATGATATTGAACCGCTAGACGAGAACGGTCTAGCACGATTTGAACATGTATCGCTTCATGAGACCTGGCAAGCAATGGAAGGGTTGGCCAATAAGAAGTCAGCAAAGTCTATCGGAGTTGCTAACTACAGCGCAACTCTACTTGCAGACTTACTAAGCTATGCGAAGATAAAGCCTGCCATGAACCAGATAGAGATTCACCCATACCACGTACAAGATGAAATGATTAAGTTCTGCCAATCACAGGGAGTGGCTGTTACGGCGTATTCACCACTAAGCTCTTCAGGTAATCCAGCCCTGAAAGATGAGGTCATCACTAAAATTGCGGGCAATCATAAGAGAACCTCTGCACAAATCGCCCTACGCTGGGCGTATCAGCGAGAAACGCCAGCAATTCCAAAAGCCACTAGTCCAGAGAGAATCAAAGAGAACTTTTCTATTACCGATTTTGAATTGTCAGAAGAAGAGATGTCCAAGATTAGTTCACTCGATAAACATATGATTACCTGCAAAGCCAACGAATGGTGGGGCTTTCCATACTTCCAGGATAGCGGTAGGTTCTAGTCTGCTGCGGTAGAGTATACCAACCCAATATCCCCCCTGTAAGCCTGTTTCCATCTCGAAAGCTCTCTTAAGATATCGTTCCAAGACGATGAAACGACCGCTACCATTCGACTCATTTCATTCGCTCATGGCAAGCCATGGGCGTTTTGATTTATAATTGTCGAATGATGCTGAGCGAACAACGTGAGCCGAAGTACCAATAATCAGTGGTTTGTCTACATTGCACAAGCACGTACAGGAAGGTTGTACGTTGGTATGTCACAAGATCCGAAAGAGCGTATTGCTGAACATAATTCTGGTAAAGGAGCTTATTTTGCAAGACTGCAAGGACCATTTACACTAGTCTATCAATCTCAGCCATTCATTAAGTCAGAAGCTGCAAAACGAGAAAGACAACTAAAAGGCTGGACTCAGGCCAAGAAGAAAAAGTTAATAACAGGTGAGTGGGGCTAAGGCACTTCGAGCACCTGCGAACGAAAAAGGCAAAGCCGCTGTCCTGCCCCTTTTAAGCCTAAGCTTGTTGAGTAGTGTTGGTCTCTGTGGTTCTTCTCGTAGCTCCTAGAGTAAACTGAGGACTCCTCAGCCAATTTGACTGCGTATTTATAGCTGAGTAGGTATATAATAGGTTAAACAACGAGCAAAGAAAGAGGTGTGTATGGCAAAAAGTAAGCAACCTAAGGCAAAAGTGGCAGCTGAAGGGAGTATGAAGCTTTCAATACTGCTGGCCATGGCAATGTTTGTACTGGTTGTTGATACGTCTATCATGAACGTTTCGCTTTCTGCGGTGGTGAAAGATCTCGGAACAACCGTGAGTGATATTCAATCTGCCATTGCGCTGGAGGCACTGGTTTCAGCTGCCTTTATTTTAAGCAGCAGTAAAATTGGCGATATCATTGGCAGAAAACGAGCCTACGTGCTGGGACTTACAGGCTACGCCGTTGGTGCGCTGGCCATGACGTTAACCAGCAACGTCACTGCTGTCTTCATTTTCTGGGCAATTATTGGCGGTATCGGCGCCTCTTTGCTGCTTCCAGCGATGCAATCGTTAATTCACGGCAACTTCACCGGCGCCGCGCAGAAGAAGACCTATGCACTGGTAGGAGCCGCCGCCGCTATTGCGGCCGCCGTCGGACCGCTGCTGGGCGGTTTCCTCACAACTTTTATTTCGTGGCGTGTGGGGTTCTTGCTCGAGGCGGTTATCATTGCCGTTATTTTACTAAACATCAAACTGGTCAAAGATGTAAAATACGAAGGACCAAAACAGATCGATCTGGTTGGCGCACTGCTTTCAGTGCTGGGAATGGGTGGCGTGGTGCTCGGTATTTTAATGTGGCAAGAGGGCGCTGAGCTTGTTGGCCTGGTTATTGCTGTTGGTATTATTGGACTAGCGGCGTTTGCCAAATGGTTAGTGAAGCGCAAACGTGAAGGTAAAGTGTTCTTGCTTGACCCCGGCCTTTTTCGCTCGCCCAATTTCCGCTTAGGAATTTCACAGGTGATGCTTCAAAACATTACGCTCGGCGGGGCAATGATCGCCCTTCCAATATTCTTGCAAATGAGCTTAGGGTACAACGCTATGGAAACCGGCCTCACTATGGCACCGCTTTCGCTGACGATGTTTGCAACGGCCATTATTGCCGGTAAGCGAGGTGGTAAAAGACGCTCAAGCGCTGTTATTAGAGCCGGTTTTTTACTGAGTACCATTGGGTTCGCACTCATTTTGCCGATTGTCCCACGGGCAGATTCAGGGTTTGCCTTAGTGCTGCCGTTAATGCTTGCTGGTGTGGGGCTTGGTCTACTTGTTTCGCAGCTGAACAACTATACGCTTGCGCCAATTGATGAAGAGCATATAAGTGAGGCGGCGGGGGTTAATTCAGCGTCCGGTTCATTTGGCCTTTCATTTGGTTTGGCGGTAGCAGGGGGCATTATGCTGGCCACGCTAGCGTATTCATTCACGAACCTTACTCAAAGTAGTGCCGTCATTCCTTCTGCTGAAAAACAACAGATTGCAAAAACGCTTGAAACAGATGCGCAAATACTAAGCGACAGTCAGCTGCAACAACAAATAAGTGGTCAACCAGAGGCAGTGCAGCAAGAAGTGTTAGGTATAAACGCCCAGGCACGCGATAGATCTTTGCAGATTGCGCTCTTGGTACCAATTCTTGCCGGTGCAATTGGCGTGTTGAATTCCTTCAAAATGATGAAACTGCCCGAGATTAAACCATCAGCCGCCGCCGAAGCCGCCAGCCTCGGCTAGGGGGTGACGAACGGAGGATTTCGAGAATCAAACTCCAGATCTTGACAAACCATAACCTTTTTGTTATACTTGCAACAATCCCTTGCTCTCTATGGGCAAAAAACTCAAATTACACGTTT
>CAYRKQ010000023.1:3062-11099 GCA_964424985.1 uncultured Candidatus Saccharibacteria bacterium | reverse complement strand
CTACAAAATCTATAAAGTCGCCAGATATCACAGTGCCCCAGAATCAATTAAGCTCATCCGTAAAGAAAAAATCTATAATTACGAATCAGATAACCTAAAGATAGTCCGCCGCTCAGAAGACTACGGTGGAAAAGACTGGAAAGGCGTCTACAATAAACCCGGTATGTTTCTATATCTGTCTGCCGCGGAATCAGCGTTCACTTATGAAGAATGTGTCGGTGAGCTAACAGAGTTTCTGAAAAGTGAAGACTGGGAGGTGGATGGCTCATATGACGAGATTGACAGCGACAAGCTCGCATATAAATTTAACAGTAGAGTAAAACCCTTTAAAATAACAATAATAACCGGCTCATTAAAAGGCGAGGTATGTGGATTGATGGTAACTCTCCTGTAGTAAATTTACGCAAAGCCTATTATTTGTTTGCGTTGGCTTGCCTATTATTGTTATTTATGTCAACTGCCGAAGCTAGTGCAGCGAGTAGAATAAAAGTAACCCTGTTGGGCGATTCATACATTGCTGGTAATGGTGCACGAAAGTCCGATGGCTCAACAGATAACTATGGCCCGAAGGACTGCTATCGAAGTAATTCAAATTGGGGCAAGAAGTACATCGAACAACTACGCTCTCTCGGAAACAACATTACGCTCATTAATCGTGCTTGTAGCGGTTCTGTTACTAACGATTTGCTTTATGATAATGATATGGATGATGATGGTCATTGGATAGTGACGCCAAGTTTTCTCGGCGTGGATCAAAACGATCCAGATGAAGTTATTTATGATGCGATCAAAAATAAGTACCAATGTGAAAAACGCGAGACAGAGGAGGAGTATTATCGGTTTCATATAAAGCAGAAGACAGATCAAATAATAGAATTTGGTTGCACACGATTCGTAAAAGCCCAGCTCAATTTTGTAGATGAAAGTTCAGATGTAGTTATAGTTAGTGTAGGGGGTAACGATGCTGAATTTGCTGCTGTCGTAACAAACTGCTTTGCACCAGTTCTTTCCAGCTCTAATGCATGCAGAGAGCAAGTAAGAAGATCAGCAGGTTTTTCTGAAAATGAGAATGCCTATTCATACAAACGCAATATGGGGGAGATTTTCAAACGGCTTCGGGAGAAGTTGCGGTCTGATGCTAAGGTTGTGCTGGTGGGGTATCCGTATCTGGCCAAAGATGACAATTTTGTGCTCAATGATCTGTTTGGGCCAGGTAGCTATGAAGCGAGTAAAAATGTTCGTGAATTAGGACGGCTGGGTGACGAAGTGCAAAGGGGCGTCATACCTGAACATGAGCCGGACAAAGCAGGTATCTACTACTTCGATGGCATTAAAGAGCACTTCGTCGGATATGAGCCAGACATGGGCGATTTTTGGCATAACTCCGAAAAGTGGATCAACACCTTCGGCAGTCGCTTGCCCACGGATTGGTTTCATTACAATCCACGCGGACATCAAGAGGTTGCCAATGTCCTTTACCAAAAACTAGAGGATCAAGTCGATGGTTTTCCTCTTCGAACACAGCAGGACTATGACGTTGTGTTTATATATAACGAAGCTTCTGAGGCCAACTTTTACCAAAGAGACGACATGGCCATTAAGGGTTTAGTAATTGGTGGTATCCGTAATCAAATTGTGGAGGTGGCCAATACCTACCGTTTTGCGGTTGTTGCATACAATAGAGCAGAAGGAAGTAACGGCAAGACGGGCCCTAAAAGTCAGGTAAATCTCAATTTCACGTCAAGCCTCGCACAGCTTAGTACAAAAGTTCCGCGTTTCACTAATCTCTTAGGCCGAACTCAACACGGCGAGCTAAAAAATGCTCTTCATATGGCGCTTGATTTAAAGTGGCGCCCCGGTGTCAAAAAGCTCATTTACATTGTTGGTAAAACAACTGGTGATGATGAGGGGCTCAATGTGCATGAGCACTACGCTGATGTCGTGAAAAAGGCGCTAGAGATTGATCCGGTAGCAATTTCACCAATTATGGCGGCTAATAATTCGCTTGCCGATACTGGAAGTGAAGATGAGAGTGCCAAATATCTCGCGACCCACACTGCCGGCAGCTATAACCAGCAAGCAAAGCGTAATGACTACACGCCTGCAACTGTTGGTCAACAGATAAATGATACGTCCGTAACCGCGCCTTATGCCTGGGCTGGAGAGGGGCTGAATGCAAAAATAGGCGAAGAAGTCGCACTCGATGGTTCTGGTTCGTATGATACAAATGGGATCACGCAGTATCAATGGGACGTAGATTTAGATGGCACTTATGAGATTAGTTCAACCGAGCCAGTGAGTGAATATGTTTTTGACGAGGGGTACGAAGGGCTCATAACACTCAAGGTGACGAACGCATCCGGGAAATTTGCGACAGCAACGTTTAAAGCAGTGATCACACGTGACGGTGATTCGATTGATGATGAACTAGACAACTGTATTGACGACTGGAATGAAGATCAATCTGACGTTGACGAAGATGGCATTGGCGATGTCTGCGATGATGCGCCTGGTCTGGCGGGCTATCAGGATCCAAATGTAATATCCGATGAAGATGAACAAAACAATGAAGCACCAGATGAATCTTCAGAAACTGAAGATCCGCCGACTCTGGAGCGGGAAGAGGAACCGGTAACACTCCTGCCCAACGACCCAACCGATGGAGCATCAGATTCACCATCAGGCCAGCCGGAGGAAGTGCTGGCTTCCCCTACGCGGGTAGCACGGAACGTGTTTGCGAACGGTCTTCGTTCGTTCTCTCGGGCGGCAAATCCACAATCCTTCGCAGATGCACTTTCGGGAGGGAATACCGAGCAGTTTTCAGGAAATCCCCCGGTGCAGACAACGGCTCACCACCAAGGAGTGATTAAAAAAGCATTTGCACAAAATTCTCAACACAGCACATCGTCGTTATTACTGCTTGCTGCTGGTTCCGTGACTGGCCTAGGTGCCGCCATGGGGTTTATGAACCTGCGCTTACTTGAAGAAGAGGAGCTCTGAGGAAGTATCTTCTAGCAGGGTGGATAAAGTGGTAGCGGTTTGATGGGGGGTAGCGTATAATTTATGACAGTTAAGTAACAGATTATGAAATACTGTTTTGAATTTTATTTGCTCAAAGAAGCCGTCACCAAAGAGGACTGGCAACGACTGTACAACATTTTCTCTCAGTACGTGGGAGTATTGAGTGAATTTCAGGTGGTGGTCAAAATTGAAGAAAACACCGTTCGCTACTTCATTTTAAGTAAAAAAGATATTGGCGCACTCTCCAATAATATTGAGGTGGGGGTACTCCGGCCAATTGAAAAGAAAGCAATCGGGCTGCCCGCTCAGGACAATGTGCTGCGCGAGCGGCTGGTAGTGATTAAGAGCGGTCAAAGTCTGCTTGATTTAAAGGAAAAATATAAAGTGAAGAAGGCGAAAGACCTGCAATTTGTCGTTTTCACGGTTCGCCGAATCAATGCTGAAAAATCTGTTACCAGAGGCCGGTTGTACTTTAAAAACTCAGCGAATCAATGGTACGTGAATAAACGGTTGATGGCGGTATTTCCGACCAACTTACTGGAAATTGATTTTTCTACCAATACACGGTATCTCCGGAAGAAAATTACTAAATATCTGGATATTCAAAAGTCGCTGCACATTATGCAAAGCGAAAACGTGGGCGCCGTGTTTGAAGTTGACACCTTCCCGTATCTGCCAAATAACTATTACCTGACGCTGCCTTCGTACGATTTCGACAAGCACTCCTTCATTATTGGTATGAGTGGCAGTGGAAAATCAAAACTGATTACGTTGATTGTCGACAAGCTGGCAAATTCCGCTGGATTGAAACAGAATTATCGCGTTATTGTCATAGACCCTCACGCCTCGCTCGAGAACGATTTAGCAGGCATACAGGACAGCACAGTAGTAGATTTTAAAGGGCAAGACCAAGAAACAGAATTATTTGCTGGTGCCGGCACGGATATTCAGGCAGCCACTGAACTGACAGGGACTCTCTTTAAGTCGCTTCTTTCTGATCAGCACAACCCTAAGTTAGAGCGCGTTCTTCGGTTTTCGCTGTATGTATTGATGACCGCGCAAGCTATGAGTTTGGATAATCTTAAGCGTTTTATAACCGATGTTGAATATCGGAACAAGCTACTCGACCATGTTAAAGGCTATGTACCAGACAATATTGCCCATTTCTTCGGTACCGATTATAACGAGATCAGAACAAAGTATTATAACGAGGGAATCTCCCCGATTGTGAGTTTAGTTGATGAAATGCAGATGCAACCATCACTTGCTGGCAATGGCGAACACGCCACTTCAATGGCACAGATTATAAACAGTAACTTCCTGACAGTCTTTTCACTCAACAAGGTCAGTATGGGCGAAAAAGTGGTTAAAACAGTTGCGGGGCTGTTGATTCAGCAGATATTTTTACTTGCTCAGGCACGGGCGTTTAATCAAAAAGTTATTCTTATAATTGATGAAGTCTCTGTTGTGCAGAATCCAGCTTTGTCTTCAATTTTGGCTGAAGCCAGAAAATTTAACCTTTCCGTCATTTTAACGCAGCAGTACTTCGGCCAGATTGAAAAAGACCTGCAAGATTCCATCTTCACCAATGTCATGAACTACTACGTGTTTAAAGTTTCCGAAGAAGACGCACGTGCTCTGGAAGGTAACTTAACCATCGAACTGCCAAAAGAAATTTTAGAAGCTGAAAAAGCCAAAGGCTTAAAACAAAGCGACGTCCGGGTTCAAATGCTGACTGGACTGCACCCTCGAGAACTCTTTTTACGACTAAGCTCTGAAGGCAAGCTGCTGCCCTGCGTGAAGGCGAGAACGCTCGATATTACTGCCGCACCCAAGGTGGCCAACGTAAAACTAAAAGAGTACAAAGAAGCAACGCAGATCCCCTCTAAATTTGTTGAAAATGCGCAAAATGCACATGCTCATCTCAAGCAAGTTCAGCCGACACAAGCACCTCAAGATGCGACTAATGCAAGCCCGTCTGTAGCCCAGAAGAGTACTTCGGTTAGCCAGCCAAGGCCGGGTGTTCGTGAATATATAAATCTGCAGGACATTTTGGCGAGCAATTCATCGTCGAGAGACAAAGTAAGAAAGGCAAAAAAATGAACGCAATTGAGGCTAAAAAAATTCTAGATACAATAATTGGCCAGATATTTGGCTATCAAAACCCACTGACACTGGAACAGTTTATGCAAAAGTTCACGTTTGACGTGCGTCTACCGCAGCAAGTCTATGATTCAACAGACGGTAGCCCGACGTGGGCAGCCTCTACAAATCCCACCAGGTTCATAAAAATGGAAAACGCGCGAAATAATGAAGTTTCGGCAACCGAAGGCCTGTACCCCAAAGAACCAATTAATAGTTTGCAGGAGCTGCTTGATAAATGGAGCAGAATTAACCTGACGACTACCGAACGGCAGATCGATTCATTAAACGTAGCTGAAAGCGATGACATTATTAGATCAGAAAATGTTTATAGGTCACAGTCCATTCAGCGATCGAAAAACATTTTATTTTCAGATGGCGTGCATGACTCAGAGTTTGTGGTGGCCGGCCAGCGAGCGGGAGATAATACGTTTTGTATAAGAATTGAAGATAGCGGTGAATGCGCCAATAGTTTCGGTGTTTCGTGGTCTAGTAAAATAACAAACAGTTTTTTCATTCACGACGCCTCGAACATGCAAGACAGTATGTTTTGTTCAAACATCAGAGGCAAGCGCTTTTGTATTACCAATATGCAATTTACCGAAGAAGAATACATGAAGCTCCGTCAACAAGTGATTCACTGGATCCTCAGCCCGCAAAGCTAAGGGCAGATAAAAATTGAATCCTGAAACTCCACCCTCGTCATCCTGAGCGTAGCCGAAGGATCTACTCTTATTGCCAGGGAAGCCAGATCTTTCGACAAGCTCAAGATGACACGACAGTAAATCGGGAGTTTCGGGACTCAGGGATAAATACTTGACAAAATATTGACAAACATGCTATAATGGTAAGATAGGTTAATGACAGGAGTACTATGTCGGCAATTGCAAGTTTTAAACAGTATGTAATTTACGCTATGCCGGTTATGGCAGCGTCGTTAATTGTTCTCAGCGTTTTCGCTGCCCCACTACTTGGTAACAGGCAAACACAGGCCGCAGGCTGGAAGACAGTAGCTCAGTGCCGGGCTGAAGCTGCATCCAGCTCAGATGACACGTACGCAAGTAGGTGCATCAATCAGCAAAGCGTTGAAGGGGTAGTTTACCGTGCTTATCGTACAGTTCTGGGGCGTCAACCCGACAGAGGCGGATTTAACTACTGGGTAAAAACTGCCAACTTAGCTGCAAGGCAAGGTAAAGATCCAGTTGCAGTAGTCATAAAAGGGTTGATGAGTTCTAACGAGTATCGTAATAAGATCATGACGGGGAACACTAACGTATTTGTTGCTGAAACATATGTACGTACATTTGGTAAAAAAGCTGACGCTGCTGGTGCAACATATTGGGAAAATCAAATCAATGCTGGCAAGGTGTCACCTCAGAAGTTTCTTGCGACCTTTGCTCAATCAGACCGAGCTAAAACCACCTGGAGCCTAGAAGCCCCTTGCTACGTGACCAGTTACACCGCATACTGCGCCGACTAAACGTCACCTAAGAGTTGTCATTGTTGGGCAAAATCAAAGCCTAGACTCATCTGTTGTCTTCGCACCTGTCTGGCCATCACCGCTGCTTTAAGCTGAGGAAATAGGTGTCCGCTGCCAGGCATAATACCAAAATGATGAAATAGCTCAGTATTCCCTTCAGGTGGAGTAACAAGACAATCGTGTTCGGCGGCTATGTAGCCGGTGTTGATATGAAGATCTGAAAGACTTTTTGTGTCATCTCGGAGATCGGTTGTAAGACAGGTGCGAGCCTCGCCAAGTGTTCGTATGGGATCCTGTGCATAGTAACCAAGAGCTTGAAAAAGACTTCGGATATGCACATCAACATGACCAGATTTTAGGTAAGGCATCAACTCATGTGCAATGCCCGGTGCGATCCCTAAGGGAAGTTTTCGTAGAAGATCAAGTGGGGTTGGTGAGCCGTAGCCAACAGCGCCGAGGTGCGTTATGCCTGAAATTCTATCTGGATGGCGTATGGCATAAGGGGTGCCAGAAGAACTACCCATCGAATGAGAGACCAGCCACTGGCTGAGTGGATTGACACCGAAGGTGGATAGCGTCTTCTTTGCGTCTTCATGGTGAACCACAGAGTCGGTGATTGCTTCCAGGGTTGCAACATGAGTGTCCGCGGAATGCAGCAGACGCTGCACGACACTACTGCCACATGAACGAGCTGGTCCATAACTCAAGCTTGCATTACCCTCAGCGGCGAGCGCCCGGCGTGGCTCCCGCGACGTTGCTTTAAATCCGCCAAAACCAGGTATAAAGACAGTCATGTCTGGGCTCGTCAGATTAAGTGGGATATCAAGCGTCCAAGCAACTGGAGTTCTGCCGATAGATACTACTCCACGAATGGACTCAACTCCGGGCAGCTGTGATTGATTCTCGGCGCAAGCAGCAGTATCAGGATGAAACCCTAGATCTTCCATGACTGGAATTTCCCGTACTGCTTGGGACATATGTGTTCCTTTTTGCGTATTGTACTTGCGTTAATCATAAGCCTAATAAACTAATTTGTAAATACTCATTTTGTATCTGTTATACTGTTTGTAATGAAGTTAACACGTGACGATGTATTGAAATTGGCAAAATTAAGCCGTTTAAAGCTCTCAGAAGATGAAATTGTGAAGTTTCAGACTGAGCTCAGCGCTATTTTGGAATATGTAAATCAGCTGGACGGTGTTGATGTTGAAGGTCTCGAGCCTACCTACCAGGTGACAGGCTTGAAAAACGTCTTACGTAAGGATGAGGTTGCTGAGCAAACCGAACAATCAGCGCTGCTTAAAAATACACCAGCAAAAGAAGGCGACTATATTAAGGTAAAGCGGATGGTCGGGTAAGACAGCTCATGAAATACGGAATAAGATATAAGAAAA
>CAYRKQ010000023.1:0-3052 GCA_964424985.1 uncultured Candidatus Saccharibacteria bacterium | reverse complement strand
CCGATTGCTCAACTGGCCGATGATGTGAATTCAGGGAAGACAACGGCGACGGAGCTAGTCGAAAAGTCGCTGAGGCTCATTGACGAACATCAGGAGTTCGCGGCAATCATTGCCACTACCGAGTCACGAGCGCGTGAGCGCGCAGCCGACATTGATCAGCGGGTTAAAAATGGTGAAGATGTCGGTAAGTTAGCGGGTGTGCCCTTTATTGCCAAAGACAATTTTTTGGTTTTTGGGGCAGGTACTACCGCCGCAAGTAATATTTTAAAAGGGTTCGATGCGCCGTACCAAGCGACGGCCATTGAAAAACTCGAGGCTGAGGGGGCTATCTGCGTGGCTAAGGCGAATCTTGACGCCTTTGCGCATGGTGGTTCAACTGAAAACAGTGATTTCATGACCACAAAAAACCCCCACGACAAAACGCGGGTGCCGGGTGGTTCGTCTGGTGGTTCGGCAGCTGCCGTAGCACTTAGTCTGGCGCCATTTGCGCTCGGCACAGATACCGGTGGCTCAATCCGACAGCCGGCCAGCTTTACCGGCGTGGTGGGTCTTAAGCCAACCTACGGCTTGATTTCACGCAGTGGTGTGGTGGCTATGGCGAGTAGCACCGACGTTATTGGTCCGCTGGCCGCCACCGTTGATGACGTAGCGTATGTGCTGGAGGTGCTTGCCGGGAAAGATCCGCTTGATGGCACGACCATTGAGCGTGAAGAGACATACGAAATACGAAATACGAAATACGACATACGGGGTAAAAAAATTGGCGTCATTAAAGAATATCTGGCTGAAGGGGTTGAAATTGGCGTCGCCCAGGTTATTCATGAATCGATCGACCGTCTCAAAAGTGCCGGTGCTGAGATTGTTGAAGTGAGCTTACCGAGCATCTCTCTGGCGCTGGCAGTTTACTACATTGTGATGCCGGCTGAAGTCAGTAGCAACTTGGCACGTTATGACGGCCAGCGTTACGGTCACGCTAAAGAGGATGCCAAGGATATTCACGAAAGTTACAGCACTGCTCGCGCGGAAGGGTTTGGTAACGAGGCAAAACGCCGCATTATGATCGGTGCTTACGTGCTTTCGAGTGGCTACTACGACGCCTACTATAAAAAGGCTCAAACGGTGCGTACCAAATTGGTGAATGAATTTAACGATGCCTTTAGGCAAGTTGATTTTTTGGTGGGTCCGGTCGCGCCAATGACCGCCTTCAAAATTGGCGAAAATTCAGATCCACTTAGTATGTACCTGGCTGATATTATGACGGTTGGTCCAAGCGTGGTGGGCATACCGGCTATCAGCGTTCCAGCCGGTTCAAGTGCTGGTTTACCGGTAGGACTGCAGATTATGGCACCACAGCGAGCTGATCGTGAACTCCTTGCCGCGGCCAAGGCGTTTGAGGAGTTGAGCCTATGATCGACGCAGCGACAAAGGCAAAATACATTGTCACCGTCGGTATTGAGTGTCATGTGCAGCTAAAGACAAAGACGAAGTTATTTGCGGCGGAAAGTAACGACGCTCGGGGTGCCGAGCCTAACACTACCGTTGGGCACATCAGTTTTGGCATGCCAGGCGCGCTGCCGGTACTCAACGAAAAAGCAGTGGAATATGCCTGTCGAGCAGCATTTGCCCTAAAAACTACGCCACAAAAATATAGCTTTTTTGAACGAAAACATTACTTTTACCCTGATCTTCCGAAAGGCTACCAGATCTCTCAACTGTCGCACCCCATCGTGGTGGGCGGCGAAGTCGAGATTACGGTTGAAGGCGAGACTAAGAGGATTCGCATTAACCGGGTACAGATGGAAGAAGATGCCGGCAAGAGCACGCATCCGGCTGGTAAAGACTACAGCCTGGTAGATCTCAACCGCGCCGGCACACCGCTGCTTGAAATTGTCTCAGAAGCTGACATTCACGGCGCCGCCGAGGCTCGAGCCTACGCCCGAGAGCTGTATCTTTTAATGAAGTACGCTGATGTCAGCGATGTCGACCTTTATCACGGCAATATGCGCTTTGACGTCAATGTTTCTGTTAGTAAAGATCCCAAAAAACTAGGCACACGCTCGGAGACAAAGAATATCAACAGTTTTAAAGCGGTTGAAAAATCGGTTGAATTTGAAGTTGAGCGCCAGATTGAACTTTTGGAAAAAGGTGGCGAAGTGGTGCAGGAAACTCGCGGCTGGGACGATGCCAAACAAAAAACCGTTTCGCAGCGCACCAAAGAAGACGCCCACGATTACCGCTACATGCCCGAACCAGACGTGCCCCCCATTGAACTTTCAGATGAGTACATTGCCAAAGTTCAGGCTAGCATGCCCGTGAGTGTCATTGAAATTAGAGAAAAGCTGCAAGGCTTGAAGCTCGATTCATCACAGGTTGACGTTATTATTGATGAACCTCAAGTCGCCCATTTCATTACCTCACTGAAAGATGACCCCAAGCTTACAAAGACTATTGCCAACTGGATAAGTGGGCCAGTAGTTAAGCTCACCACTGAAGGCTCACTCTCATGGTCGGACGTGATCGAAGCGCAAGACCAACTAAAACAGCTTGCTAAGATGACAGCCGACGCTCAGCTGAGCTCAACCGCGGCCAAAGATCTGTTGCTAGAGGTTATAAAAAATAAAGCAGATCCAACTGAGCTCGCCAAGAAGAGAAATCTGCTGCAAGTGTCAGATGAAGGCGCCATTGAAAAAATTGTCTCAGACGTTTTAGCTGAGAACGAGCAGGCAGCGCAAGATGTCAAAAATGGTGAAATGAAAGCAATCGGCTTCTTGGTAGGCCAGGTAATGGCCAAATCAAAAGGCCAAGCCAACCCTGCGGTAGCCCAACAAATCATCAAAAAACAACTCTCAATTAGCTAGACCTGGTATTGCGCGCTTTTTATAGAGATGCTACCATATAAGCATTAGTTTAATGGGGTTTTGTAAAAAATAAGGAAATAATGAGGGTAGTTACATTCCATAGCAGGTTGTTGAGGTGGTTCTTCTCGACATTACCGTCTTTTGTGCTGATATTATTTTTACTTTTTAGCTCATTGCCTGTACTGGCAATGAGC
>CAYRKQ010000022.1:4806-11498 GCA_964424985.1 uncultured Candidatus Saccharibacteria bacterium | reverse complement strand
CAAACCGAGTCTAGTCACACTAGTAGAACTAGTGGCTTACCTTGGGGGGAGTTAATAAAAGTAACGGCTAATGCCTTTTTGGCACTTAAAATTTCTTTTGCCAATTCGATTGCTAAACTTGCCGACGAGACAGGCGCTGATGTCAGTGGTGTTATGGATGGCATTGGCACAGACAGGCGCATAGGCCGAGCATTCTTAAATGCTGGTCGTGGGTACGGCGGCGGCTGCTTCCCCAAAGATGTTAGCGGCCTCATTAGTAGCGCTCGAGAAAATGGTGTTGATATGCCAATTATGCACGCTGCAACTGAAGTTAACGAGTCTATGGCAGGTTACATAGTGGAGAAAGTAAAAAGGAGTCAAGGTAGTGTAAGCGGCAAGAATATGACCGTCTTAGGGCTAGCCTTTAAAGCCGGTACTAGTGACGCCAGAAAATCACCAGCTGTAAAAATTGCTAACTTCTTGCAAAGCGAAGGGGCTAGTGTCACTGCCTACGATCCTGAGGCAAATAAAGAAGCTGGTGAGCATCTTCATAGAGGTGTGTTGATTTCTGAAAGTTTAGCGAGTGCCGTAAAAGATGCTGAAATTGTATTTGTAGCCACTGACTGGCCTGTATTTAAAGATTTGTCGTGGCTAAAACAGGCTAGTAACGTAACGGCTATTGTTGACTGTATGAATTGCCTTAATAAAGATATAATAGAAAAAGAAGATATTACCTATATTGGAGTTGGAAGATAGCAACCATAAAAATACTGTAATGCTTAAACTGCATGTGACTAACCACTATTTAAGTATAGTCACGCCCGGCCTCAAAATGTCTTTAAATACTTCGAAGTCTCTGTCATACGTAATCAACCGCTCTTCATGCTGTTTCGCTAGGGCGGCTATCCATAAATCGTTGCTACCTACCGAGCGACCCAGCCTTCTTGAAAAGGTAGCTAATTCTGCGTAAATCTCGGCCGTTTGGTCTGTCGCGTATAAAATTTGTACTGTTGGCTGCGAAAGAAATTTGTCCAAGTTGTTTTCGTTCAATTGGCAGTTCCGGCCATTCTTGAAACCATACTTCAGTTCAGCGATCACGATTACTGGTAGACATAGTTGCTCAGCACCTTTAATTGCTTCTGATGCTATCGGTTGCCCAGCATCAAGCGCACTGTAAACATTAGTATCGATTATCATCTTCTAGTTCTTTTCGAGCCAGTTCTTTTTGTATTTTATCTTCTTCCTCAAGTGCTTTTAGAACATCTGTGCCCATACCACCGTTACCGATAAACCAATCAAGCGAGTCGAGTATATTCTCACTCCCAATCCCCGCTTTTTCAGAAAGTTCTTCTATTACCACTTGGTTTAGACTCTGTCCGCTCAACCGAGCGCGCTTTCTAAGATAGCGATCTACCGGCTCTGGTACATTTCTAATTGTATATTGCAATGATTTCATGCCTGCATTGTAGCATGCATGCCTGCATTTTGTCAAGAATTATAGGTTTATAAGAACTATGTCTGTTAAAATAGTTGTGAAGTGACAAAAGTAATCGTACAAATACCCTGCTTGAATGAGGAAAAAACCCTTCCTTTGGTGTTGGAATCTATTCCGAAGAAGATTCCTGGGGTTGATCTTGAAATTTTAATTATTGACGATGGTTCAACTGATAAAACTATTGAGGTGGCAAAAAGCCATGGCGTAAAGCACTTTGTGCTTCACCGCCGCAATATGGGGCTCGCTCGTTCATTCCAAGATGGTGTTAACAAAGCCTTAGAGCTTGGTGCCGATATCGTAGTCAATACCGATGGCGATAACCAATACCCGCAGCAGCGCATTGCCGACCTCATTCAACCAATTATTGATGGCCAGGCAGAGATTGTCATTGGTGATCGTCAAACAAGCAAAATTGCGCACTTCTCCCCCTTCAAAAAATTCATGCAGCGTTTTGGTAGCTACGTGGTCAATAAAGCCGCTGGCACAAAACTCCCCGATGCTGCTAGCGGATTTCGAGCCTACAGCCGTGAATCACTCTATAGACTCAATGTGGTTACTAAGTTTAGTTACTGTATGGAAACCATCATTCAAGCAGGGAATAAAAATTTAGCAATTGCCAGCATACCTATTACTACAAATCCTAAGACGCGCGAATCACGGCTATTTAAAAATATATGGCAGCATATGTTCAAATCTGGCGGGGCAATTGTACGCAGCTATCTCATGTATAAACCCTATGCTGTGTTCATATCACTTGCAATTTTCTTAGGCATGCTCGGGCTCATTCCATTTGGCCGCTATCTTCTCTTTATAATTGAAGGGGAGGCCGGTCATCACTTACAATCACTGCTGCTTGGCGCAGTTTTGCTTACCGGTGCGTTTCTGTCGTTAGCCTTGGGTGTTATTGCAGATCTTATACGAATTAACCGCTCTTTGATTGAACTACAGCTTGAGCAGACTCGAAGAGCAAGGTTTGTCAAATAACTAATGCGGGTAGTTATAACAACATCGACTTTACCGGTCTCAGACAAAGACCCTGTTCCCTCGTTTGTTAAAGATCAAGCAATAGAGCTTAAGAAGCTTAACCCATCGCTAGAAGTTGTACTCCATGCTCCTCACAATGCTTACAGTAAAACAAGCAATAGAACACTTGGCGAACCCGCTTATAAAGAGGTGCGATTTCACTACTTTTGGCCAAAAAGATGGGAGCTTCTTACAGGTCGAGCTATCATGCCAGCCCTTAAAAAGAATCGCCTACTCTACCTGCAGATACCTTTTTTTTGTGTAGCACAGTTCTTTTCATTACTAAAACTTGTTCGAAAAGAGAGGCCAGATATTATATATGCACACTGGTTTATGCCTCAAGCAATCAACGCGGCCTTTGTTAGTCTGCTCACAAAAACACCCTATGCGTTCACTACCCATGCGTCAGATGTATCGGTTTTGAGAAAAGCACCCTTTAGCAAGCCCCTGATACGCTGGGTTTGTAAAAAGGCGAACTTTTTTACTGCCGTGTCAGAAAGAACCGAAGCCAAAATCCGCCATTTCTTTACGCCACAGCAGTGGGAAATTGTAGCTACGAAATATAAAATTCTCCCTATGGGCGTATCCACCGATACAAATGCTATACAGAAAGTAGATGCACATAAGGTACTTACACAGTATAAAATTTCGGAAGAAAAGGACTATATTCTCTTTTTAGGTCGCCTTGCTGAGAAAAAGGGCATAAAATATTTACTTGAGGCTTTTGCTCAGTTACCAGAAGACACGCGTGGTCAGCTCCAATTGGTGATTGCTGGAGACGGGCAACTACTAGACTCTTTAAGAAAGCAAGTGTCCATACTTGGCGTAAGTGGCGTAGTATTCACAGGCTATGTAAGTGGTTCTGCTAAAGAAACCTTACTTGCTATGGCGAAATATGTATGCGTACCCTCTATCATTGACTCAAGCGGTGATTCAGAAGGCTTCCCGGTCGTTCTTATGGAAGCCTTAGCGCGAGGAAAAATCGTCTTCGCAAGTACATCGAGTGGAGGTGAACTTGTTTTGCATTCAGGAAAAAATGGGTTCCTCTTTCCAGAGAAAGATGCCGTCTCTCTCATGCAGCTACTACAAAAAGCCCGTGGCTTGACTTTACCCCAGGAAGCAAACATCAGTAAAGAAGCGAAGAAACTCGCACAGCACTATAGCTGGCCAGACATCGCCCAACAACATCTTGACCTACTTTTTCCGTAAATTTATCGGTTAGTGAGCTTTGTGAGACGTTCAAAATACCGTTCACCCGCTTTCCCATCAGCTAGATTGCCGTAGGCTGCCCGCATGGCACCAACTACTTTCGAGTTATTCTCACGACCGTAAGCCTCACTATCACCTACGTACCTATCAAGCGAATGTTCGAGCTGTGAAATATCAGTTGCAATAAACCCAAACCGATGCTCGGGCCCCAGTGTAAACCCAGCCTTAAAAGGCGAAGGTACGTCTAGAAAAATTGTGGGTCTCTTCAGAGGAAGATAGTCAAATGCAATTGATGACCAGTCTGTTACTAGTACATCGGCTATCCACAGGAACTCTTCTGTTACAGGATAACTTGTGTGTGGCATAACTTTGACGTGCCTATACGTAACATTTCCTATTTCATCGCCGCTATTTAGATGCGCTCTGAATATAATTAATGCATTGTTATCTTTACCTACCTTTTCAAGCATATTAAATAGTTCCTTGGCAGTAACCCCGTAGGGGAAAATGCTTCTACCTTGATCATCCTGTTTCCATGTTGGTGCAATAAGTATGTATTTTTTAAATCCTTCTATTTTGTATTTTTTTAGTATATCCTTTGTACGATAATTCGCATTAATAAGATCATCTACTCGGGCATATCCCAGTGCTTTTACAATTTGCGGGGGGAAGTTATACATCGATTCGTAGAGTTTCTTCATTTCTTGCGAACTAACCCACACCTCATCGTAGTTGATTTGTTCTTTAAATTCATTACGTGGCCAACCCTTATATGGAATACCGTGCCACACGTCAATAAACTTTAGGCCAGTATGGCGAAGTATTGTGTGGAATATATGCAGACCGTGGGTAGTTAAAATTGCGTCTGCTTTCACCGCCTTCTTCATATCCTTAAAGCTCGTTATATCAAGTGTTCCGCTTAGCCCTTCTTGAGAAGATGCCTGAAGTGTTTTTACATACCAAGGGTCTCCTAGAAAATAGAGCTCAACATCTTTTTTAGATCGTTGGCAGTAATCGAGAAAAGCTTTTATATTACCATTTAGCTGATGCCCGTACAAAATAGTGGTCGGCACTTTCGGCTTCTTCAAAAGTGGGCTCACTACAGTTGCCGTAGATACCGCAAAAGTTGCCTTTAGTAGAAATAAAATATGCTTAGGTTTTTTCTTGTCTATCTTCATAATTTCGCCTCACACTTTTAATACTCTATAAATAGTACCAGTTACTATACAATAGATGTAGTGAATACAGTAAAAATAATCTCACGTAAAAAGTTTTTTTCTAAGCTTGTGCCAATTACTTTCTATTCTCTATTTGTCTTGTTTTTAGTTTTTTATATTCAGAGTTTAGATTTTGATCAGCTAAAAGATATCTCTATAAGCTGGCTATATATTGGCATAGCCTCATTATTTGGGCTGGCTTTCCGTTTTTGGGGTGTATACATTTGGGTTGTTTTACTTCATTCACTTGGTGCAGAAAACCTCGGCAGTAAAACCAGGTTAACATACGTATATGCAAAATCATGGCTAGGTAGATATATACCTACCCCGGCGGCATGGATGATGGGGAAGGTTTACTTTGCTTCAAAGCATGGAATATCAAAAAATAAACTTGCAGTCAGTTCGCTACTCGAAGGAGCTTTGCAAGTTATTGTTGTAATGGTCGTTTCATTTGTTATGCTCATCTTTGATAGACGCCTTGATGTAATTGACCCTCAATTTAAGTTATTGATGTTTGGTGTTATCTGTTTTGGCGTTATTATTATGACCCCAAAAATATTTAATAAGCTTGTTTCTATTGCATATAAAAAAGTAAAGAAAAAAACGTTTGACCCTGCACACTATGCGACAAACGCTATCGTTGTAAAGGGAGCGCTCCTTTATACTATTGGGGCCTTGATTAGCGGCATCTCTTTATTCTTTATTGCAAAGGCAGTCTATCCACAGCTCGGCTATGACAACCTCATCTATGTCATGGGGGTTGGTAATCTAGCCGGAGCAGCTAGTATGCTCGCAGTCTTCGCTCCGAGTGGGCTTGGCGTGCGCGAGGGGATTCAGCTCGTTTTACTTAGCTTAATTATGCCACGTGAATTTGCCTTGATTATCACTGTTATGACACGAGTTTGGAGCATAGCAATTGACTTTATTTTTTACGGGATAAGTAAGTTTGCAACCTCGCTTCGGGATAAGTAGTTTATGAAGAAAGTCGCTATTTACGGAATTGGTAATTTTGGTTACGCCTTCTTGAAGCACCTGGATAATAAGCGTTTAACAGATGTGGAACTGTACGCCTATGACAGAAACAGCGAGCTAATTAAAAACCTGCAAGCAACACAAGCACATCTTTACTTTCATAAAAACATACGGCTAAGTAAACGTGTTAATTTCGTTCACTCGCCCGAACTCCTCCTCAAGGAGTGCGACATACTAGTTCTAGCTATATCTTCAGATGCAACTCGAGAGGTACTCACAAACATCAGGAGATTTTTAAGGCCTTCTGTTATCCTACTCAACACTGCCAAAGCGCTTGATTACAGCACGGGCGAACGGCTTTCTACCGTCAAATCTGGCATTATTGGCACGGTCAATCCTTACGCACTTGCGGCTGGTGGGACAATTGCAAAAGATTTATTCAAGCACGAACCTCTTGGAATTGATGTTGCCTGCGAAAATGAATCTGTACTAAAAGTACTGACTAACCTTATAAAATCAGACAATCTTGCTGTCTATCCCACAAATGATCTGTTAGGCGTTGAGTATGCATCATCTTTTAAGAACGTAATCTCTATATTTGCCGGTATCGTCAAGGGTCTTGGTTTTTCTTATGGAGCTGAGACTCACATGATTTCACACCTAGCGCAAGTTATTGGTAGTTCGTTTATTAAAGATTATGGCGCAAAACCAGAAACATTTAGCATTGGTAGTCAAAGCTGGGGAAATGATTTATGGATGAGCTGTACAGGGAACACCAGAAACCGGGAGTTTGGTAT
>CAYRKQ010000022.1:0-4796 GCA_964424985.1 uncultured Candidatus Saccharibacteria bacterium | reverse complement strand
TTGGTATCCTCCTCGGCTCCGGAAAGAAAGTGCCTGACGCAGTTGCTGAAATGGCAACAGCACATAAAACTGTTGAAGGAATCAACACTGTTCGTGTCTTAAGTAAGTTACCTTCTCTCAAAGTGATACCAGAATTAAGCCTTCTCTACCGGCTGATTGTTACACAAGAAATATCTATTGAAAAACTGAGGCAACATTTGCTCACAAATACGGTAAACTAGTATTTATGAAAACAGTTATTACTTACGGAACATACGACCTGCTACACGTAGGGCATGTTAATATTTTACGCAGAGCTCGAGAGCTCGGTGATCGATTAGTAGTTGGTATATCCTCTGATGAATTTAATGCCATCAAAGGCAAGAAGTCGATCTTTAGCTTTAAAGAACGAAAACAAATATTGGAAGCCGTGCGCTACGTTGATGAGGTGTTTGCCGAAAACAACTGGGAACAAAAGCGTGATGACATTAAAAAATACAACGCTGACATTTTTGTTATGGGAGATGATTGGACTGGAAAATTTGATGAACTGAGCACCTTATGCCAAGTAACCTACCTACCAAGAACTGAAGATATCTCGACAACATATCTTAAGAATAAGGTTATTTACGAAACCAAAGAAGACGGTACTATTACCGTACAATACAACCCGGACAGATAAATATTACTGTAGATTTTTGTGGTTTTTAACTTGCTTTTCTGCAATCAGACTTAGCTCTCTGATTGCTATAATAGATGCAAAGTTCATTGCAATAAATGCCGCTGATATATATCTAAGGTTGTGAAATTGCAACGCAATTGGCCTCATGTTGTCACCCATGAGATAGAAGACTACATAAACAAAACTGGCTACAACGAAGATCTTGATACCAACGGGGTATTTTCGTCGAAAAATTATGAAGTAAGCACCTGGGATACTTAATAAAACCCACGGAGCTGCTTCAAGCAATGATTCTCTCTGGCCAATATAGTCACTTTTGAATATGGTATAACGAGTGTTGACTACAAACCTGCGCGGATTTGAATAGAGTTCAACTATCTTGGAGTAGCTGCGATTAGGCCTGCCACTACTAGTCACGCTGCCGACAACCTGACTTTTAATAATCATCTGTGGGAGAAAACACATAATTATTAATGCTATCGCTACCACAGCCTTTTTCAGGCTTGTTTTAGAGATTAGAAAATATACTATCGTGACAGGTATAACAAAGAGGATCGTCTCCTCGCGTGTTAAGAATGCAAACCCCGAGATAAGACCTACGAGAGCTGCCATCCTCCAGCTTGCAGGTTTGCTACTTTTAGTAATAAAGAGCCAGAAGTAGAATGCAAATGTAAAAAATAACACTTGATTATTCCAAGGTATATTAAATACTTCTTGAGAAAAATTTAAGCTTCTACTAACACCATCCCATGTGAATAAAAGTATACAAAATAATAGTGCCCAGTATTTACCAAGCAGGTTACGAGCACCTAGATAGCAGAAAATTAAGCTACTCAAGAGGAGTAAGTAGCTAACAACTAAGAACGGATCATTCGGGAAAAATAGTGACCCAATGACGCCAAGTAGAGGGTAGCCAATCGTATAATGTAGCTGAGCGCTATTGAGCATATTACCGCTACGAAGTGTATCCACCATAGACTTATATAGTGTTTGATCAGCCCATCCTGCTCCAGATCTAGGGGTGGTGGGATCCAAAAGCCACCCATACACAAATGATATGGTGACAATAAATCCTAGTAGGACAAGTGGCCACCATTCAGCCCATAATTTTTTATCTGTTACTTTTTTTGTGAAGCTATCAATAGCACTCTTGAGGTGAACGGGCTTTTTTGTCATGTTGAGTATTATACCACGATACCCTTGAAGCATAAGGAGAAAAAAGATATAATAATGAGGTAACCAATGAAAACAAATATGCAGATTATAAAAAAGAGATCACCAAAACACAGAAAGCTCGTTATTGCCCTGTTATGTATTGCGCTTTTGTTTGCTGGTGCTTTAGTTTTTGCTTACTTTAAGGATCTTGGACCATTTAAAAATACTCCTCCAACAGAGACGGTAGACTACAACGAACCGAGTGATGACCAGGTCAAAGAAGGGCAAGATGTTAAGCAACAAACCATCGAATCTGAAACTAAGCCCACTGATTCAAGTTCAGGCACCGACACTTCTGCGACTTCATCAGCAACTGGCTCGGTAGCCGTTGAAATTACTAATGAACCGCGTAACGACAATGGTGTGCTGAATGTGAAGACTCTTATTCAAGAGGTAAACTCCAGTGGGACATGTACTCTCACCCTTAGTAAATCTGGGCAACAAAGTGTGGTGAAGACCGCTAAAGTTCAAGCTTTGCCAAACTCGTCAACTTGCCAAGGCTTTGCAGTTGATGTTAGCAAGCTAACTAGTGGTGCATGGAATCTTAAAATAGAGTATAAAAGTAATAAATCTAACGGTAGTGTTTCGCAAACGGTGCAACTATGAAGTATATGAAGGTAAAAAGTAAAATTGCGTTCTATGGGCTGGTTGTTTTAGTCGGCGTATTTGTTTACAGCCTCGTAGGTTCAAGCTCGGTAAATGCCGCCGCCGTTACCGGCTTTAAACCAGGACGCATAATGGATGATGCTACTTTTACTAAAAAGGGTTCGATGTCGGCTGCTCAGATTCAATCCTTTCTTAACTCTAAGGTTCCGAGTTGTGACACCAACGGCACTAAGACTTCAGAATATGGTGGTGGTACGAGAGCACAATATGGTAAGTCACGGGGGTATCCTCCACCTTATACCTGCTTAAGGAACTACTCGCAAAATGGGAAGAGCGCCGCACAGATTATTTACAACGCTGCCCAAGAATTCAACATTAACCCCCAAGTTTTGATTGTTTTGCTGCAAAAAGAGCAAGGCCTGGTCACTGACACCTGGCCGTGGAGCATACAATATCGTTCAGCTACTGGCTATGGTTGCCCCGATACAGCTGCTTGTAATAGTGACTACTACGGTTTCACGAACCAAGTGCGGTGGTCGGCACGGATGTTTCGGGCAATCTTGAATAAGTCGAATACCTGGTACACACCTTACGGCCTTGGCAATAATAAGATTTACTGGAATCCTGATACAGGCAGATGCGGTTCTTCAACGGTCAATATTGAAAACTTAACAACTGTCGCCCTCTATAGCTACACGCCATATAGACCAAACCAGGCAGCCCTCAATGCTGGCTATGGCACTGGTGATAGCTGTAGTTCGTACGGTAATCGTAATTTCTATCAATACTTCAAAGACTGGTTCGGCTCACCCTTTGCTACCTATGCAGCAGCGGTGTCTGATATTCAGATTCACACAAATTCGAGTAGAACTACGGAAGTTGAATCTATACCAGAGCTCCGAACTGGTCAGTCCGTGTACTTAACGGTAAAAGCCAAAAACACCGGCTCTTACACTTGGGAGCGAGCAAATGTACGTATAGGTACAACTAACCCTAATAACAGATCCTCGTCATTCGCAGACACTTCATGGCTGAGCTCTGGCAGACCTGCTCAACTTGTTGAATCTAGTGTGGCGCCTGGTAGTATTGGGACATTTAGGTTCAGTGTAACAGCACCGACAGTGGATGGATCATATGCAGAAAAGTTTGGGCTGCTTGCAGAAGGAAAAGCCTGGATGAGCGACAACGCTAGCTTCACTTTAAACCTCCCTGTTGTGAACCCATACAATGCAACGATAACAAGCATAGGTAATCATAGCGACAATGCGCGATCTAAACCTATAGGATTTCGTGTCAAGGCGGGGTCAACAACATATTGGCGCGTAAGTGCAAAGAATATCGGCAAGAATGCGTGGAGCCAGTCAATTACCAAGCTTGGCACATCCAGCCCAAATGATAGAATAAGCACGTTAAGTAATAATTCCTGGCTTTCTGGTTCAAGAGTAACTCAACTTAGTCAGCCTTCAGTAGCAAAAGGGGCAACTGGTACATTTGATTTCCAAATTGCTGCACCTTCAACTGAAAAGAAATCAACAGAAGCTTTTGCCATTGTTGCTGAAGGTCAAAGCTGGATGCCCAACTCAAAGTTTAGTATAAATTTACGCACTGTGAACAATCCTGCAAGACTCAACAATGGTCAGACTCTTTACGCTGGTGAGCAGGTATACACGCCCAATGGCTACCGTTTATCTATGCAGCAAAATGGTAACTTGGTTCTATACAACCCGTCTGGCAAAGGCATATGGGGTACTAGCACAAGTGGCTCAGGCAACAGACTAGTCCACGGATTTGATGGCATCTTAAGAATCTACACTTCATCAAATAAGCAGGTTTGGAGTAGTCGAACTTCTAATGCTGGTACCAAAAGTAGACTCATTTTACAAAACGATGGCAAGCTTGTACTTTGGAGTACCAGTAATAAGATAATTTGGTCTAAAAAATAGCTTGAAGTCTTATCCCCCATCAATATTTTGATACAATGGGACTAGTGAAAAAGATATATATTGACGGCCTTGGTTTAGTTGAAGGGCACTTTAGCGGCATAGGTCAGCATATACTGGGTATTTTACGCGGTATTGATGAGATTATTGATGAAGCAAAAAATAGCCAACAAGTTGCGCCAGAAGTAATTGTTATTATACCTCGAGACACGGTCGAAAAATTTAAGTCTTTTGGCTTTAAACACATTGATTATAGAAAATTCCCTCTACCTTTTAGATACACGGCTGGGTTATGGCATCGGGGCTGGCTACCGCCGCTCGATCTTTTGTTTGGCAAGGGAACTTATATATTCCCCCGCTTTGTTGGCTCAAGA
>CAYRKQ010000021.1:0-13412 GCA_964424985.1 uncultured Candidatus Saccharibacteria bacterium | reverse complement strand
CAAACCGAGTCTAGTCACACTAGTAGAACTAGTGGCTTACCTTGGGGGGAGTTACCTCTCTGCAGATGCCCACACCAGGAGAGCTTATGAGTAAATTCCGTACGCTAGAAGCGGATCCAGCAAATGTGATTGATGTACCTCCGGTAAAGTACCTTCGGGAGGGTGCTATCAGCGTAGCTGAGTATGTAGATACAATCGCTGAAGGCTATTTCCCGGTTGGTGTAAGCAACTTCTACTATTATATGCACGATATTAGTGCTGAGCACTTTGCATCACTTCTTTTGCATGGTAAGCCACTCATGGATTTCATGAGTCGATATGCTCGGGCGGTACAATCGCAAGATACCATTCACTTTTCTGAATTTCTTGAAGATGGTCAATTTGGTGATCTTTCTGATGACAAAAAGATGTCAGCGGCTTCACAACGGCTTGATAATGTCACATCGGTGTTGGCGGATATTTCAGTTAATCTACCTAATGAAGAACGTCGCATGGGAACTCATGGAGTAGATCTCGTAAACGACTTTGTTGTTGCATTGCGCCAAAATGGAGAGTTAGATGATTCGCTTATTGCAAAATCTCTGATTGAAAGAGGAATTGTGGAGAGCGCAGATGAAATTACTGGAACACATGTCATAGATGAGTTGGCAGAGTTAGCTCGCGAACGGTTCGGTATTACCCCTAAGCCAACCGAAAAGCCAAAATCACTGGCTATCCCTGGTATTTAGTCGTGGCGGAGGGCTTCTATGGGGTCTTTGGTGGCGGCTCTTACGGCTGGCCAGGTGCCGAAGATGACACCGACGAGCAGTGAGACAACGGCGGCGAGAAGAATGATCCAGAGATCGAGGGCAGGTTTAACGGCGGTCTGCGCGCTGATGATGAAGCCCAGGATAATGCTGAAGAAAATACCGATAATACCGCCGGCTAAGGTGATGATGAGAGCTTCGGTTAAAAACTGCATCATAATTTGGGTACGGGTGGCGCCAATGGCTTTTCGAATACCAATTTCGCGGGTGCGCTCGGTGACGGTGACCAGCATAATATTCATGACGCCAATACCGCCGACCAGCAAAGAGATAGAGGCTACGGCGGCGGTGAAGCCGGTCAGAACGCGGAAGACATCATCAGTGGTGCCGGCTAGTTGATCTTGGGTGGTGACGGTAAAATCTTCTTCGCCATCACGACTACGCAGAAGTGTTTGCCGCGCTTGATCGGCGGTTTCAGAGGCCTTGGTAGTATCTTCCAGCTGCAACGTAATTTGTTGGAACTGCGTCACATTCTGGTTCATTTTTTCGCCAGCGGGGAGGGGAATCAGCACGTGGTCGTTTATGGGTTGGCCAAAATTAAAGCCCTGGTAGGTGTCGAGCACGCCAATCACGACAAAGTTTGTGCCACGGACGGTGACCGTGCTGCCAATGGGATCTTGGCTGCCAAATAATTCGCTGGCTACATTGCTGGCCAGCACGGCGGTGTTGTTATTTTCTAAGCTGCCGCCGAAGAACTGGCCACGCACCATCTTCTGGGAGGTGACCTCAATATAATTTTCATCTACCGCCAGCACGTTTGAAGAGGTGACTTTTTTGCCATCTCTGACAATGGAGCCATCGAGGCGCATCACTCCACTGGCGCGCGAGACGTTGGGAATCTGCTCTAAGCTTTCAAGGTCAGCTTCACTCAGGCGTGAGGCGGAGGAGCCGCTGGAGCCTAAAATGGTAGAAAGGCCACCAAAGCCGCTGCTCTGGGTATTTTTGCCAGGCGTGATGGTGATGAGATCGCCGCCGAGATCATTAATTTGCTGATTCACCTGCTTTTTAACGCCTTCACCAAGGCCAATAATGGTGGTGACGCTCATGACACCAATAATAATGCCCAGCAAGGTGAGAAAAGTACGAACTTTATTAGCGCGCAAGCTGTTGAGAGCCATTTTTATGTGCGGCAGCATAATCATGGGGTGCTCCTTTCAGGAGCAGAAGTATGACGCATGACGCATGACGTAAGTGAATTAAGCATGTTTACCCTTTTTCTTCGTCGGTTTTTTCTTCTTCGATCTTCGATCTTCGGTCTTCTTTCTTGCTGTTGACTCGTTTTTCTTTTTTCTTTTTTCAAGCTGAGTTGCCGCTGCAACCTCAACTGCGGCCTCTTTCTTTTGTTCTTTGACGTCGCGTTTGATCTGATCACCCGTTAACTCTTCTTCAATACGGCCGTCAACCAGTTTAATAACGCGGTCGGCGTACTGGGCGAGATCCGGGTTGTGGGTGACCATAATGATGGTGTTGCCAGCTTCGTGAATTTCTTTTAACGCGGCCATGATGATTTTGCTCGAAGCGGTATCTAAATTACCGGTTGGTTCGTCGGCCAGCACTAAACTTGGGCGATTGACCATGGCGCGGGCAATAGCGGCGCGCTGCAACTGGCCGCCGGAAAGCTGGCTGGGCATGTAGTATTCTTTTTCTTGAATGCCAAGGTATTTTAAAATCTCGCTGGCACGTTCGTAACGTTTGACCAGCGGCGCACCCTTGTAAAGCAGTGGCAAGCTGGCGTTGTCTAAAATGTTCATGCGGCCAATGAGGTTAAAGTTTTGGAAGATGAAGCCGAGATGGTTGCGGCGAATTTTAGCGCGCTTTCGTTCGCTGAGATACGAAACATCGTGGCCGTCGAGGCTGTACTGACCTTCATCTGGCCGATCAAGCAGACCAATAATGTTAAGCAGCGTGCTTTTGCCCGAGCCGCTGGGACCCATGATAACCAGAAATTCACCTTTGGGTACTTCAAGGTCTAAGCCTTTGAGCGCCACTGTAGCGCCGCTTGAGAGGCCAAACACCTTGCTAATGTCGATAAGTTTTATAACATGCATTACCCTCTATTGTAGTCGAGTGAGCGCCGTAAACCAACCACAACCGCCATGATTTTTCATCTGTTAGAAATAGTGGTTAGTGGGTAGTGAATAGTGCAGAGTTTTTCCGTCATTCCCGTGAAGCATGCCACTACGCAATGCTGCATAGCGTTGTGGCGATATGCCGTGGACGGTAATCCAGTAAGTAGTGTTAACCAAACGCTAGCAACAAATTAAAAGCTACAAGGGTGGAGCTACCTTCAAGAAGTTGGTAGGATAGATAAAGGCGTTGAGGAGAGGTGTCCGAGTGGTTGAAGGAGCACGCTTGGAAAGCGTGTATGCGCGCAAGCGTATCGCGGGTTCGAATCCCGCTCTCTCCGCCATGAAATCGCGCTATAATAACAAGTGGTATGAAATATCAGAAAAACCTTAGACATCACCGTGAAACAAGGGCATATCTTCTTATTGGAGTTGTGCGTCTGATATTAGTGTTGCTGGCGCTTTACGCTGCATTCTATTTGGTTAGATAGCAATATGGATTTAGAGGACAATGAACGCGGCGACGAGGGCGGCTAGGATTAAGCGGTAGTAGCCGAAGGCGGCGAGGGAGTGTTTTTCTACGAAGCGGAGTAAGAATTTTATGGCGGCGAGGGCGGTCAGGTAGCTTACTAGCATGCCCAGCAGGAACCAGCTGGCGTCTCCAACTTCAAAAATTGAGAAGTTTTTGTAGAGGTCTAACGCGGTGGCGCCGACCATAATGGGGACAGCGGCGAAGAAAGAATATTCCACGGCGGTTTTTCGGCTGAGACCCAGGAATGAACCACCGACAATGGTGCTGGCAGCGCGGGAAATGCCTGGCCAAATGCTGACAATTTGCGCTAAGCCCACGCCAAGTGCTTGTTTGGCGGTGATCTGATCTAAGTTTTTAGCGCTACTTTCCGGAACGAATCGTTCAAACCAAATAAGTACTAAGCCGCCAACTGCCAAGCCAATTACTACTGTTGCGGGAGAAAACAGCACCTCTTTTATAAAGTCGTGCAGTAAAAATCCGGCAATCAGAGCGGGGAGAGTCGTTAAAAACAGTATCCATAAACCGCGCCAGCCGCTAAAATCTTTTTTGGTATTATTTTTGGCAGTTGGAATCAGCCGTAAAAAGCGTTGAAAATAAATTGTTACCACAGCTAAGATTGCCGCCAGTTGAATTACCACTTCAAACGTTTTGGCTTTTTCGTCAGCAAAACCGAGTAAATGGCCGGTTAATATGAGGTGTCCGGTAGAGCTAATGGGCAAGAACTCGGTCAGTCCTTCAACAATGCCCTGAATGATGACAATCAGATAAATCATTACACATAGTTTACCTTAAACGTGATGATATTTCTCGCCTGCCAGAATTGTGTGAGCGCGGTAGAGTTGCTCTACTAAAATGAGGCGGACGAGTTGGTGGGGGAAGACTAAGGGCGAAAGCGACCAGATGAAGTCTGCTCGGGCTTTTAGTTCATCAGATACACCATAAGCTCCTCCAATAACAAATACCAGATGTTTTGTTCCTTTGTTGAGGTGTTTTTGAATGGCCTGCGCGTTCTCAATTGAAGAAAGCTGCGTCCCTCTCTCATCAAGCAAAATGACTTTATCTTCTGGCCTTAGCTTTGAAAGAAGCAGTTCTGATTCAATCTGTTTTATTTCGTCTGGCGACATAGAACTGCTGATTTTCGCTTCAATGAGATCCCAGGTGATTGGCGTATAGTGCTGCAAACGCTTCGTGTAATCTTCAATAGAACTCAAAAGCTTTGGGTCATGTTTTTTACCAATGGCCAGAATAGTTATTTTCACATCTGTTAGTGTACACTGTTATTGATGTTAAATGAACTTAAAGTTGAACTTCGTCGATATGTGGACCCAGAAAAAGCAGCGTTCTTCCCGCGGTTTTTTAAGAGCGGGCCGGGGGAGTATGGCGAAGGTGATCGGTTTTTGGGTGTGACAGTGCCAGATCAGCGGTTGGTAGCAAAGCAGTTTAGAGATGTATCGCTTGCTGATCTTAAAGAGCTGCTTGAAAGTCCGTGGCACGAAGAGCGTTTAACGGCGCTGATTATTATGGTGAATCAATTTAGGCGAGCTGACGCGGCGAAGCAAAAAGAGTTGTACGAATTTTACCTCGCGCACACGCACCGAATCAACAATTGGGATCTGGTTGATATATCAGCACGTGATATTGTGGGCGGCTACATCTTTGAGTATCAAGAGCTGTTGCCAAAACTCGATGAGTTAGCGGTTTCTGATCTGTTGTGGGAACGGCGCATTGCCATTATAGCCACGTATTATTTTTTGATGAAGGGTGAACCTGATATAACCATTAAGCTTTCGAAAGTTTTGCTTCACGACAAAGAAGACTTAATGCATAAAGCCGTTGGTTGGATGCTGCGCGAAATGGGCAAACGCTGTGATAGGCAATTGCTTCTAGATTTTCTGGATCAGTATGCTCATGAAATGCCGCGCACCATGTTACGCTACGCAATCGAGCACCTCAATGAGCCAACTCGCAAAAAATACCTGGAGGCGAAACCTAGCTAACAGATATAATATCCGGTATAATAGTCACTTGGCGACGCGGAGGAGTACCCAAGTGGCTGAAGGGGACGGTTTGCTAAATCGTTAGGTCGGGGCAACTCGGCGCGGGAGTTCGAATCTCCCCTCCTCCGCCAAAACTATGAAATGACCGTCTGGTCATTTTTTAGTTTTGCTGGGATGATTTGGGCTCCCGTGGGCGAACAAAGTGAGTGGCGGGAAGTTCGGTGGAGCGAAAACACGCGTAGAAGTTTACTTCGAGCATGTTTGAGCGAAGAAGCGTAGCGCTATCTCCCTTCCGTCATTCTAAGAACTCATCTGAACTCTTTTCTATAACAGATGTAAAAGTGGTACAATAAACTACGATATGCAAGAAATTTCTGAAGTAGTGCAAAAAGTTGTAAAAGAGTTGTTCAATGAAGATGTTGAAGTTGAGCTGACACGGCCAGATGAACAATTTGGTGACTATGCGACTAATGTGGCACTAAGACTGAGTAAAAAGATATCTCAAAACCCTCGCGAGATTGCGAAAAAAATCATTGATCACCCTGACTTCCAGGGTCGGACCCTAGAAATAGCAGGGGCGGGATTTATTAACATCAGAGTTTCAGATGAAGAATTGTTAGCCGAGGCTCAACGTACGCCGGAGAAAGATCGGCAAGATGAGACAGTCGTAATTGAAACGAACAATCCGAATCCGTTTAAAGCCATGCATATTGGACATGCCTTTAATGCCATTGTTGCCGACAGCATTGCGAATCTGGTTGAAGTGTCTGGTGCGTCTACCTACCGTGTAAGCTATCACGGCGATGTTGGGCTGCATGTGGGTAAAAGCATGTACTCACTCCTTACGTTTGTGGATGGCGACTCGAAGAAACTGAACGATATTGCTGAAGATGAGCGCAACGCCTTTATGTCAAAAATGTACGCCGAAGGCTCAAAAGCCTATAAAGAAGACGAGTCTGCCAAGATCGAGATTGACGAGCTTGCCAAACAGTCATTTACTCGCGAAGATCCAATTTACGCGGCTGTGTACGATATCTGCAAAGACTGGAGCTTCCATTTAATTGATGAAACCGTGGGGCGTCTTGGCAACAAGCCGACAGATCGGCGCTTTTTAGAGAGTGAGGCCGATCAGCGGGGCGTGAAGATTGTCAAAGATAACGTACCGAAGGTATTTCAAGAAAGTGACGGTGCGCTGGTGTTTGCCGGGAGCCAGCACGGGAGCTTCGACAACGCCTTTGTGACAGGTCGGGGCTTGGGTTTGTACGGCGCGCGGGATCTTGGTCTTATGCAGCTGAAGAACGAGTATTATCACCCAGACAAGAGTTACATTGTAACTGCCGAAGAGCAAAAGGATTACTTCAAGGGCGTCATTGCGGCGGCAGAGCTGTGCATGCCTGAGCTTAAAGATGTTACGGTGAACATCCCGACTGGCACCGTGAAGCTTTCAACCGGTAAGATGAGTTCGCGTGATGGCGATGTGCTGGAAATCAACTGGCTGTTTGAGCAAATGACTAATGCCATGAAAGCGCGCGGCGGAGAAGCTGACGATAAGTTTGTGGCAGGTGCGCTGCGGTATCAGTTCTTAAAGGTTCGGGTTGGTTCAGATGTTGTCTTTGACGTGAATGAATCAGTTAGTTTGCAGGGCAATAGCGGACCATATCTTCAATATGCATTTGCACGCGCAAATAGCATATTGAACAAATCCGAAATTCTAAGCACCAAATCTCAAACAAATCCGAAATCCGAAATCCGAAATCCTAAACTTGAGACAGCGGAGCGAAGTTTGCTGAGAAAGATTAGTGAGTATAACGAGGTGGTGGAGCGGGCAACTGAAGAACTGATGCCGCACCATATCTGCACGTATCTTTACGAGCTTGCGCAAACCTTTAATCGGTTTTATGAAGGTAACAGAGTAATTGATGACGAGCGCGAGGCTATTCGCATCAAGCTAGTTGAAATTTACGCTGCTAAGTTAAAGGCAGGTCTTGAACTGCTTGGCATTCACGCCCCCGAAAAAATGTAACTCAGCTTTCAATGTCTCGTCATCCCGGACTCCGATCCGGGATCCAGTCAATTACCTGAAGCGTAGCTTCTCAGTTTAAGTTCTTTCCCGTCGCTTTTGACAGCAAAAGCAACACAAAACTGCCACCTAGGTTCAAAAAGCACGATGGTCGTCTTATCTTTTCATTCTCTGTAACCTGCGGAACTCACTCGCTTTCGCTCCCTCAAACATCCTCGGTTAGCAGGGAATAAAAACACAAGCCTCTCTCGGTTTTTGAGTAGGTGGAGGGAAGCTATATTTGCCTACGGCAAATAGTTATAACACGAAACACCCGGCTGTTTTGGCCGGGTGTTAAAGAACGGTCAGTTAAGGTTTATTTTTTAAGGGCGCGGCGTTTTTGTAAGAAGCTGTATGCTCCGTAGCCAAGGGCGCTTGAGCCAAAGAGGCCGGCGAATGCACTTCCCGCACCTGTTGCTGGCATAACCGTAACAGGAGGAGTAGTTGGTGGAGTTACTGGCGGCTGCTCAGGAACTTCCTTACAGTCCGGGCTGTTTGCTGGCAGATGCTCTTTGCCAGGAATCGGGCAGTACTCTTTTGGAGTTTCGCTCTTCACGGTTACTTTACAGTTTTCACCATTCACCACAACGTCTTTACTATCTTTCACGGCAAACACGAGGGTTGCTTTGGTAGTAAAGGTGCCATCTTTTGCGTAGGTGTGGTCAACCGTTGTCTCAGTGGTTGGGCCTTCAGAGTTACCATCACCGAAATCGTAGGTTACATTCTTGAGCGTTGCACCGTTTTTAGCAGTGTAGCTAAGGGTGTAACGGAACTTACGATCACCAAGGTTTAGTACACTTAGTGCATCGCAGCTATATACAGGAGTAACTGGCTTTACTGGTTTTTCAACTTTTACCTTGATTACTACGTAAACACGATCGTCCCAACATCCCCATACGTCCCCAGCCACACTTTGGCTACGAATTGGAGCGCCGGCAGGTGTGACAATAGAGTCGCTTACCGGTATTGTGCCGGTCCCTACACTAAACTGGGAGGCACTGCCAGTTATATAGCTCATTTTTACGGTGTTGCCGTTACAGTTAAGTGTCATGTCATCTGTTACAGTTGCAGCATTACTTGCTGAGATCTGAGCAGAAGGTACGAATTTACTTGCCTGATTTGCATTGTTGAGGTTGATTGCAACCTTGGTGTTGTGGGCAACGCTCGGGCCGGAACCACCGTTATTTTTATCTTCACTTGCGCCATTGTGAACATACACGCGAAGCTGGAATTCAGTACCAGGTGCACAACTGTTGTTCAAGGGGTCTACGAATGTACCGCTTTCACCAACTCGTCCGCGGAAGAAGTCTGGTTCGTCTCCCACGCCTTTATCAACACCGGTATAGACGTTAAAGGCCGGTACGGGGCTAGGCGGCGTATCCTTGCCGTTATAAGGGATTGCGTTTGCTTGTGTGCTTAACACGAATGCAACAACAGCAATTAGTGCAACTGCTAGAAACGAGAGCTTACTGAGTAGTTTTGAGATTTTCATAGTCATATTCCTTTCTTAAGTCCTAACAATAGGGTCCTTCGCAGTCAGGGTTTTCACCCTTAGGCTTAGTTGTTGTAGTAGTGGTCGGAGGTCGAGTAGTTGTAGTAACAGGAGGCCGCGTTGTGGTGGTTGCTTGAGGAGGTTGGGTGGGAGGAGGGCCAGTTGGGGTAGGAGTCGTTGGCTTTGGGCTGCCACCACCACCGCCACAGCCACCGCCACAGCCACCAGATCCGCCGCCACCACCACTTCCGCCACCGTTGCCACCGCCACCGCTTGTGCCGCAGCTTCCGTTGCAGCCATTGGTTTCGCCGTTATTGGCACCGCGTTCGCCGTCGGTATCTTCGCTTGAACCACCAACGTTGTCTTCGCCATGCTTGCTTGAGCCTTCGCCACCGCCTTGATCGTCATCAGCTTTCTCATCAGCCTGCTCGGCTATTGTTTCAAGCCCGAGAGAGTTTTTAACGAGCTTTGAGCCATCCGCCAAAATAATCATCTGTTGATCCTTAGAGCTAAACGTACCATCGCCTACAGCTACGGTGCCCTGAAGCTGCAAGGCTTCACCAGGTTTAACACCACTGACATCAACGGGCATTTGAGCAACTTGGTTGTTTTCTGTTATTACAAGTTTGTGCCATGAGCCAGCCATTGCTTCTTCGTTTAGTTTGAATGCACTCATGAACAACTTAAATGCAGCTGATTCAATAGTTTCTTTAGCTTTATCATCGTTTTCAGCGTAAAAACCGTTAAGTTCGTTAACGCCGTTTAGCGTAGTGTCGAATGGTCGAACAGTTGTACCGTCTGAGTTTTGGCCAACCCATTGGTTGAATACCGTTTCGTATACTGCTACGTCTGTTGGAAGTGCACAGAGAGTACCTTTTTCTTGAGTGGCTTTGCTGCCGTATGTCCATGAGACAAAGGCCTCAGGTGATTCAAGAATGTTGCCAGCAGGTGATTCAGTAAGGAAGCCTGGTTTAACATTTTTTGCGAGTGCATAGGGATCTTCAGAACTAAACATGCCATTTACACAGACTTCGCTGTCTTTAAGCTTTTCGGCTGTTGCCGCCGCTTCGCTATTGTCTGATCCCTTAGTCTCATTATTGTCGCTGCAGCCTGCAAATAAACCACCGGCAATCGCAAGTGTTGCTGTTGTTGCTACAGCCACCCCGATGCGTCGGTTTCTGCGTTTCCTGTTGAATTGATCTTCGGCTGACGGCACTGAGTCTATATCTATAGATGCCACATCTGCAGCTTCTGGTGGTGATATACCCCAGGGCTGGCTACTGTCACCGTAGTTAGCTACTGGTGGTTTAGATGGTAGGCTACTATCCCAGTGTGCACCGTTTGGTGTTACACCAGTTAGTGGAGCGCTACCACGGGGTGCCCATAAATTTTCTGCCATAATTATATTCTCCCTTTTACCTTTACTCTTCTCACCCAGCGCGGTCTCAATCGCGTTGTCATAAGTACTTTATCACAACTAAAACTAAATGTCAATAACATATGCAATTAAAATTAAAAAAGCACAAGCGTTTTTAAATACGGTATAATAATGTATATGGCACGAACACGAAACCCCAAACGGGCGCAGGCGAAAGAGCGGACTAAGCAAATTGCAAAAAAGCCTGTGCATGGTTTTATGGATTTTGTACGCGAACAGAGCATTGTTGGCCTCGCGGTAGGTCTGGCTATAGGTACTCAAGCCAACGCCACGGTAAAGGCACTCGTCGAAGGGTTTATTAACCCGATAGTTAGTTTTTTGGTTGGCTCTCAAGATGGGTTACTGCTGGCTAGCTGGAATGTTGTCGGCAAAGATACTGCCACGATAAATTACTGGTTCACTTTAGGTAACCGCGTGTTAATTTTTAGATGGGGGATGGTTCTAAGCTCAATCATTACGCTCATTGCAGTGCTTGCAGTTATCTACTATGTAGTAAAAGGTTTGAAGCTCGATAAATTAGACAAAAAGAAAGAGTAGATATGTCGATGCTTTCATCAGCCCAGGTGGCGCTGACACGCTCGGCAAAGCGGTTGAATCTTTCAAGTGAACAACTTGATGAGCTTATGTCACCAGACCACGAACACGAACACGAAATTAAGATCAATGGTAAAACACACCTCGCATACCGCATTCAGCATTCCAATAAACGGGGGCCGTATAAGGGCGGCATCCGTTTCCATCCTCTTGTTGATAAAGACGAAGTACGAGCCTTGGCGCTACTCATGAGTCTCAAAACAGCAGTGGTGGGTATCCCGATGGGCGGGGGTAAAGGTGGGGTAGAAATTGACCCAAGAGAGCATGACCCCGAGCACGTTGAGGCAGTCGCGCGCGCTTATGTACAGGCGCTCCATCCGCACATTGGTTCAGAAAAAGACGTGCCGGCTCCAGATGTAAACACCAACGCTGAAATTATTGACTACATGGTGGATGAATTTGAGCAGCTTACGGGGGATGACAGCAAGGCGAGTTTTACGGGTAAATCCCTTAAAAACGGGGGCAGCGAAGGACGCGAGGCGGCTACGGGGCGGGGTGGGGTGATTGCGTTGAGAGAATATCTTACCTCAATCAAAAAGGATCCCTGCGATATTACCGTTGCGGTGCAGGGCGTGGGTAATGTCGGCTTCTTTTTTGGGCAAATTGCCGAAGCTGAGCTTGGCGTACGAGTCGTGGCAGTTTCTGATTCAAAACGAACATTGGCGGTTAAAAACTTTGCTCAAAATAACGACACCCTTTCGCTTGTTCCGTTTGCAGGCCACAAAAAAGGCCTCATTGAAGATCTGGACGACTCTCACACCGAATTTTTGAGCCGTGATGCCGTTCTTTCACTACCCGTTGACGTACTGGTGTTTGCCGCGCTCGGTGACGTTATTACAGATGAAAATGCTGGTTCTGTGCAGGCTGAGATTCTGCTTGAACTCGCAAATGGGCCGGTAGAAGATAATGCGCTTTTGTCGCTTGAGAAAAAAGGTATTCGCGTCATCCCAGACGTTATTGCCAACGCTGGCGGTGTGATTGTCAGCTACCTTGAATGGCTACAAAATAAAGCTGGCGAGCATTGGTCGGAAGAAAAAGTGAACCAAAAACTTGAACACATTTTAGTGCCAGCTATGAAAAACGTTATACAGCGAGCACAAAAAGAGCACATTCCGCTAAAAGACGCCGCTTTTAAAATCGCCATAGAAGCACTTACCGGCTGATCCTGTATAATCTTAGATACAATGAAGGATTTGAAGAAAATTAAGCCGACCAAGTTACTGTGGGTCGATCTGGAGATGACGGGTTTAGACCCTAAAAAAGACGTTATTTTAGAGGTCGCGGCTGAAGTGACTGATTTTACCTATAAAACACTCGGTAGTTACGAGGCGGTCATAAAGCACCCGAACCGTCGACTTAAGAATATGAATGAGTGGTCGAAAGTGCACCATGCTAAAAATGGACTGATTGATCGTATCCACGACTCCGGCAAGAATGAAAAAGAGGTCATGCGCGAGTTCGTCGGCTTTATTAAGGGGCATTTTGGTATCGAACCAGCAATTTTGGCGGGCAACTCAATTCATAATGACCGCATTTTCATCACTCGCTGGTGGCCAGAGGTAGATGCTTTGCTGCATTACCGGATGCTTGATGTCACGAGCTTGAAAATAATTATGCAAGGCAAGAAGAAACCAGAGTATAAAAAGAAGGATGTCCACCGTGCCTTCGACGACATCCAGGCCTCGATTGCCGAGTTGCAATATTACTTAGAACAACTCAAAAAGAAATAGTATCCCGTCATCCGCCAGCTGGCGGATCCAGTCAACCATCTGAAGCGCAGCTTCTCAACTTAAGTTTCTTCCCACTACTTTTTGCCATCGGCAAACAGTGCGGGGTCAGACATCCTCAATCAGCAGGGAATAAAAAGACGCGTTTCCCTCGGTTTTTGAGCAGGTGGGAGGAAAATAACCAAGCTTTTTCAGCTTGGAATCTATATTTATTTCTAAGATCTAAGAACTATGATCTATAATCTACTGTTGATGATGCACAAAGAGCTGGAAAGTTATATTTTAGCGAAACCGGGAAGTTGGTTAGACTATCCGTTTGGTGAAGAGGTGGCGGTGTACAAGGTTGGCTCGAAAGAAACAGCGAAAATGTTCGCGTTGATTCCTGAGGGGAAAGATCCGGTTCGGGTGAGTTTAAAATGTGATCCATTGTTGGCTACGACGCTCAGAGAAAAGTACGATACCGTTATGCCTGGGTACCATCTGAATAAAAAGTACTGGAATACAATTGTCGTAAGCGGTGAGCTTTCAGACCGTGAGGTGTTTGATCTTGTCGATCTTTCCTACCGATTAGTAGTTGAAGGCCTCTCTAAGGCCGAGCAAGCTCGGTTGGTAGATAGTAAATAGTAGTTGGCAAATGGTTTTGTTCTAACTCCCCCCAAGGTAAGCCACTAGTTCTACTAGTGTGACTAGACTCGGTTTGA
>CAYRKQ010000020.1:0-13663 GCA_964424985.1 uncultured Candidatus Saccharibacteria bacterium | reverse complement strand
TTCGCAAACTGATAAAACTTTTTTTCGCTGACCAGCTGCCCGTTTATTTGAATGCGTTCGCGAATATCGTACACATGGGGGCTAAGCATCAGCCCGGTTTTTTTTCCATGGGCTCGGAGCATAGCGTCAATTAAGTAACACACCGAACCTTTACCACTGGTACCAGCGACGTGAACTGTTTTGTGGCTGTTTTGCGGGTTGCCCAGTGCTGCCAGAATCTGCTTGCTTCTTTCAAAGCCTTTGGCGTCTTTAAAAATTGCCCTGCTGGTTTTAGGCAGCTCGTACATTAAGTAGTCGACGGTGGCATCATAGGTTTTTAACGGCTTGAAAATAGGTTCATCCCTTCATTTGTAGTCGCTACTAGTATATAACTAAACTATGATAATTTTTGTAGCCGCTCACGACAAAAACCTAGGTATGGGTAATAAAGGGGGTCTGCCGTGGCCGTCTATGAAAGCAGATAAAGACCGTCTTCATAAGTTAGCCAAAGGCAAAACAATTGTTATGGGCGAACGTACCTATCACGACTATAAAGATTACCAAAAAACGTATAAAACGAAGAATATCTTCGTCCTCTCACTAAACAGTAAAGAGCTAAAAGATGCTGTAGTACTGAACTCGATTGAGCAGGTGGTAGAGCTAGCCAAAAACAAAGAAGTGTGGGTACTGGGCGGTGGAAACGTTTTTGCGCAGCTGATAGAAAATGCAGACAAAATGTACATCACTGAAATTGAAGCTGAATTTGAAACCGATACGTATTTTCCTCAGTACGACACATCACACTGGAAGGTTGTCGAAAAAAGCTCTTTTGCAGCAGACGCCCTAAACCCATATCCCTACACCTTCATGACACTTCAAAAGAAGTAGTGATCCTGCGTGCAACGATGACATTCTTTAAAAGAGGGTTGTTTGCTATACTTTAAACAATGGATTCAGGAAAAAAACAAATCATTACCATCGCGGGGCGTCCTGGCAGCGGCAAATCAACTACCGCAAAAGGCGTCGCCCGGATACTCGGTTTTGAACATTTCTCATCAGGTGATTTATTCCGTGAGGCCTCAAAAGAGCAAGGGTTAGACGTGCTGGAACTCAACTTAGCCGCCGAAGAAGCAGAAGGCGTTTCAGCAATTGATGAACTCGTCGACAATCGTCTCAGGGAGATTGGCAAGACGCAGCAAAATATTGTCATAGATTCACGCATGGCCTGGCACTGGATGCCGCAATCGTTTAAGGTATTTCTTGATCTCGACCTTAAAACCGCTGCCGAACGAATTTTAAGCAGCATGACACTGGAGCGCACTGAGGCCGAACATATTCCTAAAAGCCCAGATGAATATGCGAAGACACTGCTAAAGCGTCTGGAAAGCGAATCGCGCCGCTATAAAAAAATGTATAACGCCGACCCCTATCACACGAAAAACTACGATCTTGTGGTAGACACGCGCGTTAACGGACCCGAAGAGGCCACTGCTCTCGTCGTTAAAAAGTACAAAGAGTGGCTTAAAAGTTAGCACTCTAAACTATCATTACCTCACAAATCACCCCTGTTTGTCATTCTGAACCACGGCATGTCGCCATGGCATGCTTGATTCAGAATCTAATCAATTAACTGGATCCCGGACCCGCCTGACGTGATCGTCTGATCGGGCAGGTCAAGCCCGGGATGACGAAGTACGTGAGGTTCACGTTAGCACTCTTGCATCTAAAGTGCCAAAATTGTATAATCGTAAACAATATGACTGACCGTCAAGGAAAAATTTTAGCCACTATTATTGAGCAGTACGCTGAAGTTGCTGCGCCAGTGGGGAGCGTACTGCTGGCAAAACTTTTTAACGTTTCCAGCGCCACCATTAGAAATGAAATGGCAGAACTCGAGCGCCTGGGCTATATTAAACAGCCGCACACCTCTGCTGGCCGCGTTCCTACCGACAAAGGCTATCGTTTCTACGTGAATAACATTGCCGAGGCAAGTGCAGTTGAGTCAACTCAGGAGACCCGTAACACCAAAGCAATTGCTACCCGTGTAGCGCACTCTGGCGGACCCTCCCAGGCAATTAAAAGCGCTGTCGATAGCTTGGTGCAGCTGACACACAACCTAGGAATTGCCACCATCGGCAACCAACTGTACGTGGCCGGCTATTCAAACCTGTTTGGCCAACCAGAATTTATTGATCCACTCCATGCTCGTGAAGTAGCGCGCCTGCTTGATAACCTTGAACCGTGGCTGCAAGAAACTGCACCAAATGAAGCACTGAATGTTTACATTGGCCGCGAAAACCCCATTGGCCGCTCAGCGGGCGTCAGCCTGATTATTAGCCGCTACCGCAGCCCGTATTCAGACAACAGCTACATAGGAATCTTAGGACCCACCCGCCAAAGCTACCGTAGCGTCATGGGCTTAGTTGAGCAAACAGGTAAAACGCTGGAGGCAGTATTATGAGTGGCAAAACGCAAAACGCAAAACGCAAAAAGGGAGAAAACGAATTACCGCAATCTCCAATAATTGATAATCAAGCAGGTGATGAGCCAACCTCCAACCTCCAACCTCCAACCTCCAACGAAGCAGAGCTTCTAGCTGATCTGCAGCGTCTTCAGGCCGAGTTTATTAACTACAAAAACCGCGTTGAAGGTGAGAAACTGGTACTTTCTGATTATGCTAAAGCCCAAGTGATTAAAGATCTTTTGCCAGTGATTGACGATCTTGAACGAGCACTGGTGCATCTGCCAGAAAACCTCGCAGAAGACAAGTGGGCACAGGGTGTGCAGAAAGTTTACGGACGTTTGCAAAAACAGCTTGAAAAGCTTGGTGTCACAAAAATCGAGGCGCTCGGTAAACCATTTGACCACGATTTGCACGAAGCCGTACAGGCGGAAGGCGAAGGTGACACGCAAGTAGTTTCCGAAGTTCTCCAAAATGGCTACCTGCTCGGCAATCAAATCATCCGCCACGCCACCGTTAAAGTAAAAAACACATAACCCGAATTACGAAACCCCCGATCTGTTAGTTTGTCATCTTGAGCTTGTCGAAAGATCCGGTTCCCCTGGTAATAAGAAAGTAGATCCTTCGACTACGCTCAGGATGACGGAGGGTATTTCGTAATTCGGGTCACATAGACTTGACAAATCAATACAAGTAGAGTATAATGGAAGTGTTAAGTTATTTAACATAAAAAGGATTAAATTATGGCAGCTCCAAAAATAGGATCAATTGGCCCAGATGGTAATTTAGTAACTGGTAAGGCTGTCCCGCCCTGGCATGCTGGTGAGGTAATCACCGAACAGGGTGTTGACGGTTCACTCGTTAAGCGTTATGTCACTACTGCTGAAACAATCGGGCGAGTTGGGTTGTCTTCGCGGCCACCGGAAGTCAACGACGCCTCCCAAGAGTCTTTACCTCCAGTTGATTCCATTCAAGAATAGTGCGAAATATCACAGTATAATTGTAGAACTCCCGTATAGTGAGGGTACTAACTGAGGAGTTGATGTATGCATGAACATGATTTACCAGATGAAGGCGAAGCTTTACCGATGGTGTTTGAAGCTGAGCAACCACCACGAAAGACAGGTGGTGAGTTGATGGCGTCAGCGCCAGAGAGTGTAGTCAGGGGTATCGGCGGTACCTCACTTGCAAATTGAATACAAGGAAAGTGAAGCAATAAAATAAAACTTTTAGCACTCTTGACTTGCGAGTGCTAATTTTGATATGCTACAATTACATTAGCAAAGTCATCACTAGACTGCTAAATTTAACAAGTAACATCTAAGCTCTAAGATCTGAGAACTAAGATCTTCTCGAGCGACAAAACCCTTCGACAAGCTCAGGGTAAAGGAGAATAAAATTATGGGAAAAATTATTGGAATCGATTTAGGAACAACTAACTCTGCCGTTGCAGTGATTCAGGCTGGAACGCCAGACATTATTACCAACTCTGAAGGTAACCGAACCACACCAAGCGTGGTTGCGGTGAAGAAAGACAAGGGCGGTAAAGAAGAGCGTTTAGTAGGCGCTACTGCCAACCGCCAGCGTGTGACCAACCCTGAAAACACCATTTTTGGCGTCAAACGCCTGATTGGCCGTAAGTTTTCAGACAAAGAAGTGCAAAAAGATATCGACATTATGCCGTATAAAATTGTCAAAAAGGGCAATGGTGTTGGCGTCACCATGGCCGGTACCGATTACACACCGGAAGAAGTTTCAGCCATGATTTTAAGCAAAATTAAAGCTGACGCCGAAGCGTTCTTAGGTGAAAAAGTGAATGAAGCAGTCATCACCGTGCCAGCTTACTTTGATGATTCTCAGCGCCAGGCCACTAAAGATGCCGGTAAAATTGCCGGCCTTGAGGTAAAACGAATCATCAACGAGCCAACCGCAGCTGCTCTGGCCTATGGTCTGGATAAAAAAGATAAGAATGAAACAGTGGTGGTCTTCGACCTTGGTGGCGGTACCTTTGACGTATCAGTACTTGAACTTGGCGACGGTGTCTTCGAGGTAAAAAGTACCCATGGTGATACACACCTTGGTGGTGAAGACTTCGACAATGCCATCGTGAACCACTTCCTAGACGAAATTAAGAAGGAGCACTCGACTGATCTTCGTAACAACGCCATGGCCATGCAGCGCCTTAAAGAAGAGGCTGAAAAAGCCAAGAAAGAACTTTCCAGCGCTCAAACGGCTGAAATTAACCTGCCGTTCCTTGACCAAGGTGAAGATGGCCCCGTTAACTTTGAATACAGTTTGACGCGGGCTAAGCTTGAAGATTTGGTGAAAGACTTTATTGAACGAACGGCTAAACCATGCGAAAAAGCCATGAAAGACGCTAAAATCAGCAAATCTGATGTTGATGAAGTGATTTTAGTTGGTGGTATGACGCGTATGCCGGCCGTGGTAGCCAAAGTAAAAGAAATTTTTGGTAAAGATCCGCTGAAGGGTGTAAACCCAGATGAAGTCGTGGCCATTGGTGCGGCAATTCAAGGTGGTGTACTTGCCGGTGACGTCAAAGATGTCCTGCTACTTGATGTCACGCCGCTTTCCCTTGGTATTGAAACCATGGGTGGTGTGACAACTAAGCTGATTGAACGAAACACAACCATTCCAACAAGCAAATCAGAAGTGTTCTCAACGGCCGCCGATAGCCAACCGCAAGTAGAAATTCATGTGCTGCAAGGTGAGCGCGAAATGTCAGCTGACAACAAATCACTAGGGCGTTTTGTGCTGGATGGCATTCCGCCAGCCCCACGCGGTGTGCCACAGATTGAAGTGACCTTTAATCTGGACGCCAACGGTATCTTAAACGTCAGCGCCAAAGACAAGGGCAGTGGCAAAGAGCAATCTATCACCATTCAAAACTCTGGAAACCTCAGCAAAGAAGACGTTGAAAAGGCGCAAAAAGAAGCTGAAGCACATGCAGATGAAGACAAGAAAAAGCGTGAAGCTGCAGAATCTAAGAACCTGCTAGAAAACGCCATCTACCAAGCATCTAAAATGCCTGATGAGTATAAAGACAAGATCTCAGACGAGGATAAAAAGGCAATCGAAGACGCCATCGAAGAAGCAAAAAAGCATCAAGATTCAACCGACAAAGAAGAAATTGGAGCCGCTGCCAAGGCCTTGATGGACACCATTCAGCCAATCGGTGCCAAGCTTTACGAACCAGCCGAAGAGCCGGAGAGTGCAGACGAAGGATCGAAGAGCGAAGAGAAAGATAAGAAGGATAAAAAATCCAAAGCCGACGAAGCCGTAGAGGGCGAAGTAGTCGACCCCGAAAAGAATCCTGCGGATTCTGACGGGGCAAGCGACGATAAGGAAGAGAAATAGCTCCTCATGTGCCGTCATTCCCGCGTAGGCGGGAATCCAGTATAATATAAGATATGAAAAAACTTACGTTTGAAAAAGTGTTTCCGTGGGTGTTGGTGGTTGGCGGTATTTTAGGGCTGCTTGCCTCTAGTATTTTGACGATAGAGAAGTTGCATCTAGCGGCTAACCCAAATTATGTGCCGAGCTGTTCAATTAGTCCGGTGGTAGCATGTTCGCCAGTTATAGCCAGCCCCCAAGCTTCGGCATTTGGGTTCCCGAATCCATTCATTGGCATTGCTGGTTTCGCCATGGTCTGGGCGGTTGGTATGATGCTATTTGCCGGTGCTAAGAACCTAAAAAAGTGGTTCTGGTGGTGTTTTCAGGCTGGCTCAGCCTTTGGCATGTTCTTCATCTCCTGGTTGATGTATCAAGGTTTGTTTAACATTGGTAAACTCTGTTTGTACTGCTTCCTGGTATGGCTGGTTACCATCTCAATTTTCTGGACAACACTTTCATATAACCTAACAGAGAAGAACTTCAGTATCAAGGGCAAAGTGGGTGAGTTTTTGCGAGATAACCCCGGCAAGTTAATTGCGCTTACATATCTAGTACTTACGCTCGCCATCTTTCTTGCGTTTAAAGACTACTGGTACTCACTCATCTAATGAATATGTCCAAATTATTTACACAGACACCACTATTTGCTACCATTAACTCACGTCACCCCGTGTTGCTCTTTGGAGCTCAGCGGGGTATTTTTAAACTAAATTTATTGACAAAAGCCACCAGATTTGCTACTATTTTATTACCACACCTCACCTTGAGCCCTCGGGAGCATCGTGAGGCTTTTAAATTATTGACAAAATGTAATGAAAGAGATAAACTACTAATGTTCAGCACCTCGCTTGGTCTTAGATCTCGCGAGGTTTTTTGTACTCAGCAAGGAGCGGTATGAAGGTATATATAGATGGTGAAAATCTAGTTCACAGACTGTGCGATGCCTATTCTACGAAGCGTACGAATTTGCTAGAGTTTGATATTAGAGAATTAATGAAACGCATAGTACCCAAAGCTCACGACGCAGACATTAATTACTATGCGACTAAAATTAAGATAAAAACCGAAAATAAAAAACATAGAAAAATAATAGAAGAGATGGTTGCCTGGAATGCTAGATGGGTCAATAAGCTTAATCAGCAAAATATCACCTATATCAAAGCAGGCAATATGAAGTTACGAGATTCAACCAAATGCCCTCATTGCAAAAAAACCATAGCGGTATTCCAAGAAAAAGGCGTAGATGTTCGTATGGCAGTAGATATAGTCCTTGATGCCAAAGAGGCTGAAGAGATCGTTATTGTAAGCTCCGATAGTGACTTATTACCAGCAATTCGTGCTGCGAGAAAAAACGGTGCGAGAGTTACATACATCGCCTATGCCGATGCTATTAATGCGGGTATTGCACTGAATTGTGACCAAACGCGTACTTACGACAAGGATATGTTAAAAACATTAAGGAAGAACCATGGCTAAGCGCGACTATTACGAAGTTTTGGGAATTAAAAAAGACGCCTCGGCGGATGAAATTAAGAAGGCATTTCGCAAGGCTGCGGTGAAACATCACCCCGACAAAGAAGGTGGTGATGAAACGAAGTTTAAAGAGGCGAGTGAAGCCTACGAGGTGCTAAAAGACCAGACTAAACGGCAACGCTATGATCAGTTTGGCCATGCCGGCGTTGGGGGGTCAAGTGGTGGAGCCACGGGCGGCAATCCGTTTGGTGGTTATCAAGACTTTGGTGGCGCTCAGGGTATGCATTTTGATTTTGGCGACATGGGGCTGGGCGACATCTTCGGCAGCTTCTTTGGCGGCGGCGGAGGAGCGCAACAACGTTCTGATGACATGGGGCGTGATGTCCAGACTGATATCAGACTTACCTTTGAAGAGGCGGTGTTTGGCGTCGAAAAAACTCTTAATCTTGACCTTGAAGATGTCTGTAGTCACTGCAAGGGCACGCGTGCTGAACCCGGCCACGATGTAAAAACCTGTGAAACCTGCAAGGGCTCCGGTCAGGTCGTACGGCAGATGAACACTATGTTTGGCGCCATTCAGCAGGCCAGTGTCTGCCCTACCTGCAAAGGTCGCGGCAAGATTCCAGAAAAAGACTGTAGCGTGTGTCGCGGCAAAGGTACCCAACGTATGCGCCAAGAAATTAAAATTAAGATTCCCGCTGGCGTGGATGATGGCGCGGTCATTCGCCTACGTGAGCATGGTGAAGCAGCAGCCAACGGTAATAAGGGTGATTTATACGTTCAAATTAATGTTAAGGCTCATAAGCACTTCACGCGTGAAGGTGACTTGATTCTTTCAACTGAAAAAATTAACATGGTTGATGCGGCGCTCGGCGTAGAGATTGATGTTGAAACAGTCGATGGTTTAGTGAAAATGAAAGTACCTGGTGGCACCCAAAGTGGTACTGACTTCAAGCTTTCGAATCACGGCGTACCGCACATTCGTGATAAAAACCGCGGTGCGCACATCGTGACCGTACTTGTTGAAACGCCAACCAACCTCAGTAAAGAACAAAAGCAGATTCTCGAACAACTAAAAACCACCAAAAAACACCGCTTCTTCAGCTAAATGGCTAGTGAATAGTGAGTGGTGAATAGTGGATAGTAAAAGCTGCGGGTAAGACCGCAGCCTGCTACTAACTAATCACTAGCCACTAACACTAACCACTACTTAATGAGCTCAAAATTACCAATAAGCGGTAGTTTCTCCATCTTGCCGCCAGCAGCGTTGATGATTCCCATAATTGCCAGCACTAAACAGGCAATACTGCCAAAGAACCACACTAGCCAACCCAAAATGGGGATAATGGCAATCATGCTCAGGCCAACTTCAACAATAAAGAGCGTGAGACCCTGATTGGCGTGAAACTTAGCAAACTTAGATTCCGGTGCCGCCAAAAGGGGCACGAGGAACAAAATGCCAATATAGGCAAGTACGCCAAACACTTTATTTTTTTCCACGTCACTACTGCTGGACGCTGCTTTTGCTTCTGGTTTTTTCTTAGCTTCTGCCATAAGATCTCCTTGGTTATTACTCCTCTCATAATGCCAAACCTCTTGGCAAAACACAACCATTTGCTTAAAGAATATTGACAAATACACATCATCTGTGATATAATAAGATGATAGTTTGTAAAAATAAGCATATAATTGAAGGCATACTATGAGTAAATACCCCGTCATTATTGGCAGATTTGAAACCATCGACATCGTTGGCCATATTGACAATGTGCCAGCCAAAATTGATACCGGTGCTTACCGCTCCTCCATTCATGCCACGGGGATACGGATAGTCAAGAAGAATGACAAACAGTATTTGCGCTTTACCATCTTAGGCCACGCCGCGCACGGTTCTCAGCGGGTGATTGAAACAGCCCGGTTTACTACGCGCAAAGTGACAAGTTCAAATGGGCACAGCGCTGAGCGTTACGAGGTTCGTTTAAAATTACGCCTAGGCTTTAAGCTTTTTACCACCCAATTTACGCTGGCTGATCGTTCCAATAATGTCTTCCCGGTGCTTATTGGCCGCAAAGCGCTCTCCGGGAGATACTTAGTTGATACTGGTAAAACAGGAATTAGCAGGAAAGATCTCCGAAAAGCCGCCCTGCAAATTGATAAAAATGAAGAAGACCTGGAAGGGGTGAACGCATGAACATAGCAATTCTTTCTAATGGGCCAGGGAACTATTCAACGAAACGATTAGTTGAAGAAGCGCAGAAACGCGGGCATGAGGTACGCGTTGTTAAGTATCGCGACAGCTACGCTGCAATTGAGCAGAGCAAGCCGACGGTCAGCTATCAAGGTGAAGATTTAACAGATATTGATGCCATTATTCCGCGTATTGCCAGCAGCATGACGCGGTACGGCACCGCTATGGTACGCCAGTTTGAAATGCAGGGCGTGTATACGCCGGTGGCTTCAATTGCTATCACTCGTTCGCGCGATAAGCTGCGCTCTATTCAGCTGATGGCGCGAGCAGGAGTCGGTATTCCTAAAACAGTATTTTCTCGCAACACGGCTGATATTGATGATCTGCTTGAACAGATTGGTGGTACGCCAGTGATTATTAAGCTGGCTCGTGGCACGCACGGTAACGGCGTTGTGCTCGCCGAAACTAAGAAAGCCGCCAAATCAGTTTTGCAGGCCTTTTATTTGCATAATGAGGATGGTACCAACATTTTGCTCCAAGAATTTGTCGAAGAATCAGCGGGTGAGGATATTCGTGTGATTGTGGTGGGCGGCAGAGTAATTGCCAGCATGAAACGCCAAAGCCTGGATGACGATTTTAGAAGCAACTTGCATCAAGGCGGCCAAGGCACAGCGGTCAAGCTGAGTGATGAAGAAAAGAAGACGGCCATTAAGGCTGCCAAGGCCATGGGGCTACCAATTTGCGGCGTAGATTTAATGCGCTCCAGTCGCGGACCGTTGGTGCTCGAGGTAAACTCAAGTCCCGGGCTTGAAGGAATTGAAAAGGTGACCAGCAGAAACGTCGCAGCTAAAATAATTGAGTACATAGAAATAAATGCAAAACGAAAAACCAAAAAAGACAAAGTCGGCGCTTAAAATAGCATTGGTTAGTGTGGGTGTCATTTCTGTCGGCATCTTATTATTTTTTGCAATACTGTCGCAAAATGGGAAAGAGACAGTCTCAATTAATAGTGCAACGGTGAATATAGAAATTGCCTCGTCATTGCAAGAAAAAACAAAGGGTCTTTGCTGCCGGGATTATCTCGATGAAAATGCTGGGATGCTCTTTGTGTATAGTGCGCCGGGTGACTACCGTTTCTGGATGAAAGACACGCGCATTCCACTTGATATGATCTGGATCAGTTCAGAGAAGAGGGTTGTTCATATAGAAAAAAGTCTGCAGCCAAGTTCTTACCCTCAACGTTTTGGCTCATCAGTTCCCTCGCAGTATATTTTAGAAACTAACGCCGGCTGGGCTGACAAAAATAACATCTCGATTGGTGACATCGCACACTTCAATTTCTAAGGTCTAGGCTCTACCCTCTAAGATCTAACCGTGCTACCATAAACACTATGTTTGACATTGCCGCCTGTGCTATCACCGTTCTCGTAATACTTGGTATATTCCTGAGAAAAACCAGTGCTGGAGTTGCCATCTTAGCACTTTTAGCCGGGGTACTTCTTGACCAGCTACTAAGTGAATGGATATTAGGGTTTATTCCTGCTCAAAACGAGCAAACCATGCTGTATGTAACAGCGACCGTTCATCTGGTACTGACGTTTACACCAGCGCTGGTGGCAATTGTGGCGGTAAAAGTGGGCAAGCATCACATTGTTCCATCGCTCCTGGCTTCAATTGCACTGGGCTTTCTCATCACCTTCTTTGCTGCCAAAATAATATTACCGTTGCCGATTGTGCCAGAAGAGGCGAAAACATCGGGGTTGCTGGTATTCTTGCAGCCGTACCAAAACGCAATTTTGGCTGCGAGTGCAGTAATTGCTGTCTTTGAAATGACGCTCAGTTATCATAAGACGTCTACTCACAAACGCAAGAATCGATAATTAGTTAAAGACTTGTTGATAGCTTGTAATAGTCCACGTTTTGGCGCCGCTCGAAAGCTTGGTGCCAAAGGTGATGGTGCCAGCTCCCGAAAGATCAACCGTTTGACCGACCGCAGAACCAACATTGCCACTTCCCGCAACGGTGACGCGTCCCCAGTATGCCTGGAAGATCATACCGGGCATGTTTGCCGCGCCTCCCACGTTGACGGTCTGCAGATTCTGAGTAGTTTTAAGAGCGGTTCCGGTGATTGAAGGACAGTTAGGGTTACAGGCGGCATTACTCTTGTAGCTTACAAAATGGATGCCCGTACCGGATGAATTTGCAATCAGCTGGGTTGAGCCGCCCACATCAATGTTGCCATCAACCACTATTTTTGGCCGGGTAGTACCCACACTGTTGGCGACCTTAATTTTTGCAGCGCCACCGATGGTGAGATTGCCGGTAATGTACACATCTCCTGTAATTGTCAGCTCACAACTGCTGGAAGCATCCACGTTGCCGTTAAAACGAATCTTAGCTGGCCAGGTACGCACAAAGCCATTTGGGTTCTGCCATTGACTGCAGTTGTACGTAAGGTCACCTGGGTTGGCAGTGGTTGTCATGCTGGCAATATGAGTATTGCGATCATAAGCCGGCTGAGTGCCTGGTGGGGTGGTGCAGCCGTTAATAAGCCCTTGACCGCTGCTCGTTCCAGCACGAATTTGAGGCGGGTTGGTATTGTTTTGATTATTTGGAAACTTAGACTGTGTTTGCCCAGTGGCGCAGACGCTGCCAATAATAGATGCGTTGCTCCAGTCTGGTATGGATATAGGCTGTCCTGTTGTACAAACGGCTGGAAAACTGCTGCCCGGGCTGGCGCCGGTTGGGCAAGCCTGATGGGCGACATCCACCTTCACTGGCTGGCTGGCAGTACCAATTCTGGCGGCGCCATTCATAGTGATGGTACCGTTTACAAAGACATCTGAGTTTGTAATGCTGGCGCTGCCTCCCAGAATGAGGCCACCGGGCCCCGTAAATACGGAGTAACCTTCCGAGCCCGTACCAACAACGGTTACCTTAACTGTTCTGGTGCTGACGGGATTGGTGGTATCGCTCTTTCGGTAGACTTTACCAACTGAAGTAACTGTCTTGGCATTACTGTCTGATGTATTGGCGACGGTAGTGGTGAATGTTGCCATGCCTTGATCGTCGTTATTAAAGAAGGTTTGCGCAGTGGTATAGCCTGTGAAATCATCATCGTCGTTAAGTTGTTGTACTGATTGCTCAACGCCAGCCTCTGCAACCAGCAGTGCATTGGTATCGGAAACATTTTTTGTCGTCACCTCAAAATCACTCAGCACTAGTGTGACAAGCGAGAGACCCACAACTGAGAGTGATAGAGTCACAGCCAGCACTAGCCCAAGAAGGCTGCCGCGCGAGTTAATAGCTAAAACTTTTTTAATCATTTCTAAATACCATCCTTGTTTTATAATCAGCGGTTATATTGCGGCCATAATAGTTTCTGGAAAGATCAATCTCAAGTTCAATCGAGCGAGCATTGGTAGGAGTGACCTGATTGCCGTCGCCGTCAATGTAGCGCACCACAAAGTTAGTAATGTTAGAAATGAGCGCTTCATCTGCCGGGCAGCTGGCACTTGCTGCACTGCTTGGACAAGTTGTCTTGGCGGCGTTACTGGCAACGGTTGAGGCAAGCGTGCGCCGGTACAGGGTGCCATTTGAGACAAAATAAATGTTGTTATTTTTTTCAGTGATGTACTTGGCAGGATCAGAAAAAATGATATCTTTACTGGTGTTTTGGGCGGCAGTGGCTAAAATGAGCGTACTGCCACTAGAATTCCAGCTCAGTAAGTTTCCTGGCGCGCCGGGTGCATGGGTGTCCTGCCAGCGGTTATTTTGGTCGGCATTGGCCGAGAGGCGAGTTTCATCTGCAATTTTGTCGAGTGCTTCCTGGGCTTCAGCCAACAGATCACGCCGGGCAATATTTATGGCGTAGTTCACTAAACTATCCGCTGTAAAGTTCATGATTACCATGACAAGCAGACTGGTAACAAGAACAGAGACTAAAAGCTCAACAATCGTAAATGCACCTCGGTTTAGTTTTTTCATTGGGTAATTCCTATCACGCCAATGAGTGAGCTGAGCACCACTTTGTGGGTTTTACTCCCATCCGGGTAGGTCACCGTTACATCGACGCGCTTTAAATCATCAGCCGCATTACTAACGACAACTGTACCGGTGCTACCAGTGGGGAGTTTTGGTGAAAGCTCGTT
>CAYRKQ010000019.1:0-14807 GCA_964424985.1 uncultured Candidatus Saccharibacteria bacterium | reverse complement strand
ACGCGCTGAGACTACCATCGCTTGAGAGGTTGCCACCGAGGGAGGTGGCGGTGAAGGTGGGGGTGCCACTGAATTCCTCATCCTGGAAAATCTCTCTTTGGTAGTTGACCGAACCGCTGCCATTTCCCACGGCGTACAGGTCGTTTTGGGCGGTGTGATGAATATGACCATCTCCCAAACCAACTTCCCTGATCGCACCAGCGCTATACCCACCGACATCCGAATTTGAAATGTTGCTATATGTATTATTGATAGTCGTGTAGTTAACAGTACCGGTAGCAGCCATGGCTAGAACACCTGCACCAGAGGTAATTATCTCTTGACCTGAACCAACACCAATACCAACAATGTCCGTGATAGTCGTATTTTTAATAGTGGCGTTCAATACATTCGAGCCCAGACCAAAATCACCATAATAACCTGAACCAGCCATGTGCTGCATTAAAATAGCAGGGCCTACCACGTGGCTAATGGTCGTCCGCTCGATATTCACGGTGGTGGCACCATCCTCCCAGTAGTTGGGTGCGCTAAATATCATTAGACCCACACCAGAATCACTACTCGTGCCCCCCGCATTATGAAAATAGCTATCTCGTACTTCGAGATTATGGAAGCCCTCGACATTCAGGGCAATACCATTATTATCCTGAAGGTCTACTTCTACTCTATCAATTGTTAGCTGATCGAGGAGTCCCTCCGCTCCGATACCCTTACCTGTCATAGTGAAATTCTGTAATGTAAATGCCACACCGCTTCCACTCAATTCTAAACCTCGGTCACTGATGACTGACGTGCCGCTGGGGTCGCCGATTATCTTGGCTGACTGGTAAAGCTCTTCGAGCCCTGATCCGCTCATAGTAATGGTGCCGGCTGGCAGATTAATGGTGTCGTCGGTACCATAAACGCCAGTTTCCACGCAGTCCTCGTAGTATCGCCCACCATCGTTAATATTGGAAATAGCCTCATCAAGCTGGCAGATAGAGTCGCCATCGTTGGTGCTAGACGAACCAGTCGCGACGTTAAACGTTGCTGCATCCGCTCGGGTGGGTTGGAAGATAAGTACGATCGCTAGCACGAAGAGCACGAAGAAGAGCTCTTGTGATAAGAGCACTACGCTACTGCTACGAGTTATACTTGCTATGTTTTTAACCTTTACCATTACCGCTCCTTCTCACCTATCTTTTTTTGTATATCTACTTACTGCAAGAGTTTACACCTTGTAGCACGACTGTATCTGCCATGTATCCCCAACAGAGTACAGCTTATGCTTGTAATTGTACCCCCCCCCTGATTTTGGCAAATCTTTAGGTCAAGATCGGCTCAGTTGGGTTGTGTATACTTGAGGGTATGAAGCTTGCTCATAAGGTCTTTTTGGTTACGGGCGCTGGCGGTGGTATTGGCAGCGAATTGGTAGGTGTGCTGCTAAGGCGGGGTGCTCAGGTTGCGGCAGTGGATGTACGGCCAGAGCTCCTTGACCAGCTTAAGGCGCAAGCAGGTAGCTTTGCCAAAAACCTGACGATTCACACTGTTGACATTACCGATCGGGCGGCGGTGAATCAGCTGCCGCAACAGATTATAGAGGCACAAGGTGCGATTGATGGCATCATTAACAATGCGGGCATTATTCAACCGTTTGTGAAGATCGAAGATCTTGATGAAGAAGCAATTGAACGGGTTATGAACATTAACTTTTTTGGCACGCTCTACCTAACAAAAGCCTTTCTCCCCCATTTACTCAAACGGCCTGAGGCGTACATTGCAAATGTCTCTAGCATGGGTGGCTTTTTGCCAGTGCCAGGCCAGAGCGTCTACGGTGCCTCAAAAGCAGCGGTTAAGCTTATGACCGAGGGGCTGTATGCTGAGCTGCTGGCAACCAACGTACATGTTTCGGTGGTGTTTCCAGGAGCTACTAATACCAACATCAGCAAAAATTCGGGCGTTGTAATTGCTGGAGCTGGCGCCAATGCAAAGAAGTACCAGATGCTCTCGCCCCAAAAAGCCGCTGAAATTATTGTAAAAGGAATCGAAAAGAACAAGCCCCAAATTTTTACCGGTAAAGATTCTACGTTTATGAACTTTTTATACCGAGTAAACCCCGTGTTTGCCACTAAGTTTATTGCTAAGCGGATGAAATCGCTGCTGGACTAACGCTGCACGGGTCGTGAAAGCCGGTGAATATGTCTAAGTCTCGAAACTCGATTAAGTCTCCTTAGTTTGTCATCCTGAACTTGTTTACAGTGAGCCCGTCGAACTTGATTCAGGATCTACTTAGAACTGAATTGGATCCTGAATCAAGTTCAGGATGACAGCGGGAGTTTCAAGACTCAGCTAGTGGTATTATTTGACAAACTGTTTGTTTGTATGTTATACTTAGAAGATACGGTTACTTTTACGTTTCGAGTTCTTTGAGCCGGCTTTTGAAGGCTACCGCTGCTCCATCAAAGCCTAGTACTGAAAGTGCGCCTGTGAGCACGTAGAGTTTATCTATGTCGGCTTGTGTGATCTTTTTGGCAGTTTCGAGTTCTTGAAACTTAGCCTCGATGGCATCAATCAACCACTTTTCATTAGCGGCAGTGATTTTTACCTGCGGGGATGCGACCACCTCATTTTGTTTAACAACCTCAAGCGAGCGAGCACTATGGTCACGTTTTGCCAGGTGGCCACGAGCGATTAAATTATTGACGTGAGCGGCCACAGTGGCTACTGAGCTGTAATCGCAGCCGCGCATAATTTCGCGATAGCTTGGCCCATAACCATGCTCAGCGACAAACTGTTCTATAAAAGTGAGGAGTTCGCGTTGTTTTTTGGTTGGTCTGATATTTTTTACGACAGTCATCGCTTCACCTTTCTTTTTCCTCGCTTCTTAGAAGGATGGTGCGCAAACACCCAGTATTTGTACCACAGAAAGTTCCAGACGGTGAAGAAGCCGGCGCTGACAAACTGGCCAATATAAGGAGTGATACCCCGTTCGTTGAGACTGGCAACAATCAGGTAGTCAATTCCAAAATTGATAATGGTGATGGTTACGTAGCGTCCGCTTCGGCGTTTGTCGTAATTGGTACGGGCGTTCTTCTTTTTAAACACCCATTGGTCTTCCAAAATGTAATTGACCGTGAGTCCAATAAGGTTCGCGAGCTGCTTAGCAATAAATAGTGGCCAACCGAATATACCATCAAAAATAGCAAATGCCAGATAGCCGCTCCAGAAGAAGGCGCCACCAGCCACCATGTACTCTGTTAGCTGCTTAAGTAGTTGTTTGCTTTTTGTTTGAGCCATAACCACTTTAGTATAGCGTATAATGTAACGTACATGGCACAAAAAGTACGAAAAGCAGTCATCGCCGCCGCCGGGTTTGGCACGCGGTTCCTCCCCCAAACAAAGGCTATGCCTAAAGAAATGCTGCCGATTATTAATAAGCCGGTGATTCAGTACATTGTTGAACAGTTGGTTGAGGCCGGTATTGAAGACATTATTATGGTGACGGGCTACCACAAACGAAGTGTTGAAGATCATTTTGACCACATGAGCGCCGAGCTAAGAGCCAACTTAAAGCAGGGTGGAAAGCTGGATCTGCTGGAAGAGACCAAGCAGATTTCAGAGCTGGCTAATTTTGCTTACGTCCGCCAAAAAGGCCGCTATGGCAGCGCCACACCGATACTTAACGTAGCGCACCTGGTTGGCGACGAGCCCTTTATTTATACGTTTGCGGACGATCTCTTTACCGCTAAGAAGAATCGTTACAAGCAGATGATTGAACTTTACGAACAATTTGAAGCGCCGATACTCCCTTGTATTACCCTCACCGACGATGCCGATTATAAAAAGTACGGCATTGTAGACGGCGAAGCAGTGCATGAAGGAGTGGTCAAGGCGTCAGCAATTGTTGAAAAACCCGGGAAAGAACAAGCGCAGACTAACCTTGCCAGTGTCGGTGGCTACCTGCTGACACCGGAGGTGATTGCGTACGCCAAGCAGGCTGAAGCGCAGCTTCCTGACAATCAAGAATTCTACCTGACAACCTTTGTGCTGCAAAAAATGATGAATGAAGGCAAGCCTATTTACGGCTGCGCCATGGAATACGACGGCTACTATGACACCGGTAATGTACTTGGCTATTTAAAAACCGTCTTCGACTTTGCCATGAAAGACTCCACGCTGAGCGAAGAACTCAGAACATACATACTAAAAGAAATTGAGGTCAGCAAATGAATATATTAGTAACGGGCGGCACGGGGTATATTGGTTCGCACGTTACGGTTGAGCTACTCAACGCCGGGCACCAGGTAATCTGTGTGGATAATTTAAGTAACAGCTCAAAAAAAGTGCTGGAAAGAATTGAGAAAATCACCGGCAAGAAGCCTATTTTTTACGAGCTTGATGTGCGAGACGGTGAAAAACTCAATAACGTGTTTGAAGAGAACAAAATTGATAGCGTCATTCACTTTGCCGCCTTTAAGGCAGTTGGAGAGTCGGTCAACAATCCGCTGGCCTATTACCGCAATAACGTTGGTGGGTTACTGAGCGTTCTGGAGTGCATGAGAGACAACGCGGTGAAGCAGTTGATATTCAGTTCTTCGTGTACAATCTACGGCGAACCAAAAAAGATACCGCTGACCGAAGATCTTGAAACAACCATTGAACTACCCAGCCCTTACGGAAAGACCAAAGCCGTCGATGAGCAGATTCTCAAAGATGCAGCCAATGCCTACCCTGAATTACAAATTACGTCGCTGCGCTACTTCAACCCCATTGGCGCTCATGAGAGCGGTCTAATTGGTGAAGATCCCAGCGGGGTGCCCGATTGTCTTATGCCCTTTATTACCCAAGTAGCCGTGGGTAAGCTTGAAAAACTAATGGTGTTTGGCAACGATTACCCGACGCCTGATGGCACTTGTATAAGAGATTACATACATGTGGTAGATCTCGCGCTTGGTCACTTGGCTGCGCTAGAGCGGCGTCCTTCAAAGGGCGAAGTAGCTGTTTATAATTTAGGCACCGGTAAAGGTACGTCGGTATTAGAGCTCGTTCATGCATTTGAAGAAGCTACTGGTCTTACGATCCCCCGCGAAATCACCACAAGACGAAGCGGTGATATAACCGTTAGTTATGCCGACCCTTCTAAAGCTTTCCGTGAACTGAACTGGAAAACCCACAGAGATATTAAGCAGATGTGCGCGGATGCTTGGCGCTGGCAGCAACAGAACCCGAATGGTTTTGCAGACTGAATAACACCACGGCAGCCGTTCCCCACCACAGATACGCCAGCGTGTCGTCTGCCCAGGTGTGAAGCAGTAAATTGGCTACCGAGAGGCCTATCAAGCTTGCCAGCAGGGCAAGATGAAGAGAATCTTCTCGCTTTTTATAGAGTTCTTTTGCCACTAAAAATATAATGGTCAGAAACAGCGTCACGGCGATGATGCCGGCTTCTTGACCGACTTGTAGGTAGTAGTTTTCAGCAATCTTGACGCCGTTTTCGTTACGAACAGATGCGGGACCAGCACAACCTACGCCACAGCCCAACAATGGTCGCTGTTTGATATCTTGCAAGGCACTCTGATAAGAGGCGAATCGAGCTTTGTTTGAGCTCACTTCTCCGCCCTCTTGCTGGTCATCATGCAAAATAACATCTTGGACAAACTGTGTCTGACGATACTGATACGTTGCTGCAGTGGCAAGTATGAGTGCAGCTCCCACAATGCCCAGTGCAAAATAACGATAATTCTTGGAGATTTTAAAGAATCCAAAAACAGCAAGTGACACACACGCGGCTATCCACGCACTGCGCGAATGAGTTCCGTAGAGAACAATGCTGGCAGATAGCAAAAAGCAAAAAGCAAAAAGCAAACGTTTCTTTTTACCAACTTCCAACTTCCAACTTCCAACTTCCAATTGCTTCTTGCCAACTGCCAACTTCCAACTACCAACTACCAACAATATGGGCAATACCAAATAAGCGCCCAGGGTGTTGGGACCGCTTAAAAAACTCATGTAGCGCAGGTTGCTTAGTTGTTCGTCAACCGTAAAAAATGGAGGGATGGTGGTGTACTTGTGGTAGCCAAACCACTGCAGGAAGTCTCGCGGTAGTAAAAATAGTTGCATCAAACCGAACGTAACAACAAATACCGAAGGAATGAGTATGATTTTGAAAAGGAGATCTCTTTTAATCGGTCGGTAGTAAAAAACAATCTGCACCAGTACGAAAAATAACAAAAATCGAAGATTTATGGCGAGACCTTGAGCCAACGCATCCACGTCTCTTGAAAGAAGCAGGCTCACAAAAATGAGCCACGCCGCATAGAGTGCAATTAATTTGTTGACTAGGCGAGACCATATTTTTTCTCTAAGCGCCTTATCTGAAAAGAAGAGGTACAGCCCTCCAGCCGCCAATAACATCAGTAGCACTTCCTTCCAGGCGCGCCAGACAAGCAGGTTACCAACGTTTGAGCCTATCCATGTGGTTAGAAGGGCATGAAACGGCATACTCACCAAAATGAGTATTACGCCACATTGCAAAATTCGTGTTAGTTGCGCTGTCTTCTTCACTTCTTTCATTATACCTAAGTGCCTACCACCTACCACCTACCACCTACCACCTACCACCTACCACCTACCCAATGGTACAATGGCCAGTATACCTATGAAGCAAAATTTCTCTTTTGTATACAAAGTAGCACTCGTTATTGCTGATGGTCTCGCGCTGTTGACTGGTTTTAGCCTGGCCTACATCTTACGGGTGTCGCTTGATCCGCGGCCTATTACTACCCCCGTAAGCTCCACAACCTACATTACGCTTATAGCCACGCTGCTGCCTCTCTGGCTTGGCGTGTTTTACTTGCTCGGGCTGTATCACAAGCGTATTTACGGTCGGCGCCCTAAAGAAGTGAGTCGGCTCTTCGTGGCGGCGCTTTCCGGGGTGATGCTGCTGGTTACTTTTGACTTCTTCTCCCCCGAAGTGTTATTCCCGGCAAAATTAGTCCCCATTTATGCTGCCCTGACCTGCTTTTTAGTGCTCTGGTGCGAGCGAGCAATTATGCGGTCGGTTCGGCTGCATCTTCACGCCAATGACCACGGAGTGGTTCGGGTGCTTTTAGTGGGCAGTAGTGAAGCAACCTATTTCCTCAGCCGTTTTTTATATAAAAACGAGCAATCTGGCTACAAAGTGGTGGGCGTCGTCGCAAACAAACATAATATCTACCCGCCGCTGCTTGAAAAACAATTTAAATCGCCGGTAACCGCTATTGAAGAGGCTCAGCCGCACGCTATTATTCACACCGACAGCGTGGATCTAACACGAATCTACAACCTTAGTATTGAGCACCATCTTGATTATCAATTTATGCCCGCCCACGAAGCAATTTTAACTGCCAAAAACTCTATTGAACTCCTTGGCGCCTTCCCGCTAATTAACGTCCATACTACGCCACTGATTGGCTGGGGACGACTGGTGAAGCGAGCCATGGATATTGTACTTAGTTTTGTCGGTTTAGTAGTCCTCTCGCCCCTTATGGCGTTAATTGCAGTCATGATTAAGCTCAGCGACCCTCGCGACAAAGTAATTTATAAAACTGGACGGCTGACTCGTTTTAAGCGAACGATCAATATTTATAAGTTTCGAACACATGATCGTCAATACAATAATTTGCTGCCCGAAGAGGCCTTTGAAAAGATGGGTCGACCAGATTTATTGAAGAAATACCGGGAAAACGGAGATCAGCTTGAAGATGATCCGAGAGAAACAAAATTGGGTCGAATCTTGCGCCGAACAAGTCTTGATGAACTACCTCAGCTTTTCAATGTGCTTAAGGGCGACATCAGCCTGGTTGGCCCACGAGCCTTGGTCCCGAGAGAGCTTGAGAGTTATGAATTTAAAAGCCTTATTTTGAGCGTAAAATCAGGGCTAACTGGCTTGGCGCAAATTTCAGGTAGAAAAGATATTAGTTTTGAAGAAAGGCGAAAGCTAGACATGTACTACGTGCAGAACTGGGGGGTGTTAATGGATCTGCAAATAATTGTCCGGACAATCTTCATGGTTATCACCGGGCGTGGAGCACGCTGATGGGATATGGGGATTGGGTACTAGTTACTGGGGTAATATGGTGACATCTAGTAAGGTGCAGAATTTTGAAGATCTTGAAGCGTGGCAGAAATCAATTGATCTTGCAGTGAAAATATACGGTATTACAAAGTCCTTTCCTAAAGATGAGCTTTTTTCACTGACGAACCAAATGCGAAGAGCCTCTAGCTCCGTATCTGCTAACATTGCCGAGGGGTGCGGTAGATACAATTATAAAGAGAAGCTACAGTTCTATAGAATCGCAAATGGATCACTGCTAGAAGTAAAGAGCTTTTGTTATCTGGCAAATCGACTCGCTTATATTGAGGGCGCTGAAATAAAATCTATTCTCGAGTTAATAGTCTCGTGCCAAAAACTAACTAGTGCTTTAATAAAAGCAGTGCGGATTAAAAATGAAGTTAAATAAACCCCCATCCACCAGTAACCAATCCCCGATCCCCACCTCGGCAAAGCCGAGTGTGGCGATTGTAGCTGATTGGCTCGTTGGGGGCGGGGCTGAGCAAGTAGTTTACCAACTTCATAAAATGTATCCTCGTGCTCCTATTTACACTGCTTTTTGCAATGAAAAAGCGCGGGCTATGTTTAAAGGCGCGGAGATTCATGTCAGTTTTATGCAAAAATTTCCATTTAGTAAACTGTACAAATTTCTGCCAATTCTTCGTCAGCACTGGTTTCAGAATCTCGATTTGAAAGAATACGATTTAATTCTTTCCAGCTCAGGCGCCGAAGCAAAAACTGTTCGTTCTCGACCCGACGCCGTTCATATTAATTATTGCCACTCGCCGACTCATTACTACTGGGTGCGGTACGAAGAGTACATGAAGCACCCTGGTTTCGGTATTTTTGATCCACTTGCTCGATTTGGGTTGAAACTACTCATCAAACCAAACAGACACTGGGACTACGGCGCGGCACAACACGCTAATTTCATGATCGCCAACTCAACTGAGGTACAAAAACGTATTGAACAATTCTATAACCGTGAAAGTGTCGTCATTCACCCTCCAGTTGATACCAAGCGTTTTCGGCCACGCAACTTTGATAACGTACGAGATGGTTTTGTCATCACTGGTCGCCAAACGCCCTACAAGCGAGTTGATCTGGCCGTGACAGCCTGTACCAAAGCCGAGCTACCACTAACCGTTATTGGCGATGGCCCGCAGCACAAGAAACTAAAGAAAATGGCTGGGCCGACCATCACCTTCACCGGGTATATTTCTGAGCAAGAAAAAACAAAAATTTTGCAATCGTCACTAGCCTTCATTATGCCCAATGAGGACGACTTTGGAATTTCTCCCGTTGAAGCGATGAGCGCTGGCACACCAGTAATAGCCTTTAAAGCCGGTGGTGCCTTAGATTACATAAAACCAGGCATCAGCGGCGAATTTTTCACCGAGCAAACACCCGAAGCCCTCGCAAACGTTCTCACCTCATTCAAACCCGAGAAGTATGATCATAAGAAAATCGCCGACCATGCCGAAAACTTCTCAGTTGAAGTATTCCGAAAGAAAATCCGAGCCTTTATTTCCGAGAAAGAAAGCAGGAAATCGTAGTATGAAAAGTAGTACATGGAAGAGAACTAAGCGGATAACTTTATTAAAACACCCCCGAATAACACTGCTGGAAGATACGGTCTTGTTGCCAAATGGGCATCAGACAGACTATCTTTTGCATCAAGGTGGTATGGCAGCAGCGATGATCATTGCAAAACGCAGTGATGGAAAGATACTTTTACAACGTGAATATAGCTATCCGCCAAATAAATGGTTGTTTCAATTTCCTGGCGGGGCAGTTGAGAAAGGCGAATTGATTGAGGCTGCTGCGCTACGCGAACTTGCCGAAGAAGCTGGTCTTTCGGGTAGTCTTGAGAAACTTGGTCATTTCTACCTTAACAATCGTCGATCAGATATGTTACATCATACATTCCTTGCAACAGACCTTTCCGAGGCTCAGGCACTAGGCGATATTGAAGAAGACATTGAAAGTTATTGGTTTAGCGAAGCCGAAATTGACACAATGATTGCACACAGTGAGATAGAAAATGGTTCTCTGCTCTCGGGCTGGGCTTTATTTAAATCTAAACCACCTGAATCTCGAAACTCTACCCCGTCATCCTGAGCATGCAGTGGCTCTTCGCAATCTTGCTACGGAGAACGGGCGACAATCTCCACGGCATGTCGCAACTACGCAATGCTGTATAGCGGTGCGGCATATAAGACGAGGGACTACCAAGTGAATTATAGGCAATCGCACTTCGTGGGCGGGCTACTTGTATGTCAATAAGTGAATATGGAAGTGGCTGGTAACAGACTGGGCTGTCGGAAAGTTTATTAGCTGGCAGTCGTAATCATGTTGCACTTCTTCAAGAATAGCTTCAAGTTCATTTTTTTCCTGCACATTCAACTGTTTTTGTGGAACAACTCGTTTGGGTATAAGTAAGTGATGTATAGAAAAATTAATATCATATGGGTATGAGTTCTTTATGAGCGCCCAGTACTCCCATTCTTTTAATCTTGGTTCTTCTGATAAAGACTTTACTTTATTCAATCTTAAATCTTCCTGGTACTGGGCAGTACCTTCTGTAGTTCTAAGGCTGACTTTGGACTTACTTAAATTATGAGATTGGTCTGTTTTATAGTTCATGTTGTCTTAATTATCGTTTCAATTACAAGGGCTGTTTCTTGCCAGCCGTCGACTTCTATACAGTCTATGCCCATAGCTTTTACCGGATAGTCATTGCCGCCCTCTTCTAGCTTGTCGCCAACAAAAAGAATTTCATCTTTTGAGATTTCAAGCTCGGCAATCAGTTTTTTCATACCGTAAGCTTTATCAATACCTGGTAGCGTGATATCAGTTGAGGTCGTTCCGCCAATGCGAACTTCTAAATCTGGTAAACGGCGTGCTACGGCATCTCTTAGAACCGGCCGATCTTCTTTGTGCTTTTCAGCCCACTTGTATTTATCTTCAGGTGCTGCCTGCTGACCAAGTGCTGAAAGTGTTACCTGGCTCCCGCGGTCTTCAATAATTTCACCAGTTGGGTTTTCACACCATAGCCCAAGTTTTTTAGCTTCTTCTTCAAGTACAGTGATGATCTTCTTCTTTTGTTCTTCAGTTAAATCTTCGGCGTATTGCAACTGCCACTCATTTTTAATTTCATTGAATCGATAGTAGCGCGTGCCGCAGGTTGGCATCAGGTGAAGCTTTCGTAAGCTGAGGTGATTTGCCTCAAGGTTATCAATTACCTGCAATTTAAACTGCTCAAAGCGGCCGCCCGAGATGACGCACACTTCATGCGTCTCTAAGAGTTTTACCAGCAACTCTGCCATTTTATCGGTAATAGGTGATTTAGTAACGGCCAGCGTGTCGTCCAGGTCAAAGGCAATCAATTTTTTAAGCATTCTTCTCCTTAATTTTTTCGACAACTTGTTTCACTTTCTGTGATTGATCAGTGCGCATCACCAGCAAACCGTGTTTCGTATTCACCACCGTCACGTTATCGAGCCCAATAATGGCCACTGGCTTATCTTCCTGATTGTGAACAAAGAGTTGCTCAGACTCAAGTATGTGAACATTGCCTCCCTCGCTCGCGTTGCCATCCTCGTCTTTCGAGCTCACCTTATGAACATCTTCGAATGAGCCGACGTCCATCCAATCAAAGTTCGCTGGGATCACAAGCAGCTCCTTGCACTTTTCCATCAGTGCATAGTCTATGGCATCATTTTCAAAAGAAAGATAGGTATTTTTATAATCGTCTTCTGTCTTGGTCGCCATAAGCTGGTCGTAATACCCCTTCCACTGCGGCGAGTATTTTTCAAAAGCATCAACAAAGGTATTTACCGATCCTACGAAGTAACCGCAATTCCATAAGTACTTCCCGCTCTGAAGATATCTTTTCGCCGTTTCAAAATCTGGTTTTTCCTTGAAGCCTTCAACCTTATAGATTAACGTTCCGTTAGCGACAGCTTCAGCTTTTTTAATATAGCCAAACCCAGTAGCGGGAGCATCCGGCTCAATACCAATTAAAGTGATCTTGCTATGTTTAGCAGAGGCTTCAGCAGCTTTTTTAAATGAATACTCGAAGCCGTCAACATCACGAATTACATGATCAGCGTGGAGAAAGGCTATTGGCTCATTTACATCATGGCGGGCAGCTACATGATGCAAGCCGGCCAGTATGCAGGCTGCCGTTCCTCGACGTGCTGGTTCAACAATGAATGAACCCTCTGAAAGCTCTGGCAGCTGTTCTTTTACATGTTGTATGTGACCAACTTCAGGAATAACATACACATGTTCAGCGAGCTTCTTGGCACGTTCGTAGGCATTTTGAAGTAAGCTTTTTTCGCTGGCTAAAGGCAACAAGTGTTTTGGGTAATCTGGAGTCGAAAGCGGCCACAGCCTGCTTCCAGACCCCCCTGCAATAATCACAACTATCATCAACTCTATTCTAACGCAGTTATCAGTGTGGTACCACCCATTTGAGCACATTCTGTGCTGATTGATTTATCGTGATGACAGTTGTCTTCTGCCAGTACCAGCTGCTGTCAGAACGAATAATCCAGCCTGCGACACCACCGTTTAGTACATAGAGACATAGCACAATCAGCGTCAGTTCTTTCGTAAATCGAAGTGGTCTTAGCAAATGGCAGATTGCCGAGGCGCAGACAAGCATAATTGGCAGTAGTAGTGGCAATACATAGCGTACTTGTATAGCATAAGCTTTCCCGAGATTACTATATGTTCGATAGTTAAATAGATAAACTGCCACCAAAAGCACCAGAGAGACCACAAGAAACATGTTGAGGAGCTGGTTCTCTCTAAGAAATTTGATTGATTTAATAATTGCGACAGCAGACAAAACCAGTAGAGCCCACGCAAAACTAATGGGTAGCCAAAGAAGTGGCCGAAAAACATAGTGCCCATACGGATCAGGTTGATGTAAGTTATTTGGAATGACATTTGCAAAATTTGCGTACAAGCCTCGCATCATTGTCGCCCCCCAGTGCTGCGTAAAACTCAGTGGGTTTCCGTAAAGCCTATCTTGAGGAGGGTTATTTCTAATATTATTATTTCGGCGCCACGGGCTGTAGTTGTTACACACCGATTCTGGTTGAACTTTTATACAGTTCACATTGATATCACCATACCGATAAAGGTTCAGCCCATGCCTTTCTATGAATAAGCCTGCCGTGCAAAGAAATAAAAGCACGACTCCAATAAGGAGTGGTTTTGTGGTTTTTTTTAGGCTATCCTTCAGGTCGCTGAGTATTGTTTTTCGTTTTTTTAATAACGACCGGAGAACATATAACCCAGTCACCAAAAAGAAGAGCGTAAATGCGTGTTTTACCAGGCTGATAAAAAGACCCGTGCTCAAAAATATGAGTACATCGATACTACTAAGATTACTTTTTTTGACAATATTATAGGCAAAACCGAAAAACAGTGGTACCAGCAAAAACATAAAGTTGTCATAGTTATTTTGACTAGCCAGCACCACCACAAAGGGGGTGAGCAGAAAGAAAGCAATCACAACCTGAACCAGTCGTTTTGAAATACCAGCTCGCAAGAACAGTCTCCTAAATAAGTAGACCCCCCCAATTACCATTGCAATATTAAGCACGCGCAGCAAAATTATTATTACTTCTTCGCTTTCAATGAAGCTACTAAGAATTCTGTATGGATAGCTCATTAAAAAGTGATAGACGTACGAATGCAGTCGTGTGGCATCACCATAAAACACCCCCTCGACTGGCTGCGAGGTAATAAATGGCGACCACTGAGTGGCATAGAGTTTTATGAGTGCAATATGGTAATACTCGTCATACGGCAGCAAATTTGAACTGAGCGCAAGCCAAAGGGCATGAGCTGTAAACAATACAAGCGTGAAGACAAAGAAACTGGTTGAACGAAGCCAACCATACAAACGACTGGTAATTTGTTTGAACGTTTCTGACATTAAACAACCTCATTATACCTCAGTTATGGTCTAATCAGCGGTAAAACGATATAATAGCACTATTGATGAAGGGTAGTATAAAAAAAGTTGCCGTCATTGGCAGCGGTTACGTAGGCACCACAACTGCAGCATTTTTAGCTAACGCTGGCTACCGTGTTGTCGCACTTGATATTGACGATGCTAAGGTTGAAGTTATCAATAGTGGCAAGTCGCCTTTTTACGAAGTTGGCTTAGACCAGCTTATCTCCTCAGGCATACACAAACACAGTTTACGCGCCACTTCTAGCTATGAAGAGGCTATTTCTGACGCAGATATCGTAATCTCCTGCGTTGGAACCCCAGACAACCCTGATGGTAGCTCTAATTTAGAATATGTATTTTCAGCAGCAAAAAGTGCCACCCCTTTTCTCAAGCAAGGAGCAATTTACGTACAAAAAAGTACCGTTCCGGTGGGTACCGGTAAAAAAGTGGCGGAGGTACTGCCGTCAAATGTTAGTTATGTTTCAAACCCAGAATTCCTGCGTGAAGGAACGGCCGTACATGACACCCTTCTTTTCGACCGCATTGTTGTTGGTGGTGATGACCACGCAGCTACGGAAAAGACCCAAGAATTATATAAATCAATTCAGAAGCATGCACATACAATATCTGAAATTTGTGGGGGGATTGGCCAGCAAGAAATCAAAGGACACTTTGGAGAATATATATCAACAACTCGAGAGAGCGCCGAGTCAGACACCACCGGCTCCACCGGTGGCTTGATGAGTAGGGTCGCCTAAA
>CAYRKQ010000018.1:14635-16448 GCA_964424985.1 uncultured Candidatus Saccharibacteria bacterium | reverse complement strand
CAAACTCGGCAGATCTTTTAGCTCCAGACTCTCGCCGCTCACTCGTTCTATATGTTCAGCACCATATGTTGTGGCGAACTCTTTTGTTGCATCACGAAGTGCAGCCCCACGAGTAAATGAGTTGGCGCCAGTCAAAATAGTTATCATTTTTGGATATCCTTTAGGTCAACAATCACCATTGAACCATCGGTGAAAAAGGTGTTACCACCACCGTTATGATGACTATATTTTGGGAAAAAATGTTCAATTTTCTGAATTTTACGTATGCTTTTGGTCGCCCGCAGGGTATCTACCACAAAATCCCGCTCGGCGTCGACATCACCATCAATGGTATGCGTCACTTGCAAAGTAAACAAAGAAAAGCCAACAGCATCATCATAGGTAGCCGCTGCCACCCAGTCGACTCTGTAGCCACCTGGCAGGTACATGTTTCTTGGGAGTCTCCAAAACCGTATGTGATGACGCTTTGCGGGGTTGCCATCAACTTCTTTTTGATACGCCAATTCTTGCTTTCGGCCAAATACGAAAAGGTCACTTACTGGTGCGCTTGGATAACTCTTTTTTCTGAGTGTTGAACGAACAATTTCCCACGAACTTCGGAGAGTAATTTGGTCGGCCAACTCCCATCCTGCTTGGCTCATAGCTTTTTTAAGTTGTGGCTTAGTGCCACGAAGTGCTAGGTTTACTGGGTCGGCCAAAAGCCCATCAGCTGTTCGAGCCCTACCAATAAAATAATTTGGTACGTAAATACGGGTCAGTAACCTGTGAAGACGCGGAAGAAGGTAGTACGCTGTCGCCACCCAAATGATAACCAGACTTAAAATAATGTTCTTGCCAGCACTGACATTGCGTATTGCCCAGTAGTAACCAGCCATTGCAAGGCCAAGCAAGACTAAAAATAAACCAAAGCGCTTAAACGGCACAGCAAGCCGCCACGGCTGTCTCAGATACTGCCAGATACTACCACCAAATTTTGCCATGACAACTCCTTGTTAAAGGCTATTATATCAGCTATTTCTATCCAGTAATTACAGGAGTTTTATGTCCGGAGCCTCGTCTCGAAACTCTAACTCGCGATTTTGGGGCATTCGAATCTTTCGGAGTAAGATCAGGAGATGCACCCTGGGCTCCAACTTCACGCAGGCGGATGCCTCTCTTCCCAAAGCCAACAGGCTGAGCAAAACTATCATTGAAGGAGGGGGCATTACGATACCTCACTCCGCCTTCTTTTCTGGTAACCGCCATGCTTGTGTAGGCACCGCCATCGCAGAGTTGCAGCATTGAGCACATTTCTATAAACCCGTTAACCTGCTCCGGAGTGATCTCTTTGCCATACACTTCTTGCAGAACATCTGTCGCAAATGTTTGCATTGCCCGATCAGCCGGCTTACCTACCTTGCGAATATTGATTTGAAACGCATGTTCTTCACCCTCACCTAACACTGCACTCAGCAAAGTACTCAACCGTTTGTCAATGCCAAGTTTGTCAAAAAATTCACGAGCGTAGCGCATATTAAATTCTTGTTGGGCGTGCTTTTGTCTCTCAGCAGCAGCCACAGGCTTGCCTAAATCATGCGCAATGATAGCCAAGCGCATGGGACCAATGAGTTCTACTGGGATTGTATCAGCATAGTTTTCATCAAAGTTACGAAGAACTGTTTCAGTGTGTTCGGCCAATGTGAATCCTTCCCAGTTACCCGTGTCAGCAGCAAATATTTCCTCAAAACCCTCTACTTTACGGGCTTCTGCTACAAGATTCGCCGGTTTCGCGTGCGGGTCTTCAAGCAGTCGCAATAACCTATGGGTTGTATTG
>CAYRKQ010000018.1:0-14625 GCA_964424985.1 uncultured Candidatus Saccharibacteria bacterium | reverse complement strand
GTCGAGCCTGTGTATTCGTACGCTCAGTTGCAAAACCAGCGTCGGTAGTAACCTTTTCCAGATCAAAAAGAGAAACAGAGGTAATATTTCGAGCAAGTGTAGCGGAATTGATACTTTGACTTACTCCCACGATATGGGCGCTTCTGAAGTATCGCTGCGCATACTCGAGGTTGAGTGGCACTTCTTGCTGTTCTCCGGCCGCACTGACACTGACCTTGTCGACTACAATATCATCAGCGCTCCCAATAAGCTTACTTGCTAAATATGAAGGCCTAATGGCTGCTACCAGCCGAGCATTAAACCCGCTGACAAGCTGCAGCACTAGATCCTCATCTATTCCGGCTCTATGAGCAATTTCAGCAACCTCTGCAGTATGGACAACACCCCGCCCTTCCCTTTCTTGCATTGCATCAACATATTGAGGAAGTACATCACGATGGTCAAATGCAACCGGGGATCCTTCGGTGACAGGAAGCAGTAGAGATACCAGGGCTTTTTTGTAGCGTTCAGTATCGACTTCGCTGAGTTGGTCAGGATTAAAGTTCAAATCTAGCACCATTGCATCGCTATCTTGGGAAACAATATCATGGATTTCAGCCCGAAGCTTACTAGTGATACCCTGCCATAATTCATTTTTAATTTCTTGCTGAGTATCAAGTTCCAGTAAATGGGCAGCCCTCCTGTGCACGTTTGGATCATTCAAGTCTGCAATCGCATATTGCTTTGGTTGTTCGGGTGTAATAACGCTTGGGTTGCTTCGCCATGTTTCCCATTGCTGATGCTCTGCCTGGTTCAGCAATGCTACTAATGATTCTTTCTCTGTATCCGTAGCATCTCTCACTTGTTGTCTAAAGTACTCATTATACTGTGGGCGCGCTAATTCGGCTGTTCGCTCCCGAGCAAACTGTGTAGCAACTTCCTTTTCGCCCGTATAGAGCGTTGGCCGGCTGTTAACATTGTAGTTACCGCTGTCGTTACTGCCATTCGCAAATGCTGGATCAATCGTCCATTCATCCTCTCTACCCCCCCCAACACGGCCATGAAATGATTCAACCTCGCTGAGCGGTATAAGTAAACCGACCTCTTGTAAGGTTTCCAGTGCCCTATACTTCTCGGCATCCTCAAGACTGCGAGAGTGTTCGGTTCGTGTTTGTAATGCTTCAGTCATATGATCTATGTGTTTATTTTTACCTTACACTCACAGTATAGCAAATTATTGCTAGTTTGTCAATATAGTTACAGTGTTTGGCATTTTGGGCAGATGTGGGTGCCGCGGCTGGCTACGCGGATTTTTTCTATTAACTGGGCGGGGTGGCGTGGGCAGGGGGTGCCCTCTTTTCTGAAGACGCGGGCGAAGCTTATGTAGCTGCCTTTTTTACCTTCAGCGTTGACATAGTTTTTATCTGAAGATCCGCCTTTTTCAATTGAAAGTTCCAGCACGTACCGCAGCTCAGCATAGAGGTTTTTGGCTTTTGATTTTGGAATATTGGCCACCTTTGTCGCTGGATGGATTTTAGCCCCCCACAGTGCCTCATCTGCATATATGTTCCCCACTCCGGCGATCACCGTTTGATCTAATAAAACGGCCTTGATAATTGAATTCTTCCTCTTCTGTATGCGAGCGTCAAAGTTCGAAAATCGAAATTCTTTTTCCAGTGGCTCGGGGCCAACCTTCTTCATGAAATCAATATTTGGCACCTCGATCGTCGGGTACAGTTTTACCCACCCAAACTTGCGCTGATCATTGAAAAAAAGTTTCGCGCCCTTATCCAGCGTGAATTCAACACGGGTTGAACGATCAGGCAAATCGCCAACTAACGAATCGCTCGGATGACCCGCCCCAAACCGAGTCTCTGACTCGGAAAATCCCAAATCACGAGCACCAAATTCCAAACCACCAGCTGCCTCGCTTCGCTCGAAGTTTTGTACTGGATTCCCGCCTACGCGGGAATGACAACCAGGTGAGGTTTGTTTAGAATTTTGATCATTCGAATTTCGGTTATTATTTGTTATTTGGAGTTTGTTATTTGGTGCTTTCACATATACAAGCTGCCCCGTCATCTTGAGATGAATAACAAGCGTGTAGTCAGAAGAAAGGTCAATTAAGAGCACCTTCGCCCGCCGTCGAATGTCTATAACTTTTGCACCAACGACAAACTGCTCCACATCAGCCGGCGCATTCGGAAAACTCTTTTCCGTATCAGACGACACGGCTTTCACCGTATGCCCAATAAGCAGCGCCGTAAGTCCACGACGAACGGTTTCAACCTCAGGTAATTCTGGCATACATTAATTCTAACAGATGGAAAACCTAGGCAGCTGCAGACAGATCGGCTGGCACGTGAGAAAACACCTTACTCAAGGCATCGACTGCAAGCCTATCTGCACTAACGTGGTCAACTGCTAATTCTTCAGTTTCTGCTACTTGCACTCTGCCCCTGTTAAAATCAGTATCAAAATCAAAATGACTATCTGGTAATATAGCAGGCTGTGGATCAGTATTTACAGCCAGACCAACCACTTCGCCTGCCCGGGAACGAACGTTCTCAAGAGCTACTGCGCCGCCAGCGAAGGCTGATATTGCATAGCTATACTTTTCGGCGTCCTTCAGGTGCTGAGGCCAGAATGGTGACTCTGGTGGTTTTCTCCCGGACTCGCCAGCATGAAGATAATACTCTCCTTTCTTGGCAATTCTTGGAATACCCGAACCCTGGTGCAGGTTTTCTGTGTCTCTACGCAAATTTTCTAATACTTCGCCAGTAGTCATGTTATGCCTGTTTGTTTTAAAGTTTATATTCCTCACTTCCAGTGAAACGCTTATGGTTATATAGGTCAACAGTTTGTTGTAAAAATGAAACGCTTTATCTTAGATCATCTAAAAACACTACTGTAATTTTTGTGTTCAGGTGATAAATATCACGAACCTGTTTTTACGCCCAGCTGTACGAGATCTTTTTTAAGTTGTTCCAAATTTTGGTACCAAATCGCCTTAATTCCTAAGGCCTTGGCGCTTTCACAGTTCATTTCTCTATCGTCGACAAACACCGTTTCTTCGGGTTTTGTGCCTGTTTTACGCAGATGAAGCTCAAAAATTTCTGGGCTCGGTTTTGCCACGCCAGCCTGATACGAAAGTGTCTGCTCATCAAATAAGTCCATCGGTGCTGTTGGGAGGTAATCTGTTATTGGTGAGCTGATGTTTGAAATTAGACCAATTTTGTAATTTTGCTTTAGGTCTTTTATAAGTTCGAAAATCTTTAATTCTGGATGATAGCTGTTTACTAAAATTGTAACTGCTTCCGCTTTGCTTGTGTTGGTAATTGCACATATTTCATGCACAAACACATCGAATGATATCTGCCCGCTATCGACACTCTTATTGAGATACCTCAGTTCTTCAACCGTCTCATCAGTGGCATATTTTTGCAAAAAAACTGACCAGCCATCTTGCGTCAGCACCCCAAAACAATCGAAAATAATTTCTTTTATCACTTCCTCATCTTACCAGAACAGGTATAATAGTGCGCATGAAGTTAGTTGGGATATTAAATGTAACACCTGATAGCTTTAGTGATGGCGGATTGTTTTTAGATGCCAAGAAAGCGTTGGCTCAGGCGCAAAAACTCATGGATGATGGTGCTGATTTTATAGATGTCGGTGCGGAATCGACCAACCCGAAGTCCACCCCCCTTTCACCAAGTGAAGAGTGGCAACGACTTGAAAAGGTACTGCCTGAGTTGTTAGAGAAGTATCCGGGCAAGATTTCAGTTGATAGCTATCACCCCGAAACCATCGAACGTGCCGCCCAGCTTGCGCCAATTATTATTAACGACGTTACCGGCTTTAGTAGCCCAGAAATGATGCGCCTGGCTGCCGAGTACAATCTTACTTGTATCATTTCTCACCTCCCACATGAACTTGGTGATGATATTCAAGCTGCCCACCAAGCCAAGCCGGTGGATAACATAAACCAAGTCATAGATGAACTTTTAGAGCGACGTGACGAGCTGGCAAGCCTTGGCGTTGAGTATTCTCACATCATTCTCGACCCCGGCATTGGCTTTGGCAAAACCATGCGCCTCAATTGGCAGCTACTAGAGTTTGCCAAACACGTGACTGACCACGAAGTTATGATAGGCCATTCCCGCAAACGATTCCTTGGCACCAGCCCTAAAACCGGCGCCCCTCTGCCAGATGGCGACAAACTCCGTATGAGCGACGCCGCAAACCTCTTAGCCGCTAGCATAGCCAAAAAATCTGGCACCACCTACCTCCGCGTCCATGATCCATCTATTTATCAAGAGCTCATCTGATACGCCTTTACTGAGTGGTAAAGTAAGATTCTATCACTTCGTCGTCTGGCGGCATTAACTCGCCATCGGTAGGTAATGCACCTTCTGAAAGCCAAGTGAAACTGTCATGCTCCTCACTTAGTTCTACTTCTTGCTGACTTTTCAGTTTGCAAACAATGAATAGCGCTATAATCTGATTCTGCACACCTTTAATTACTGGATGCCATTCACCAACAAACAACGGTTTTCTAATCTCTATGTCATCTTCGCGATACCCTGTTTCTTCTCTAATTTCACGAAGCAAACCCTGTTGCCATTTTTCACCTGGCTCTAACCTACCCCCAGGAAAGTGATATTTACCAGTGTTTGTCCCTTCTTCATAGGTAGTTGCTTCACGAAGAACCAGCACCTGGTTTTGTTGATTAACAATAACTGCCTTAAATGCCACTCGTTGTACTATCATTTGATCCATTCTATAACTCCTTACTCTTGCAAGTATAACAGATGAATAGTATTGACAATTTATATGATATATGATAACATGTAATCATGCACACCTCCCCGTTATTTGAACAGATGGGTCTAACAACTACCGAAACCCGTGAAACAAATCCAATGGTTTTGCATGTCGCTACCAATATTGCTTCTGGCATTGATTGGTGGCTTAGGGAAGAAGTTGCTAGCTCCGGGAAAGATCATAACGTAGTGTTAGATGACTACGATGCCTTTGTGGATGCAATAACGAATCAAGAAGGCGTACCACGTATTCCTCTTGATGCAAAATTCAACAGCCACCACTCTCGACTTATTGATTTCACCGCTGCTTTTCACCAACACCCCTCTGATCCGTATATTTTCGCTAGGCAGATGTTTTGTATATTAATGTGCACTTCAGGAGCTTTTCGCGAACAGGCACGTCTCGGAGCGACAGACCAAGAGGACTATCTCAAGCGACGTCGCAGCACTGAATCACCAATTGGCATTAATTTACTTGATACTGTCGTTGACCGAGTGTGGTGGCATAGATTCATGAAAAACATTAATGAACCACTGGATAGTGCTGCCCTAGTAGAAGAGACTCTGCATACTAATCAAGTAACTAGTGAGTGGATGGAGTTTTTAAAGTCAAGAGGAAAAGCAGATTTACAAAAAGATCCATCTGAAACTATAGAAATGGCAAAAATTGCTCAGACGTTATGGGTAAATCTTGCAGTAGATTATGCACTGTTCTGGGAGAAGCAGAATGATCAGCCGTTTGGCTACGCCGATACCCCCATTTTAGAACCAAAAAGTATTACTCACGGTCCAGAAATTATTTATCCGTTTAGGAGGTCTGCTTAAAGCCTGCAGCAATTCGCTACAATCTTTCGGTCATTAATTACCTGATAAGCCCCTTTTCCTTAAGCCTTGGAATCACCTCATGTTCAAAAATTGATCCTAGTTTTAGCTCATCTTTATTGCTTGAGTCCACCCATGAAATTTCTTCAACCTCGTTATCTGGAGTTGGTTCACCTTCCCAGTGCTTAACGTAAAAAACATCCATTCTTACTACCAAGTTTTCCTTGCCAGCCGCTGGTGCATAAAAGATACCGAACTCTTCAAGATCCTCTTCTTGTACTGTTATCATAAATTCTTCTAATAGCTCACGAACAAGTGCCTGCTTTGGCGTTTCGCCCTTTTCAATTGAGCCACCGGGAGAAATAAAAAACTCTTTACCTTTTGAGCGTTGCACGAGAAGTAGCCCGTCACTAATAATGATCCCCGCGGCTTTATGTATGTCAAATTTCATAAATCGCCCCAGGTTTTGCCGGATTTTACGTCTACTTTTAGTTTTACGGGGAGTTTTGGATAGATGTTTTCCATTATTTCTACCAGCATTTCTTCGAGTTTTTTAGTATCTTTTTCATCGGCTTCAATAATGATTGAGTCGTGAATCTGCAGCAGCTGCACAGGTCGATTATCATTTCGAGCTTGTCGAGAAATCTGAGTAGATCCTTCGACAGGCTCAGGATGACCCCCAAACGCCATCAATTGTTTGTCTACTTCAACCATTGCCATCTTCATTAAATCGGCCTCAGTTCCTTGAATTGGCATGTTCATGGCAGCTCGTTCGGCGCTCGAACGAACAATATAGTTACTCGATTTTATATCTGGCATTGGCCGCCGACGTCCAAAAAGTGTCTCAACGTAGCCATACTTGTTGGCCTTTTCAATTAAACCTTTTGTGTAGTTAAAAATTGGTTGGCGAAGCGCCTTGTACTTTTCTAAGAAATCTCGAGCATCATGGTCATTCATGCCGGTAGCAACCGAAAGTCCATGAGCACTCATGCCATACAAAATGCCAAAGTTAATTACTTTCGCTTGCCGGCGCTGATCGGGCGTGACTTCATGCGGTTTAATATCGTAGACCTGGGCAGCTGTTTCGGTATGAATATCGGCACCTTGATTAAAAAGCTCAATCAATTCTTCATCTCCCGCCAACGCTGCTGCCAGACGAAGCTCAAATTGACTGTAGTCGGCGCTGATAAGCACTCGCCCTTTCCCTGCAACAAACGCTTCGCGAATTTTTTTTCCAATTTCGGTTCTGACCGGAATATTCTGCAGATTTGGCTCAGCTGATGAAAGTCGGCCGGTTTGGGCAATCGTCAGCCGGAAATCGGTGTGCAACCGCGAGTTTTCATCAACCAATTTTGGCAAGGCATCCACATAGGTGGACTTCAACTTTGTATACTCTCGATACTGCGTAATTAAATTGATAATCGGATGACTCCAGCGAAGCTTATCCAGCTCGTTTGCCGCTGTTGAATAACCCGTTTTACCCTTCTTAATACCTTTGGTGGCCAACTTCATATCTTCAAAGAGCACTTTTGCAAGTTGCGCCGGGCTGGAAACATTAAACTCTTGGTTGGCGTAGCCGAAAATCTGCTGCTGAATGTCTGAAATTTCGCCCTCAAATTCTTTGCTCATTTTTTCAAGATACGGACAATTAAGCTCAATACCCGCCACTTCCATGCGCGCCAGCACGGGCACAATTGGCCAGTCGATATCTTCGGCCACTTTAATAAGCCCAGTGAGTTCACTCATTTGCTCACCCTGAAAGGTAGCGAGCTTTCGGATACCGGAGGCTAACACATCAGCTTTGGCGGCAAGTTGCTGCTCATCAAGGTCTTCCAGATCTATTTCAATGCCAAGATCGCGCTCTAACATATCGCTAAGGCTTGTTTCACGCTGAAGACTATTTACTAAAAATCCTCCGAGAAGGGTGTCGTGCGCAATTGGCGGCAACGAGATCCCCATCTGAAGAAATGCTTTAAACGATGCTTTTAGATCATGCCCGATGACCGACTCTAACGCCAGGCTCTCAATGGAGTGAGCCACATCTGCACCGGCGGCTTGGCAGTCCACCACAAACACCTGCTTCTCGCTGGCTAAAATAATCAGCCGCGGATCCATTCCCACCGCTCCGGCGGTGCGCACATGCAGCACCACCTCTTTTTGAGCTTTCAAAACTGCCAGTTTTTTCAAGTCGGTGCTCGAATTAACGTGCTCCACCTTACCAAGCGTTAGGTTACTTACTTCCCCCAGCGAAGACATGACTTCTGGTTCGCTATGCGACTGCATGTGATCTGGCAGATTACGCAGCAGTGAACGAAACTCTAGTTTTTGCAGCAAACTTTTCAGCTTTATAACATCAAGATCAGTGACGTCCATGTCCTCAAGGTCCAGTTCTACCGGCGCATCATCATAAAGCTCAGCAACATCTCGGCTCATATAGGCCAGCTCTTTGCCTGCCTCTAACTTTTTAGCCACCGTCGGCTTAATCAACGCGATGTTTTCATAAATTTCATCCAGCGTTTTATACTTTTGAAGTAGCTCTGCCGCCGTTTTTTCACCAATTCCTGGTACGCCAGGGATATTGTCTGAACTATCCCCTTTCAAACTCTTAAGATCAAGAAACTGTGAAACTGAAATGCCATATTTGGCCTCAAAGGCCGCAATATCAAACCGTTCAATATTACTAAACCCTTTTTTAAGCGCGTAAACGTGAGTGTACTCGCTGACGCTTTGTAGCGAATCGAGATCCGACGTAATCAGCATGGTTTCAAGACCCGCTTTGTCGGCCTTGAGAGCCAGCGTGTGCATAATGTCATCCGCCTCGTAATCATCAAGTTCATACAGCGGCCAGCTAAAGGCGTCGAGCATTTCGTACAAAATGGGGATCTGTTTATAAAAATCTGGCGGTGCTGGTTTACGCCCGGCTTTGTACGTTGGTAGGATTCCCAAACGTTTTCGAATGTTCGTCTTCGGCTTATCCCACGCCACACACACATAATCAGGCTTTAACTTCCGCATAAGTTCCAAACTCATCGCCGCAAAACCATAGACCCCGCCTGTCGGCGTCCCATCTGCCATGCTTAAGTTCCCCATGGCATAGTAACCTCTGTAAAATACGGATTTGCCATCAATGATCGCCAGCTTTTTCCGCTCACTCATAGTACTAGTATACCCTGCTTAATTAATTACGCGTAACTGATCACTTAACTACTCCCTTGCATGTTTTGCATTAAGCTCTCTAACTGTTCTTATTACTAGTCTCCGAGCTTGCTCAGCGTTATTAAGACCAAGACATTCGGCGATCTCTTCATACGAATGGAGTTTGCCGTCATCATAAAAACCAAACCTGAGCTTAACTGCTAAGCTCTCACGTGGAGGCAGTTCAGAAAGTACCTTAGCAGCAAGAACACTGTCTGTTGACTCCTCAGCCGGATCAGTACCATCGTAGGCAATGAAATCCTTGAGTGTTGAGCCTTCTTCACCCGCAGGAGCATCGATGGATACGGGTGTAGTAAGCCTGTGTATCCGCTCGACATCTGCAGGCAAACCACTTGCGTCGTCTCCGTAGTCATTCATTGTCCGCCTGACATCAGAGGCCATAGCTCCAGGGAGGCGTATCAGAGTAGTTTTCTGGTCAAGCGCTCTACCAATTGCTTGCCGTATCCAAAAAGTTGCGTACGTAGAAAATTTGAAACCTTTTCTCCAGTCAAATTTACCTACTGCATGTTGCAAGCCAAGATTACCCTCTTGAATTAAATCCAGGAGCTCCATAGAAGGTGTTGTGGGGTAATGTTTAGCGATGCTTACCACTAAACGGAGGTTTGACTTAATAAACGTTTGACGAGCTTCCTCTCCTTCCCGTGCAACTTCTTGAAGTTCAAGTGCAAGACTATAATCTTCCAGCTCTTCGAGGCGCGCTGATGCTGCGACGCCAGCTTCAATCTGCTGAGATAGCTCAACCTCTTGCTGACCAGTAAGTAGCGGATGCTCACCAATTTCTTGCAAGTAAACCCCTAGTGGATCTACTGCTCGTACATTTGTTTCAGCTGTCATATTCCCCCATGCTATCGAGTAAAAACACGGAACGCAAGCATAAGCACATGCCACTGATGGTATACTCTATATTTATGAAAAATATCACTAAGTACTTTGGTTTTGTGGCGGTGGGGCTTGAATGGGTCACGCTTCTCATACTTGTATTAACTAAAACACCGGATCTGAACGAACCATTCAGTCAGTATGGTCTTGGTTCAACACGTTTACTTTTTGGCACTACACTTACGCTTGTTGCTATCCTGATATTCTTCTTCATGAGGCACCTTGATGCGTACTGGAAGCACTCTTCGTTCTTCGGGTTAGTTGCAGGACTGTTACTTGCTTTCACTGGCTGGGTTCCTTACCAGCCTCATGTCAGTGCATTCGTTTTTGACGCCCACAATATCTGTGTTTTACTCGGATTGATACTTTACTTAGTACCTGTTTTCTTTATTACATACAACAAAAGCCACCAGAAAATGGCGCGGGTATCAAAATATATTTTTTGGCTTCTTACGGCATGCGCTGCCACGAGCGTAGTCCTCAGGACAGCTGGAGGCAATGTAATTTATATTCAACTGATTTCAATTATTATTTTTCAAACCTGGATAATTATAACGAGCGTCCTCTTGCTCGAGCATCACAAAGAAATTACCGCGGGACATACCGGTAAATTATAGCTACCGACCTGTCAAAGACTCTGTATGAACTCTTTGGCATTTTTGTTGAACGCTTCGAGTGTTTGTTCATTTTCAAAAATAGTGGTTGCCTTCTGCTTCACGTAGTCAGTATTCATCTGAACTTCTTCAGGAATGCCTGGTTGCGGGCGTTGTTGTAATGCTTCTTGGCGCTTGAATTCTTTGAATGAAATAGGTATTTCGCCTTCGCGGAGATGTTCTATTGCACGCTCGTAACGTATTTCATCACTCGCTTCAACCCAAATAAGCTCTCCTTCGTGCGCCAGAATATAGTCAACTTCAGCCGGCGCACGTACGCTAAAAACAACCAGCCCCTTTAGATCCGGATTGGCAGTAAGAGCCTCTGCAAATTGTGTCTGAGCCATTTTTAAAGCAAAATCCGCGCCCTTTTCTGATCGCAACCAATTAGATGTTTCAGTCATATTGGCAACTGAGATAGGGTCAGGTTTATCGGCGTGACGAATTCGTGCTTGGTCGCGCACAATATCGCCAAGTGATACTCCATAATATCCGGCATTTATAAAATGCTCGGCCAGACTATCCTTGCCGCCGCGCGGCAATCCGCCAATTCCGATAATGACATTTTTAGCTGAGGTATTCATACAGTTTGCGGGCATCCTTGTGTTTGCGAAGTTTTGCCAGTGCTTTGGCTTCTATTTGCCTAATTCGCTCGCGAGTGACAGAAAACTCATGGCCTACTTCTTCCAGGGTGTGATTTTTGCCATCTTCCAGCCCAAAACGCATTTTGACAATTTTGAGTTCTCGCTCTGAAAGTGCCGAGGCTAAAATATTTTGCACCTGCTCCTTCAAAAGCTGCTCGGTGGCGGCTTCGTCTGGGCTTTTGGTTTCTTCGTCTTCAATGAAATCACCCAAAACGGAATCTTCTTCGTCGTCGCGCACTGCGGCATCAAGCGAATTTACATCTTGCTTAATTTTAATAACGTATTCAATCTTTTCCGGCTCCATTTCCAGCTCTTTAGAAAGCTCTTCAATGGTTGGTTCGCGGTTGAGTTCCTGTGTCATACGGCGCTGCGTGCGGAGTAACTTGTTGATGGTTTCCACCATGTGCACCGGAATACGAATCACGCGGGCTTGGTCGGCAATAGCGCGAGTAATGGCCTGGCGAATCCACCAGGTGGCGTAGGTTGAAAACTTAAAGCCTTTATCTGGGTCAAACTTTTCGACTGCACGGAGCAGGCCAGTGTTGCCTTCTTGAATCAAATCAAGAAAATCAAGACCGCGGCCAGAATAACGCTTGGCAATTGAAACCACCAGGCGCATATTGGCTTCGGCCATGGCGTCTTTGGCTCCCTTATCACCAGCGACCACTTTTTGCGCCAAGGCTAACTCTTCTTCGGCAGTGAGAAGCGGGATTTTACCGATTTCACGCAGGTACAGGCGAACTGAGTCATCAGAGATATCGTCAAGATAACTGGTATCTTGTTCAATCACTTCTTCTTCCTCGTCAGTCGTCGCCCAAATATCATCATCGGCCGGCTCGTCTTTGGTGGTGACGGCAATTTTAGCCTTCGCAAGTGCCGCATAGATAGATTCAAGCTGCTCATACTTACCATATTCTTCGACAATATCGAGCACCTCTTGCTGATCGAGTATTTTATCTTTTTTGGCAGCTTTTGCCACCAATTTGGCAATCAGCTCGGTGACTTTTTCATCTGGTGGACTGTTTTTTATAACTTCTTTTTTCTTTGCTGGCATGTTAACGCTCCTTTAGCATGTGTTGATACGTTTCAAGTAACTGAGCAACCTCTTTTTGATCACCGCGGGCTTCGGCGGCTCCAATTGCTTCAGTTAATCTGTTTTTTTCTTCTGTTTGATGTTGCATTAAGACACGTCGGGCGAGGGCCATTGCTTCGGCCATTATGTCGGCTGGATTCCAGTCGGCATATTTTTCCTCAACGAGCAATTCTAATATTTTCACATAGTTTTCATCCAATTTCAAGTGTTCAATCTGTTTTAAGCTAAGTTGATCGTGCGGTTTTAATCCACTGAGTACTTTTTTTACCATCTCTCGTTGTTCACTATGTAGTCTACACGTATCAATGGTCTTTAAACTCTCGCGCACGTCGGGGTAGGCTAGATTCAGCGCCAGCAAATCATCTTCATACGCTGTGTGGTCGGCTGAAACAACATCAGCTTTCACCTCTTTATGCTTAGCAGCAGCCGTTTTTGTTTGCCTCAGTTTGGAAAGCAACGAACTTTCGCTGACGCCAAGCTCTTTACTGAGCATCTTCAAATGATGTTCTTGTTCAACCGGATCCTGAAGACGGCGAATAATAGCCAGCGCCCTCGTTGAAAGGTACCGCTTTCCTTCAGCGGTCGATTTATCGTAGAGCGTTTCATAACGGTTCAGTACCCAGGTGACCGAGTCGTCGGCTTTTTCTACTGCTTTTTGCCACTGCTGAGAACTTTTTTGAATGATTTCATCCGGATCTTTAGCACCATCCGGCAGCGTGATAACCTTTAGATCAACCCCTACGTCTTGAGCAATGTCGATTGCCCGTTCCGTCGCTTTCAAACCCGCCTCATCAGCATCAAACGCCAGGCGCACATTCATACTGAGTCGGCTTAAGCTCCGCAGATGATCGGCCGTCATGGCCGTTCCCGCCGCCGCCACCACATTTTGTACCCCTATTTGATGCGAACTAATAACATCAAAGTTACCTTCTACCAGCACCGTAGCGTCAGCTTTGCGAATCGCCTCTTTGGCATGATGCAAGCCAAACACCTGGCGACCCTTGTCATACACCGGCGTTTGCGGTGTATTAAAATATTTCGGAGCTTTCGGATCATCTTTTAGCAAACGCGCCGTGAAACCGACCACATTACCTTGCCCATCGCTCAGCGGCACCATAATTCGCCCCCGGAACATATCGCTCAGTCCTGATGCTCGCCTTGTAGCAAGGCCAGCTTTTGCCATCTCCTCATCAGTAAACCCTTGTTTTTTAAGGTATTGATAGAGTTCTCTGCCAGATTCCGGGCTGTAGCCTAACTTCCATGTTCGAATGGTCTCCGGTGTGAGTGCCCGTTTGTCTTTAATGTAGCTTAGTGCCGCAGGTGTTTTAGAAAGCTGCAGATGATAAAAGTTAGCTGCCTGCTCATTCGCTTGAATGAGGCGCTTTTTCAACTTACCAGCCGATCCATCACCACGCTGATACTGTGAAAGATCCACCAGGGCTTTACGAGCTAAAATCTCCATCGATTCCCGAAAATCTACGCCTTCTACCTCCATCACAAAAGTAAACATGTCGCCACCCTTGTTCGAAGAAAAATCATGCCAGATCTGTTTTTCCGGGCTCACCATAAAACTCGGCGTTTTTTCACTGGTAAAGGGCGAAATAGCCTTCCAGTTGCGCCCCGAACGCTTTAACTCAAGATAGTCCCCAACGACATCCTCAAGTGATAACTTCCGCTTAATTTCCTCTTTCGCATCCATACCCTAGTAGTATGTAGTATGTAGTATGTAGTATCAAGCAGTAGGGGCTTGAAGGAACCGTGCTTACTATAGTCACCTCGTCGTCTACCACCTACCACCTACCACCTACCAAATGATATACTTATGCTTATGAATCCGCAGCAACCGCAACAAGTACCGCAACAGCCCGCTTTTGGGTATCCGACGGCACCTAACCCGTACCAGATGCCTCAGCCGGCTAATCACCGCAAGCAGATACTTCTGATGATCGGCGGCGGTCTGCTGGTTGCCATTTTACTCTTTTGGGTCGCCTTCGGAGGCAAATCTACCCCCGGACAGGCTGACATGCAGGTTGTTATGAAAAACACCTCTGAAACACTAGGTATTTTAGACGAATACCAAGAAGATATTAGCTTTAGCGGCACCAAGAGTGATTTAGCACTGGCTCAGATTCTGGTGCGTGGGAACTATCAGGGCTTGAACGAGATCTACAACAAAGCCTACAAGCCAAAAAAGAAGTTTCCCGCCTCACCAAAGCCAGATGTAGCGTCCAAAAAAACACTTGATAGTGCCGAGCGTGATAATAAACTAGACAGCGAAATTATTGTGGTGTTAAAACCGAAAGTACTGGCTGCCCAAAAGGCACTCACTACCGCGAAAAAGAATTTTTCTTCGAAGGAATCACTCGAAAAAATCAACAAAGCGCAGGCTGATTTACAAGCCATTGCCGAAATTCTAGACGATCAACAGTAGTTTTGTAGATGGCATATGGTAGTTGATAGTCAGACACCACCGGCTCCACCGGTGGCTTGATGAGTAGGGTCGCCTAAAAGGC
>CAYRKQ010000017.1:0-17845 GCA_964424985.1 uncultured Candidatus Saccharibacteria bacterium | reverse complement strand
CTTTTAGGCGACCCTACTCATCAAGCCACCGGTGGAGCCGGTGGTGTCTGACTGGGACGTTCCGTAGTGCCGCCTGCATAGCCGCTTGTGACTGTTTGTACGCCTTTGACGCGCCGATACAGCGCATCTAAGCACCAAAAGCATCCCCCGCCAAGTACAATAACTTCAGCCATACATCTATTTTAGCAAGTATGTCGAATGAGTGAGAGGCTCAAAGGGGTTGCTGGGGTTCCAGGTTTGGTAGCAGGCGGCAATTGAGGCGGCTTTGGTGCGCCACTGTAGCGGATTATCCTGAGTTTGAGAAAGGTCTTGGCTTGCGTTTGTGGTGCTGACTTGACCCTTTGCCGCAACGAGTAGCTTGCCTTGATGGGAGGTGACAATGGCGCAGGGGTGATCGCTGGTGAAGTTGTGCAAGAAGGCTACGAGCTTTACCAGATCCATGTTAAAGGTCAGTGCTTGCGAAATGTTGAGATGCTGCATGAGTTTTTGGAGCTGAGCAAAACTTACGACGAGCGTGGTGTGCTCACGGTCGGTTAATAACTGCGGTGTGTTTTGCAATACATCGACTGCATCACGCGTTACAATTGCCTGCTGGGTGGTGTGTGTGAGTAGATCGCTGAGTAATAAAGTGGTCTGCGAGTTGCGGCCCATGTCGCCTGGCAACAGGAGCGTATCAGCCCAACTGGCATATTCCATAAGCTCATCTAGCCCTTCGCGCGCTAGCTCGCCACTGCTGGTGCTTGGTAAAAAGACGGCTGCCGGAAGAGATTTCCCAAGGAGTGCTTTGGTTTTACTCGGCAAGGCAACTTTGACGCTGCCAATCCCCTGCTCCTGAACATATTGATAGGCTTTAGCCGGCGCGTTTAGGTTATGTAAGTACCCGCCGACAATCAGTAGCCTCCCCGCTTGGTCGCGCCGCTCAGGCTTGTTCCACTCTAGTTCAGCGAAGAGCGGTTTCTCAGTTTGTCGTTGCCAGTATGTATGATCCATTCTTATATTCTAATCTATAGATCATGTTTTTGCGCTCAATCACCATTGGCCAGTGGTTTTGAACGGCAATTTCATAGAGATCCTCATCTGGGTTAAAAGCTATGGGGTTTTCTACCAGCTCTAACATCGCGGCGTCGCTTTTGCTATCCCCCACGGCGTAGCTATCATGTAGATCGAGATCGAACTGTTTTATGAGTTTTTTGAGAGCTGATTTTTTATCTGCCCCTGGGAAGTCTTTTTCGCCCGTGTAGTTTTCAGAGCGTTTTTGATATGTTGTGCCAAGACAGGCGTCGAATCCATAGTAGTCAGCTATTTTTTCTACCAGCTCTTGTTGAGAGCCGGAGATTGCTAGCAGCACGTATCCTCTGGGCTTAAGAGAGCGCATTAACTTTTTAGTGTAGGTGTAGGTTTGATCTCTGTATTCGGTAATCACCTCCTCGACGGCTGTATCGAAATCTACCGGATTTAATTTTTGAATCGATTTTTCGAATTGTGTAATAAGCTCTATTTCGTAGTCGCGAAAATTATAATTTGACTCACGATTTTTCCACCTCATTCTCGATTGATGAATTTGCTCATGCGAATCAGCCTCTAATAGCCCTTGCTTGGCTAACTTATCTACGACGGCATGATAAAGCTGCCACCGAATCAGCGTTCCATCAATATCAAACACCGCAAACTTTTTCATAATAGCTCTATACTTATTGGACAGTGGTCGGAGCCGAGCTGGTTGGCGTGGATTTTGGCTGATCTCACCTTATCTTTCAGTGTTTGTGAGACTAAGAAGTAATCTATGCGCCAGCCGACATTTCGGGCGCGAGAGTTGGCAAAGTGGCTCCACCACGTGTAGTGGCCGTTGCCTTCGGTAAACATCCTAAACGTGTCAACAAAGCCTGTCGCCAGCCAGTTGTCAAAGCCGGTTCGTTCTTCAAGTGTGAAGCCTTTTTTACCTTTGTTTGGCTTGGGGTTGGCAAGATCATCTTCAGTGTGAGCCACGTTCATGTCGCCACAGTAGATAACCGGCTTCTTCTTTTGCAGCTGAGCGCAGTAGGCTGTCATGGCGGCGTCGAACTGCTGTCTTAACGGCAGCCGCTCCAGACTGTCTTTGGCATTGGGGGTGTAGGCGGTGACCACGTAAAAATCATCAAACTCAGCAGCAATTACTCGCCCTTCGTCATTGCTGTGGCCGTAGATGTCAGCAACTAAGCCATGTTTCTTGGCGATAGCGGCGGGGATGTCGTTAATGATGGCAATGGGTTTTATTTTGGTAAAAATGGCGGTGCCAGAATAACCCTTTTTGGTGCGAGAGGAGTTCCAGTATTCCTCATACTGCGGGAAGTCAATTTCAGCCTGTCCTTGCTCTGCTTTGGTTTCTTGAAAGCAGACAATATCTGGCTGATGCTTAGCAATAAACTTCTGCAACTCCCCTTTTCGCACCACCGCCCGCATCCCATTGATATTCCACGAGTAGATCTTCATACACCCAAGTATAACGTAAGCCGTTTTATTATGCAGGCTTTACAAACAGATCAGTGACGGAGTTATAGTTGCCACTTTGTTGAGCTAGTGCCTCCTCCACCATAGTTTTAGCATGTGCGATCATGGCTGTTTTACCGATTTCAGTTGTATCGAAATATACTTGGCGTTTTTCGGCAAACGCTTTCGCCCCAGCTCCATGCCTGCCGCCTTTGCGAAAGTCCCCTTTGCCGCTGGTAAGCATTGCCGCTGCTTGCGAAAATGGAATCAGAAGATGACGGGCTAGTAGTTCCGCCGTTTCTTCGCTGATTTTATTGTTATGCCAGTAATCAATACGATCATCATCAACTTTTACGGGGTCTTTTTTCGAGTTTCATCTTGATCTTTTCTTGCTTGAATATTTGCCAACGTTTTTTTAAACCACGTTTCATTCGCAGGATTAGACAAATCGATTCCGTCACGCAGGGCCTCGCGCTTAGCTGCGGCAAAAGGGTGACAGTCAATGAATAGCCTTAAGAGTAGATCAGCACCTTGTACACGCTCAATCACTGGTGTTAAATTACGGCCATCAACAAATAAGAAGTGTGTGTTGGGATCCTCTGCTTTTCTTTGAACACGCTTAGCAAAACCATCTTTTACGGCATTTCGGACGATTTCAAGCGGAGCAACAAGACCAACGACGGTATTAACATTTTCTCGGTAAAGCACGTCATTACCGTGCTCGGCTACAATTTCGTGTCGTTGCGCCGCGTAGCTGGCGACTTTCGATAGCCCGACATCGGCTAGCTCGGCAGCTATTGTATCCTCTGGCATTTGCGCATCAATAATTTCATCGCTAAGTAGACCGAATGTGACAGCACGATAGTCGGCGCCAGTTTCATCTTGAGCTGCGCCTGGGAATGAATCTGCCAAGGCTCCTGTTATCGTGCCTTTTCCACTTCGTGGGTTACCGTTACTTTCAACGACCCATAATTTATGTTCAACTTCACTCAATGCGCTCATATAGATACATCCCTTTTAATTGAGAATACAATACCATGTTAAACAATTTTATCAAATCATAAGCACCTAGATGTATCGAATTTTTGGTAATTTGTGGTACACTTTCATCTGATGTATAAACGAGTTTTACTTAAAATTTCGGGCGAACAGCTCTCTGGTGAATTTGAAAGTGGCATTGATGCTAAGCGAGCACACTGGCTGGCGAAAGAAGTGAAAGAGGCCGTGGAGGCTGGTACGCAAATTGTCATCATGGTTGGCGGCGGTAATTTTGTACGGGGCGCGCAAATTGCGGGTTCTGGCATTAAGCGTGTGACTGGCGACCACATGGGGATGCTCGGCACGCTTATTAACGCCCTGGCGCTGACTGATATTTTTGAAGAAGATAACATCTCTACTCGATGTCTAAGCAATATTTTTGCCACGCAAGTAGCGGAGCCATTCTCTCACCGTTTGGCTGAAAAGCATCTGCAAAGTGGGCGCGTGGTGATTGTGGCTGGCGGTATTGGCCGGCCTTATCTTACAACCGACACAGCCGCTATCTCGCTTTCACTTGAACTTGGCTGCGACGTGGTTCTTAAGACGACCAAGGTGGATGGAATTTATAATCTTGACCCAGCTCTTCATAAAGATGCCAAGAAGTACGATACGCTAGGTTACCAGCAGGCGGTTGAGAATGGCGACATTAAAGTGATGGATAAAGCCGCCCTTGGTCTTGCCATGGAACATAAAATGCCACTGATTGTGCTGAGCATTGAAGAAGATGGCTCGCTGGCCAAAGCCCTAAGTGGCGACTCAATCGGCACAAAAGTCAGCTAAACTAAGGTCTGAGTCTCAAAACCATGGTTTGTAATTCTCCGACTTGATCGGAGAATCTAGTAAATAACTGGATCCCAGCCTTACTCCTACGCTAAAGCTTCGGCGCACAGGTCGCTGGGATGACGCTGCACGGCAAGTCCGAGGATGACACTGTAGTGCGGAGGCTTTGGGGTTTAGTTAAAGTATTGTTCCCATAAATCAGCGCTCGCTAAATATTTTTGCGGGTTTTGCTTGATATCTTGCGCGAGCTCCTGTTTGGAGACCCATTTAATTTCGTCAACTTCGGTTGGTTCAGTTTTAAACTTTTCGATTGGCCAGTTACATTTTATGGTAAAAACCCCACACATACGTTTTCCGTTTTTCTTGGTTTCGTATAGCATCTTGCCTTTTGGGATCAATTCGGAGAGCGAGACTTTCAGTCCAATTTCCTCTTCTGCCTCTTCGAGAGCGGTGTGCTCATAGTCGCTGCCGACTTTCACCCCCCCCGCGGCTGATGGACCCCACAGACCAGGATCGAGCGACATCGTACTGGCTCTTTTGGCTATCAGAACTTCATGTCGATTATTTTCTACCCATATGGCCACAATTCTCACTCGTTCACTTGGCAGTACTTTGCCACGTTCTTTGGTTGTGATAATGTTATCATTTTCGTCTACTACATATGCAAGCTCATTGTGTATCATCTTACTCTCCTGTCGCCACTTAAGTGGTTTCGATTTTTTCTATGCGTTTTCGTAGTTTTGTCTGTTCATCTTCTTGACGATCACTCCGGAGTTTAAGCATGCGAGTATCGGACTTAATGGCATCGACTTTTATGCGCATCATGGAGCTATCGTATTCAATGCGCTCTACTTTATCACTCACGATCTGAAGTTTCTCTACTATTTGGTCAGTCTGTCCTTGGCCGGCTTCCAGTACCCGCTCGAACTGATCATTCATGTGTTCTATAAAGACACCCAGTTTCTTCTCGATCTTTTCATCAATTTCGTCTTTTTTGTTTGCCATGCCCCCTCCTCTTTAATGCTTTTATTCTACGCCTTTTGTGTGTGGCTGGGCAATGATGATTGTAAAATTAACTCGCATTTTTGATAACACGGCTGGTTTCGCGGTCTTGTTGGCGACGTTTAATAGTTTCTCTTTTATCGTAATTCTTCTTACCTTTGGCGATGCTGAGTTCGATTTTTATGAAGCGGCCTTGGTTGAGGAGTTTGGTGGGAACAATGGTCATGCCTTGTTTCTTGGCTTCTTCAATTTGCCGCAGCTGTTTTTTGGTGACCAGCAGTTTTCGGGCGGTGGTGCGTTCTTTGTCTTCACCGACCGCTCGGGCGGTATCAGGAATGGATATACTGAGGTTTGTGAGCCACAGCTCGCCTTCTTTCAGGTTGGCGTAGGAGCCTGTGAGACGAATATGGCCAAGGCGGGCGCCGCGAACTTCGGGGCCGCTGAGCATAATGCCAGCCACTATGCTTTCGCCAAGTTCGTAATCAAAGCGCGCTCGTCTGTTAACGAGTGGCTTTTTTCCAGCTGGTTTCTTGGCTTTACCCACTCTATAAGTATACTTCATCTGGCGTTTACACCTAAGGCGTATCTGAGAAAACGGTATAACATGTGGTACGATTATGGTAATGAATCCCGTTAGAAGTTGGGGTGTAACTTAGTAGACAGTACCTATACCTGAGCGCTCGTAGATGCTATTCTAACGGGATGAATAAGCTGGTTAGCAAATCTGGCATACAGTGCTGGGTGTATGAATCTGATTCTGGTGAAATGCCGGTTTTGTTTGTGCATGGGCATGGCGGCGATCACCGCGGTCTAGAGCCAATAGCAAGTGAACTAGGCGTAGCCGTTTATTCGCCCGATTTGCCAGGGTTCGGTGAATCTACACCACTGCAGCAGCACACTATTGATGATCTTTCAGCCTCGTTAATGCAGCTTATTGATGAGCTGGGTCTTCGTGAGTACGTGGTGATGGGTCACTCTCTTGGTAGCGTGATCGCCCTTGCGCTGGCGGCCAGAGACTCACGAGTTAAAAAGCTCATTTTGCTTAATCCAGTGCCCCAATTTAGTAAAATTATGGAAAAAGTGCTGCTGACTGTTGGTGGATTAACCAAGAAGATACCGGAGCCGTATGCTAAGCGCTTTATCCATGCCCACATCTATAATTTGGTAGTATTTTTAATTCACTCTCGTAATCGAAGAGACAAAAAACAGCGCCAAGAGTATCTAAAGCACCAGGCCGACACGCAGTATTCATTGCAAGCGTGGTACGAAACCGGTGAAGACCTTTTTGAGTTCGACCAAGTGGCGGCAGCTCAAAAAATACAGATTCCTACACTTTTAATTCACTGCGATCTCGATAGCATGACTTCACTAGCGGTGATTCAAGACTTTCAAAAAGCTTTTTCGCAGGCCAGTGTAAAGCGGGTGGCTCACTCTGGTCATTTTGTTCACATAGAAGATATCGGTATAGTTGCAAACATAATAACTAATTTTGTAGAAAAATAATGAAGCAAACTCCCATAATTTCAATCATCATTCCCTGCCTGAATGAGGTTGGCGTGGTCAATCGGCTGTTAGATCAGCTGCTTTCTCAAGCGAGCTTTGCGGTAGAGATTATTGCCGTCGATAGCAAGTCTGAGGATGAAACCTTAAAGTTGCTTGAAGGCTACAAATCAAAAGGAGTGATTGTTGCAGCGGCTGATAAAAAAGGGGTATCTTTGGCGCGCAACACGGGAGCTAAACTAGCGCGCGGTACGTGGTTGCTGTTTCTCGATGCCGACAACCAAGCGCCAGTCAATTTCCTCCCCGATTTACTCAAGGTGCTGTCACAAAAACCGGACATTACACTGGCAGCGGTGGCTTACCGAGCTAAAACCAGCAACCTGTGGTTTAAATGTCTTACCAATTTTAGCCAAGCCTATCAGCGGCTGTCATCAAAACTCGGTAAACATCCAATTGTTCCTGGCGCGTTTACGCTTGTAAAAAGAGAGTTACACGAGTCGATTGGCGGCTATGATGAATCTATAAAGTACAACGAAGACTTTGACTACTCACTGAGAATCAATGAATTACAAAAAGGCTACGTAGCCATCAAGCATCCGTATGTATACCTTTCAACCAGACGAATGGAGCATGGTGGCTGGCACAAAATGATACGAGTCTACGCCAGAGCTGAGTTAGCCAGACGTCGTGGCAAGCAATTTGAACCAGAAGAATACGACCTTTCAGATCATAAAATGCACTAAGCTTGATTTATCTTGATTCTAGAATGTCAGATAGCGTCATCCCCCGCCCCAATCGGAGTCGAAGGCAAAATCTGGCGGGGAGATAGCGTTACTGCTGCGATTGTAGGTTGCGACGGCGCTCTATGCCGCGGAGCTCGCGCTGAACGAGTTCATTGATTTTTTGATTGACCACTCTTTGCCATTGCCTACTGCCGACACTTACTCGAGTAGCTTCATCTTCTAGTGTCACTGAAAGCATTAACCTTACTGCGTCAACACTTCGCAGCCAATACCCGTCGGTTGGTGTAACTCTGTTACTTACGACATGCCTGAACTCATCATCAGTGATTTCTGATCCTATAAATATATTTCTCAGATGGCCAAATTTGATACCACCCCCTTCAATTGCGCCATGATCACCAATAGTTTTGATAATTGATCGAGCTGATCCAGTAATAGCAGCTAGTAGTTCGTTTTTGAGCCGTTCCTTGCGCTGAGAGTTTGTTTCGTGCCTGTCATTCGTTAAAGAAAGATCTGTACCAAGAGTAGCTTCATCTTCTATTTTATCGTGAGTGTCTTGTGTGGTTTCAAGTTTGGCAGTTGTCTCGCTTGTTTCTGCCGATATTCTAGGTGATGGTGATGTTGTTTCACTCTCATCGTAGATACGTAACGCTTCGAAACTATCTATATAGCCTTCTCCCTCAAAAGAATTCATCTCAACAAAGTCAACAACTTGTTTCTTGTGTATCGCTCTGTATATGCGTTGTCGTCGAACTACTGTAACGTGTCCGTCGGGCTTCTGTTCGAGCGTTCTTCGCCAACCATACTGAAGTACGTACCCTTCTTTATCAAGAATATCGCGGAGGTTTTCGCCACCAACTTTTGGTCCTAGGGTGGTTGTAACCCGGGCGCGCAAATGATACTCCGATAATTTTTTGATAACTTCTGGAGAATATAGTGCTTTTGCAATCTGATCTACAGTAACAGTCTGACCGGAATGTTCGCTTAAGCAGATGGCAGTATACAGTGCCGCTTTTGGCTGATCTACGTGACGTTCTGTAAATTGCCTTACATCTCTCGATGGATGATCCGTTAGTACAGGGTCGACTGGCAGCTCATCAAGTATTGCAAAAATAGAGCGATCTTGGTTCATGAGAGCTAACGGTAGTTCCCAGCTGACTGCTAGTTGACCAACTATTGCGTCTAGTGAGCAAAAAGACGCCTTAATTTTTTCTAGTTCGCGCTTTGCTTCATCCTCTTGATCCATTAGCTCGAGCACACGATCTTCTAAGTCGTTGATCTCTTGATCGCTAATCGGCCTTGTACCACGTGATTCTAATAATTCTTTTACTGTTTCGACTGCTCGAGGTGCAAGCCGTTCGACATTTGCTAAAAGCTCCTCGGTTTTGAGTTGAGCCTGCTGCTGTTTCAATTCATGTTGCTCCTCGAGCGCTGCCTCTTGCTTCTTTACAGCAGACACAAGTTCACTCGCTTGGGCATCCGCTGATTTCAAACCATTCTCGATAGCCAGGCATGTTCTGCCTAGGCTTTCGAATATGCGACCCGACTCGGGTGCTATAGCTAGAATGTTGGCAAATGTCTCTTCCTGTTCTTCGGCAATACCAAACTGCACTAGCTCTAGAATTTCAGGTTCATCCTTCAGTATGTCGGTAGCTTCTTGGTAGCGAGCATTCTGATCACTTACTTGCAGCGCTAGTCCGTCTGCATCAGCAAGTGTGGCAGAGCCGTCCTCTAAACTAGCAAATAATTCGCCTATCTTTTCACTGTCACTCATAATATTTATATTATATCAGCATCAGTATTAAAAAGCAATACCTTATTTCGCTTTTTTACCAATTCGTCAATTTTTACGTTTTTCAAAAATAGTTTTGCTTGCTCGGCGAATCCGCTCAGCGTCTTCATATGTAAAATACGGGATTAAGCTTCCTTTTTTAGTTGGAAATGATTCCGGAGCTATTTTTAGATATGCTGCTATCGATTTCAGCGCCGTTGGGGTCATGTCTAGCTCATTTGCAAGTCTGCTGAGTCGGGCAGCGCCCAAGGGAACAGTTTGACCTTCTAGATACACACCGCTGGCAATTTTTCTTAGTAATGGCAGTATACGTTTTGCCTGCTCGGTAAAGTGCACGAAGCTCATTTCAATTTCAGAAGCCTGCAATAACTCTTCTTCTGGGTCGATTTTTGCTCCGGTATCTCTCCAAACTCTATCTATCATAAGCAGTCGTTCGGCGTTACCTACAAAGTCTAGTACTTGAACTCGTGATTTGGATTCTGTTCGACGTAGACCACGACCTAACTGCTGAAGATATATCCGTTTTGATCCTGTTTGGCGTTTAAATACGATCTGTGTTGCTTCAGGAATATCTATACCTTCGTTAAACGCATCAACTGCGCAGATTGTATCGATACCATCTGACTTGAAGGCGTTGAGCAAGCGCTTGCGCTCATTTCTGGTGAGTTCGGAGTGATAAGCGGCACCACGCTGAAAGTGGTCAGCAAAGTTAATGGCATCTTCGATTGAGCTACAAAATATGATGCGTTTCACGTTCTTTATTTTTTCCGCATGTTCGTGAATGATTCGTGCTATTTCGTCATCGCGCATAGGTACAAATATTTTGCGATCCAATTGATTAAAAGGGTACTCATCGCCATAATCATCTATAAGCTCGCGTTTTTCAACTACTTCATCGGTAATAATGTGGTAGTCAACACTTGCGAGCAGCCTTCTTCGTATAGCTTCTTCTAGTGTCATGCTATAGCGTTCTTGACCAAAAATATCTCGTATGTCTTTTACGTCCATCCGGTCAGGAGTCGCGGTTACGCCGAGCAAGTGTTCAAAATCAAAATATCGCAGCGTTGGCTCATAGGTGTCGGCGCTAGCGTGGTGGCCTTCGTCAACCTCACCAAATTTGAACTCATCTTGCAAAAAGGCAGGGTGCCAATCGCGCATAACTTGAAACGAAGCAAATAAAACTGACACTTCATCGTAATTACGACCATCGCCACTGAATAAACCATACTCAAATTCTTCGCCCACAATCGCTTGAAAGCGGTCGTGTGCTTGATTTAAAATGTCGTTATTATCATTCAAAAAGAGACCACGTGCGCTGGGGGTTTGTAGTAAGCGTCGACGCGTATCTGCAGCCATTACTGTAGTCTTGCCTAACCCAGGTGCCATAACAATAAGGGAGGTGCGATTACCTTGCCTTTCGTTTTCTACTATTACATCAAGAGCCTCGAGTTGATAATCGCGTATTTCAACGCTCGGTACTCGATGATTAATTTCTCTCATTAGCTCCAGACTTGACTGCTCTAGTGTGCTATCCATAGACTTCATAATAAATTACATTATACAACTTATTTGACCGTAATACAATGATTACAGGATTATATTTCAGACTCAGACGTTCAGCCAAAATGGGCAGGCTCCTGTCGGAGTTTATATTGACCATGATTGAGTTCAAGAATGGCGATATGAGAAATTGTGTGAATTCGGGGTTAATCTAGTTCACTTCTTGCTGCTTCCCAAATGCTGGGGTCTTTCAGATTTTCTTTGCGCCAATACCACCACTCGCCTCCCCAAAGGTCAATTGGGTAGAGGTTGGTCTGTTTGGCGAGCTGGATATTCTTTTTGAGTTGAGCCGTGCTCATAGAGATTGCTTGTTCCGGCTTGCTCATCTCCCAAATAGCTTTTGGACCCCATGGTTCGGCTTGGAGTTCGTGAATAAAGCTGCCTTTTCCGGTAAGGAGCTTAATCAAGCGTGCTCGGACAGGCCACCACCAGATCGGTATTTTATTTCGTGAATAGGCGCCATTTTCAAATTGTGTTTGATACAGGGTGAAGCCGAATTGATCGGGGCGAGGTGTCCGCACCGGGATCCCGTAGGTATTACTGGTGCTCATAATAAGAGGTCGCTTCGGATCAAGTTTTTTCACTAACGCATATTCTGTCTGTACACGCTTTCTATTGAAATCGCCATGCTTGCCAAAAGAGCGGTTAAGAAATTCGTTCTCCAGCTGGTAGCTGATAAGGCACGAGCGGTTTTTGTATCGTTTCACGACCACTTCAATAAAGTTTGTTAATGCCTGGTCTCTTTCTGCCGTCGGGAGCTCCAGGCTCCAGTGTGGCCAGTGGCTCTCTGGCCATCTTGGCTGGCGCACGCCGAGGCAAAGGGTAATTTCACCACGGTATTTTTCAATTTGGTCAAACTGTTGGTCGAGTTCTTCAAAATTATGTACACCGCGTTGTTGTTCATGCTCGTCCCAATAGCTCATTAAACGAAAACGTCGAAACCCCATGTCTTTCAGTAAAAAACGGAGCGTTTTAATGGAGCTAATCTGGAAGTTTCGACACTGTTTAATTGAAAAACTGACACCCCAACGGGCAGAATCAATTATTCGCGGTTGAGTTCTGTTCGTACGGCTTCCCAAATGCTGGGGTCTTTCAGATTTTCTTTGCGCCAATACCACCACTCACCTCCCCATGTGTATATTTCTGGTTTCCCTATTTTACGCGCAAACCGGACATTTTGACGAATTTGTTTGGGTGCCATGGAACGATTCTGCTCCTCAACACTTAAATCGACGGTCGCTTTTGGCCCCCACGGCTCAATCTGCAGTTCGTGAATAAAAATATCACGGTCTTTAAAAGTTTGTATCCACCATGCTCGCAGACGGTGATACCAAACTGGCGTGGGGTACGTAACGTAAAACTTCAATGGCCCGGTCTTTTCATTCCAGACAATGCGGTAGACTGAAAAGCCGTATTCATCAGGCACTGGTTTGCCCAGCGGCAAGCCATGTTGGTCACTGAGGCTCATGTATACGGAGTGGTTGGGGTCGGCTTTCTTTACAGCAGCAAACTCCTGCTCAAGTCGTTTCTGGTCAATATCTTCAGGGGTGCAGCTGCCAAACCAACTATTCACCGCTTCATTTTCCAGTTGATAACTGGCCAGCGCCGGATGGTTTTTATAACGGTTGACGGTTTTGAGCGTGAACTCCATAATTTCTTTGTCTTCCGTGGTTTTATCAAGCGTCTTGACCCAGTCTGGTTTATGGCATTCCGGCCACCGCGGTTGGCGCATGCCAATTGCCAGGCTGACTTTGCCGCCACGTTTGGCCACTTCGTTCATTTGCCAATCAAGCTCACTAAACTCAAAGTGGTTATTACGGGGTTCGGTGCGATCCCAGTGGCTCATCAGCCGATAGTTTTTAATCTGCAAATCATCAAGCAACGCGGTGAAATTCTTCTTCCAATCAACACCAAGTTCCTCGGCATACTTTACCGAAAAGCTCACCCCCCAGTTTGGATTCTTAACTTCTGGAATGGTGGCAGATACCAATTTATGCAGGCTGTATATAGCCAGCAGTGCTAGAAGAAAATACAGTAAAACCCGTTGCCATTTTCTGCGCTGGCGTAACCGTTTTTTCACAGGTAATAGCCAGCTCTTTTTCACTGGCTTCTTGACCACTTTCTTCACTTCAGATTTTTTAGCTATTTTCTTTGTCATAACAGATGCGTTTATGCTTAAACCAATTGTATCATACTTGAAAATACTTGACAAATATGCTATAATTAAAAGATAGGATGTTAAAATAGATACGTAATGAAAATTGGTCTTTTCTCAGATACCTACTTGCCGACTATCAATGGCATTAGCTACGTACTCATGATTATGCAGCGGCGGCTGGAAGAATTGGGACACGAGGTGTATATTTTTGCTCCGGCGACGAATCTTCGGGGCGAAGAACCCAATGACAATGATCACGTCATTCGCTTTCCGGCGCTGGAGGGTGTCTTTTTTGACGAACAGCTTACCAGCGTCTTCTTCCCTCCCCGAGCCATGAAAAAAATTAAAAAGCTGAACCTCGACGTCATTCACTTCTTCACGCCCAGCCAAATTGGCCTGATGGGCGCGGCAGCGGCTATTCGGGCTAACATTCCGCTGGTCAGCCAGTACTCAACTGACTTGTATCATTATGTGGAGCGTTATCCAAACGTGTTGCCAGGAACAATTGCCCTTAGTTTAGCCGCACCATTTGTGCTGAAAATGACGCCGCGAGAAATTATGAAGATGATGGGCGTGTTTCGGCCAAAACGTACGGTGACAGCCTGGCACAAACAGATGGTGGCGCGCATGCACGTGATGTTGCACAATGACTGCGACGCGGTCATTGCCCTTTCGCGCAAAATGCAGCACCAGCTTGATAGTTGGGGCAGCACCACTAAAACCACGCTGCTCCCGACGGGTGTCGACCCCATTGCAAAAGCCTCGGCGGCTGACATTAATACATTTAAGAAAGATCACGGAATTGCTAAGAAAGATCACGTTCTGCTCTACGTCGGTCGTTTAAGCCGAGAAAAAAACCTCGACCTTCTTATTGAAGCGTTTGAGCACGTCGCGAGGGCTCACGAAAACGTGAAACTGATGTTTATTGGCGACTTTGATTATCGCGAGAGTCTTGAGCAGCACGCTGCCGCACGTGGTTTAGCTGAAAAGATTCTCTTCCCGGGTCGAATTGAGCGCGAGAAGCTGGATGTCGCCTACGGCAGTTCAGATATCTTTCTCTTTCCTTCCACTACTGACACGCAGGGGCTGGTAGTACATGAGGCCGCCGGCGCGGGGCTGCCGCTTATTTTGTGTGACCCTGAAGTCTCAGAGGTATTTATTGCGGGTGAAACGGGGCTGCTTTCCACAAATAACGCACGTGACATGGCAAAACAAATCACTACCTTGCTTGATGACGCCAAACTGAGGAAACGCCTAGGTGAAAACGCCAAAAAACGCGCCGCAGAATTTACCGAAATCGGCCAAATGCAAAAATTAGAAAAACTCTACCAAAAATGTATAGATGAACACAAAAAAGTCCACTTCGCCGGCATCGAGTGGTGAGACAGATAATGCTCGTGCTTGTAAAGCCGATAATCTTCCATACAATGTGTAGATATGAGCGAATTAAACCTACCATCAAGCCCTGAGGCTATAGCTGCAGCGGTTCGACTTCAGTCGGTGGTGTTACTTGAAGGCTTGGTTGATATCATTGATCAAACAACTGGGCTAGAGGGTTTTGAAAATGTAAAAGAGAGTGCGCTTAGAGCAGGTGGCGTAATTGCTAGCATGGCACTTTATGCGGCTACCATTGAAAACGGAACCGTATCACTAGATTCAAACAAGGAGAATGGTTCGTCTACTGAATCCATCTTAGTTGCGCACACAGTAGATGGAGTGGTTGAAGAGATTAAGGCAAGGGGTTTGCGAGTTAATGATTCGCAGCGAGAAATCATAGCAAGATTGATTGAGAGGCCAGGTGTCAAAATGACTGCACGGGAACTTGCTGGGGAATTCCCAACAGATAGTTTTGTTTCGCTTAGACCAAAACTTAGGAGCATTTCGTTTGGCCAATTTTTTCATCAAGAATCCACTAAAGCGAACGCTGTTTATTGGTATTCACCGTCCGTCCCGGAAGATAACATTAGTAGTGAGCCGGTAGTGGTTAATTTTGGCATACCTGAAGCAGCCACACCTACCGAAAGTGCGGATGAAATAAACCGCTTGAAACATGCTCAATGGGGTCTGGACTTTAAGGTCTACGAGGACGAATCTTCGCCTGCAGTTTACATCTCTGGCAAGCGGATTAGTACTATAGGAGAGCTTTCTGAACTAGTCATATACTTGCTGTCGGGCAAGGAGCCCAAGAGTTTGCATCAAGTTGCTGATATTGTATCTTGGCTAGAAGACGAGCAGACCTCTCTAGAATATGATGACTTCAAAGTACGTAGCAGCATTAACGAAATAAGAGGCTGTCTTAAGAATGCCGGAAAAGAGCGACATTTAATTATTCATGAACCTGGCTTGCGGCGCGTTATAGTCGGTCTGGCCGATAAGCTAGATTAGTCTTGTTATTCGGGTTTGGTGTGGGTGATGCCGTTTGCGGTTGTTTCGAGTTGGCAGGCGTTCCAGAGGCCGCGGTTGTTTTCTCTGGCAGAGACTTGGGCGGCTTTGAATTCTTCCATTTTGGTGAACGGGAAGCCGGTGAGGGCGAAACCATAGCCTTCTTCAATTATCTTTTTATTGACCAGCGTGCCATCTGGCAAATAAATATATCTGAGAAGCCGCTGGTATCTATCACGGTTGCTGTTGGTTGGGTCGGCCTCTAGTCTCACTCGCTGAGCGCCGATAAGGTTTTTAGTAAACTGGCTGGCGGCTTTACCAAAACATTGTACAGGCTTGCGCGGATCTTTGGTTTCGGGGGTATCGACGCCAATAAAACGGACTTTTTCTTCCTTGCCTTCCATATTGACGATGATGGTGTCGCCGTCATCAAATTTGACGACCTCATACATGCCGGGTGTATGCTCCGCGGCAGTTTGCGTCACTTCGCTGGTTGCGGTGTTGAACACCCCTTGCTGCTGCAAGAATGTGAGCAGGAGCATGGTTACAAGTGAAAAAATAATCTTCACCAGTTTTTTCTGTGTGCGTTTATCCATTGTCTAAAGTATACCCGAACCTCGAAACCCTTGACCTGTTGTTGTGTCATCTTGAGCTTGTCGAAAGATCTGATTGATCTGTTACACAATAACTAGATCTCTCGACAAGCTCGAGATGACGAGGGTGGAGTTTCGAGTTTCAGGTTTTAAAGTATAGTCTATGGACGAGAGATGAATGGACTGTCTTTGATGTAGAAACGAGCCTGTTCTTCAACCGCCTGGCTAATGCCGATTCGGGTGGTTTGAATAATTTCAAAGTTTCGCTGAGGTGGCTCAAATATTTTACGCTATAGCGTAAAATATTGATAAATCTAAGTCTTGGCTGATGAAAATTGGCGCGACTGCTAGTTCTTGTTGAGTGTTCGTTTGATGTAATCTTCGGTAATTTTAGTGCCCTCTAGTTCTACATAGGGTTCGTTAGCGCCGGGTTCTTCAAGGATGTGCGAGATGCGTTCGAACATGATGGCCGGGTCTTCGTGCTTGGTGACTAGGTGGTGATGGGTAACGTCGTCAATCCGACGCTGTTTGGCGAGCTCACGAGGTGTTTTTACCCAGCACAGCATTACGTCTACATCGAGCAGGTTAGCAAGTTCATACTTTTCTTGCCGATGCTCATAACGGTTTAAATTGGCGTCGTAAATAACGCTTTTGCCAGCTTGCAAGAGGTGTTTGGTCTGATCGTCGAGATATTCGTAAAGTGCCTGATGTTCCTGCTCGCTAAAGTTCGGCTCACTCCACAGCATCACGCGCGCTTCATCTGAAGAAAGCCGCACCGCCCCTGTCAATTTCTCAATTATCTTCGCAATAGTGGTCTTCCCTGCTCCGGGCAGCCCCATCATTAAATAAAGCGTCGGTTTCATGCCGACAGTGTAACAGAATGTAGTAATACGAGTCTAAGGCCACTAGGTAGCGACTAGCTGCGACTATGGACATAGAACTACATATAATGTTATAATATGAAGATGAGTCCACTTACGGCAGTTGATTACGAGGTTCGTGATATTACGCATGACGCCAATGCGCGGCAAGATGCCATTGATGCGGTGGTATCGACGATATTTCCCGACCTTCTCGGGGCTGACTTTGACCCCCTCGAAAGTTCAGCCTGTTCAGTAGTGTATGCAGCGTTTGCACAGGAGGTATTGATTGGGGTGGTTGGCTGTAGTGTTCCGGAAAATAGCGGCCATCTCGATGTTGAGCGGCTGGCTGTTTTGCCAGTATACCGAAGAAAAGGCGTGGGCGAAAAACTGCTTGCGACCGCCGAAGACCTCGGTAGATCTATTGGAAGAAATGCCCTCTTGCTGTGTTCAACACGCCGGGCCGAGCAATTTTACAAAAATCGTGGCTTTAGGCAACGATCGCCAGATTGTCCGCTAGAGTTGATTCGGTATTTTGACTAACGTGTTCTTCTGCTGAGCTGCTCTGAAAGCTCTGCAAGCAGCGCCATTTTACCGCTGGACAGTCCGGTTGTTGAAAGGGGTTCTGGCTCGCTATCTTGAAATTCACTAAGCTCCTGAGCCAGTGCCTCGACTCCCAGGAGCCTATTCATATCCACCGGCTGCTGTGGCATTTGGTTGCCAGATGATGTGTTCGCCACGCCAATTCTTTTGTCACTTCCAAAATTAACCGAAACAACATTATTCTCCATAAGCCATGCATTATAAGCATAGAAATCATGCAAGTCAAATAAGGGCGATTCAGCGCAAAGCCTAAATCCCGCAAGCTCAGGATGACACGCTAACAGATCGGGGCTGGGGGTTCAGGTACAAAATACTGAACCACCCACACTTTGCACAGTACCCCGGGTTGTCATTCTGAACTTGATTCA
>CAYRKQ010000016.1:18581-22877 GCA_964424985.1 uncultured Candidatus Saccharibacteria bacterium | reverse complement strand
CAATTAACTGGATCCCGGACCCGCCTGACGTGATCGTCTGATCGGGCAGGTCAAGTCCGGGATGACGAAGTGAGGGCGATCCAGCATAAACATGTTGACAAGTGCGTAAAATTTTGCTAAAATACAGAGTATTGTTTAATGGATCCTAAGTTTTGTTTAGTAGTATTACTTATTGGCTTCATCTGAGCAATTCGATTGACTTTGTTCAAAAAGCAATCACGTAATACTAAATACTTATAACAAAAGGATTCATTTTTAATGCCTTATTATCAAAGTGCGAAAAGACGCACCTATCATGCTGGCGGTAACAACCGTCGCTCATTTCAAAAAACTAAATCACGTGGCGCTCGTGGCCGTGGTCAATACATTGACCCTGCTAAGTTTGTTCGCGAAGCAAAGCCCGTACAGGTTGAAGATTACACTCCAACCCACACCTTTGCCGATTTCAACGTGCCCCAACTTATAAAAGACAATCTCACCGCCAAAGGCTACGAGATCCCTTCGCCAATTCAAGATCAAACCATTCCACTCGGTCTTGAAGGCAAAGATATTATTGGTATTGCCAATACCGGCACCGGTAAAACAGCCGCCTTTGCGCTGCCAGTTATTAACAGACTCATGCAAACGCCACATAGCAAAGCGCTGATTGTGGCGCCAACTCGCGAACTAGCGCAGCAGATTGAAGATGAGCTTCGTTCGATTGCTAAGGGCAGCGGACTTTCTGGCGTACTACTTATTGGTGGAACGCCTATGGGGCCGCAACTTCGTGACTTACGTGGCAAACCGCGCGTTATTATTGGCACGCCAGGGCGTATTAAAGACCACCTAGAGCGTGGCTCACTACGCCTAGATACCGTCAATGTCGTGGTGCTTGATGAAGTCGATAGAATGCTCGATATGGGCTTCTTACCAGATATGCAGTTTATTTTAGACGCCGTTAACCCTACTCGCCAGTCATTCTTCTTTTCAGCCACTATGGACCAACCAGTCCGTCGTTTAATTGAAAAGTTTTCGGTTGATGCCGTTTCGGTTTCCGTCAAAACGGGCGATACCAGCGACAGCGTTCACCAAAATGTTATCCATTTTGGCTCACGCGAAGATAAAATTGAAAAACTACACGACGCTTTAGTGCAAGACGACGTTAAAAAAGTAATCATCTTTGATGAAACGCAGCGTAGCGTTGAGCGCCTCAGCGAAGAACTTGCCTCACGCGGCTTTGCAACTGACGCCATTCATGGCGGTAAAAGTCAGGGTCAGCGTCAACGGGCACTTAATAAGTTTAAAAAGAGTGACATTGATATTCTAGTTGCTACCGATGTGGCCGCTCGTGGCATTGATGTTTCAGACATCACTCACGTCATTAACTACGCCATTCCGCAAACCTACGAAGATTACTCTCACCGTGTCGGCCGCGCTGGCCGCGCCGGAAAAATCGGCTACGCCTTCACGTTTGTTCAAAAATAAAATCACATTTCTTCAATCTGTTTGAGGATAATTCTCAAACAGATGATGTTTTTGTGATTTGACCAGGCTGTTTAAGTTGGTAAGCTAGAAGGATGATTCGTAAAACAAAAAACCGCATTATTCGAAAGCTGGTCAAACACAAAGACCTGACTTTGCAAGATGTGGCTCCCGCCCGCGAATATATTGAAAACTTCTGGGTGAACCTAGAACGCTACGAGCCGGGCGATAGCGAAAGCTTCATCGGCTTGCCTCATCCGTATTTGATTCCGGCTCACAATGCCGAATCTAGTTTCAACTTCAATGAAATGTACTATTGGGACAGCTATTTTATGGTGCAAGGCTTGCTCGCAGATCCAAAACACAAGAAGTTGGTGATGGGTATTTTGCAGAACATGTTTGCCCTCATAAAACGTTTTGGCTACGTCCCAAATGCCAGCAAAACGTATCTTACCGGCCGTAGTCAGCCGCCGCTGTTAACAAGTTTTATTTTTGACGTTTACGAAGCGTATTCGCTTGATGATCGCTGGCTGGAGCAAGCCATTGACTATGCAAAAAAAGAATACGAAACCGTCTGGATGGGGCAAGCAAAACCATTTGAACATCGGGTGCATGAAGGGCTCAGCCGCTATTACGACATAAATGTGCTTAACGACCTTGCCGAGGCGGAAAGTGGCTGGGATATGACCACGAGGTTTAATCGTCGTTGCCTCGATTATCTGCCGATTGATCTTAATTGTTATTTGTATAAGTATGAAATGGATTTTGCTCGAGTGGCTGAAATTTTAAAACAACCCAAGCAAGTCAGGCACTGGCATCAAAAGGCGAGCCATCGCAAACGAGCGGTCAATGACTTAATGTGGAGCAAACTCCGTAGTTTTTATTTTGATTACGACTACAAAAAGAAACGCAAAAGCCCAGTAGCCTCACTTGCAGCCTACACTGCCTTGTGGTCAGGCCTTGCTACGAAAGAACAGGCGAAGGTATTGGTAAGTGGATTGAGTCGATTTGAATTTGTTGGTGGTCTCGCGACAACTGAAGATGTGGTGATAAAACAAGCGTTGCCACAAAAAGTGCCTGCCCAGTGGGCGTATCCGAATGGATGGGCGCCCCTTCATTTTTTTGTTATCAAGGGCTTAGAAAACTATGGCTACCACGATATTGCGCATCGAATTGCCTCAAAATGGCTAACCACCAACCTAAGTTGGTTTAATAAACACGGCGTGTTTTTGGAAAAATACAATGTCGTTAACCCCAGTAAACATCCTGTTGAAGGGCTGTACCCAAGCCAAACCGGCTTTGGCTGGACCAATGCTATTTTTGAACGCTTCTGCCAAGAATACATAGATCGTGAGTAGATCTTAGTTCTTAGATCTCAGAGCGAAAACCCTAAGGCGCAAAGCAGGTGAGCATATTCTAAGATCTAAGAACTCAGCTCTAAGACCTAGCCCTCACTTGCTACAATAGGATCTATGGATGAAGTGCAGTATGGGAAGTCTAAATTACTAGATGATAATGGCGTGAGGCACGGGTGGTTTATGCGCTATGGTGGGGTGTCGGAAGGGCTGTTTGAATCACTTAACGGTAAAAAGGGAACTGGGGATCTTAATAGTAATGTAGATGAGAACCGCCGCCGTGCTCTCGCAGCCGTCATCCCAGCGGAGGCTGGGATCCAGAAAGAAGCGGCTCAACTAGCCCACATCATCCACCAATTTAAAACCAACATCCTCGAAGCAAAAAGGGCGGGGGTGTATGAAGGATTTGACGCCTCATACACCACTTCACCAGATGTGATACTCTCTCAAACCACCGCAGATTGCGGTTCAATCATCATCACGGATACTAAAGGGTCAGTCGTGGCACTGGTGCACGGGAGTTGGCATACCTTGAGAGATAAAATAATTTGCGAGACGATCGCAAAACTAAAAGAGCACACAGCTAACGAACTAGTGGCAGGTCTCGGGCCAATGATCTGCAAGAACTGTTATGAATTTGGAGCGGAAGCCAAAGAGCTATTTGACCCAAAGTACCTTAGTCAACTCGACCCAGTTCGTCATCCCGTACCAACTTCCGTCATTCCTGCGAAGGCAGGAATCCAGAAAACAGAAGTTAAGCATCTCGTAGATCTTAAACAAATGATCATAGACCAACTGAGCGAATCCGGCATTACAAAAATTGACGACGTAAACATCTGCACCCTAGAAGACAAACGCTTCTTCAGCCACCGCCGCAGCGGCGCCAAAAGCGGCCGCATGATAACACTCACTTCTCTTTAGAAATTAAACCGAACCCAACCCTTGCCAAAACCAAAGGGGGGGGGGTAAACTTAAAAGCATAAGGAGTTAAACCATAGCAACCCCAGCGTGCTATAGCTAAAAAAAGAAAAGGAACCCCCCACCTATGCACCATCTCTCTCGTACCACACTAAAACTCACTGGCCTACTGCTCGTTTCAGTCGTAGCCTTCCTCACATTTACCAACAATGCCCACGCCACCACCTTCACCGTCAGCACCACTGATGAAGTCACTGGCAATTCTTCTTGCTCCCTCCGCGAAGCCATAGGAAACATAAACAATCAAGACCAAACTCATACTGACTGTCCTGAGGCTGATGGGGTGGATGATACGATAAATATTCCTGCGGGGGAATTAACACTTTATGGCTCGCTTAACATCACTGAATCCGTCATTATTCAAGGCCAAAGCACGGGAGAGACCATTTTAATAGGAGGTTCTGCCAAGGTAATAAATGTCAATGCATCTAACACGACACTTCAGGACTTCTCAATTAATGGATGGAGAGAATATGCCATTGAAGCCAACGATGTCTCAGAC
>CAYRKQ010000016.1:850-18571 GCA_964424985.1 uncultured Candidatus Saccharibacteria bacterium | reverse complement strand
ATTGAGCGTGTCGAAATTGACGGCACGGATGCTAGCCCAAGCTCAATATTAATTAACGGCATCTTTCTAGATAATGTCTCTAGTGCAGAGCTGCGTGATGTCTATATTCACAGTATTTCATGGCCCGGGCTTATGGGGGGAATAACTGGAATCGCCGTATATGCAACACACGACGTCAGTAGTGTAATATCCATCACAAATACTACCGTAGCTAATCTGAGCAGCGCCGACTCACAGATCATGGGGATTGCCTTTCTGACTGGCCTTAGTGATAGTTCTCTAACACCGGCTAGTATTGAGGCAACGCTCAGTAATGTTACTATTGCAGATCTTAATGCTGGTACTTCGGCTGCTGTTGGTGTGGCCGCTGTTGCGGTGGTTAATGATGGCAATTCAGCTATAGATATGGATATGCGCAACACAACTATTGGAGGGCTGTCGGGTACAGGAAGTTTTGCAGTCGGAGATACTTCAAACATAGCTATCGGCGGAGCCGCTCTGGGGGTAGATGATTCAGCAAACGTGGCTTTCGATAGCACTAACAATATACTACTAAGTGGCGGAGCTAATGCCTGCCTTGTGGTAAACGATGTAGCTCCTGCCTTGGGTGCCGGTTCATCTGCGGGCTCGGTCAATGCATCTATGTCCTCCTCCGGTGGCAACCTCTCAGACGACACCACCTGCCAGCCTTACTTCACCCAGCCCACCGACCAAAACAACATAGGCAACCTCTCCAGCACCCTTGGCACCCTTAGCGATAACGGTGGCTACGTTCCTACTATTCCTCTTCTTGCTGGTTCTCCCGCCATTGATGCTGGTGTAAATGTTTCAGGCCTTACCACCGATGCTCGAGGTATATCTCGTCCTCAGCTCACTGCCTACGACTCAGGAGCCTACGAAGTTACTCAAGCGGAGCTGGACGCACAAGCAGAGGACGAAAGCAAAGACGACAGTTTAGCTCAGACGGGGCAAAGCCAACTTTGGCTTATGATGCTATCAGGATTGATTATAGTGAGCGGAGCCGCCATTCGAAGATATTTCCATGCATAATTAACAGATGTGGTATTATTGAGTATATGATAGTGCAGAGAGATGTGGCTGTAGCAATGATGATGCCCGAGTGGGCATAAACTTCTGACACCTCACCTCTTAAAATCTAATCTGAAAGAAACTTGAACATGAGCAAAAACTTCTACATTACTACCTCCATTCCGTACGCCAGTGGCGCCCCCCACATTGGCAATGCTATTGATTGGCTGTACGCCGACACCGTAGCTCGCTATCATAAACAAAAAGGCGAAAACGTTATTTACAGTGCCGGTGCCGACGAGCACGGTACGAAAATTGTCGAAAAAGCTGAAGAAGCCAAAAAAAAGCCCGAAGATTTCATTGAAACAGTTATTCCAGAAATTAAAGCAGCCCATAAGCTTATAAATTCAGATTACACACACTTTGCTAGAACCAACTCTAAGCAACATCAAAAAGCAGCTCAATTACTCTGGAAACAGATGGGTGATGACATCTACAAAGGTAAATATAGTGGTTGGTACTGTGTTGGGTGCGAGGAATACAAGACTGAAACAGAAGTCAAAGCCAATAACGGCGTCTGCCCTGATCATAACCGGCCGTATGAAAAATTAGAGGAAGAGAATTACTTCTTCAAACTGAGTAAGTACCAAAAAAAGCTTGAGGAAATAATTGAATCTGGTGAATTTAAGGTCATCCCCACCTCACGTAAAAACGAAATCCTGAACACCATTAAAGAGGGGCTGGACGACATCAGTATCTCACGCCTAAAAAAGAAGTTGGCCTGGGGCATCCCCGTGCCTGGCGACAACGAGCAGGTCATGTATGTGTGGTTCGAGGCGTTAATGAACTATATTTCGCTCCTGGGCTATCCTGATGGTGAGGAGTTTAAAGAGTTCTGGCCGACAAATGTACAGGTTGTTGGTAAAGACAACCTGCGCTTTCACGCGGCTAATTACCCGGCAATGCTGCTGAGCGCCAAACTACCCCTGTTAAAAACATTGTTTGTGCATGGGCACGTGACATCTGGCGGTCAAAAAATGAGCAAGACCATTGGTAATATTGTGACAACGGAAGACATTGTAAACAAGTACGGCGCAGATGCCTTCCGCTACTACTTCTTGCGCCATATTCCAAGCTACGAAGACGGTGATTTCACCTGGGAGCGCTTTGATGCTGTCTACCACGGTGAGCTCGCTAACGAACTGGGCAACGCCGTGCAGCGCGTCGCCAGTATGGTGAACCGTTATCAGCAGGGAGTGATTGGCGAGTACCCCACGCCGGGTCATGATACCGAACCCTTTCACACCGCCGTTGAAAACTGTCAGTTTGATAAAGCCTTGGAATGGGTCTGGACGTTAATTCGTGGCCTGAACCAGTTTATTGAGCAGGAAAAACCCTGGCAGCTAGCCAAAGAAGAAGATGAAACCCATCTGAGAGAAGTGCTAGCCGCTTGTGTCGGTGATATTTTGCAGATTGCCGAGCTCCTTGAGCCATTCTTACCAACCTCCAGTGCCGTCATTAACAAAATCTTCAAAGAAGGCTACGTCCAAAACTACTCCGGCGTCCTCTTCCCCCGCATTGAAGAAAAATCAAATTAGGTTTATTTGCCGGTCGTGGACCAGTGCCAGGGTTCTAGTTGGTGTTCCTGGACCTGGTACAGGTGGGCTCGGGGTTTCAGCCAAGTGTAACAAGGAGAGTAGGCGAATACACTGTAGCCACTACAGGCTAAATCAACTGCTAGCCCTTCGTTATGCAAACTTCGGCCTGCTGGTTCGGTTGGTGGGGCGCACTGACTAATGGGCTTTTGAAAGAGATTATAATTGCCAATACCGCAGGCCATGGCTCGGAGTTGCCCTTGTTCGGTGCAGGTACGGTAACCAGAGGTGATAACTATGTCGTGACCTTCTTTTTGGCCATCCCGAAGCATTTTTTGCACATACGTGCTCAGCTTCTCTTCAATTGGCATCTCGTTTACCGAAGCCAGATGCTGCTTTTGCCAGCTGACGTCGTGACATGCAATTTGATCTTGCGTTGGTTGCGGCGGCAGATTCTTAAACTCTGCTGACGTATTTGTAGCAATTGGCGTCATAATTGAAACTGCCACTACCATCTGAGAAAGCCAATTAAACATACCCTCCATTGTACGCTATTTGCAGTTTACCGTCAGAACTCGCTACACTAAAAGCATGCAACTTATCGATACCCACGCTCACTTACATGATCCGGAGTTTTTTAAACTCGCAGAAGCCGAAAAAGTTCTCAAGTTGTCGGTTAAAGCCGGGGTAGATCAGATTATTGGTATCGGCACCAGCCTGGAAGATAGTAAAAATGCTATCAAATTTGCCCATGCATACCCTGAAAACTACGCTGCGAGTGTGGGCATTCACCCCCACATGGCAGCCAAACTTTCTGAAAAAGAGATTGATAAGCAGCTGGTTCAATTGGATGCGCTGGCCTCCGATGCAAAGGTAGTAGCTGTAGGTGAGTGTGGGTTCGATTTTTACTATAACGACCGAAAAACAGATCTGAAAAAACAGACGAGACTTCTGATTGGGCAGCTGGAGGTTGCCAAAAAGTATAATTTGCCTGTTAGTTTTCATGTTCGCGAGGCGTTTGATGATTTCTGGCCAGTCTATGACCAGTTCAAGGTAAAGGGCGTGCTCCATAGCTTTACTGATAGGCCTGGCCATCTTGAAAAAGCCCTTGAGCGAGGGCTGCTGATTGGTATCAATGGTATTGCCACTTTTACCTCTCACCAGTGGCAGAAAGATATCTTTAAAACTATTCCCCTTGAAAAAATTGTGTTAGAAACTGATTCGCCCTTCTTGACACCTATGCCACGGCGTGGTACAATCAACTCGCCTGAAAATGTGATATATATCACAAAGTATATGGCGGAGTTAAGAGGAGAAGATGAATCAACTGTTGCCAGAACAACAACCGCAAACGCCCGAACACTTTTCGGACTCCATTGAAGTAACCGCCAGCCATAACCCTGAAAAATTTGTCCGCCTGCAACGAGCTCACATTGATGCGTTGTTTGAAGACCAGACCCCTGTCACCACGCCAGAAGTAGCAGTTTCTGCAGTTGAGCTCGATCCGCATCAAGTAGTAATGAGCGCCACGCAGATTGCCGATTGGTTTGACCGATTGCAACAACGTGAAATGCACACTGATGCCCAGCGTTTACGGGCAGGAGATTACGATCTTGCTGCGTAAACTCACCGAAATTGTGTTTGGTAAGCAAGCCGCTCAAGTAGTCGGCTCATGGACAATGCTCTTTAAAGCAGCGCCTTTTAGTTATGAGCACCGTAAAAAGTATCTCAGCCGCGAGGCGCTTGTTGGTGCGCGCGTTTTGGGGCCAATCCCCAGTGGTCACGAGCGCGAGTTTTTCTGCTTAGATAGACACACCTGGATCTGGCACGAAAGCTGGAAAGACGAACATGGTCAGCGCCAGCAGTTCACGGTAAATTACGAAATTGACCCCAGTGGTATCTTAAAACGAGTCAATGGTGGCCAATACACCAAGCTGAGCGGTGAAGAGCTCAAACGATTTAACGACGCCATATTGGCCTACTACACCGAAGTGTCACGTCAAGTCTACGGTGTGCAAGCCCCGGCCTTAGGCTAGACACTCCAATATTGGTACAATAACAGGTATGAAGAAGTCAATTTATCTCGATTATGCGGCGGCCACACCGATGGCCGATGAAGCCATCAAAGCTACGCAGCCGTATCTGAATGAACGTTTTTTTAACCCTTCGGCCGTGTACCAAGCAGCGCGGGAGGTCAGAAAAGACGTTGAGGCATTTCGAGGCACAGTAGCAGATGTGCTCGGTGCAAAAGATCAAGAAATTATCTTCACGGCTGGCGGAACCGAAGCCAATAACCTGGCAATTGCTGGTGTTATGAGCCAATTTCCAGACGGTGACATCGTCATCTCGGCTATTGAACATGAATCGGTTTTGGAGACTGCTAAACAGTTCAAATATCAGATTATACCAGTCGACAAAAACGGTATTCTTGATCTGGAGGCAGTAAAATCACGTATAACACCCCACACGGTGCTTGTAAGCGTGATGTATGCCAATAACGAGATTGGTACGATCCAACCTATAAAACAGCTTACAGAGCTTGTAAAGACCGTTAGAACACAAAGATTAGACTCTGGCAATAAAATGCCTTTGTATATTCATACTGATGCCTGCCAGGCGGCTAACTACCTTGATCTGTCAGTGTCGCGACTTGGCGTAGATTTAATGACCCTTAACGGGGGTAAAATCTACGCCATGAAGCAGAGTGGCTGTTTGTACGTACGTAGCGGCGTGCCGCTCAAGAGTCTCATTCACGGGGGTGGGCAAGAAGATGGTCTCAGAAGTGGCACTGAAAATGTAGCTGCGCTCGCCTCTTTTGCGACAATGTTGCAAAACGTTCAAGCCATTCGAAAAACCGAGGCCAAAAGAGTGGCAAAATTACGAGATACACTTTTTGCGACACTATCGCAAAACATTAAAGGCGTTACCCTGAACGGTCATAAAATCAAGCGGTTACCGAATAATCTCAATATCATTATTCCGGGTGCAGATGGCGAGCGCCTTCTGATGGAACTCGACGAGGCTGGTCTCATGGTAGCTACCGGAAGTGCGTGCACGGCAAGTAGTGACGAGCCAAGCCATGTACTGCTGGCTTGCGGATTTAGTTCAGACCAAGCTTCTAGCTCACTGCGCATAACACTGGGAGCACCAACTACTGAAACAGAAATTTTACGAGCGGCCGAGATAATAAATAGTGTGTTTCACCGGTAAATAACCAAGATCAGAATGACTTTCACTTCACGGAACGCTCTTGATTGTCATTCTGAACTTGATTCAGAATCTAATCAATTAATTGGATCCCGAATCAAGTTCGGGATGACGAGGTGGGGTGGTTCTGAATCAAGATTGGTATAATAAGAAGATAGTGAGTAAGTTTATTTTATTTTTAGTAGCGATTGGAGCAACGTTTAGTTTGTTGATTTTTGGCGTTGGTCGTTACTTGGCTACTGAAGATTCACTGGAAAAAGCTGACGCTATTGTGGCAGTCAGTGGTGGTGATACAAGCTCACGAACCGCCAAAGCAATTGCGCTCTATCAGCAAGAATACGCTCCTTTATTGGTATTTTCAGGAGCTGCCAAAGATCCGCGCAGCCCCAGTAATGCCAAAGTTATGAAGGAGCAGGCGTTGAAGAGCGGCGTACCAGCCCAGAGTATTGTCATTGATGAAGCCTCGCGCGACACTAAAGAAAACGCCAAAGGGGTAAAACAAATTCTTGGTGGCAGTGAAAAAATCATTCTAGTCACGAGCCAATACCACCAAAAACGTGCCCACACTGAGCTGCAAGAGGCGCTGCCAAAAGCCCAGATTATTGACGCTCCGGCAAAAGATAAAAATTGGAATGTCCGCACCTGGTGGCTAACCCCCTACGGCTGGTGGATAACAGTGGGTGAAGTGGTTAAAAATGTCCTCTAAAAACCCCTATTATACAAGGATAAACCTTGTTTCAAGGTCTATCCTTGAAATTAAAGAGAGGGCTTGATGAGTACGGTGTATGTTGGGATGTCTGGTGGGGTTGATAGTTCAGTGACGGCGGCGCTGCTAAAAGAACAGGGCTATGATGTCACTGGTGTGTTTATGAAGAATTGGGCGCAGGATTTACCTGGTTTTAAGTGCCCTTGGCGTGAAGATTTAGCCGATGCTAAGCGAGTGGCCGTACAGCTCGGCATCCCCTTCAAGATTTTTGATTTCCAAAAAGAGTATAAACAAAAAGTCGTTGACTACATGATCGAAGAGTTTCAGGCTGGCCGTACACCAAACCCGGATATTATGTGCAATCAAGAAGTAAAGTTTAAGCTGTTTTTAGAAACCGCGCTGGAAGACGGAGCTGACCTGATCGCCACTGGACATTACGCCAGAATCGCTAACGCTCCAAATCCCAAATCCCAAATAACAAATAACAAACCAACCCCAAATACAAATAACCAAAATACAAAACAGTCGCAGGCTGTCATCCCCGGCTTGATCGGGGATCCAGTCGATCAATCTGAGCCAAGCGAGATAATTTCTTCTTCAATAATTAATAATCAAAAATCTAACTTCTATCTACAGCAAGCTGTAGATACCAACAAAGACCAAACTTACTTCCTCTACCGAGTGACCGAGGAGGCGCTCAGTAAAACACTTTTTCCACTTGGTGAAATGAAGAAACCAGATGTTCGCAAAAAAGCCAAAGAGCTGGGACTCATCACGGCCGAGAAGAAAGACTCAGTCGGCATCTGTTTTGTCGGTCAAATTGGCATAAAAGACTTCCTAAAAAACTTTGTAAAAACTGAACCTGGCAATATTGTTGAAAAAGACTCAGGTAAGATAATTGGCCAGCATGACGGGGCAATCTTCTACACAATCGGTCAACGCCATGGCTTAGATGTTGGCGGCGGCATGCCATATTACGTTACCCATAAAGACATGCAGAAAAACGAAGTTTACGTCACTACGGATCTAAATGACGGCAAATTATGGCAAAAAGAATTCAAAGTCAGCGATATTCATTGGATTAATTCCAACTTCCAACTTCCAACTTCCAACTTCCAACTCAAAGTAAGAACACGACATCGTGCACCATTGGTTGAGTGTCTCATTGAGCAAGTCAATGACGTCGTGAAAGTGAAACTGAAAGATGAAATCCGCGCCCTCACGCCAGGCCAATCAGCAGTGTTTTACGATGGTGAAACCTGCCTTGGCGGCGGTATCATTACCTAGCTTTTATCTGTTATAATAAACAAAATGAATGCACAGGAAATTCGACGAAAGTATTTGGAGTTCTTTAAGAAACGTGGTCATAAAATTGTTCCGCGGGCATCTCTAGTGCCTCAAGATGATCCGACAACTCTCTTTACTGGCTCAGGGATGCAGCCGATGGTACCCTATCTGCTTGGTGAAGAATATCCTGGTGGGGTGACAAGAATCGCTGATTCTCAAGTTGTTTTTCGGGCAGTGGATATTGATGAAGTGGGAGATAGTGAACATCTGACTTCCTTTGAAATGCTCGGTAACTGGAGCTTAGGAGACTACTTTAAAAAAGAACAAATTCCATGGATGGCCGAATTTTTATTTGATGAGATTAAGCTCGATCCTGCGCGGGTGTATGTAACCGTCTATGTTGGCAACACGAAACTCGGGATTTCGAAAGACGACGAAGCCATTGAGCTATGGCAGACAGAATTTGAAAAACGGGGCATTGATGCAAAGGTAGTTGATCTTGGAACGTCTGAAAATGGCGACAAACTCGGGATGCAGGGTGGACGAATATTTCTTTACGAAGGCAAAGAAAACTGGTGGTCACGTGGTGGGAATGAAGAGGGGACACCAATTGGTGACCCTTGCGGCCCATGCTCAGAAATGTTTTTTGATTTTGGCGAAGAATATCATGATCCTGCCTTGGGCAAGGTTCACCCAGCTTCTAGTTCAGCTCAATTTTCAGAAATTGGCAACAATGTATTTATGGGATATCGTAAGAATTCCCCAACTGAATTCGAACTTCTTAAAGCCCCGAATATTGATCACGGTGCTGGTTTAGAGCGTTTGGCCATGGCCTCTCTTGGTAAGCCGGACATATCTGCCATTGATCTTGCCAAGCCGATAAACGATCAAATCGAGCTTCTTTCTGGTAAAAAGTATACGGAAAATACCAAAGCCTTCCGGGTTATTACAGATCATATTAAAAGCTCAGTTTGGCTAGCCACCGATGGAGTGGTGCCAAGTAATAACGGTCAAGGATACGTTTTACGACGTCTGATTCGCCGGGCTATAAAGTTTGGTCTTGATTTAGGGCTAACACAGAACTTAGTCAGTCAGCTGGCTCCCGTAGTACGCGAGATTTACGGGGAAGATTACCCTGAAGTTAGTGCAAATTACGAAACAACTGTGTCGGTTCTTGAAAAAGAAGAGAAAATCTTTCGCCAGACATTAAAAAAGGGTCTGCGAGAGTTAGAGAAAATGGCCAACTCAAAAACACACTTGGACGGAGCGGATATTTTCAAATTGTACGATACCTACGGCTTTCCGCAAGAGCTTACCGTTGAAGAGTGTGGGATTCGCCAAGTTAATATTAGTGATAACTGGAAAGATGAGTTTGAAGCTGCAATGCAAGCGCAACGCGAACGCTCCAGGACGGCTACAAAGGGAACATTTAAAGGGGGGCTTGGTGGGCAGCAGTTGATTCATAAAAAGTATCATACTGCCACGCACCTTATGTATCAGGCGCTGCGGGATGTGCTGGGTGATCACGTGATTCAGCGCGGATCTAATATTACCGAAGAGCGGTTGCGGTTTGATTTTAGTCATCCTGAAAAAGTGACCCGTGAACAGCTGGATGAAGTTGAGAAAATTGTTAATGAACAGATCGCTAAAGACCTTCAAGTGAGCTGGAAGGAATACCCTACTAAAGAGGCTACTGGCAAGCTCGGCGCGCTTGGACAGTTCGGCGACCGTTACGGCGACACGGTTAAGGTGTATTCTATGAAAGATCCAAAATCAGATGAAAAAGAACGTCCATTCAGTTTTGAAATCTGCGGTGGCCCCCACGTTGACCACACCTTGCAGCTTTTTGAAGACAGCAAAACGTTCAAGATCAAAAAAGAAGAAGCTTCATCCGCCGGCATCCGCCGCATCAAAGCAGTCTTGCAATAACTGAAAAAAAGCGTATAATTTCCTCTTGCTATTAACTTTACAGAGGTAATGTGAGTAAGAAAAAATTATCAGATTCTTTCAGTGAACAATTGCAGAGACTTGATTTGGACGACGTTAAGCCGCAGCACGGTACTGCTAGACCGATAGGTGCACGAAAAAATGAGACTGGCTTATGGATTGCATGGCATCTCCAGGATGTTGAGCCAGGGTACGAACGATTTAACATGAACCGCGCCTTGAACTGCGCTCTCTCGCCTGCACTAGAAGATTATTTTAGCGCAGAAGACCCGACTCTCGAGGCGACCTCCTCGATTAGACAACTCCATTCTTCCACGGAAATTTTAACTAAGTTAGATGTTGACTATGTGGTTGGAGAGCTTGCGACAATCATGCATGTTAAGTTAGTGAAGACCAACGATTCACTACCACTTATAGGTTAGGCTTCAGGCATGGTATAATCGTAACTGATTATGCTTGGCAAAATAAAACAGCTCACTGGCGTTAAGGACAAACTCAAAGACCGATTACCGAGTCAGAACACTGATAAGTTTATTGTCGGGTTAGATGTGGGTACCGAATTTGTGAAGGCGGTAGTGGCCAAAATTAACAACGATGAACTCGAGGTGGTTGGTGTTGGCCGCGCGCGCCAGAGCCTCAGCGATATGCAGTCGGGAGCCGTAGCCGACATTGCTGGTGTGGTGGCAAATTGTGAAAAAGCCTTAGCGCAGGCCGAGGAAATGGCTGGTGCCAGCCCACGTCAGGCAATTGTTGGTATTGCCGGCGAGCTCGTAAAAGGCATCACCACCACTATTAAATATAAGCGACCCAATGCGGAAAAACCACTTGATGCTACCGAAATAGAGCTCATTATTGACCGGGCTCAAACCAGAACCTTAGAACGCGCTCAAAAACAGCTGGAGCTGGAAACCGGCAAAAAGGATGTTGAGGTGAAGCTGGTAAACAGCGCTATTGTTTCAATCCACATTGATACGTATAAAGTCAGCAACCCCATCGGTTTTCAGGGCAAAGAAATTGTCATGCAGCTTTACACGGCCTTTGCGCCCATGGTGCATATCGGGGCGTTAGAGCGCGTTGCCACGCAGCTTGACCTTGATTTAATTGCTGTGGCGGCCGAACCCTTTGCGGTCTCACGCAGTGTGATTGGCGCCGACGCCTCAAGTACTTTTACAGCAATTTTAATTGATGTGGGTGGCGGTACCACCGATATTGCCGTGGTAGACGATGGCGGCGTGCAAGGTACGCGTATGTTCGGCATTGGCGGCCGGGCGTTCACCAAAACAATCAGTAATGAACTTGATCTTGATTATGCCCAGGCTGAAAAAATAAAGCTGCAGCTTGGGTTAGAGAACGACCTTTCTGGCAATGAAAAAGCTAAAAGTCTTAAAGCTATCGACAAAACACTGGCGGTCTGGCTGGATGGTGTCGAGCTGGCGCTCAGTGAATTTACGGCGCTCGATCACCTGCCAAAGCGCATTCTGCTGTGTGGCGGTGGTGCCAGCTTAAAGCCCTTAACCGCGGCCTTAAAAGAGCAAGATTGGTACAAAGACCTGCCCTTTACCCGGCGCCCCACCATTGAACTTATCAACCCGGCGCAAGTAGCCGATGTAAAGGATACGACGGGCGAAGTAACAGATCACACGCTCATTACCGCCTTAGGCTTACTGCGGGTCGGATATGATACCATATTAGGGAGCGAGGGTCGCACTAATAAGATAAAAGAAAAGTTTAATAAGATCCTCAGCGTCTAATTTGAAATTGAACAACATGGCAAGCTTAGATTCACAAACACCACTTAAAAAAGATACCATCTACATTGATGTGGAAGACGACATCACGGCTGTTATTGATAAACTGAAAAACAGTAATGAAAAAATTGTTGCCATGGTGCCGCCCAAAGGCAATGCGGTGCTGCAAAGCACGGTCAACCTCAAGCTTTTAAATCGCGCAGCCAAAAGCGGCGACAAACAGCCCGTCATTGTTACCAACAATAGTGCACTGATGGCACTGGCTGGCGGGCTGGGTATGTATGTGGCTAAAAATCTACAATCAAAACCCTACATTCCAACAGATGAAAACCAGCCACTCGATACCGACGAATCTCTTGATGTAACTGAGGCGGCCGGTGTGGCAGCTGCGGCAGCAGTTGGCACAAAAGTGGCACTCGATGATGGTGACGAGCTTGAAGTTCACGCTGATGAGTTGGTGGCCGATCTTGAAGAAGATGTGCCACCTGATGCCTCCAAGGCAGCCGCGGGTGCCACTGCCGCAAACGCCGCGGGTAAAAAAGGCAAGAAAGATAAGAATAAAAAAGTTCCTAACTTCGGTAATTTTAAAAAGAAGCTGCTCATTTTTGGCGGCATCGGTGCCGTGTTATTGTTTGCCCTCATCTTCCTTCTTGCTCGGCCAAAAGCCAGCATTGTAGTGCGGGCTGAAACCACCCCTGTTGACATTGCCTACGAAGCCACCATTTCCGACAGCGGCACCTCTAATCCTGAAACGTACGTTTTCCGAGCTGAGGTTCAAGAAGAAAACAAAACCATCACCCAAAACTTCACCCCCACCGGTAAAAAGGATGTTGGTGAAAAGGCGACCGGAACCGTCAGTTTTTCAACCAGTCAAATTTCCGCACTCGGTACCACTATTCCGGCCGGTACAAGACTCCAGTCTTCAGGCGGCAAGGTGTTTGTGACTAATGGCAGCGTCACCATGAATCTTAATAACTATAGCGATGCGCCCGTGGGTGTTACGGCAGTTGAGCGCGGCGGATCATTCAATGGAGCGTCTGGCAGTGTCAGTGGTGCTCCCAGTGGTATCTCGGCTTCTTTCACTGGGTCAACCTCTGGCGGAACGGATAAGACAGTCACGGTGGTGTCGCAATCTGACGTCAATAAGGCGACTGATGAGTTAAAGAAAAAAGATAACGAGGACGTCAAGAAAGAACTAGAAAAGGCGTTTGATGATGACGTCAAGGTGCTGGGCGATTCATTTACCGCCACCGTAGACCAAGTAACCAGTGAGCCTCGAGTTGGCCAAGAAGCCAATGAAGGCAAGCTCACTGCCCAAGTAACTTACCGTTTGATGGCGCTGAAAAAAGCAGATATTAAAGCAGCTAATGAGGCGGCAATCAAGAAAGAAATGGACAACCCCGATCAGCAGCAAGTCTACAAAGACGGGGTTGAAGATGCCCAGTTTGAAAAGATAAAGCTCGATGGCACCAACGCCACCTACAAAGTATCTTCCGTGGGTCAGTACGGGCCGAAGTTTGACACGGGCTCTATTGCTGAAGCGGTTGCCAAGAAGAAATCCGGTGAAGTGCGCTCTTACATCCAAGACTTACCAGGCGTGAAAAGTGTAGAAATCAATATTTCACCGTTCTGGTCTCGGTCGACACCTGGCGCCGATAAGATTGAAATTAAACTAGAAGTTGACGAGAACACCTCCGCCCAATGATGTATACGCGTATTGTCATTCCCGGCCTGATCGGGAATCCAGTAAAGACATGGATCATATCATTTGGGGTCTACCTATGAGCTCAATAATTGCATTGGATATTGGTGAAAAACGAGTTGGTGTAGCCATAGCTGAGGCGCCGATTTTTCTGGCACATCCCGTCGTCACCCTTGATGCTCAACTGCTTCAAACTGAGCTTGAAAAACTCATTAAAGAGCGAGATGTAGCCACGGTTGTAGTCGGTTACCCGCGTAATCAAGCTGGTGAACCGACGGCTCAAACACAGGCGGTGGAATCGGTGATAAAGGCGCTTGCGTTGCCAGAAAACGTAGAACTAAAATGGCAAGATGAATCCCTGACCTCTGTAAAAGCCGAAGAAGAACTAGAGGGTCGCGGCAAGCCATATGAAAAAGGTGACGTCGACGCCCTGGCGGCTACCTTCATTCTCGAAGATTACTTGAAAGACCGGCGGTAGACATGCACGAACAGCCATCACCTCTGCCGCGCCCCGCAGTGCCAACAGCTGTACCGTCTTCGGTACCACCGCAAACTCCGCCTCCGCCCGTGTCCAAAAAGCGAACATGGTGGCTCCTGGCGTTACTTGCTGTGGCGGCTCTTCTGGGAGCAATCATACTGAGCGTCTCTCTTTGGTATCAGCTGCAGCTCCGGCCGCGAACTAACAGTGACATCTATCATGTGCTGACCATTAAGAGCGGTGCAAGTTCTCAGGCAATTGCTGATGATCTGGAAGAAAAACAGATTATAAAAAGCTCCTCCGCCTTTTTGTGGTACGTGAAATTAAGCCGAAAAACGAATTTACAAGCTGGCTCCTACCGGCTTTCGAGCAAGCTTTCGACGCCAGAAATTGCCACCATTTTAGCTGATGGTAAAGTAAGTAGTGTGGATGTACTGATTGCCCCCGGGTTACGACTCGCTCAAATTAAGCAGGCACTGATACAAGCTGGCTACACAGAAGCTGAGATCGATCAGGCGCTTGCAAATGCGCGCAGTCACCCCCTGCTTAAGGGCGTTCCCAAAACGGCTCCTTTGGAAGGATATTTATTCCCGGAAACTTACAAAATTGGCCCTGACACCACCGCCAATCAGCTAGTGCAATGGATGCTTGACACGTTCGAAGCGCGAATCACACCCGATATCAAGGCTGGTCTTAAAAAACAAGGCTTGAGCATACAAGAGGGCATCATTTTAGCCTCCATTGTCCAAAAAGAGGTCTCCGACTATCCCACCCAGCAAAAAGTAGCACAAGTCTTCCTCAAGCGTCTAAATGAAGATCGAGTACTCGGCTCTGACGTTACCTACATGTACGCGGCCGCAGAAACTGGTCAAACGGCTTCACCTGAGCTAAATTCTCCCTACAACACCCGTAAAAATGCCGGTTTGCCACCCAGTGCCATCGCCAACTTCAATCTCGACGCCCTCAAAGCGGTTGCCAACCCTGCCAATACCACCTACAACTACTTTGTAGCCGGAGATAACGGCATCACCTACTTCTCAGACACCTTAGAGCAACACGAAGAATATACGCGCCAACACTGTGCCTCCTGCTTCCAGTAGTAAACCTGAATCCCTGACCCCCTGATCTGTTAACGTGTCATCTTGAGCTTGTCGAAAGATCTGCTTCATCTGGTAGTAAGAAAGTAGATCCTTCGACAGAGTTTATGCTCGACTACGATCGAGTGCTCAGGATGACGGGAGATCTCAGGTTAGTAGTATTTGACAAATTAGCACATAGTATGCTATAATGAAAAGATAACGCGTGATCTTGGTAACAGATGGGCTCACCTCTTGTACGAACTAACAGATGTGGATAAGTGGGAAGGGTTATGTTTTGCTATTGACACAGGCAATACTATTTAGTAAAATTGTGTTTGTCAATCTCGATGCTTTTTTGTCAATATGAGGGTATCGATGAAGGTGGGCAAACAGAGGTTGACCGTTAGAAGAATTGTCGTACGAGATACAAACCAATTTGCGAGAATATTAGTTAATAATAAGGTCGACGTATCTCCTTCCAGCTTATATCTGGAGAAAGACATAGTACACTGACGTCCGTCCGCCAGCTGGCGGACAAGGAGCTACTATTCGTAACAATCCTGTTACCTCAGTAGTAAGTGCATCATCCAGTGCACGAAAATCATTAGCAACTCACCTTGATACGCAAACTAAACGGTATCGTTCAAATTTAAGTCGAAACATTAAGTTTTCGATTCTTGCAGTATTACTTATCTCTATTGGCGCCTCACAACTTGTGGGACGCGTTTCTAGTGGTGACAGATATGTGGCGCCGCAAGCCCGTTTAGAAAACCCCCTCCAAGCTCCTGAAGCCCGTCCGATTGATGAAGTTGTCTCCGCTGAAGTGGCAGCCAATGCCGCAGTTGAAGCTAATTTGTTAATTACTCCAAATGTAGCCAATCGCGCTGATACGCTTGATGCTCAGGTGAAACTAGCGGCAAAAACTGATGAAGCGACTACCGCGGTGGTAGAAAAACCGCAACTGGTGGCGCCAGCCATTGCTTCGGTTGCAAACGTGCGTACTATCACTGTTGAAAAAGGTGATACCGTTGCGTCGCTTGCCAGTGAATATGGTATCAGCCAAGATACAATAAAGTGGGCCAATAACCTGAGCTCTAATGAACTCGCCCCGGGCACTAAAATTATCATCCTCCCGGTAACGGGTGTTCTTTACACAGTTGAATCAGGAGATACCGCTCAAAGCCTGGCGAGCAAGTTTAAGACCACGTCTGAACAAATTGTGGCCTACAATGATGTTGAAGTGAAAGGCCTTAAACCAGGCACAAAAATTATCATCCCTGGCGGCGTCAAACCAGATGAAGTTTCAACCTCTGCATACACGGGCACGAGTTCGGGCTCTTCCATTTCAAGCAGTGTCGGCTTTGCTTTTGGAAATGGTGGCGCCGAATTTTCTGGTAATAAATATGCCTATGGCTACTGTACCTATTACGCCTATAACAAACGTGCAGCCGCTGGGCGACCAGTTGGTAGTAACTGGGGTAACGCCACCACCTGGGCGGCACTGGCGATGGCCTCCGGCTTTAGTGTTGATAACAACCCGCGCGCAGGTGACGTCTTCCAAACCAGTGGTGGTTGGGGTGGCTACGGCCACGTTGGCTACGTCGAAAAGGTGAACAGTAACGGTAGTGTCGTGGTTAGCGAAATGAACTACGCCGGCTGGAACGTCGTTTCAAGCCGAACTCTCTCGGCCAGCGAAGCCCGCTCGTACAACTTCATCCACTAGAGTTCTGTAATCTAATATAAGATGGTTGCCGACGAAACTATCATCAGGCTGATTATCCTTTGACAACATGTAACCTCTGCAATAAATGGGTAGTATGAAGTTCACGGTTAAATAATTCAATGAACGCTTTCCAGATGACAACACCTGTCTGGACTATAGGTTTCAGCAGGTCTACGGTACTATTTCCGCTTGTCCAAAGTGTGGCGCTGCAGAGCCAAGCTATTACCGTGACAAAAGCCGCAAGTGCTACGAATGTAAAGACTGTGGCAATCAGATATATCCGTTAGTTAACACGATCTTCCATATATTTCATCTGTTTTTACTCTGTTATTCATCTTCTCTTTTTCTCTCCTTATCACACACGGACACAGCAGAGAGAATTGAGCAGCTGGAAGCAATCTCGCTGCTGGACTCATGAACTCGGGCAAGGCGCTTGCGCCAAATAAACTATAGTGTAGAATATACACAAGCAGTATTTATATGCTGATGTACAGTGGAAGTGAAAATTATGAAAAACATTCTAAAAAATTCCAGGCATTTTTTAAACTTTGGCTTAGCACTGCTATTTACTCTAGCAAGCAACTTTTCCCTGATAACCATACTCACTCCATCTGCCGCTTATGCTGACAGTGGCATTATTAGTATAGGCAAAATTGGCGGCTATGAATCACCGTCACTGGACTTTCCTAACGGAATTGTAGTCGATGACGGGGGCGGTCTTTATGTAGTCGATAAAGACAACGATTCTATAAAAAAATACGATTCTAATTTTGAATACGAATTCCGATTTGGTGACGGGGAATTCAACCATCCACTTAACCTAGCGATTGATTCTGTCGGTAATCTCTATGTAACAGACGGGTCAAGCCACTTAGTCAAAAAATTTGATTCCACTGGTAACTTTATTTCTGAGTGGGGATCAAGTGGTAGCGGCAACGGCGAGTTTAATTGGCCTGACGGTATTAGTGTGGATGCTTCGGATGTTATATATGTGGTTGACAGCCACAACGACCGCATCCAGAAGTTTGACACCGATGGCTTGTATCTTGGGCAAATAGGTACATTAGGCACAGGCGACGGACAGTTTGACAATCCACAAAACATCGCATTTGATTCCGCCGGTAATTTTTATGTGACTGATGGGGATAACGACCGCATCCAGAAGTTTGATTCCACTGGTAACTTTATTTCTGAGTGGGGATCAAGTGGTAGCGGCAACG
>CAYRKQ010000016.1:0-750 GCA_964424985.1 uncultured Candidatus Saccharibacteria bacterium | reverse complement strand
GCGAGTTTAATGGGGTGTATGGCATAAGTATTGATGCTTCTAACAATGTATACGTGACTGATTCTGATAACAACCGAGTTCAAAAGTTTAGTTCAACCGGTACATACCTTGCTCAATTTGGCTCATTTGGTACCGAGAATGGAGAATTTAACTACCCCAGAGGAATAGTGGTTGACTCTGCGAATAATATTTTTGTTGCCGATTCCGAAAACGACCGAATTCAGAAGTTTGATGCAAATGGCAACTACGCATCAACTTCCGTTAATGACACGGGAAATCCAATACGAAGTTTTGGGCTCGCGACCGACTCAAACGGCAAACTCTATCTTGGGAATATTCCTGGTAATGACGAAGTGGGAATTCTAGATGCTACCCTCGACACCTATTCTCCTGATGGCACTAAACTCTCCAGTTGGTCCTCTCAAGATGGCGGATATATCACTCTCACTACCTCGCCATCTCATATTTATGCGCTCACATACGGAATGTCCGGTCCAAAGATTAATAAATTAGATTATGCCGGCGATCTCATAACACAGTGGGATATTGCTTTAAGTGGGCTTGGGCTTCTGGCGGTGGATAGTCAGGAGAATGTCTACCTAACAGACCCCGAGGGTGATCAGATACTAAAGTATGACGGTGCCGGAAACCTACTTGCTCAATGGGGCACCAGTGGCTCTGAAGACGGCGAGTTTGGCTCCCCTTACGGCATCACTGTTGATACTAATGATAACGTCTACGTTGCTGATA
>CAYRKQ010000015.1:0-25463 GCA_964424985.1 uncultured Candidatus Saccharibacteria bacterium | reverse complement strand
AGCATCTCGTTTACACCGAGAGGGTCGGGGGTTCGAGTCCCTCATCACCCACCAAGATTTGGTTTAACAACCTATTTTTACCCAATTTGAAAAACAAAGTACAACGACTTTTTCAAATTGAGAGGAGGTATAACCGAAAGTGCAGGCTTTTAGACTTTGGTCTGAAACCGAAACTTGAAGTGAATACCGACGACGAGCGCGAGTGGCGGAATTGGTAGACGCGTCAGCTTGAGGGGCTGGTGCCCGTTTAGGGCGTGGAGGTTCAAGTCCTCTCTCGCGCACCATTCGACAAGCTCATGGCAAGCCATTGGCGTGATCGAATGCAGATTGAAAAACAAAACGAAAGTGACTTTTTCAATCTGAGAGGAGGTGTAACGAAAAGTGCAGGCTTTTGAACTTTTAGCTCGAAACCGGAACTTGGAGTGAACGCTGACGAGGCGATCGTAGCTCAGTTGGTTAGAGCATCGGTTTGTGGTACCGAGGGCCGTGGGTTCAAGTCCCATCGATCGCCCCATAAAATTCATATGAGAAAAAGTACAGTCACAAAACATACAGACGCAGCAGGCGAATTTGAAGCTGAAGTTTTTGATTGTGAAAATCCAAAGAGTGTGGTTATTTGTTCTCACGGGAACGGCGTTCGACGCTGGGACGGTGAGAACTTTTTTTATAATGTCGCAAACCACTATGGTGATCGGGCATTTTATCTTGTTGATCAAACACAAGTAATAGAAGAGGGCTGCGAGTTAATTGATTTACAGCTTATGGTGCAGCGTGTTCAAAGTTTAGTTATACGAGCCACCGAAGATCATCCGGGTGTTCCAATCACAGTCTTAGCCCATAGCATGGGTTGCGGTGTTGCCTCGCTGCTTGATACAAAGAATGTCTCACGCATGATACTTGCTGCTCCCGCCAGTGGTAATGTGGTAGACCTTATGGTCAGCCGCTACGGCGAAAACATCCTGGAAGGTGGACTAATACGAACAAGCGATGGCCTCAATAAACTACTCTCAAAAGAGTATGTTCAATCTGTTGACGGTGTTGCGTGGGAAGAAAAATATCAGAAACTTTTACAGAACTTTAAAGATGTATATGTTTTTGAATCGGCTGACGACGAAATTCTGACCGAAGAAAGAAAAGCTCTCGTTAGACCACTGCCCTTCAAAAGTCTCGTAGTAATTGAAGGGGCAACACATAACCTTCATGGTGAAGCATTAGAAAAACTCTATCAAGAGATTGATGATCTAATCTAGGTTCTTGGGAGGTGGTGGCCGAGGTGATCCATGTTGTATTCGTGGCGAAGTTGCGCAACCTGGTCTGCCCGGCTGACGCCAATTTTTACACCAGGGTTCATAATGTTGTGCGGATCAAATATTTTTTTCGTGGCTTCAAACAACTTGTAGATTTCTTCACCGTACACTGCTGGAAGATAAGGCGCACGCAGGCGTCCATCATTATGCTCTCCCGCTGTTGAGCCGCCCATTTTAAGCACCATTTCGTAGTATTCATCCATAACTTTAAATACTTTCTGACGATCGCCTAGCTGGCTTAAATCAAGGTACGGCTGAATGTGTAAATTGGCATCGCCGGCGTGACCCCAGACCGCAGATTGCAAGCCGTGCTTCTTAAACATGTCGTAAATACCGGTGATGAACTCGGGCAGTTTTTCTACTGGCACGACGCCATCTTCAATAATGGGCAAAGCCTTCTTAGTACCTTCGCTGTGGGCAATCACTGCTGCGGCGGAATGGCGAATTTTCCAGAGTTCCTCACGTTCATCATAATCAGATGTCACCTGAAAGTCTTTCGTAATTTTACCAACGAGCTTTTTGAGGCGTTTCATCTTCTTTGCCTGAATGCCCCGGCCGATGTCATCAAATTCAATTAATAGCACCACTTGAGGGAATGGAGGCTCAAGTAATCCCTTTAGCTGGTTTGGATTATGCTCTTCAATAAAATTCAAAAGATTTTGGTCAACCAGCTCAATGGTTGCCGGTCGTAGCTTGAGAATGTCCTGAATAACGGCATCTGCAGCCCCTAGATCTGGGAAACCGGCTACCATCAGTGTGCGCTTCATATTATTCGCAGCAACTTTAAGCGTTGCCTCAGTGAGCACACCAAGTGTACCCTGAGAGCCAACCAAGAGTGGCGTTAAATCAAAACTCCCGTTCTTTTGTTTCACATCAGCTAAGTTATAACCAGCTGAATTCTTGCTGACATTTTTTGCCATTGCCTGAATAAGTTCCCAATTGTCAGAAATCAGGCCATCAAGTTGTCTGTACACCTCGCCTTCAAAATTAGATTGGCCTTTTTTATGACTCAGCTCGCGTTTTGAAAGCCGGCCGGTTTGTATAAGTTCGCCGTTTGCCAGCACCACTTTAAGCCCATCAACAAAGGCTCCGGTTGACCCGTACTTTACCGTTCGCTCGCCTGCAGCGTTATTAGCCACAGCGCCGCCAATGGTAGAAAAGTCAATTGAACTTGGGTACGGTGGTAAGAACAAGCCGTGCGTTTTGATGGTATCTTGAAAATTACGATAGTTGATACCTGGCTGCACGCGAGCCGTCTGTTTCTTCACATCAAGCTCCAACAGTTTATTCATATGCGCTGGGAAGACCAGAAGAATGCCCTCGCCCAGCGCCGCACCAGCTTGATCACTGCCCGAGCCACGAGCCGTTATGCCAATGGCCTTCCCTTTTTCTGCCAACTGCCACGAAAGGCGCGCTACCTTACGAACGTCATCAGTTGTTCGCGGGTAAATGACCATCTGTGGCTCAACCTCAAATACACTGCCATCAGTACTAAAATACTTCCGCACATTTTTTGCCTCCGTCACCTCACCCACAAGATGCTCTCGCAAATACGCCGCAACCTTAGACATTTACCCTCCAAAAAGCACTAATCATATGCATTATGATACCACAACTCTTAGGGAGTTTGGATTGCAGAATCTTGTGGTTCGTATCCAAATGAATTTATCCAATCAAATACTGGCTGTTCACTTACGCCATAGACAATCTCAAAGCCATTGGGCACTTTATCTGCCTCTAAGCAGCGGGTTACTAATCTACCGAAATCGGCATGACTCATCCACCGCGTAGGATCTTCAGGGGAGTTAGCCTGCCGTTTATCTTTGTCGTTCACGTTTCCTATACGTAAGCATACAACCTCGAGGTTATCATGAGCTGCATAATACCGGCCGAGTGCTTCCATAAATACTTTTTCCGCTCCATAGGGACTATCTGGAACCGGAGGATTAATTGAAGGTCTGATTCTTCCATCGCTGTCGCGCAGATCATGACGATGAGCATGATTAGAACTTGCCATAATTACTCTTGGAATTTTATTAGCCACCGCAGCTCGGTAAACATTTGCCGTCATTTGAGTATTAATTGGATCAATTGTTCCCGAAAGAAAGTTGTCTCGTAGCGCAGCCCAAGCAAAATGTAAAATTGCATCATGCCCTTTTGTCGCCTCAATAAGATGATCTAGATTACTGACATCATGTTCTGGTAAATCAAGTGGCGTGACTTCAAACTTAGCAGAATCAAGCTGCCCCACTAATGCGCGTCCAACTTTTCCATTTGCTCCTGTAACTGCGATTTTCATTCTATACTCCAATTGTTTGGTGCGCGAGAGAGGACTTGAACCTCCACGAGCTTGCGCTCACTAGCTCCTGAAGCTAGCGCGTCTACCAATTCCGCCACTCGCGCTCAACAGATGTCATTTTAGCATACTGAGGCATGAAATAGAAACTATGGAGTGAGGGTGACTGATCTGGTGGCGGCGGTCCAGTGTTCTACGTTGGTTAAACGATTGGCGGAAGTGTTGAGTGAGAAGATAGAGAAACCTTGGGCATTTTGATGGTATGAATAGCTCAACCGCGGGCGGTACAAAGCCACCGCAGGGGCTGACTTTTGCCACTCATCTGAAAAATCCTGATATCGTGCTTTACGGAGTATTGGATCAAGCCGCGTCCGGCCAATCTCAAGATTCAAGTCGGCTCGTGGAGACTTCCACTCTGAAAAATTAAGGCCGCCTGGACGAGCTTGTGATGAGTGCCAGTAGGCATACACGTCAGGATCTGAACCAATTGAAATACCGTAGAGCAAAATGTCGTAGTCATGCGCACTCAGCGCGGTTTGTTCTAATTGCTCTTGATTGAGCATACGCGGCTTCAGCACCACGCCAAGTTCTTTCCACTGTCGCTGCAACTCTGATGCCACTTTACTGTACTCGGCACTATCAACGGTTACGAGGTTAAATTCCAATGTTTGCGAGCCTTTTTTGCGTACACCATCCTGCAACTTCCATCCTGCTTGATCGAGGGCTTTCGCTGCTGCTTTCAGGTCTGTCTTTTGATTAAACGAACTGCTGTAGCCAAGTTGATGAGGCAAGATGGCACTTTTGAGCGGCTGGTACCTAGTTTGAAAAATGTCAAGAAAAGGGGCTCTATCAGTTGCCAACACAAGTGCCTTCCTCAAGTTTGCATCGTTGAGTGGTTTATTGGTGGTTTTGAAGAAGGCAAAGACGCCATTATTAAGAGGCATTTGTGCGGTTCGAACCTGCGTATTCTCAGAAAGTGAATTTACAGAGTCGCTGCTTAAGTCAACGGCACTGGTAATTTCGCGATTCTTCAGATCTTTTAAAAGCTCCTCTTCACGTGCGTACGCCGCAAGCACAAATCGATCAACTCGTGGTGTCGTTTTGAAGTAAGTGTCGTTTGCCTCGAGCTCCAACTGCTGCCCTTTGTTGGTCGTACGCAGTATCTGCATTTTAAACGGCCCCGTTCCAATTGGTGAATTGCTGAACGTGGCGCTGCGCAGGTTAGCCGGTTCAACATCTTCTAAAACATGAGCGGGCAGTATGGGGACGGTCATGGCGTCAACAAATGGTGCAAATGGTGAAGCCAGCTCAAACGTTACTTGATAGTCATCTTTTGCACTTGCTTTTACCCCCTGCCAACTCGCAAAAAACTGAGAGCGAGCTGCCGGTGTTTGAATAGTTTTAATGGTGTAGAGCACATCCCGCGCCGTAAAAGGTTCGCCATCATGCCATGTAACGTCTCTTCGCAGGGTTAAGGTGTACGTTTTATTGTCTTTGCCAACTTTCCAGCTTTCGGCCAAATCTGCTACGTACTGCTCGCGCTCATCATAGCGAAGCAAGCCGTTAAACAGCAGTTTACTTGCGGCGCCGTCAATGGTGCCATTTGAAAAAAGTGGATTTAAATTATTGATTTTACCGGTCATTCCCTCCACGTAGGTGCCACCGTTATCTGGCGCGCTGGTTTTACTTTTAGCATGGAGGTTCCAGGCTGCATATGAGGTCGTAGCGCATAGGCCAACTGCCAACACCAACCAACCAATAGTAAAGCGCCGCACGGCATGAATACGCGAGCTTCGTTTTGCCACATATTTAGTGAGGTGCTTTGACGAGCTGCTCTGCAACTCAATAGCCTTACTGCTGAGATCTTTAGCAAGCTCAGTTGGATGATTTTTCTTACGAAGAAGTCGTTTTTTTAACATAATGTGTTTAAGCTACCCGCTATCCGCGCGTAATGCTAAATACTAACGATGCAACAAAAATAATTGCCACCACAATTGTTGCCTGAAAGATACTTTTATCTACACCCCGACGAGCAGTGAACAGCTCACCCGAACCACCAAAGCCGGCACCAAGACTAGCACCTCGCGTTTGCAGTAAAATAAGTAAAATCATCAAGACGGCACTTCCCACTGTCATTATCTGAAAAATATTATCCATGCACTTCTTCCTCCGGTGTAATTAAATCGAACAGCCGAGTTACTATATAGTTTACCAAGCCAATGATGATCCCTGCAAGCACTGCCGTCCCCAGACTGCCTAATTCAAACGGTTTGTAGAGTAGATCTACCAGGTAAATCATGAACGCATTTACCACAATTGAAAAAAGTCCAAGCGTAATTAAATAAGCTGGCAATGAGAAAATGACGACAATTGGCTTAATGACGGCATTAATGAGCGCCAAAACAAACGCCGCCACTAGAAGTATCCGTAAGCTATCTTGATAGGTAAGCTGGTGTAACATCAGCGATGCTACGTAGATACCAGCAGCATTAGCGAGTACACGTGCAAGAAACTGCAAAAATTGCTTCTTCATTCTTCCGTTCATTATACCACGCGCCACCCCTCAAAATATGTTTATGTGGTATTAACAAATTTTTCACGATCGTGAACTTTTTGTTAATGTTTTATATTGAGGTGAGATGGTTATTTGTATGGTATGTGAGCACTGAGGTTTTTGGCGCCGTTTCTTGTAATCAAAATGTCGTCTTCAATTCTTATGCCAAGCGCCTCTTCTTTAATGTAAATGCCGGGTTCTACTGTTATAACCATGTTTTCTTTCATCTCGGAGCTGTAATCACAGGGGTCATGGGTATCGAGTCCAAGCGAATGACTGACAGCGTGTGAGAAATATTTTCGGACATGTTTACGGTCGTTAATGGTGATTAGTCCAAGCTTTATGAGTTCTTCGCCCATCTTTTCGTCTACGGCTAGCACGTACTCACGCCAACTCAAGCCTGGTTTTAGCAAATCAATGGCATATGAATGTACACTCATTACAGCTGCAAAGACCGCTTCTTGTCGCTTTGTAGGGGCGGATGAAAAGTAGGTTCGCGAGATATCTGCGCTATAAAGCTGATGTTCGGCACCGACATCAAATAAAACAGGTTCCTCAGCATTAACGTTTCGCTTGCTAAGCGCAATATGCAAAGTGCAGGTATCGGAGCCGCTCGAAATAATTGGGTTAAAGGCGTGCGCTACTCCATGCTTGGCAAAGGCATAACCGAGTTCCGCCTGAAGCAGCTCGGACTTCACACCTGGCTTCACAAGTGCCCGAGCGCGAGCAATCCCCTCGTCGGTGATAGCAATGGCTTGCCTTATGGCGTCAACTTCTACCGCTTGCTTCACCTGCCTGAGCTGAATGAGTTCCCGTTGGATATCTGTTACCTCAGCAGTAGTCAGCAGTCGTTTTAGCTTCTGAACAAGTCGCTTGCGATTGCCGTTAGTAAAAAAGCTGTCGGTATGAGTTACTTTAACTATGGGCGGCAAAATGGTGTATACTTTTTTGCGACGTTGTTGCAATTTCTTAATTTCACTCCACCCCTCTTGATATTCTAATATTTTTACAATACCAGATATTTTTGCAACTTCGTCGCAATTTATATTACCCCCAAATATTTGCTCAGCCTCAGTCTTTTTTGGCAAAACCAAAAATTCACTACTTCCATCAATGACAAGCAGCATATCAGGTTCTTTAACACCCGTTAGATAAAAGAAATTACTATCCTGCCGAAACGGATAGACCGTGTCCCCCGTTCTCTGCACAAGCCCACTAGCTGTGAGTAAAACTAACCCACCCTTAATAGCTTTTGAAAGATTTCTACGATTACCTGCAAAGAAGGAGCTACTCAACATGATAGCTGGGGTAACCTTTCTTAAGACTATCGCGAACATCCATCATAGCAAGAGCTGCGACACCAGCCGACAAATTTGGTATTGGTTCGTCTTCCTCTGATTCAAGGAGTTCCAGCCAGCTTTCAAATTGTTCTGGATCCATATCTTGATGATCTTTGAACAACCTAGAAAACGCAAGTTCGCGGAGTTCCTTGCCTTCAAGCATCTCACGCTCCTGAAACTCTAGCCTTGTGTCGATTCTTCTCTGTAGTTCAGGGTCTCGCATAAGATGTATATTATAGCTTCGTTTTGGTATTACTTCAAATGGGCTTTGATGGTTTTGGCTTTTATTAACCCTACTTGCTTTGCAATATCGGCTGTTGAAGCTTTTTGGATCTCTGATACTGAGCCGAAAGCTTTAAGAAGTTTCTTCCGAGTAGTTGGACCGACTGATGGAATATCGTCAAGCACACTCTTGGTCTGACCTGTTCGCTTTAAGTGAGTGTGGTAACTGACAGCAAAGCGATGCGATTCATCGCGAATACGCTGCAGTAACTTTGTAATATGATCTGCTTTTGTGAGATGAACGGTAATGAAATCTTCGCTATCTGAAGAGATGTGTGGCTGATTTAATTCATCGACTCTGACCATCTTGTCATTCCGAACTTGTTTCGGAATCTGATTTAGTACACCGGTAGATCCTGAGTCAAGTTCGACGGGCTCACTGTAAACAAGTTCAGGGTGACGTGTAATGAAGTCTTTCTGAAGGTTAACATTGGAGCGGGTTTTATGTATGACAATCTCTTCTTCGCGCTTCGCCAGGCCAATAACAGGTATTTCCATCCCTTGCACCTCCAAAGCATCAATGGCAGATGAAAGTTGCCCTTTACCGCCGTCAATCAGCAGAAGATCCGGTGTTGGCCAATCGAGGTGACGCCCCGAAAACCGGCGTGACATGGTTTCGGCCATATGGGCAAAATCGTTATTGCCAAGAATTCGCATCTTGAATTTACGGTAACTCGCCTTATCTGCCAGACCATTCGTTGCCACCACCATGCTGGCCACGTTATTGGTGCCCGACATGTGGCTAATATCGTAGCCCTCAATCCGCTTTGGCACCTCCGGAAGACCGAGTAGTTCCTGCAGGCCAACCAACGCCTTGTCTTTACTGATATCCATAAATTCTCTGTCTGAAAAGACAATTTGCCGCTGGAGCTGCTTGAGATCACTGACTTGATTACGAGCCTGAGCAGCCTGCTCAAACTTGGAAACTTTAGCAAACACCCTCATCTCTTTTTCTAACTCAGTAATAAGCTGCTTGCGACCGCCCTTTAAATACAGCTCCAAGCGTCTTAGGTTACGCTTGTACTCTTTTTCAGAGATTTTCCCTTCTTCTACCCCTGGGCACAGGCCAAGATGGTATTGTAAACAAACTCGTTTTGGTAATGTCTGATGCGTTGAATACGGGAACACTTTACGCAAGTACTTCAGCGCTTTTCTCACTGCCCAGCCATTATAGTACGGGCCAAAATAATCGGCGCCGTCATCTAGCGGCCCGCGGGTATACGACACCGCCGGATATGTTTCTTTCATCGGGATTCGAATATAGATCTGACTTTTATCATCGCGCAGCAAAATATTATAACGCGGCTTGTAGCGCTTAATCATCTCGCTTTCTAAAAACAGAGCATCGAGCTCCGTTTCAACTGTAATCCAGTCAGTATCATAAATTTCTGCTACCAACGCTTCAGTTTTTGGATCAAACGGCCGCGACTTCCCTGCTCTGAGCGAAGTCGAAGAGTGGAAGTACTGCTTGACTCGATTCTTTAAAACCGCCGCCTTCCCCACATAAATCACCTCTCCCGATTTTGACTTATGAAAATAAACCCCAGGATCCCGCGGCAGCGTCTTCAACTTCTCTTCCAACTTCTTATTCACCCTTTAATGATATCAGACGAGAAGAAACCGGTTCAGTAGTTACCACAAAGTGGAACGTGATCAAATTAATTTGAGAGGGATTTATGTTTATTTTCTGCCTTCAACTTTATCGACGAGGATTCCGCCTCTGCCGACCATGTGAATTTTTATGGAACCAGCGTCTCTGAATTCGTAGTCAGCACCAGACAACTTCAGGCAAGCGTTATCAGTAAAACCTTTGGGTTTCCCGTTGATACTATATGTCTTAGATATACCCGTAGCTTGAGAGTATGAATCTAGTAGTTCCACCTTGAAACCGCGACCGTTAGCTGGTGATACCGCCTCTACTCCGTAATGAACACAGACAGTTCTTGAAGCCACGGCTTCTTTAAAGCTGATCGGTGCGTAAATAGGTGATGTTGCGGAGCGGGTTTTATTATTAAACAACCTGTCTTTGTACCCACCCTTCATCTCACTGGCATATCGTGTGAACGTCACAGCTGAACCCGCAAAGCTACGGTAGACCATAAGGCCGCCAACCACTGCTACGGCCATCACGACTGCAATCATTACCTTCAACGGCACCTTTCTTGCCTCTTTAAGACTACTCTTGGTAGATTTTGGTTTCTTACTTTGTGCTTTCCGTTTTGCCATATTTTTCTCCTAGCTTTATCCTTTTTATTTAACGAGTTCGGCAGTTACTACGAGGCGGTTGTCGTAGGTGTTGCCCTGCCAGGCGCCTTGACAGGTGATGATTTCGAGACGTGATTCATTGCCACTTTTAAAGACAGATTGCATTGGTACTTTATCTTTTTGGTATTCTACTTTTTTAGTGATCTTGTAAGTGTAGCTTTTGCCCTCTTTGGTCGTGACCGTGATAAGATCGCCGTTTTTAGTAGAGCCGAGCTTATCAAAGACGGCGCCGTAACCGCCCGCATAGTGACCCACTAACACTGTTGGCCCGGCTTCACCAACCGTCTTACCTTTGTTGTACCAGCCAACTAAGCCATAGGCTTTCGGAACAGCAATTTGACCACTGGCATTCACGCCCAGACCTTGCACTTGAGCATTGACGCCAATGCTGCTAATAACAATCTTGACTGGATCGGTCGGCTTACTAGCGACGTAGGAGCTCACCGCAGGAGCTGAGCGACCACGCGGGCCTGTTTGTGTTACGGGTGCTTCAACTTCAATAATAGCTGCACCTATGGGTTGCGCCACCACGGGTTGCGAATCAACTCTGGTCAAGAATGCAAATAATGAAAGGGAGACAATACCGCAGGTAAGCGCACTAAGTACTACTGTTCGCACATGGCTAGCCGACTGTGAATTAGATTTAAGAAGCTGCTCGGTCAGACTAGGCTTATAAAGCGCTTCAAGATTTGCTTCTAGTTTCTGTTCGCTCGGAGAAGGTGTTTGAACCGCAGGCGCTTGTGTGTAGGCAGCAGGGCTTGTCTGATGTGAAAGAACATTCCGTGCTCGAGAAAGCGTAATTGCCCGTCGCGAAAGTGCCTTGAGGGTCGCTGGAGAAGGGGCTTTAGGCAGAGGAACTGTTTGCACATACGGTACTTCCATCTGCATCGGAATACTTGCAGCGGCCATCTGGGAACGCTCGGGGTGTTGAGCCGCTGGCTGAGCTGCTTCGACACTTCGGCGTTTAGCGTAGGTGTCCAGGTAGACACGTCGATTCTCAGCTCGTGATTTCCCTCGAGCAGGCGTAAAGGTGGTGGTAAGTGTAGCGGTGTTCATTTTATTTTAGTTTTGGTTTTATTTAGTGAAACGGATTGTTTTGCTTATTATCTTCGGGCAAACCTCTTCTTTTTATATACATAGGCTGAACTGAGTGCGCCTGCGGCAAGAATTGAACCAATCATGAACCCTTTGCTGCTTCCAGCGCCACCGGTATCGGGGGCTCTTGGCAGCACGGTGATGTTAACCGTACAGGTGATAGCATTCATGTTTTCATCGGTGTATCGATACACGTACTGGTCTTCGCCAACGTAGTCCTTCTTTGGCTTATAGGTGAAGTTTCCGTTACTGTAACTTGCCGCACCGTTGGAGGGAGTTTTGGTGAGATTTGCGCCGCTATTTGGAACACAGGCATCCGGAATTTGCGGTTTAAAGTCACCATCTTTACAGGTTTCGTTTACATAGATGGTACATTCATGCACCGAATTACCAGGGGCTGCTGTTCTTGCCCAATCAAGTTCATGAACACCGTTAGCATTTTCGCCAAGATCAAGACTATCTGCCTGTACATTAACTACTTCTTCGCCGTTGGCATAATTATATATTGCATAACCAAAGCCACCGGAAGCTGCAACGAACTTACCGTCGGGCGAGTAGGTGGGCGCGAAAACATTATAAGATGCGTCAACAAGCGTGCTGGTCGTGTCATCACCAGGAGTAGATATGGTTGATTTTAAGTCACGCTCAATGATATTACCGCTATGTTGGTAGACAATTTTATTAGCTATTGGCGACCATTGTGGGCTTCCGCCGCTAGTAGTGCCACTTAGTTCAATAACGTCAGATTCGTCACCATCAAACGGTACAATCGCCACCACTCGTTCCGTGCTATCAAGTGTATCCGGATCACCTCCGTTTAAGTCATACGTATAGAATGTCCGCGTAAATGTGAGCCAGTCCCCATTACGATCCCAGGTAGGCTCAGTATCTCTTACGCTTACTCTTTGTTCATCGGTATCAATGTCGTTAGTAGTTTCGTAGGCAGTACCCCGAGCATCTGGATCAGTTACCTGGTTATTGCCCGTACCAGTGGTGCCACTCACATTAATAGTGAACAGCGCTACACTGTCATCTACGCCACTATGATACGCAATTTTATCACCTGTAGGGTTCCAGCTTGGATCGTATTCATTGCTGCCTTCCTCGCTGGCACCGCCAGAAAGCGCTACCGCAGAACCACTTGGCGTTCCATCAGCATTGATATTTTGTATGTAGATGTCTCTTAGCTGATCTCCGTCAACATACCTGTCAAAAGCAATTCTTCTCGCAGACGTACTGGGACTCCACTGAGGGTTAGCATCAGGAACGTCATTACTGGTCACCTGCTCCAAGCCGGTGCCATTAGCATTTATGGAAAATAGCTCTTGGGTGTCGACATCAGTATTCGGATTTTCATCATCCTCCGCAGTTTGACTATAGAATACGAGCTTCCAGTTGCCGCCAAAGTAACTATTGGCTGATGTGCTTGGTGCATATACTAGTAAAGATGCAGCGGAAAAAACGATTGTACTTGCTGCGTAAGCGATTCGCTTAACTATGTTCATATCTGTTCCTTTTGTTTTTAGTGTTTTGATTTTGTTAAATCTGATCTGATTGTACTAACGCTTACCACAAGTGTCAAGCGTTTATGGTAACTTTTACACAGTTTGGACAGTACGTTTTTTGGGAGCAGTTTTCGCAAACTAAAATAAGTTGATTACACTGTTTGTTTGCACAGTTTACAAAACGACTGGTATTTTCATGGCAGTAACTGCACTGGCCAATATCTTTAGCGTTTGAAGAAAATGCGTGATTCATACGCCCATCAAAGATGTATAGATTGCCTTCCCATAACCCGCCATCGCCATACTTTTCACCGTATTTTACAATGCCACCGTCAATCTGGTACACCTCTTTAAAACCACGGTTCTTCATTAACACTGAGAGGATCTCGCAGCGAATACCGCCGGTACAATAGGTAACAATTGGCCGCTCTTTAATAGCGTCGTACTTTGGATCTTCCAGCTCTTTCAGAAAATCGGGCGTCGTTTTAACCTCTGGAATCACCGCATCTTTAAACTTTCCTACGGCAGCTTCGTATGAATTTCGGCCATCAAAAAAGATCACCTCGTCACCACGTTCTTCAAGCAGTCGGTGGAGCGCCTCAGGTTTTAAGTGCTTGCCACCACCTACCACGCCTTTTTCATTAACCTCTAGTTCGTCACCAGCCCGAAACGCCACCAGCTCATCTTTTACTTTAACCGAGAGACGAGGGAACTCACGGCCATCACCATCTGACCACTTATACATAATGTCTTTAAAAAGAACTGAGCGGTTCATTTCACGTTTATATTCTCGCAGATTTTCAATTTTGCCGCCCAGCGTTCCATTTATGCCGTGCTTGGAAACAATAATTCTCCCTTTCAGCATAAGCCGCTGACATAGTTCACGCTGCCACCGCATGGTAATTGCTGGGTCAGTCACCGGGACAAACTTATAATACAAAGTAACCTTCTGTTGTGGATCAAGCGCTTTTTTCATCATATTCATTCTACCACACCTCTGTTATTCTTCAGAATCATTGACAGGTGTGATATAATGTAATGTTAGTAATATTAAAATAACGGAAAGGGCAGACAAAATGGCGATATTCACACCAATCAAAAAAACTGGCGCTACTGCCCTTGTGGCTTACTAGCCCCCGTTTCAAAAACTACTTCAAAACTTTTTTAATTTTATACAGCGACGGGAGGTCGCATGAAAAAACCGACAACCACTTCTAAAACATTGAGACTTTTTTGGCGCTTTACGGTAGAGCCTGGGCGACGCTTTTATTTTTTTGGCGGAACACTGGGCGCAGTTTTGGCAACGCTGGTAGCCGAAATTATTCCACCAATGGTGATAGCCAAGGCCTTTAATATATTGCAGTATAATTCTGACAATAGACTGCCTTTACATCTATCTGAATTTACCCCTTACCTGTGGATCTACCTCGGACTCACGCTCGCGGCAATTGCGCTGTGGCGGGTGCAAGTTTGGCTGGTATGGAAATATGAGATCCCCACTATCCGCGATTTTGCAATTCATATTTTTGATCACTTGCAACGCCTTGATGCTAGTTTTCACGCTAACCGTTTTGGTGGTGCCCTGGTGTCGCAAACTAATAAGTTCTTAGGGGCCTACGAACGAACTATGGACGAGTTTACGTGGAGTATCACTACTGGCCTCACCGCCTATTTTGCCTCGTTAATTATTTTGACATTTAACTCGCCGCTCTACGCTGGTATATTCTTTGTACTGAGCCTCATCTTCTTGTGGCAGGCTCTGTGGCGCAATAAAAAAACAATGCCTTACGATAGAGCACTTGCCGCCAGCGAAAGCCAGCGAACCGCAAAACTGGCTGACATGATTACCAACGTTTCAGCCGTGAGCGCGTTTGCCAGTGAAAATTATGAAAAAGCCCTGTTCACTAAACAGGCCGACGAGACAAACAGACACTACTGGCGACTGCTCTATAAGGCCATGGTGAACGATTTAATGAGTCATAGCATCACCAGCCTCATCAATATTTCAGCCTTTGTGTCTGGAATCGTTGCCATTACGGTATTTAACAGTCCGGCCGGTGCCTTGTTCTTAACCGTGAGCTACACTATGCAAATGGGTCGGCGTTTATGGGAATCGAGCCGTGTGATGCGCAACCTCAACCGCGCCTTTGGCGACGCCACTGACATGACCGAAATACTAGACATCGAACCGTTGGTGAAAGACCCTGACAGCCCTGAGGTGTTTCGTATTAATCGTGGCTCAATTGAAATGAAAGACGTGACATTCACCCACGGTGAATCTGCAGACGCGCTGTTTAAAAAGTTTGATCTTAAAATTAAGCAAGGTGAAAAAATTGGCTTGGTGGGACATTCCGGTTCAGGCAAGACGAGTCTTACGAAGCTTTTACTGCGCTTTTCAGATATAGAAAAAGGCACCATTGCCATTGACGGACAAGATATAACCAACATTTCGCAGAAAGATTTGCGTTCTCATATTGCCTACGTTCCACAAGAGCCCCTGCTCTTTCACCGTTCGCTGGCTGAAAATATTGCCTACGGCAACCCCGAAGCCACGCAGCAAGAAATTGAAGGCGTAGCCAAACTTGCCAATGCCCACGACTTTATAGTCACTCTGCCGGAAGGATACAAAACCTTAGTTGGCGAACGAGGTGTGAAGCTTTCCGGCGGTCAACGGCAACGAGTGGCAATTGCCCGGGCAATGCTTAAAAATGCCCCCATTCTAGTCTTAGATGAGGCTACATCTGCCCTTGATTCCGAAAGCGAAAGCTTGATTCAAGAAGCGCTGTGGAGATTAATGCAAAACCGCACCGCCATCGTCATCGCTCACCGTCTTTCAACCATTCAAAAAATGGATCGCATTGTCGTGTTAGATGAAGGTAAGATTGTCGAACAAGGCACCCACAAAGAACTCCTCCACTTAAATGGCACCTACGCCCGACTCTGGAGCCACCAATCCGGCGGCTTCCTCGAAGACTAACAAAAATCCTGAGCCCCCAGGCTCAGCCAGGTTCCTCCCAACCACCTAAAAACCGATACACCTACGCTAAAGCTTCGGCGCACAAGGAGTGAGCCTGTCCTTCCGAAGCTTTAGCGTAGGAGGATTCCGCAGGCACCAGAGAGTGAAGGCTGGGCTGTATCATCGTGTTTTTAGACACTGGTTGGTGCTTTTATGTTACTTTTGGCAGCAAAAGTGATGTGGGAAAGTTGAGAAGCTTCGCTTCAAAAACTAAGTACTGGATTCCTGCCTCCGCAGGAATGACGGACATAATCGAGTTGGATTCTCAGTCAAGCTGAGAATGACAACGAGAAAGATATTACTCTGATTTTTCTTCAGAAGATGCAGCAGCGCCCTCATCAGCAGCACCGTGTTCGCTTGGTACTTCACCTTCGGCGCCCTCTTCAGCCACGGTCTCTTCTGGTTCAGGTTCGGCCAGTGGCTCTTTCACGAGCGCAATCGGCTGGCTTAAGAATTCTTCACGTTTTTCTTCATCGTCACCAATAGCGAGGAGCTCAACCAACTCAACACCTTCAGGCAGTTTCAGATCACCAACATTAATACGGTCATTCACTTCCACCAGTGTCTCACCTGAAATTTCAATTGATTCTGGCAGGGCACGCGGCAAGGCACGCACTGCTACTGTTTCAAGCGTATGCAGCACAGCAAGACGGTTATTTTCAGCTGGAATATCGCCAGTAACGTGAACCGGGATGTCAGCGTCAACCACTTCGTCTTGTTTCAAGGCCTGAAAAACCACATGTTGAATACGGGGCTTCAAAGGAACAAATTCAATTTCTTTAATAAGTACCAGTTTTTTACTATCACCCACTGTCAAATCAATCGGCTGGCTTTTGCCTACTTGCTGGTAGGCCTTAATTATGGCAAGTCCGTCAAGCAAAATATGCTCTGAAGGCTTGCTGTGTTCTTGCACCACCGCTGGTACTTTTCCTGATTGGCGTAACTGGGCAGCGGCTCGCTTACCGGTCGCTTCTCGTTTTTCTGCTTGTAGTTGTACATCCTGACTCATCTGTATCTGTGCTCCTCGTTTTATAGTATCCATTTATTATAACAGATATACAGATGATGCTAAAACTTGCTACAATAGAAGTAATGTCTGTCATCTCACCTGAAAATATTGCTCGCGCTGGTGTTTTAGCCGTTGCAGCAATTATATTTGCTGAAAGCGGGCTGCTCATAGGGTTCTTTTTACCTGGCGATAGCCTCCTCTTCACCGCAGGATTCTTAGCCAGCCAGGGTATATTGGACATTCACTTTTTAGCTATCACTTGTTTTATTGCAGCAGTCGTTGGCGATAGCGTTGGGTATACGTTCGGGCAACGAATGGGACCGAGGCTACTGAAAAAACCAGATGGTAAGATTTTTAAAAAGAAGTACATCGCCCAAGCTGAGGCGTTTTATCAAGAACACGGTAAAAAAACAATTATTATTGCCCGGTTCGTGCCAATCGTTCGTACCTTTGCCCCCATCGTGGCCGGGCTCGGCAGCATGCATTACCGCACATTCCTCTCCTACAACATTATTGGCGGGGCACTGTGGACGTTCGGTCTCACCTATGCCGGTTATTTCTTGGGGCGCTCTGTGCCAGGTATAGAAAACTATCTCGAAGTTGCCATCTTATTAGTGGTCTTTATTAGCCTCATCCCCGCCTTCTACCACTTCTTGAAAGAGCACGAAAATCGCCAACGAGTGAAGAAACTCCCAGCGGTGACTATGAAGAAGATTCGCGAAATTGTCCGCCGCTCTGAAAACGAGTAGTCAGTATCTAGGAATTTCAGTTAAGATATCTGAACGCGCCAGTATCTTCTGAGCAATTACACTACATCTTTCTTCGGTTGAGCCAAAGCGAGGCTGCCTATACAGATCTATGGCCGAGACAGCCTCACCATCAACATCAAACCCATAGCGGACTGCAGAAGAGGCCGCAGCTTCCAGGCTGGGCGCATGTTTTGTTGAGTCAACGGCGATGCCCACGTGAGCCATAGCTTCAGAAAACGCCTCTTGAGGCGTCATCAGTGGCTCGCCATCAAAACCACATGCCGCGAAGTACGATGCAAGAAAAAGAGAGGTGACCGCCTGTCTTTTTTCGGTTTTACTCATACCGAGCCGGTCACGCTGATATTCTTGAGCCACCCGCAGATGCAATCCTTCAAACGGGTGGGCGGTGGCAAGAGCAGTCTTTATAGCCATTCTTTTATTATATCATATTTGTCAAGTATTTACCAGTATGGGAAGTTTTCACCTTAGCGACTTGCTCGGGAGTACCCTCAGCCATTAGCTGGCCGCCGCCGTTGCCGCCCTCTGGCCCCATGTCGATGAGGTGATCGGCAGACTTAATCACATCCAGATTATGTTCAATAATCACCATGGAGTTTCCCGTATCAACCAGGGCATTTAACACTTCCAGTAACTTTTTAACATCAGCTGAATGTAAGCCAGTGGTTGGTTCATCTAAAATATAGAGCGTTTTACCGGTCGGACGGCGCGACAGTTCAGCAGCCAGTTTTATACGCTGGGCTTCGCCGCCTGAAAGGGTAGTGGCGGGCTGACCAAGCTTGACGTAGCCCAGACCGACATCGTTGAGGGTTTGCATCTTGCGGGCAATGGCTGGCTGGTTTTCAAAGAACGCCACCGCTTGTTCAATGGTCATTTCCAGTACGTCGGAAATATTCTTGCCTTTGTAGGTAATTTCCAGCGCTTCGCGGTTGTAGCGCTTGCCTTTACAGACTTCGCAAGTGACGTAGACATCAGGCAAAAAGTGCATTTCAATTTTAATAATGCCATCGCCCTGACAATGTTCGCAGCGGCCCCCCTTCACATTAAAGCTGAAACGTCCTGGTTTGTAACCGCGGACATTGGCCTCTGGCGTATTGGCAAATAATTCACGGATTGGCGTAAACACGCCGGTATACGTAGCAGGGTTAGAGCGCGGCGTCCGGCCAATCGGCGATTGGTCAATAATAATTGCTTTGTCCAGATGCTCAATGCCCGTTACCTCTTTATGCTTACCAGGTACGGTATGGGCGCGGTGCAAGCGTGATTGAAGTTCCTTGGCCAAAATGTCATTAATCAGTGTGGATTTGCCCGAGCCAGAAACCCCACTGACAATTACCATTTTGCCCAAAGGAATCGTGACGTCAATATTCTTTAAATTGTGTTCAGCTGCACCGCGTACCACCAGCTCTTTGCCGTTTCCTTTGCGTCGCTGCTTAGGGACAGCGATGGTTTCCGTTCCAGCCAGGTAGCGACCGGTAATGCTGTTTTTGTCTTTTGCAACCGTAGCTGGCGTGCCTGAAGCCACAATCTCGCCACCATGCACGCCGGCGCCAGGGCCAATATCTATGAGCCAATCAGCTGCTCGAATGGTGTCTTCGTCGTGCTCCACCACTAAGACGGTGTTACCCAGGTCTCTTAGATGTTTGAGGGTGGCAATCAGACGGTCATTATCTCGCTGGTGCAGCCCAATTGAAGGCTCATCCAACACGTAAAGTACGCCCATTAGCCCAGAGCCAATTTGCGTGGCCAGGCGAATACGCTGCGCTTCGCCGCCTGAAAGGGTGGCTGCACTGCGGCTCAAGTTTAGGTAGTTAAGGCCAACGTTATTTAAAAATGAGAGTCGTGAGATAATTTCTTTGCAGACTTGTTCAATAATAAACGTTTCTTTTTCCGTAAATTTCGTGGCCTCAAATAGCTCAAGGGCGTCGCTGACTGGCAAATCAATCACATCAATAATTGAAAATCCGTGCACCTTAACTGCCAGCACCTCTGGCTTAAGCCGCGCGCCTTTACAAACGTGGCAAGGGCGTTCACGCATAAACCGTTCAATATCCCGGCGCATAAAGTCACTATCAGCTTCTTTCCAGCGGCGCTCTAAATTAGGAATCACCCCTTCGTAGGTGGTTTCAAAGCTGCGCCCCATGCTGAGTCTGACGGTATATTTTTCACTCTCTGTGCCATAAAGTATTTTTTCGAGATCCGCCGCTTTTAGCTGGGCAGTAGGAACTTGCAGGCTAAACCCATGTCGATCCGCCACGGCTTGCATCTTTTTCATGTACCAGGCATCAGCATTAACCCGGTTAAACGGGCGAATGGCACCCTCGGCAATTGTTAAGTTACCATTTGGAATGACCAGCTCAGGATCTACCTCAAGCCGGTTGCCCAGCCCCGTACATGCCGGGCATGCACCTTGCGGAGCGTTAAAACTGAAAATGCGAGGCTCAAGCTCCGGCAGGGCTAGTTCCGGATGATCAGGGCAGGCATAGCGCTGCGAAAGCAGGGTATCTTCTTTGCTATCAGCGTCGTGCACAATCACCGTTTCTTTGCCGAGTTCTAGAGCCTGCTCAATTGATTGCGCCAAGCGACCTTGGTTGGTCTTGTCGTTTGTCAGGCGGTCAACCACAATTTCAATGGTGTGTTTGTATTTTTTATCAAGATCAGGCCATTCGTCGAGACTATAAATTACCCCATCCACTCGCGCCCGGGCAAAGCCACTGCGTTGATACTCACCTGGAATGTGCTCGAACTGCCCTTTTTTGGCGTTAACAATTGGCGCCAGCACCATCAACCGCGCGCCTGCCGGCATGGTCAGCACCTCATCAACAATTGCCTGCGGTGTCAAACGTTTCACCTCATTGCCATCAATCGGGCAGTGTGGCACGCCAATACGTGCAAACAGTAAACGCAGATAATCGTAAATTTCAGTTACCGTAGCTACGGTGGAACGGGGGTTGCGAGAGGTAGATTTTTGGTCGATTGAGATTGCCGGGCTCAGGCCGTCAATTTGGTCAACATCTGGTTTTTCCATCAGACCCAAGAACTGCCGCGCGTAACTGGAAAGTGATTCTACATACCGCCGCTGACCTTCGGCATAGATAGTGTCGAAAGCAAGCGAAGACTTACCGGAACCTGAAAGCCCGGTAATGACCACAAACTTCTCACGTGGAATTTCCACATCAACATTCTTTAAATTATGTTCGCGCGCACCACGAACCGAAATAAACTCCGACATATCAGTTAATTATACAGCACTCTCCCTATTCTCGCTCTGTAGCTATTTTTGGATAAAAGTCTAAACCACCTAACGCAATGCTTGCACCTTCGGGCAGAATCTCTCTCGTTGCATCTATAGCCCTTTTCTTCTCAATCATAGTCATCGGATGCTCGCTCTCACCGAGTGTAATATGAGGCTTGTTCCCGTCACTTCTGAGCGCGCCTTTTAAGCCAATTGAGGCCATGGCTTTTTGAGTATTTCGTACTTCAGCCGCAAGATCCTCACCACCAACCGCTAGTACCAGTGCCCTGCCATGTTTAATAACTCGCGGCTCAATATAGTGTACGCTCATACCTTCGGGTGAGTCACGAGTAATTTTATTCTTCACCTCAGTCTGCTTTTTTCCGAATTCATATCCAACTATCAGACCACGAGCAAGCTGACTGTTGAGCGTCCGCTTGCGCATGACGGTAAGTTGTAGTTTCGTTCGTGGATCTATGAGATCTGCCAGTTGATCATCATCAATTAATAAATCGTAAAACCGGTCGCGAATATGTTGGTCGTCTTGATATTCTACCCAACGACGAATGCCAAAAGGCTTGGGCTGGCCAGCTTGAACCGCCATTCGCAACTCTTTATTCGCTGCCAATCTGTTGTGTTGAGGTCGCCTGCTCCCCGGTCTGTTTTTTCTGCCCATATTCCCGTTTATCGTACATCCAAGAGATACGAATGTCTAGTATACTGGTTTTTATGAAAGATCAATTGTATAGCTGGTGGAAGGCGAATCATGACTTGGTACGTAAGCCGGTGGTGTTTACGCTGGGGATTATTCTGATTATGACCGCTCCTTTGGTTGGCTGGATCCCTGGGCCTGGTGGTATCTTGGTATTTTTGCTCGGCATCGCCATTTTAGGCAGCGAGTTTGACTGGGCCTTAGCGCTCAAATCGTTCTTTTTAAAGACCGTTCCAAAAGAAGTGAAGAAACGCTGGCGACCAACACCACATTGGGAATATGCCTTTGATGTAACCGCAGCCTGTTTGGCAACTTCTGCCATTATTTTTGGCTACTATGCCTATTGGCTGACCTGCGTGTACTGCGGCGTCAGTGCGCTGTTGATTTTCATCTTTAACCGCAGCCGGCTGGAACGGTTTAAAAAATACTTGGCAGAGAAAAGAAAGTCATCTAAAGTAGCTTAGGATATGAAAGTTGCAATTCAAGGCCAAGCTCATTCGTTTCATTCTATCGCCGCTAAAAAACTGTACGGCGAGGATGTTGAACTGGTGTTTTGCGACACCTTCAAAGCCACCTTTTTGACGCTATATGAAAACCGAGCAGACCATGCCGTGGTGGCAATTGAAAATTCACTCTACGGTTCAATCAATGATGTGTATGATCTGTTGTTGAAATACAAATTCTGGATATTTGGTGAGGTTTACGAACAAATTAGTTTTTATCTTTTTGGGGTAAAAGACAGTTCGCTTAGCTCTATCACTGATGTGTACTCGCAATCATTTGCCCTCGGTGAAACAACAGATTTTTTTGAAAAGAATCTCCCAAAGGCTGAGCTGCATGAATACTTTGACACCGCCGCGGCGGCCGAAATGATCGCCAAAGAAAATGACCCCAGCAAAGCCGCCATTGCCAGTAAAGCGGCCGGCCAGGTCTTGGGGCTTAAGATACTTGCTAGCAACATAGAGACCCATCACCACAACTACACCAGATTTTTGGCGCTGTCTCCTCAAAAGACAAGCTCTGCCGAAGAGGCCAACAAGACCTCTATTACTTTCCGTACGGCAGATAAAGCTGGTTCACTCCACGCCGCTCTTGGCGTGTTCGCACATCAGCACATTAGCCTGACCAAGCTCGAGAGTCGCCCAATTATTGGTGAAGCCTGGCAGTACATGTACTATGTTGATTTTGCGGCTGGCCTCCAAGAAGCGGTGACGCAGCGTTGTCTCAAAGAGCTAGAAAAACACGCCACCGATATTCACATTCTGGGCTCGTACCAGGCTGGTGAAACCATGCTGGCATAGCAGAAAATCTTGTCGTCGAAAAAAGCACAACACATTTTCTTTCAATAATCTTGTCAAGCGTTTCACCTGAGGGCTATGATGGAAGTAGTTATTAATTTTCCAAGTGGAGCGAGCCATGAAGAAACGAATTATCATACTGGGAACTATTTGCGCTACTTTGGCATTCTTTACATTTGCAAGCGACCCTCTGCAGATACTGCTGAACTTTATTATTGGCGGCGTTGTTCCTGGTGTTGATATCACGCTCGGTTTTTTGCCTTCGCTAATTGTTATTGCAAGCTTATTGATAATCGCCCGAGCCTGGATCCGCGGCATACGAGCTGACATGATTAAGCGCGCCACGACCCTTAATAAAATTGATCATGAAACCAAAGAGTTCAATCAGCAGCACGCAACTGACACAAAAAAAGACCGCTCGGCAATTGCCGCACCCTTTAAACGACCAGCTTCTTTATAGTCTTTAATCTGTGTAGGGCGTAATTGACTGCGCCCAAAGCTGAAGTTCTTGCAACAAGAACTGGGCACTGTCGTCATTTTGTTTGAGCGCCACCAGCTCACCTAAGCGTTCGGCTAGCCCCGCAATACTAAGCTGTCCAGGCACGCCTTCGGTAATTCGTTTAGTTCGATATTCTTCCCAGAGCTCACGTTCGTGCGCGGTGAGTGACTTTGGAAAATTACGAGCTTTGTAGCGAGGCAACAGTTTCTCAAGGCGTTCATCTTGAAACTCTGGATGGTAATCTGCCAACTGATTTTCATCAAAGGCACGAATAACACGCAGTTCGTCGCGGTCTTTGTTACCCAAAAAGCCATCGTAAATTTGAAAATCGGGGTCAGTAAACTTTTCGTATTTTGCTCTTCTGGCTTCGTCATACGTTTGAAACAGTCCGTGCACACGCTGGGCAAACCCTTTAAGCGCCGTCAATTTTTTATAATTTTCTTCAATTGTCTTGAGGGGAAGATTAAGCCGTTTTTGACTAGCCTCGTCGAGCACGCCAAGCGGCGCAATGGCCGGGCAGACGTTCGGTTTTAACACCTTTACCGGCAGCGATTCGTCTTCACCGCGTGAAAATAACCTTTCGGCCAGCACGTCATCAGAAAGCTCCTCCAAAGACGAGGGGTCAACTCGCAGATCAAATACCAACACTGAGCCGTTTTTGGCCGGTGCAATCGGTAGTACTGCCGTCGTTTTTTGCCATTTGCTACTATAGCGGCCAGAGGTGTACAGCAGTGGCTGCGGATCATCCAGATTCACCACTTTCGCCACCGCTTGCTTGCCGCGCACACTGAGGAGGTAATCAAAAATCTTTGGCTGTTTTTCTTTGAGCAGTTTTGCCAGTGAGAGGGTGGCATAGACATCGCTCAGGGCATCATGGGCATTCTGATGATCAAGTCCATTGGCAGCCGTCAGCAGCTCTAACCGATTGGTTGGCTCACCTTTTTCATTTGGTTTACCCTGCTTACCCGCCGAAGTCTTGACGGAGGAGGGAGCTTTGTCGAAGGGTTTACCCTGAGTCCGCCGCGGCGGATCGAAGGGCCACTCAATTCCGTCCGGTCGCAGCGCCCGAATCATCCGTACCACATCAAGCAGATCCCAGCGACTGCAGCCATTTGCCCACTGCCATTCGTATGGATCGTAAAAATTACGCCACAGAGTGTTTCTCATAAATTCATCGTCAAAACGAATACTGTTGAAGCCTAAAATGACGGTATCGGGCTGACACACATGCTCATAAAACAGCTTTAAAAATTCCGCCTCGCTGTAGCCCTCTTCCAGGGTTTTTTGCGGCGTGATGCCCGTGATAAGAATGGCATCAGGATCGGGCAGAATCTCATCAGTGAGCTTAATCAGCCAGTTATCCGGCTCGCCAATGGGCTTAAAGTTCTCATCAGTCCGCTGCCCCGCAAACTGCATAATCCGCTGCGCCCGAGCATTTATTCCAGATGTCTCTAAATCATAAAAATAAAATGTCATAAAGCTAGTATATAGTGGTTAGTGATGAGTGGGTAGTGTTCAGCCTGGGTAGCCTATGGCTAGTCTACAGCTCCATAAAAAACCGTTTCGGTGCTTAATTTTTTATTATATCACGCTTATACATCTTCTGTCAATGCCTTGGATGTTGGTTCACTGAACTTCATGGAAAGTTCGAGGGATTCGAACTCGTCTTTCGTGAGGTTGTATTCGGCTAGGTACACTGGGGTCACACCGCCAAATTTGGCATCAGCCCAGTTTAGACCAAGCTTTTGGGCGAGGTCTTTTACTTGTTCTTCGGTTGGAGCCTCAATTTCTATAAAGGGCTTAACCCATGGCCACTCATCGAGCATAATCTCAACCTCACCAAGCCGCCAGACTTCCCGTTTTGATTCTTGTTCGCCTTTAATTTCCAGCCCTGTTGCCAGCACGAAATGTTGGGCATCCTCGTAACTCCCGACTGTTACTGTTGCTTCATGCACTCCGCTGAGTGTGTCGGTTTTTACCTGTTTGAGCGTTAGTTCAATTGAGCCATTAAGTTCTTCGCGCAGCCGTACCCAGGCACCCTCTTTTTGTAATCGCCTATCAGGGAAATCAAACACCGTTCGGCGCATTAACTTCATGGGATGCTCACAAACTGCCCCAAGCTCGCGCAGCTTTGTGCGAATCTCATCATGATTCTGATTAAGAAACTTTGCCTCAATTTCTTGCCGCATTAGTCTTGCTCCTTTCAAGGATAGCCTAACTTCCACCTTCAAACGCAACTCTATCCAAGTCTAACCGTTCATTCGGGTGGCTGGCAAGCCATGT
>CAYRKQ010000014.1:24179-26669 GCA_964424985.1 uncultured Candidatus Saccharibacteria bacterium | reverse complement strand
TGCCTCGGTAGCTCAATTGGATAGAGCAGTTCCGTCCTAAGGAAAAGGTTGCAGGTTCGACTCCTGCCCGGGGTACCAAGTCGAATTTTAGTAAAAGTTAGGGCTGATGTATTTTACTTACGATAGCAGCAGTTGACTCAGGGATATATAAAGCGTACAATTCAGTGGTACAACTAAATTGTACGTAAAGGAGAGCATTATGAGCACGAAAACTATTTCTGCATCAGACCTTAGAAGCAACTTGGCCGACACTCTTGAAGCAATCAACAAGAACGATGTTTTAATTGTCACCCGTCGTGGCAAAAAAGAACGCGCCATCATAGATTTGGATAAGCTTGAGGATTTATTAGCCGCCAGCGATCCTAGCTACCTAAAAACAATACGCGAAGCTCGCGAAAGTAAAGAATACTTCACTCATGAAGAGGTATTTGGAAACCTCTAATGGCAACATATACGCTGGTCTATAAGAAGCCAGCAGTTAAAGATATACAAAAATTACCGCCACACATTAAAAAACGATTAAAAATTAAGTTGGAGTGGTTTGTTAGCCAAAAAAATCCGCTAGACTTTGCGGAGCCGCTTACAAAACCTGCGGATGCTGAGTACCGTTTTCGGGTGGGTGTTTATCGTATACTGTTCGATGTAGAAAATAGTAATATTGTGGTTTTACACATTCAGCATAGAAGTGTAGTTTATAGAAAATAATCAGCTCTTAGGTAACGTATTCTCGGCTTAGCGGACGTGGTCTTCGTAGGCTAGTTTGTAGTCTAGTAGTTCGCTTTCGCTAAACCACAGGGCAATTTCTTGGGCAGCTTCTTTGCTATCACCGGAAGCATGGATAAGATTCGGCACGCTCCCGCCTTTTTCGTTTGCATAGCTGAAACTAATGTGAGCGTAATCGCCTCTTATGGTACCAGGCTGCGCCTCTTTTGGTTCGGTGGTGCCAACCATTTTACGCACTAAAGAGACCGCTTCGATTCCTTCCAAAACAACGGCTATAACAGGGCCAGAAAGCATAAAGTCGACGGTAACATCAAAGGCTTTTTGGCCGCGGCGAGTAATCATTTTACTGATCTCTTCGTAGTGTTTGTGATAGTGCTCTTTGTCTGGTGAAAGCATTTTAATGCCAATTATTTTTAGACCTGCTCGTTCAAACCGAGTGGTAATTTCACCCACAATACCGCGCTGCAGGGCATCAGGTTTCAATAAAATTAATGTTCGTCCTATCACGTATGCATCCTTATTCTTTAGCTTTTATTACTGTTATTCTAACAAAGTTCTACCCATATTGTAAGTGTTGTACATTATACTGTCTCGTTCCGTCATTCCTGCACAGGCAGGAGTCCAGACAAGAGAACCATAGATTCCTGCCTGCGCAGGAATGACGATAAAAGTGATCTTGTGAATCAAGAAACAGTAGTACGTTAGAGTTTGTACACATATTGCCCACTTAAACTGCCGTGCGCGCAATAGCTTTCATATATTTGTGTTCAATTTTATGTATAAAACTAGTTTTTAAAATTGCTCTATAGCATAACCTTTATGGGTAGTTTACAATAGCAGTATGGCTCATTACCTTTCAGATACTATTGTGGAATTCCTCGAGTACTTAGAGGTTGAACAAAACCGTTCACAAAAGACAATTGCCAACTATCACCACTATCTTATGCGCTTTGTAGAGTTTGCTGGCGACGAACCTGTTGATAAAATAACAACTGAATTACTGCGCAAGTACCGTTTATGGCTCAACCGGTTCAAAGATGTAAACGGTGATGAAATTTCCATTACCACCCAGTCATATCACCTTATTGCACTTAGAAGCTTCTTTAAGTTTTGTGTAAAAAACAACATTAAATCACTGGCACCTGAGAAAGTCGAACTTCCACGTACCAAGCGAAAACAAGTTACCTTTCTCTCGCCCGAAGAATTGGAATCATTATTTGCACAGCCCGATACCACCACTATTATTGGCCTGCGTGACCGTACCATTTTAGAACTTCTCTTTTCCGGCGGGCTTCGAGTCTCCGAATTAGTCTCACTCAATAAAGACCACGTCAGCACCAAACGACGTGAGTTTACCGTGCGCGGGAAAGGCCAAAAAGACCGCCCCATCTACATGAGTAACTCTGCTACTCAGTGGATAGATGCGTATCTTGCCAAGCGAACTGACAGCTCCCCTGCTCTTTTTGTCCGCTATGGCGGCACCAAAGAACAAGATACCTCTGGTGATTTTCTTCGATTGACGCCAAGAAGTGTTCAGCGAATCATTGCCCGCTACGCCAAACTGGCCGGTATTACCAAGAAAGTCTCGCCCCACACCTTGCGTCACAGCTTTGCCACCGATCTGTTAATGAACGGGGCAGACATTCGAAGTGTTCAAACCATGCTCGGCCACAGCGACATTTCAACTACGCAAATTTATACTCACGTCACCGACGCCCATTTAAAAGAGGTGCATCAAAAGTTTCATAAAGACATCGAAGCCAAGTA
>CAYRKQ010000014.1:852-24079 GCA_964424985.1 uncultured Candidatus Saccharibacteria bacterium | reverse complement strand
GGCGATTCTCCTATTGAGAACAGTTTACAGATGCCATCTCCCACCACTAACCCCGAAGCATCAAACCAGCTTTGTTTGTATGATGAACCAAGGTCTACCGTTTGGCGAATTCTTCTAAACACGTTACCAGCTTTAGCGGTCACATCAATATTGGCCGCAGTTCCCACTAAGTCGACCGGTCTACTGCCGACACGATCAGCTGCACTTATTTTATATTTCGCCTTTGAATATTCACTATGAATAACGACGTATACATTATTTCCTCCCTCAAACCAACTTTTATCTACGGTGAATGCTTGAGAACAGGCATATTCGACATTATCTTGGGGGCAAGATGCGTTCACTACCGTTTTTTCTCGGTCTTGTTCATTTGGAAATGTGACACCAGGAGTGCCGCCGTCTGCATTCAATGCTGGATTTAAAAAGTATACCTGCTGTTTTATATCAGACCGGCTCCCTAGGTTATTTGGAGCTGAAATAAAGCTCACTCGAAGCAATGGATGCACTAGAGCACCATTATTAACCCAACCCCCGATTGGCGGAAATAATTTGTCGTTGTTCTCTCGAGGCGATAGTTGCTGACCATCATTCTGGTCTTCTTTTGACCACGACACATTAAGCAAGTAGCCTGATGATGGCGATGGAAGTTGTTCGGGATTTATCCTCCATAAACCACTGTTAGGTGATGTCATATCTTCGATGGAACCAAGCCTTACGTCAACAAGCTGACAGGTGTAGGCGAGATCACTTCCGCCAATCTGTCCGTTACCAGAATTTGAGTCCCCATCCAGATACCCTCCTGAATTAGATTTACAGGTGTTTTGCCCCTCCTTGTTAAGTGTGCTCCCTGGATCGGCTTTCAGAGATCGAATGGCATCCTGCACTCCCGCTTCTGCTGCGTAGTAAGCTCTGGTGCTCAGATCATAATTAGTTGATTGCCGTTGTTGCGAGACAATCGTCCGAGCATAGGCTGTTACTAAAATAGTTATTATGGTGGCAAATATCACCACGCTAATCATAGCTACTGCCCCACTTTGATTTAACTTTTTCATGGTGATACCCTTGCCCCTCCTACACTAACCACAAAACTAAATTTTTCTAGGGCACAGTTTTTAGATACCCCGACCTCAGCACTTCCTTTACACGAAATTTCCTGAGTATCATTCGGGTATTTGTCTTTATCATAATTAAAGTCACTATCTTCGTTTGTTCGCACAATTCCACTTACTCTATATAAGTCCCCCGTAAGTGATGTAACTTTTAGAAAATCAACTTTATAACGTTCATCTAGTACCACTTCCGTCACTTCGCCTTTTGTTTTTTTAAGACCAACACCTTTACCCCACACGTAGCAAGTATGGGAGGCGCACAACTGACTCAGATTTTCTCCTGCATCTGCCGCTTCTTGCAAATTTGCTAACTGACCTTCATTGCGAATCGTGAGAGTGATTGACTCAGTAAGTCTCTGTACCCCTTCAGAAAGGTCTTTTCGAACCATGCCCTTGGTAAATGTTCGGTTGATGCCCACAAAGCCTACGGTAGCCACCATCATCACAAAAATGAATAGTGACATCGCCAACATGAGTTCAACTAACGTAAAGCCTCGTTTGTTCATGTCCATCATTCGTTTAACCTCACAATAAACTGCGAATTGTCAGTTTTCTGCTGTCCACCCGAGGTCAACCAACAGCTGCGTATATAAAAATCTGTGTAGTTACCACTGGTAGTATATTCTACCCAAACTCTTGAATAGTTATCTCCATTGACTTGTTTTGTATCCCCAATGGGGCTGGCGAGGTCATTAAAATAGAACCTATCCCTACTGTCCAAAACAGATGGATCATCTATGCAAAAACTTGTGTCGGAATATTTCAAGATACTCGCTGGTCTCGGTTTCGCTACTAATTTTAGGTCATCACGGATCTTCTCGGCACCACCCGCAACTGCGAACTTTGCTTTCAGTATTTCCGCTTGTTCTTTCATCTGATTCACCATAACAACCCGTTGACGCGCCGCAAGACTTAGCTGGGTAGATCTGTTAACTAGCCCCCAAGAGGTGAATAAGACCAGTGTCAAAATAGACATAGCAAGCAGTACTTCAATAATGGTATCTCCTTGTCGGTTTTTGATTCGAAAATTAACACGCATCATTAAACTCCACTCTTGGCTGAATAGTACTCGTGCTGAAATTCAAGCTCGCCTTGCGGCCGCTTAGTTCATAACAGATTTTTTTGTCAGTCGAAATATGCTGTCCATCTATAAACGTAAACGCACGACCATCTTCCGGGTTTACTACATAGCCAATGAAAGTATTCTCACCCAGTCGTTTCAAGCCGTTTGTAAGTTTGTACTCGGCAAATGGCTCGGCATCAATCTGGTTCACGTCAGCCGGCCACTTAAACCCAAAGCATAGACCTACATCAAACGCGCCTTCAATTGATTTATTGCTAGGACACAGCGCTGAGGGAGGTGCTCGTTCGCGTAACAGGGCAATTCTGTAGTATTTCACTGAATCTGGCTGAAAATACACCACTACACCACCATTAACGCAATCCTGTGACGTTCCTTGAGGTGCACTTAATTCTGTCGTCACGGTTGCCGTGCCATTCACATTTTTACACGAAAAAGCGGTGGTGCTTGCACCTCTTTGTGAACTTTCAACTGTTGATTTGATACTCGTTTCTACCCCGCGCACCGCATCTGTAAAACGCACATTTCGGAGCCGTGGGCCGAGGCCAACAAAAGCAATTAAAGCAAGGCTGCTTGAAATTGCTAAAAACAGCGTAACTTCCAGTAGTGTGAAACCATCTTTTTTCAAGAGATTCTCCTTAGGACTATTTTAACATAAGCATGACCTGTTTTAGGGTAAACCTAAAACAGGCAAATCCTAAGCACGAAACTCTAAACTCCAAACAAATTCGAAATTCAAATGTCCAAAACACGCGTTTCGGATTTCTGATTTAGAGTATTATGGCTTGTTTAGGATTTAGATATTAGGTTTTAAGATTTACCACTAGAGACCGATGAGCCTCAGGTACCAATCAATGACACCTTGACCCCATAAAAAGCTGATGTACCAGCCGGCAATGAGCAATGGGCCAAATGGTAGTTTCATGCGTTTATGGTATTTGCCTATAATGAGTGCAATAACAATGATGACAGTGCCGATATAAGCCGCCAGCGAAAGCCCCAACAGTGCTTTTTGCCAGCCGAGAAATAAGCCCATGGCAAACCCCAGCCGTACATCACCACCACCAATCCACTTCCCTTTTGAAACTTGGTACAGCACCCAAAAAAGCCCCCCCAGAGCAGCCGAGCCAATTACAGATTCAAGCAAAATACCGCTTTTCTCGAACTCCACGTAACTGATCCCTACAAACACCGCCGAAAGCACCAATGTTACATATACCAACTCTGTTGGCAGCTCCATCCATTTGAGGTCGTAAAGAAACAGTGCTATCAGCAGCACAAGAATAATCGCCCAGACACCAAACAGCACATAACCCGCCAGCGAATCGAGCGCGTATGGCCAAGCAGCGTAAGAAAGCGCCAGTAGAAGTGACGTAGCAACCTCTACCACTGGATACTGCATTGATATCGGCTTTTTACAGTAACGGCATTTGCCACCAAGACTCAGCCAACTAAATACTGGCACCAAATCATACCAAGCAAGCACATGATGACAGTTCACACACATAGACCGCCCATTGACGATCGACAGATCTTGAATCTTAGATCGTAGATCTGAATCGGCCTGTTTATTGGTTTTTCTAAGCTCTAAGCTCTTTTCTCTAAGCTCTGCCTTCTCATGCAAGCGCCACACAAAAGCATTTATAAAGCTACCAAGCGCCAAACCAAGAAGTATAAGTAATAAATAAATCATAAGACTCCATATAGCATAACCGATTTGCTCTAAAACAAAAATAGCCTGCCAACTGGCAGGCTATTCTAATAACGATAACCTCTATTGATCGTCGCGACAGGCGAATGCTTTTTCAAGCGTGACTATTACGGCAGTATTACCAGGTGCAAGAGCTAACTGATTATTCGAACCATCAGCACACCTGTACCCAGTTGCCACACGTATTACCTCGCGCGTAGTACTAGTAACAGCGGCTGTGTTGGCATACCATGTGAGCGTATATGGCGTATTGCCAGGGCCTTCCATGTTACGCAAATAATTTGTGTTCAACGCATTTAAGGTTGCCTGATTCGTAACTCTGACACCATCGGACTCAGCATTTGCAATTTCTGCAAGCACCTTACCGGCATCATTACGGCGCTGTGTATCTCGTCTGTTCACAGATGCGTTTTGAAAAGCTAAGAATGCAAGGAGGAAGATTAAACCACCAATTGCCAGTACCAAGACCACCTCGATAAGTGTGAACCCTCTCGAATTCTTTTTGATGTTTACTTTTTTCATGGTGCCCAACCCTTTCGTAATCTGTTGTTTATAAATGCTAATGCTTATTATAGTCACTGTAGCACGTGTGTCAAGAGGATGCTGCCGGAACCTCGAGACTGCTAAGCCGTCATCCTGATTCTCAAAACCCCTGTAGCGTCATCCCAGCGAAAGCTGGGATCCAGAAATAGAACTGGATTCCTGCCTTCGCTCTTCGAGTCTGAGCGGAGAGGCCGCACAGGCCTCAGAGTCGAACGACAGGAATGACGAATGGGGAGGCTTGAGAGTCAGCGTGTATCTTCTCATTATAGCATAGTACTTATGCTTTTGTCAAGCTAAACGGAGAGGTTTTCGCCCACTAAGCCGTAGACTGGAACCAAAATTGCCAGCACAATGCCACCAACTACTAATGCCAGAAAGACCATCAAAATTGGTTCAATCACTGTACTGATGGTTTTAATCTTCGTATCAAGCTCATTTTCGTAATAGGTCGCGGCTTTGTCCATCATTTTATCAATGGCACCAGATTGTTCACCAATCTTGAGCATTTGCGGTACCAAAGCTAAAAAGGTTGGTTCTTTGGCAAGGGCTTCGGAAAGCGCCTTACCACCCTTTACTTTTTCTGAAGCTCGGGCAATGGCTGATTCAACATGCATATTGTCCACCGCTCGCGAGGTGATACGAAGCATTTCAAGCAGTGGCACCCCTGTTTGTACCAAGGTCTGACCGGTACGACAAAAACGTGCCATATAGAGCTTTCGGAAGAGATCGCCAAAAATGGGTATCTTAATTTTCAAATTATCGGCTACAATCCGGCCACTCTTGGTTTTAAACCATTTGTTGAGGAAGAATCCCCCACCCACCAGCACGACAAGAATTAACCACCAGAAGTTAATAATAAAGTTTGCTACCGCAATCATAATCGCCGTCAGAAATGGCAAGTCTTTATTGAAGTCGTTGTAGAGCAGCTCAATTTGTGGCACCACCGTAGTTAGCAAGAAGACGACGACACCAAGAATAACCACCAGAACGATAATTGGGTAAATTAAAGCACCGCGGATTTTACTGATCATTTCAGCATCTTTTTCTTGTTGCGTGGCAATGCGCTCCAGGGCTTGGTCGAGCGTACCAGAAGATTCACCGGCCGCAACCAGTGCCACGTACACTTCGTTGAATACTTTCGGGTGCTTGGCCAGCGATTCAGCTAAGGTCACACCACCTTCAACTGAAGAAATAACTTGTTGAACAACCAAAACCAGCTGTTTGTTACCGGTTTGCTCCGCCACTGTTCTCAGGCTCTGGGTAAGTGGCAAACCGGCATTAATAAGCGTTGCCATCTGGCGGGTGAAGAGAATTTTATCTTTTGAAGAAACACGGTTTGAAAAACGCCCGAAGATTCCTTTTGACTCTTCCTTCACCGTAATAGTCAGAGGTGAAAGCCCTTGGGCAAGCAATAATTTTGCCGCCGCCGCTTCACTCTCAGCCTCTACAATGCCATTAACGGCCTTGCCTTCTACTCCTTTTGCTGTGTAAATAAAGCTCAGCATGTGGCTCCCTGCGGTCGCTGGTAGGTGGTAGGTGGTAGGTGGTAGGTGGTCGAAAAACACCTTAAGCTAGTTGCGCTGACTCTATCTACTATTTGCCATCTACTATTTGCCATCTTAGCCTCTCATTAACCGATCGAATTCTTCTAAATCTACCGCGAACATACGAGCATCTTCCATGGTCACCGTGCCGCCTTTTACTAAGCCCACTAAGGTTCTGTCCATAGATTGCATGCCCTGGTCGACGCCAGTTTGAATCACCGCATCGAGCTGATGGCTCTTGCCTTCACGAATAATGTTTCTGACCGCCGGATTGGCCATTAAAATTTCAGCTGCTGCGATACGCCCGCCACCAATAGTTGGCACCAAACGCTGTGAACAAATGGCCATTAACATGTTAGAAAGCTGTGTTCTAATCTGCGGTTGTTGGTGCGGTGGGAAGACATCAATCATACGGTCAATACTCTGTGCGGCCGAGTTAGTGTGAAGTGTGGCAAAGACTAAGTGGCCAGTTTCAGCAATGGTAATAGCCGCGCTAATGGTTTCGAGATCGCGCATTTCACCAATCAAAACGACATCGGGATCTTGGCGTAAACTGGAGCGAAGTGCGGCACTAAATGAGTAGGTGTCGTAGTGCACTTCTCGCTGTACAACCACTGATTTTTTAGAATTATGCGTGTATTCAATGGGGTCTTCAATAGTGATGATGTGCGTGGCGCGTTCGGTGTTAATTTTGTCTACCAGCGCTGCTAGCGTGGTTGATTTACCCGAACCCGTTGGGCCAGTTACCAGTACTAAGCCTCGAGGGAAATCGGCAAAAGTGTTGACCACAGCCGGAAGCCCCAGCTGTTCAGTGGTAAGAATCTGATTTGGAATTAAACGCAGTGCAGCCGCTAAGTTTCCCCGTTCGTGAAAGGCATTGACACGAAAGCGCCCGAGATCTCCAAATGAGAAGGAGAAATCAAATTCTTTGTCTTTGAGCAGTACTTGTTTTTGGTCGGCGTCAAGAATTGAAAATACCAGGGCTTCCACACGAGCCTCATCAAGCGCGGTGGTGTTTGAAACCGGGCTTAACTTACCGTCTACGCGCAGCATTGGCGGCAAACCAACCTGCAAGTGCAGATCTGATGCCTTGTGTTTAATCACTAGTTCTAGTAAATGTTCAATTTTTACTGCCTCTGCCATAAAACGCCACCCTCCTTAATTACGCACTATCTGCGGCGGTCACACGGTTTACCTCGTCTAGGGTGGTAATACCACTTACTGCTTTGAGGTAGCCATCTTCCCGCATGGTAACAGTTCCCTGTTCCACTGCTTTTCTTTGAATCTCGTCCGATGTTGAGCGCTTTAAAATAAGTGATTCAATATCAGTCGTTACATCAATTACTTCATAAAGTCCGACCCGACCCTTATATCCGCCGGGTGTTTGCGAAGTATCTTTACCTCGCTTTAAAGTATAAGCGTTTTGACCCCCTAAGGGCAAGTCCGGATAGCCAAGTTGTTCAGATAATGCCGCTTTGTCTTCTTCTTTTTGTGGAAGTAGCTTGCCGATTGTATCGTTAATAGTTTGTGTTTGCACGTCGTCAGCTTGTAAGGTTTCGGCATTTTCCGGTGCAATGCGACGTACCAGGCGCTGACCTATGATGGTATTGACGGTTGAGGCAATTAAGAAAGGTTCAATCCCCATGTCGAGCAGTCGCGGCAACACCCCGGCTGCTGAATTTGTATGCAGGGTTGAAAACACCAAGTGACCAGTTAGTGCGGCTTGAATGGCCAGTTCGGCCGTTTCTTTGTCGCGAATTTCCCCCACCAGCACTACGTCGGGATCTTGGCGCAAAATTGAACGCAGACCATTGGCAAAAGTCAGCCCCACATCAGGATTCACCTGAATCTGGTTGACGCCGGCCATTTTGTATTCAACCGGATCTTCCAGCGTTACAATATTAATGGAATCGTTTTTGATTTCTTGCACCAGCGCATACAGGCTAGTTGATTTACCAGAACCAGTTGGGCCGCTGGTAATAATCATGCCATTTGGCCGTTTTAGACCTTTACGAATTGCAGCTAGACTCCGACCGGCAAAACCAAGATCTTCTAACTTAAAGCTGGTGCCCGATTTGTCTAAAATACGAATAATAACTTGTTCGCCCCAAACCACCGGGCTGATGGCAATACGAAGGTCGGCATCGCGCTTGGAAATTCGCACCGTAAATTGACCGTCTTGCGGCACCCGGTGCTCGTCTATTTTCAGATTAGAAAGAATTTTAACACGCGAGATGAGTGCCGGTTCAATTGATTTTGGCAGCTTCATAATTTCACGCAACACACCGTCAATTCGGCAACGTATTCGCAGGCTGTCTTCCAGTGGTTCAATGTGAATATCTGAGGCGCGAGAACGGACGGCGTACTCTAAAATGGTGCTCAGCGCCCGTGAAATTGGTGAATCTTGCACAATTGTCTTGATTTCTTCAGATTCTGATTTCTTCTTGCCATCCGGATGTTGCGCTTGCAATGATTCTTCAAGATCAGTCGCCAATTGATCATCTGCCGAGGTGATGGCCGCCTTCACCCCTTTTTGAAGGTCGGTACTGTACTGGTCGAGAATGTGGCGAATCCCCTCTTCGCTGGCCATGTAGACTTTCAGCGGTCGGCCAATTTTATTTGAGAGAAAGTCAACAGCCTGCACATTATTTGGGTCAAGCATGGCCATGGTTAAACGGTGATCCATTTCGCCCAAGGGGACGGCCATAAAGCGTTCCGCATCATCCCGAGAAAGCACATTTAAAATGGCTGGGTTCACCTTCGAGGCCACTAAATTAACGTAAGGCACGCCAAGAACGGTGGCCATTAGTTTTGTGAGCTGCTCATTGGTAATGGCCTGCTGCTCCAGCAAATGTGTGAGGAGTGGCTTGTGGTCAGTCGCCGCCTGCTGCTTCAGCTGAGCCATTTTTTGAGGCTCGACAATCCCTTCGCTTACCAGCATGCCTTCCAACTTTTGTTGATTTTCTTCTGACAGTACGCTCAAGAAAATTCCTTTCTACTGGTTAGAAAAAGGCTTGTTGGTTTCTTCTGAGCCTGCTTTAATGTCGACCGTTGGATCTATTGCATTTTCGTTGAATATACGTGGATCAGGTGCCGGGAATGTTTCGTTAATTGGCGAGACCACCTCAACTTGTACCGGGTTGGTTTCCGGACTACCGATAATAGAGTTTGCCACCACGTAGGAAATAGCCGCGGACAGCATCACAATTAATACGAGAGCAGCGATGTCATTTTTTTTCATTGTACTGTACTCCTTGTTGGTTCAAGGTCTCGCGCCGGCTGGTAGTAGGTCGTTGCTTGAATGGTCGCTCGAAGTGAGCTGTTGGTACCACTGTATGTCACGTTGGTAACTGATATAGGCCGAATGCTTTTTTCTAAGTTTTTTATGAAAGCCACAATGCTATCGTAGCTACCAGAAACTTGCAGTGTCAATGGAATTTCAATCGGCACAGAAGTTGGCGCGGTGGCAACGGCACTTGCAGAATTGTCCTGGCCAATTGCGCCCGTAAATGATACGCCGGAACGCTGAGCTAACGATTCAATTGAACTGGCTAGTGCTGCGTAATCGTACGTTGGCGGCAGAGCATGTAAAATAGTTGTTGAATTAGTAGAGGCACTTTCATTTAAAGCGGGGTACTGTTCGCTCAACTTACCTAAATTGGTGACATTGGTTTGAACTTGATCGCGAGCAGTTGATTTAGCCTGAATGACTCTGTCGTTATAGCTCTTCTTTTCCCAAAGGAAGCGCATAGAAACCAGGCTAACAGAAACAACCACGGCAGCAATAGCCACGGCAATAAACATTGTTGAACCGGCTTTTAGGATCTTTTCTCGTCGTGAGGCTAGTTCGTTATTATTCATTGCCGCCCCCTTCACTAGCAAATGGCTTCGCAGTTGGTATAAGCAGCTCTTTTGAATCAGCGTTCACTTTAAGAGTGGGCTTCTCAATTGATTCTCTAAATAAAGTTGGGTCAATCACCATGTCTACCTGGAAGCTTACACTGCGTCCATTTTCTGCTTGTTCGGCACGGCCAAGATTAGTAAAGACAACTTGTGAAAATGGCTTAATAGTTGAGGTGGTGTCGTTTTCAACAAAGGTCAGCTCAGCACTCTTTAAATTGTTGGCGAGCACATTGGTTTGCTCGTAATTTGTTGTCTCACCCCTGAGCGAAAGTGTGTTAGCGCTCAGATCAAGTGTTATTTCCGCGTAGGAAACATCACGCGGAGTAAAGTTTTTTATGTAGCCAAATAGTCGTGAAGTAATCTGTTTTTTGTCTTGTAAGCCTGGTAGCTGCTCCAGTGCTCCTTGAACAGTCACCATTTCTACTCCTTTGGGGACTTCTTTTGTTTGCGCCAGACCGTTTTCAACATCACTTGAAAGATTCGTCAGGTGCCGCGGCTGAACAACGCTGACATACGTAAATAGCAGTGCCAACAGAGCTATACATACGGCCGAAACTAACACTGAGCCTATTAAAAAGGCATGTTTTGACTGCTGCGATTTTAAATAATCGTGTTTTACATCTGGCAGAAGATTAATCTGGACTCTCATGCAATCTCCAATCCAAGCCCTACTGCCACCGCAAATTGATGGTTCATGCTCATCAACTGCTCATGCATGTCGTTGCTATAGCTTACATTCTGCCAACTATTACCGGGCTGCACTGGAATGCCGCCGGCACTTTGAGAAATATACTGTCCAAAACCTGGTAAAATCCCCGCCGCGCCCGAGGCGGTAATTGACTGTATTGCAACTGTTGGATATCGTGTGCTAAAGAACTTCAGTGATTTTTGAACTTCGCTCGCGACTGATTCTATGCCAGCTGCAAGCGCCTTGGCAATTTGACCTTCAAGCTTGGTGCTATCGAGCCCAAACTTATAGACAAACTGGCGTGCCTGATTTTCATCTATATTAAGCGTTTGAATAACTGAACGAAGCAGCGCCTGCCCACCAGATGGAATGGAGCGAACCAAACGAGGCGCACCACCATACATAATAACGATATCGGTGTTATATTCGCCCATATCAAGCAGCAGCCGTGCATTGGTGTCTTCAGCCGGTGTGAGCGCGCGAGCTAAGGCTAGGGAATCTGGTTCGAAAGCGATCACGTTAAGACCAATTGATTCCAAAAGATCCAGCCGACTTTCGGAAAACTTTTTATTAACGCTGGCCAGTAATACCTCCATTTTGGTATCGTCCAGCGGTGAATCACCTAAAATTGCCCAATCTACTTTGGCATCCTCCAGCGACATAGGAATATACTGCTCTACTTGATACTTTATAGTGCTGCCAAATTCTTGCGGGCTCATCTTGGGCACATCAATCACTGTGACGAATGTTTTGTTAGAGGCCAGCCCCACCGCAACATTCCGTGTGGTTATGCCGGCTTCCGCTACTAGTCCATTTACCAACTCCGCAACTTTTGCTTGATCTTGCCCGGCATCTGAAAGAGCAGTTTTAACATCTATCGCTGCAGCGCCAAACTTAAACAAGGCCTTGTTTGGGCCATTCCCTTTCAGTTGGACTACCCTGATAGCCGATGTTCCGATATCAAGTGCAAAAAAGTCACCCACCGCGTTGAATATTGAACTTTTCATGCTTAAAACCAGTTTACCATAAGCACTATGAGGTGCAAACAATTTTATCCACTAGTAAATAGGCGGCAGTTCAATTGTGGAAATTGGCACGTTCCCCACCGAGCCCGTTGGAGTACTGTCAAGCGGACTATTAAAGTAAGCCTCTGGAGAGAAGTTAATAAACTCAGCGGCACACCGCTCAAGTTCTGATATTCGATTGCTATTGTTAGCGTCACCAGCCGCACACTGACCACTAATCACCGCACCACTTGCACCAATGGTTCCCCATGTCCGTTTCCACAGCACCTTCTTAGCAATAAGCCGTCCGGTAATGGTGAGCTGCTTATTACACGTATTAACTGAGAGTGCCTGATTGGAGTCTGGCCATACACCGGCGGCAACACCGGCAACGTTGGAACAGGTGTCAAAAATACCATCATCTTTGTTGGTCGGAAACGCAATATACGTTCCATCAAGTTTTGTAACATCTGCTTTCACAAAGATATTACCTCGTACCACAAAAATAAGGTTTGGCCCAACCCCGTTATAGGTTACGTCTCCATTAATAGTCAGATCGCCGTCAACAACAATAACTTTTGAACCACGTACGCTTGTTATGCCAAGTTCCTGATCACCATCAAAGTGAGCTGAGCCTTCACTAGCCACTCTCGTACCAAATCCATTGTTTAATGGAGTCTTTCCTGCTTCATTCACCAGCTCAGAAATATTAATGTCTGGTGGGCCACCCTCACCGTAAAACGTACCATAATTACCTTCATTTCCAGTGTTAGCAAAAAGCAGATCCTTTATGTTGCCAGGTAACGTATGGAGATTATTACCAAATATATTATTCGCTGAAGAAGCCTCCTTGTTAATCAGACCACTCGCAAAAACCGCATATTGACCTGAGGAACTTCCAGCACCGTCCCCTCTTCCATTTGTATCAATAGGTGCATTCTTATACGTGTCATCACCCTCAAATCCTTTTCCTTTAAATGTCGCACCTGCTTTCATGTCAGAGCCAGACACCCGAAGATACGGCCGATTATCCCTGATACTAATAGTTGCACTACATATGCTACCGAACCATCCTTGATTTGGCTTACCAGCACCGTCGTGTATGACTCGCCACGTAAACACTCTTGAGCTGCCGGCCGCTAAATTATCTGGCACTTTAAACGTCGCTGTAAAATCACGACTCAACGAACCGCCACTAAGCGCGGCACCACCAAACTCGTTTGATGGACCAAGAATTGTTAACCGTCGCTGCCCCCACGTGTTATCATCTGGCACCGGACCAAGTCGATAAAGATTCTCGGCAACATCCGGATTTGATCGAACAAGCTTCCACGCCTCAGTGCCAGCATTCCTTACAGCGAATGTTGCAGTAAACTCCTGTTTTGGTGCTAAGTAGGCAATATTCCCGGTAGGATTACCTCCGGTACTTGTAATTGTAGTTCTAGTTGGAGTCCTTATGTTTTTTACTTCACACCTGGCATCGTATCTAGGCTTCACCGTGAGCTTAATAGGAAAATTAGCAGTCGTAGGAGGGCAAGGACTATCTAATCTGGACGCCGGGCGACCATCAACTACACATGTATTATTATTGATATACCCATTAACAGGTACATAGGTGACTCTCAGGATCACATTATATGTGCCGGCAGGCAGGCTACCTAGCCCTTCTAACGTAAATGCTACGTGGCTAAAGGCAAACCTATTATTATTGGTATATGTAGGGTTGACGTTCACCTTGACTGCCTTGCCCTCTAGCCCGGCGGCTGATGCCCCGCTGATGCCCGTAACAACAACTTTTTTTATGTTCGTCTGAGTAGCTTGAAGATCTTTTTGGTTTACTTTAAGATCCGATCCAATAATGCTGTCACAGTGACCCAGCCCCGCATTAAACCAGAGATTAACTGAATCTGTTTTATCGGGGATTGTCGCTTCAACAACAGTACTCTGGTTTGCCAGAGAAAGCCAAGTAGGGTTCATGTGATTAAAGAGGCCATACGGTGGGTTTGGTTCACCCCCATACCCACACTGATAATTACCGCTTCCGTTCTTGGTTTGCCCCCAGTACGGGCTCAAACCACGCGGAGGGTTTCTTCTTGATCCATATATTACGTCTTTGAACCCTTGAGGCAGTGTACTGTCGTTTGCGTTAATTGCATACGCATCATTAGAACCGGTTAAAAGTGTAATGGAAGATATCATTAGAAGTAATACGAAGAAGTGCTTCCAGCGTGTGCTCCTTGCTTTTACGGTTGAACCAACATGACAATTCATATACTTATCCATAGTTTCTTCAAAATAGTAGAATATTTCCATTAAATGTTTCTTTAACTTTCTTTTGAACGGCGACCGTTTCTTTTAGCTGATCATAATTGTAAAAATTTGGGCGCTGAAACTCTTTAGAAAAGCCCTCCGATGAATCGTAAACAGCATCCAATTGCTGCATATGGCTGATAGCAGACGGCACTTGATTTAAATACAGCTCTGAACTTACTAAAGCATACAAACAATTTTGATCTTTAGTAAATCCATCTTGCTTTTCAACTTCAGTAATTAAGTTCTGCATATCTTCTTGATTCATTTTTTGTAAAACATCAGCTGCATTCTTATAGAATGTATCACTACCCCTGCCGCCACATTTATTATTGGCAAAGCCACCGGTATGATTAATGATCAGCGCCACTGCTAAAACTGCAGCTCCAATGACTATCGCCACTACGAAGACAAACCGCCTCTTATTCGGACGTTTATTCATCTGTTTTTGAAACAGTTTCTTCATATCTATAAAGTATAAACCACTTGTGCTTAATTCGCGAAATGTCTCCGCTCCACTCAATTTATCTATACTAAAATTGTTCCAATTGGACATTTTTTAGTATTTTTAACAGAGTAAGACCAGTTGCTGATACTAAAGGCTAGCCTTCGAGAAATTGCTTGAGCTGATCAAACGGGCGAATTGTTCGATAGACTTTTTCGTAATCTGCTTCATTTAATTCCGCCCGCGTAACGTTGTAGCCTTCGGGAATAAAAATTGAGTCCCAGCCAAAACCGTTGCCACCGGATGGATGATGAGTAATTACACCGTGAAGTTCGCCCGCAAGGTAATGCTCTTCTTTACCGTCAAAATAGCCAAACATACATCTACCGATTGCCTTCCTGTCACCACCATCTGCTAATCTGCAAATTTGTTCGGAGCTAAGTTCTTCCAAAAACCACTTTATTAGCGGGCCAGGCAGCTTTCCTAAACTAGTAATCTCGAGTGAGACGTCTTCCACCAAAACTGGCTTTTTGATACTTTTATAAGCTTCGCGCACCTTATGATGAACAATTTCTTTCAGATCAAGCGATTGAATCTCATCCAGCTCAATTTTCTGATACTCCAGCTCAACGCCCAAATACTGCGCCAAATACTTAGCCTTCCCGCTATTGCCCGTAATAAAAACTGGCTGTTTCATCATTTAGTTAGTACCGACCAGCTTTAATTCTTTACCCAGTGCTCCTGCTATGCGATTAACCGTCTCAATAGTTGGATTAGTGGTGCCGCTTTCTAGACGAGCCACCACAACTCGATTAACGCCAGCTTTTTCAGCTACCTCTGCTTGAGTCATTTTTTTACCCAAACGTGCTCGAATAAGCTCATTAGCCAACCTATATTCTGGCTCCAGCTCATCATAAGCCGCCTTGAATTTCGGATTTTTCAGTAATTCTTGCTTGTGTTGTTTCCATGTGGTCATATTTTTCTCCTCTGTAAATTGTAACTTATATGTTACATCATTGTCAAGTAGATTGTAACTTATATGTTACGTTCTTTAATCTCTGTTTGTCGCTTACGAGCAATATCTAACTCTTTTTTAGGAGTTGTTTGCGTTTTCTTGATAAAACCATGCAGCAAGTAAATACGCTTGCCGATTGCAAAAGCATAAAATATTCTGACCTCTTGCTTGCCTCGCACTCTCAGCTCAATTAAACCGCCGCCCATGAGTTTAGCGTGTGGCATACCAAGCTGATTGCCGTGTTCTCCTAGCAAATCCAACTGGCGACCTAACTTTGCTTGAGTATTTTCCTGTAAGCCGTCAATAAAATCTTTAACAACCTCCTGCCCACTCGGTGTGTCGTAGTAGATAATTTCCCAAGCCATAGGTAGATGGTAGCAGCCTGTCTCCAAGCCATCAAGAAAAACATAAACCTACTCAACAATTCAGTCTCTAAAAATTGAGGAACAATACGTTAGAAGAAGACAAAAGTGTTACCTCTGTTATAATAAATTACATATGAGTTTAGAGATTGCTATTGTTGGCCGTGCCCCACTGCAAAACCTGAGCGGAGTAGTCTGTAACCAGATTACGCAGCTTCAAGTCTTTGTGGTGAGATTGCGAGCCGAAGAATGAGTCTGTCTATTGCAATCGTGGGTTTGCCGAATGTTGGGAAGTCGACACTGTTTAACGCCCTGACAAAAAATGATATTTTGGCGGCTAACTATCCGTTCGCCACTATTGAACCCAACACCGGCATTGTTCCGGTGCCAGATGAAAGATTAGCAAAGCTTTCTGAGCTATATGATAATGCGCCAATTGTTCCCGCAACGGTCACCTTTGTAGATATTGCTGGCTTAGTGAAAGGTGCTAGTCAAGGTGAAGGGTTGGGTAACCAGTTTCTGGCAAATATTCGCGAGTGTTCAGCCATTGTGCACATTGTGCGGGCTTTTGAGAACAACGATATTGTTCACGTCCACGAACGAGTCCATCCTGAAGAAGATATTCCCATTATTAACACCGAGTTGATGCTAGCTGATATTCAGACGCTGGAAAATGGACGTTCGAAGTTGGTAAAAAAAGCTAAAGCGGATGCTGAGGCAAAAGCCGAGCTAGATGCGCTTGAACAAGCCCTGGGAGTTCTCCAAAAAGGCGAGCTTGTATCAAGCCACCCCGAAATACCAACCACCAACCTCCAACTTCTAACATCCAAACCCGTTATTTATGTGTTCAATGTTGATGAGGCTGATTTAGCAAATAGCAAAAAGCAAAAAGAGCTTAGTTCACTTGTTCCAGGAGCGCAAAGCCTGTTCGTAAACGCCCAACTTGAAGCGGAACTAAAAGATATGAGCAATGAAGAAGCTAAAGAAATGTTAGAAAGCTATGGCCAGAGCGAATCCGGGCTCAGCCAAATCATTCACGCTGCCTACACTACGCTTGGCCTGCAAAGTTATCTCACCGCTGGCGAAAAAGAAGTTCGCGCTTGGACCATTAAGCAAGGGTCAACTGCGCCGCAAGCCGCCGGCGTCATTCACGGCGATTTCGAGCGCGGTTTCATTGCCGCCGATATTGTGAGCTACCGAGATTTAATTGAAACGGGTTCACTAACAAACGCCAAAGCCACCGGCAACGTCCGCACCGAAGGCAAAATCTACGTCATGCAACCTGACGATGTCGTGGAATTCAAATTCAATGTCTAATGCGTTAGACGGTAGATCTTAGAGCTTAGTTCTTAGATGTAAATCCCAAATCACAAGCACCAAAATACAAATAAATACTAGACAAACCTTAAATCTTAAAAACTCAAACAACAAACAATCCTGAGCTGCAAAGCTCAGTCAGCTTCCAGGTAGCCATTCAGCCAATACCCGAGCAGACGGAGTTTCTTTTTGGCGAGTCAAGGCATGACTTGCTCGAACAAGTAACTTAAGAAAAGTGAGAGATGCTTGTCATCGTCATGCCGCGTCAAAAAGAAATGGAGACTGCTTCGAGTATTGGGTGTCATGGCGAAGAGTTTTGTTACTTTTGCGGACAAAAGTAAGCAGGGGTTGCTGTCAAAAGCGAGTTGAGAAAATAATTGATTTTTTATTACTGGATCCCAAATCAAGTTTGGGATGACAAGACAAGAGGGGCTGAATCCGCTAGCTGGCGGATAGCGAAGGAGATCTAGCTTTCGGAAAGGCCGCCCACATAACGGGCTGCTCGCTGCCACCGCGCCACACGCTCTACCAAATGTATGGGAGTCTTCATGACAGGCTCGTTCAGGGGGGTCTCGGCCTCAGGAAGTGCCTGCGTGAGAACGGGCGCTGATTGCGATGATTGGCGGTGGTTCATGAAATGATGATCGTACTGCTGAGTTTCAGCACCTTGTGGGCGATGCGCTTCAAACATGCGGTCTTGCACAAATTGCACCAAAATTCTTAGTTCCTTTCTGTACCACGAACGAAACTGAATGTTGCGCCCTGCTATATAAAACCGAGCTGAAGCCAAGAAGGCTTGTTGAGAGAAGCTGATATCTGAGATCGCCTCAAACCGCATATCTTCGTAGTTCAGACGCGTAATTTTTTTATCAATCAGCAGAAGGCGCCGCGAGGTAACACAGAGTATGGCGGTACCAGAAGTATAGAAACCGCTCAGCACGGCAATGACGTGCTCTCCTGGCATCAAAAGCTTAGGCAATTCTGCTACTTCCCATCGGCTGAAAAGACTCAGTCGGCTGAGACGCTGCATCTGGCTTTTTGGTGTTCCAACCATATCATACCTCCTTCCCTTCTTTCGCTCCTTCATTGTATCCCCCTCTTCCATTATTTGCCGTACGAAAACGCACATCTAGCGTGTGATCTTCATCACAGGCACCCTATATCTGAACCACCCACACTTCGTCATCCCGAACTTGACCTGCCCGATCAGACGATCACGTCAGGCGGGTTCGGGATCCAATATTTGATTAGATTCTGAATCAAGTTCAGAATGACAACCCGGGGTACTGTGCAAAGTGTGGGTGGTTCAGACCCTATATATTGCCAAGATACGCGTTTGGTGACATAATGGATACATGTTAGCCGACGCATCAGCCCACCAGAAATTAGTAGATTTTTTCAAAACCGGTACCACACTGAGTTACAAAAAAGGCGAGGCCATTATACGCCCTGGAGATGAACCTCGGGGTATTTATTTTATCACCACTGGGTACGTCAAAGCCTACGCCATCACCAAGTACGGCGAAGAAAACACCTTAATTGTGCGCGACGACGGCGATATTTTCCCGCTCATCTGGGCATTTACCGGTGAGCACCGTGATATTACCTACGAGGCAATGATCGACACAACCATTTTGCGCGTTGCAAAAAGTGACTTTTTGGCATTTTTAAAGCAAAATGAACATGTCTTGGCTGCTATTTTAGACATGGCGATTGAAGCCTACCGTCTCCATTCAGAACGCGTCATGACGCTCGAATACCGCACCGTCCGCGAACGCTTGGCCAGCTTTTTACTCACTCACGTTGAACGCTTTGGCGGCAAAGGTGAAAAAGGCAGGGCACTGAGCGCCCCCATTCGCCGGCAAGATATCGCCAGCTCAATCAACGCCTCAAGAGAAAGCACCAGCCGCGAACTCTCCGTCTTGGCAAAACAAGGTTGCATAGACCTCACTACTCCCTACATAGAAATCATAAACGAACAAAAACTCCGCGAACTCCTTTAGTATTTTAGAAGGTAGAAACGTTCTAGGTTGCCTTTTTCGCCGGCTACTGCGCTGTCGGATTTCTTAAGAATTACGAATTTGCTATCTCGGCACCAGATTTCAAAGTTTTGTAGAATATCGCGGCGCTGGGCGCTATTTTTCACTACACCTTTATTAAGCTGATCTTTTCCCGCTTCAAATTGCGGTTTCAACATCGCGATGATCTGCGTATCATGACTTGTCAGCGTTGCTATATGTGGCAGGATTTTTGTGAGAGAGATAAAGCTTACGTCGATTACTATCATCTGGACGTTAGACGATAGACGTTGGTGGTTGGTGCCGGCTTTACCAGAATCCAACTTCCACCTTCCAACATCTAATATATTCGTTTTCTCGTGCAGTTCCACCCGCGCGTCTTCGCGCAACCGCTGATGTAATTGATTAGTGCCTACATCGACCGCAATCACCTTTTTTGCACCGTGCTGCAGTGCGTAGTCAGTAAAGCCGCCCGTACTGGAACCAACATCAAGCACCGTTTTACCTTTAAAGTCTAGTTTTAGCACTTCTGCCACCGAGGCCAGTTTCAACGCCGCCCGTGAAACATATTGCTGCTTGGCGCCAAATTCAATATTGGCCGCTTCCTGCACAAAATAACCCGGTTTGGTGATTTTTTTGCCATCAACCTTCACTTCTCCCAACCGAATATAGCTCTCCGCCTGCGACCGAGTTGGCACCAGTTTTTTTTGTACCAACAGATGATCGAGTCGTACCTTTTTTGGACGTTTGACGTTTGATGTTAGTGGTTGGTAGTTACTGCTCACTTCTATGCGCCCTCAACAATCCATGCACTAGCTTATGGGTAGTATCCATCTGTTCGAAGAGTTGTTCGTAGTCGTATTCTTTGGAATAATTAAGGTCTTTGGCAAACAGCGCTTGGCTTTTTACTTCATATAGAGACCCTGAAGCCATGGTAAAAAAATGCTCTCTATCTTTTTTACTCTTTCTGCCAAAACCTTCGGCAATATTTGAAGTTACAGAAACTGCCGCCCTTCTAATTTGGCTTGATAACCCAAACTGCTCGCTAGCCGGGAAGGATGCGGAAAGTTTATAGATCATTAATCCCAGTTTATGAGCTTGCTGCCATGACTCTAAGTCTGTGAAGGATCTAATCATAATTTCATTTTACACTAACCACCAACGTCCAGTTTCCAACATCCAACTAGTCTTTCTTGCGTTCGCGGTAGGCGCCTGTTTCGGTATCTACGCTGATGATGTCACCAACTTTTATGAAGGCGGGAACTTTTACTCTCAGACCCGTTTCAACAACAGCATCTTTCGTAATGGCATTTGCTGTATCACCGCGCACTACATCTTCAGCCTCTGTGACTGTCAGGAATAGGTTTTTTGGTAACTCCACATTAATAACTAAGCTATCAAAAAACTGCAGCTGAACCTCGTCACCTTCTTTTAGGTAGTCCTTGGCGCTACCAGAAAGCTCGTTCGAAACATCGTATTGTTCAAATGTCTCAGGATCCATAAAATGAAACTCTGTATCTGCATACAAAAACTGTACGCTTTTTGAGTTCACACTAGCTGGTTCAATTTTATCGGCACCTTTAAAGGTTTTTGGAATCACTGAACCATCAAGCAGATTCTTCAACTTAACGTTTACGATCGATCCACCCCGACCCATAACTTTCTGATTGTAATCAATCACTCGATACGGCTTGCCATCAATTTGGATAACGGTGCCTTTTTTCAGGTCTGTAGGATTAAACATTGATTTCTCCTGCAGGATCAACTGGTGGTAAAATATAACGCAAAGATTTTGGCGAGAGCCCACGAGGAGTCGGGGTTTCAGCTTTAAATTTTAAACCTGGTACAACTGCTTCTGCAGGATATCCCGCCTCTTCAAACCACTCAATTTGGATATCCCATGTACCACCAGGGAGGCTACACTCTACCCGAGGCTGAGGCGGAAGACCATCCTTAAAATGCCAGTCAACTGGCTCGCCACGGACTTCACCATAAAGTATTCTACCTGCCGACATTCATCTATCCTACAAATGGCAGTAATGCCAAGTGGCGAGCACGCTTTACTGCTACCGCAAGTGCGCGCTGTTGCTTGGCTGAAAGACCGGTTTTTGAGGCTGGCTCAATTTGGCCAAACTGGTTTACAAATTTTTGTAGTGTTTTTACATCTTTGTAATCAAAATGTACTAAATCTGGTTTTCTCTTATTATTCATGCTTTCCTTTCTTGGTGGTTGGAAGTTGGATGCTGGAAGTTGGTTTTACCAATCACTAACATCCACTTTCTAACGTCTAAAATGGTATTTCGCTTAAATCAATTGGTTTGTCGTCGATGTCTTCAATGACTACATCATCTTTTGAGTCACTCTTCTTGCTGGCAGGCGCTGAAGATGAGCTTGAGCCACCACTAAAGCCTGCTCCATCACCGCCTCCGCCACCAACAAAGTTGAAAGTATCAACAATTACTTCAATTTTGCTGCGCTTATTGCCGTCTTGTTCCCAGCTACGCTGATCTAAGCGGCCTTCTACCAAAATCGGGCGGCCTTTTTGCATGTACTGCGCAATGACTTCCCCCGTTTTACCCCAAGCCACACAGTCAATAAAGCTGACCTGTTCTTGGGTAGAGCCATCTTGCCCCTTCCAAGTGCGATTCACCGCCAAAGAAAAGTTAGTCACACTCTGCCCATTAGGCGTTTGACGTGTTTCCGGGTCACGCGTCAGGTTCCCCATTAAAATTACTTTGTTAAATCCCTTGGCCATAATTAGCCCTCCTTATTTTCCTCTTCTGAAGTGTCATCAGATTTCTCTGCTTTTGCTTCAGGAGCCTTAAGATCTTTTTCTACCATCAAGTAACGAAGTACTTCGTCAGTAATGTTAAGCAAGCTCTGAATTTTATTGGCATTGGCCGGTGCAACTTCAACTTCGTTAAAGATGTACACTGCAAAATCTTGCTTTTTAATAACGTAGGCGAGCTTTTTCTTGCCCTGGTTATCTTGGCTGACAATTTTGCCACCGTTATCGTTAATAATTCCCTCTAGTTTTTTAAGAGGTTTTTCCAGATCAATTTCAAGATCTGGGTGCAACAGCACGGTTAGTTCGTATACTTTTTCCAAGTGATACTCCTTTCGGGTCCGCCAGCTGGCGGAGCGTGATCTGTTCCAAGCACGCTTGAGTTAATATTGTATCCAAATTATACCAAACTTACCCCTGTTGGTCAATCGGTTAATAATCTAGTCGCTATTAAAAGCCCACAGCTCTAACGAGTGGTAGTGAGATGCTATGCCACGAGCAGCCAATATGATATCTGCACTCTGGATAACCTCCTCGAGCTCCACGGTATGCACCCATTCCGCGTCAACCTCAGATAGTGCAAGGCGAGAAACAAAAAGCTCGCTCAAGCCACTTTCGCCTAAAGCCTGTGTCGCTATAATCCTTTGCCCTCTATACCCCCATCTACCATCAAACTTAACTTTAGAGTACGCTTCTTGAATATCTGTCTTTAATTCTTCTGATGGGTCTTTCATAACCGCCAGCGCCGTCACCAGTTTCCCGCTTAACTCAGGTACTGTGATGAGTTCGCCACCTTCTTCCATCTTTAGGTCTTTTTCCAGCACCTTGTGTATGTAGCCAGGTCGTCGAGCACCCCGTCCGTTATTGTAACTACCATTGAGAAGCGCACTTGCCTCAATTAAATGATTCATGAAGATGATTATAGTCAACTCTTTATCTTATGCAAGCAAAAGCACTATAGGCTATTCTTCAGGTGGATCATTATTACCAAACACATCATCAAGTGAGGAAACCAGGACTTCCCGGGGGCGGCATCAGAGAAGTCGGTATTACATTTTTCCGACCACAATCTAGAAAAAGTGTCCGATAAGTTCGATTGCGGCAATGACAATTAGAAAAATGAGCAAACCTATGAGGCTATTGCCAGCCTTGATACGTCGGGGAATGAAGGCATTTAATCTTCCTCCGTACGTTGAGTTGTGTGCGTAGGGAGTCCCCTTATCAATCAAAATTCCTTCTTTTTGAAGGGCTTCTACTTTTTGCTTTGCTATTAAAGCATCTGCTTCTTTTTCACTGGCGGTAGGTTGATGAGGCTTTGCAGAATCCATATTTTACTCCCCGTCGGCTTCAGGAGCTTCGGGTCCTGCCGCGAAATCTGTTCGTAGGAGGTGG
>CAYRKQ010000014.1:0-842 GCA_964424985.1 uncultured Candidatus Saccharibacteria bacterium | reverse complement strand
GGCTTCAGGAGCTTCGTCTTGGCTGCCGCCAAACACATCATCAAGCGATGAAACCAGTACTTCCCGGGGGCGAGCGCCGTCTGCTGGGCCGATGATGCCCTGTTCTTCCATGTCTTCAATTAAGCGAGCGGCACGGGCGTACCCTACTCTGAGACGACGTTGCAAGAGACTGGCGGAGGCTTTGCCGCTTTCAATCACGCAGCGCACGGCATCTTTAAACATGGCGTCGTCTGAGCCAGAATCCATATCCATTACGACCCCGCCTTTTGGCCCAATCGTAACGGGCAATGACGTAATTTCGTCGTTATAATCTGGCGGCCGCTGATTTTTAATAAAGGCGGTGACTTTCAGTACTTCAGGGTCATCAATAAACACCCCTTGAATACGTTTTGGTTTTGGCATGGTGGCGGTGGTCATCAACATATCACCCTTACCCAGTAACTTCTCGGCGCCTACTTGATCGATAATGGTGCGTGAATCAACCTGCGAGGCCACGGTGAAGGCAATGCGAGCCGGCACGTTAGCTTTAATTAAACCGGTGATAACATCAACTGATGGCCGCTGCGTGGCCAGCACAAGGTGAATACCCACGGCGCGGGCTTTTTGGGCAATTCTGACAATCAGCGCCTCAACATCACGCGCTGCCACCATCATGAGGTCGGCAAGCTCATCAATCACAATCACAATGTAGGGCATGTGCTCTTCTTTATTGCTGGCATTGTAGCCTTGAATATTTCGCTTATTACTTTCGGCCAGCAAGCTATAACGTCGCTCCATTTCGTTTACCGCCCATTTAAGCGCCGAAATACACTTTTCCGGTTGGGTAATTACCTCAGTAAGAA
>CAYRKQ010000013.1:0-26907 GCA_964424985.1 uncultured Candidatus Saccharibacteria bacterium | reverse complement strand
TTAGGAACTAGTGCTCCGCTTTCAGGCATTGTTGAAACTGATGAAACCTACATTGGCGGACGTGAACGCGGTAAGAATGTAACCGTACAAAACAAGGCCATTGTCTTTGGCATGGTTGAGCGTGGTGGCAACGTTAAAGCTGAGCATGTCCGTAGTGCAGGCGCCCGTGTGTTGCTACCGAGGCTACAAACAAGTATAGCCCCTGGTACAACCGTGTATAGTGACCAAGCACGGGTTTATCGTACGGTACACCGTATTGGTTACTATCATGATAGCGTTAATCATAGTATTGGCGAGTATGGTCGTGGAGCCGTACACACCAACACCATTGAGGGCTTTTGGTCACAGCTTAAGCGTTCAGTTGATGGCACCTATCACTGTGTCAGTCGGAAGTATCTTCAGTTGTATCTGAATGAGTTTGTGTATCGCTATAATCATCGTCAGCTTCCGTCGATCTTTCCGGTTCTGATTGCTTCGGCTGCGCGGCGCGTTCGATAGCCTCGTCAAAGACCTGCTCGGCACTCTCGTTCTTTTGATCGTCTGGCAAGTTGTCTAAATACGCTTGGCGCTCCTCGTCGGTTAAAGGCTTTTTTGTCATATCCCAAGTATACAGCACTCACATTTTGCACTCGATTCTTAGGCAATAAATAGACAATATCGGGATTGACTATATGGAATATCGATATTCCATATATTTCATCTGTTTTTACTCTGTTATTCATCTTCTCTTTTTCTCTCCTTATTATATATAGATATATAGAAGAGAATTGAGTGACAGATAGTGCTGTAAATTTGATAGGTCTGTATCACAGCGACACATTGTTTGATAGTTTAAGATTGAAGTTAGTTTGGTGGTTGGGTGTAGCCTGTATGCACGCTGTTATCATGGTAGAATGTACATAATGAACGAATCCGACCGCACCACCCTTATTCTAAGGTATTTAGATGAAGTGAGAGAACAGTTTGATAGTGGTCACGCCATAGAACATGCATACCGGCCAGCTCTCAAGCAGCTAGTGAGTAGTTTTGAGGATACGGTTGCAGTGAATGACCCGAAGCACTCTGAACATGGCGCACCAGATTTTGTGTTTCTCAAGAAATCCAATACCAAGCTTATACGGGGCTATGCTGAAGCCAAGGACATCACAGTTAGCTTAGATAAGACAGAAAAATCTGAACAGATGCAACGCTATCATGGCTACGCAAATCTGTTCCTTACTGATTATTTGGAGTTCCGTTTTTTCCGCAATGGTGAAAAATACGAAACTATTAGTCTGGGCGAAGTCAGGGGTGGCCAGCTACACCTCACGCCAGAAAACGGTGAGCGCCTACTGCGTGAGCTAGAAGCTTTTCTGGATCAAACACCAGAAACAATCCGTAGCGGCAAACGTCTGGCGCAGATTATGGGAGGTAAGGCTCGCCGTATCCGCGATAACGTCGCTATTTACCTAGAGCAAGGCAATGAACGCGACCAAGAGCTAGCTCGTATCTATGAAATGATGAAGCAGATGCTCGTACACGATCTAGAGCCTAAGAAATTTGCTGATATGTACGCTCAGACCCTTGTTTATGGTCTATTTGTAGCACGATATGGTGACGAGACACCCGCCAACTTCACACGTAACGAGGCACGTGATTTAGTACCAAAGAGCAATCCATTTCTGCGCCACTTCTTTGACCATATCGTTGGACCAAGTTTTGATACAAGGCTCGGCTATATTGTGGACGAGCTTTGTGAAGTCTTCAGTGTAAGTAATGTTCAGGAGATTGTACACAAACATCTACGTATTCAGGACACGACAGACGACGCCAAGGATCCAGTCATCCACTTTTATGAAGATTTTTTACAAGAATATGACCCCCTAGAGCGTAAACGAATGGGTGCATACTATACGCCAATTCCAGTCGTAAAATTTATTATTCGTCATGTTGATAAAATTCTCAAAAAAGATTTTGGTATATCAAAAGGTCTGGCCAGCGCTGATACATTCACAAAGAAGGTTGATATTGGCCAAAAAGTCTCCGTTGTTAAAGCGGGTAATACCCGAGCTAGCAGCACGTCCATAATTGATAAAAAATTCCACAGAGTTCAGCTACTAGATCCAGCAGTGGGTACCGCTACCTTTCTAAATGAGACAATCAAGTTTATCCACGAGCAATTTGTTGGACAAGAAGGCCGCTGGCCAAGCTATGTAGCCGACAACCTTGTTCCTCGCCTGCACGGGTTTGAGCTAATGATGGCGCCATACACGATAGCACACCTTAAGCTCGGCATGACTCTTAAGGAAACGGGTGTGGATAAATTATTAGATCGTTTAGGCGTATATCTAACTAACACACTTGAAGAGGGTGTCCCTACACGGCAAGATTTGTTTAGTTTTGGTCTTGCAGAGGCTGTAAGCGAAGAGAGTCAGCATGCAGCCGAAATTAAAAGCAATCAACCGATCATGATCGTAATGGGCAATCCACCGTATAGTGTTATGTCTAACAACCTCACCGATTATGCAAGAAGCTTGGTCGACAAATTCAGAATGGTTGACGGAGTAAAAATTCAAGAAAAAGGTGCCCTACGTCTTGAGATGAATCTTAACGATGATTACGTGAAATTTATCTCGTTCGGTGACGACATGATAACGAAGAATGGCAGCGGTGTACTGGCCTACATAAATAACAACACATGGCTAGACTCTAATTCTCACAAAGGCATGCGTTGGCATATGCTGGAAAATTATGATGACATTTATATTGTTGACCTGCATGGTGATGAGCCAGACGGTAAAAACATTTTTGATATTAAGACTGCCGTAAGTATCAATATTTTTGTCAAACATTCCACTGTTCCAAATAAAAAATTGGCCACTGTTCATAGGGTTGATATCAAGGGATCAAGAGAGCACAAATTTGAGCAGCTCCTAAATGAACAAGATGTTAAATGGGAGTCTTTTACTCCGCGAGCTCCCTTGTATGAATTTGTAAAAAGAGATTGGCTTGTGGGCGAGGAATATGACAAGTTTGTGTCTGTTGACACCATGTTCTATAGGTATTCCACAACCATCCTTACTGCTCGCGATAAATTTGCTGTCGATCTTGACCCTAACGAGTTAGAAAATCGAGTTCGTGATTTTAGCGATAATGATAAAACAGATACAGAGTTAGAAAATATGTATGGTCTCAAGGGTAATGTAGCGTGGAAACTTTCGGATAAAAGACAGTCCTTTAAGTCGAAACATCTATCTCCTTCTGACATAATAAGGCGGTACGAATATCGACCCTTTGACTCTAGGTATGTCGCATATGACTCTGACATTGTTCAGTGTACACGCAGCACAGTGATGAAGCATGTTCTTGATAAAGAGAATCCTGTACTCACAACATGTAGATTCCTGACGTCTGAAAACTGGTCACATGTTTTACTTACCGATAAGCTTGTTGATGACAGCTACATTTCTAATAAATCAAAAGAGCGAGGTCAGGCGTTTCCTCTCTGGTTATACCATGACGACGGTTCAGTTACCCCAAACATCAAACGCGAATTAGCTCTTCGGCTTCTTGAGGGATTATCGTTTAAATTCGGTAATGAGATCGTATTCTTGCACTACCAAGAAGATAAAATTGAGCGAGACTACAGTGCTGCAAAATCCCTACACGAAAAGCAAAATGTATATCCGACCGATTTGCTCGATTACATATACGCAATACTGCATAGTCCGACCTACCGAGAGAGGTACAAAGAATTCTTGAAAACTGATTTCCCACGAATTCCAAAGGCCAAGGACGGAGTTGAGTTCTGGCGTTTGGCACAGTTGGGAAACAAGTTACGGAAACTCCACCTCATGGAGTCCCCGCTTATCGATAATTTTGATACGACATTCCCGAAAGTTGGTGATAATGTCGTCGAAACTCTAAAGTATGAGGACGAAAAAGTCTGGATAAATCAGGTTCAATACTTTGGTAATGTGCCCGATCTAGCTTGGAACTTTTGGATTGGGGGCTACCAACCTGCTCAAAAATGGCTCAAAGACCGCAAAGGTCGCCCACTCAGCGATACCGACCTAGACCACTACCAAAACATCGTTTGTGTCCTCATCGAAACTGACAAGGTCATGAAGCAGATAGGCTAATGAATGTCCACGATAGCTGAGATAAACGAGGAATACTTCGGCAAAGATAAAAGCAAGAACTACCTGAAGCACGACTTCTCAAGGGCACTACACGGAATTATCCAGCGTGATGTGCTTGTTAGTGTACTTGTCGAAAGCTCAAAAGCCCGACACAGCGAACAGCGAGAAAAGGCCAAGAATGGCCAAGAACGTGTCTCCTACGGTGATTTTGACCCTGATAATGCAGGTTTCTTGCAGTCTATATTCGGTACTTATGAAAAAGGACTAATGGTCGACGTACGCCAATTGTTAATCAATACCGAGAGTGGCGCAGGTGGTAAGTTTATCGCAGATATAGCAACGCTGACAACAGATAGTTTTGTTGATTATTACAAGACCAGCAAAGATAATGGTGTTGCCGTACCTCGCCTACTGATTGGTAGGCTTATAGAAAACGATCAAAGTGATAACAAGTTATCGCCAGTTGATTTTATTGATCATTACCGTAGCGACATAGAAAATGCAGTTAATGAGCTAACCACTAAAGCTAGTCTGTTTCAGGGCAAGGAATATTACAAGAACCTCGTAAAAGATTATATAGGGCTAAAAAATCATAAAGATCATTACCCCGAAAAGTATGATGTAGATGAAAAGTTCGAAGACCTTGGCTTTCTAAAAACTCGACACACTACGAGAAAAGATAAGGCAAAAGTTGAAGCTGGTAAAATTGCCGAGTGCCTAAACGAGTTTGCGGATATTGTAGCTTCCTACCAAAAGCTAGTGGGCGATAATACGGACTTTATCGGCTCAACAGATACGTTAGAGAACTACGTCAAGCGCACTCATGCGTTATTCGCCAAAGCAGTACCAGTTGATGTACAGAAAAATGCCATAGAAGAAACGATAAAGCATCTACATAAATCTCTCGAGGTCACTCATTGGCGTCACGATCATGCGGAAGAATCTGAAACTAACATTTAGCTACATGCCATGAGGGTATACTCGGCGTACAAAATTATTGACAAAACTTGACAAAGTGTGCTATAATTAGAAGATAGAATCACTTTAGTGGGGTTATGACGAACGAAAGTGAGTCAAGCTACAACAGGAGATTCTTTTAATTTCTTTAGAAGGAAATAATAGAATAATGAGTAGAGAAAATGCAGCTTGTGGTAACTGTTGGGATGCGGCATCTTTTGTGTTAGCCGACGCTGGAGTTGACTCGAATAAAATTGAGGATACTTTAAAGATAGTTGAAGACGGGCTCACTGTGAGATCTTGTAGTCCAGAAAGACCAGAATGTGAACGTATTGAACAAATGGTTTTGGCTGCAAAGGTTGCCACGTTTGGATATGATGCTGTCGGCTTAGAGCTTGGTGACCTGCCTTTCGAGTGCTTTAGATGCCTGAGCGTGTACTAACGGTAAACTAAAAGTATTAGTAGTCGATGCCTTTGTTGGCTAGGTATTTTTCGTCGAAGTGGTGTTTTAGTTTGGTCATGTTGGTGGCGATATCTACTTTTTCTATCAGGTTTTTTGGGAAGTTGCGGCCGGTTAGGCAGAGGCTAGTGGTTTCAGCGTGATTATTGATTATCGAGGCTAGATTATTAAGGGTCAGCAGGCCGTCATGGACGGCGTTGTTGATTTCATCGCAGATAACGACGTCGTAATCTCCGCTTTGAGCGGTTTCTAGGGCAACTTTAAACGTATCGAGGGCTGCTTTCTTATGCGTCTCCTCATTAATATCTTTTTCGCTTAAGTCACCAGCTTGATAGAAGCCCTTGCCACCTTTAAAAAAGTAGAGCTGCTCACCAAAAAGTGGCTCGATCTTATGAATAAAGGTGTGCTCTCCTACCTCCCAGTGTTTAATAAACTGAAAGTAAGCTACTTTTTGGCCGCGGCCGAGCGCTCGAACCATCAGGCCAAGCGAGGCGCTGGTTTTACCCTTGCCTTCTCCGGTATACACCACCACCACCGATTTCTTCTGCTGAAAATCTTCAAAAGCCATACCTCTATTATGGGCGTCAGCTCGCGTCGATGCAAACTAATACAAAGTTGCATCGCGGAGTTCGTCGTAGTGAGAAGTGAGTTGGTCGTTGAGTTCGCTGTGTTCGATCACCCAGATTTCAGTGGCTAGTTTAGCGTCGACGGCTGGCTGATTTCCTAATGACTGGCGTGCAAACGCGTTGAGAAGGTAGATTGGCGTGATCGTGCTGAAGCCGCTGGCTGTATCTTCAATGTCTGCAATCATCGCCTCTCTTGAAATGTGTCTAATATCCGTAGGCGGTTGAATATCTTTTATTGAGGCAACGAATTGGATGTATCGAGAGGCTTCGTCGCTGTCGATGCTAATGGTTTCCTGTCTTCGGAGGCGGAAGTAATCATTTATGCCTACTACCATGATTTGACGTGATTTTTCGTACGCTGTTAAACCTCGGTCTTTGGCAATATGACGTAAGTTGTGAAGAAGAAGTGAATCAGCTGCTAAGTGGTCGAATTCCCCTGTTTCAGGGTTAAAAAACGGCTCCGGTGAGCCTTCTATCACTTCAAGCTTTTGAGTTGCATCGGCTCCTGGCGGGTTTCCTCCTGTGATATGTTCTGCGGACATTGCCATGTGCTTTCCCCTGTTTAGTATGAGTTCAGAGTACTACGAATTCTCTCAGGAGTCTGTGATAAAGCTCACAGCCCAGGGGGCAATATCATCACGTTGCTAGATCAAGCCAGTTGTTTTGAGGGCTTCGTCAATTTTTGGTTTGTTGAAGCCGACAATAATCTCTTTGCCAATTTCAATGACCGGGACGCCCATTTGGCCGGATTTTTGTACCATGGCCTCGGCTGCTTTTTGATCTTCTTCGACATTGACGTCATTGTATTTTACGCCGATGCTGTCGAAGTACTTCTTGGCCTGGTGGCAAAAGCCACACCAAGTTGTTGAATAGACCGTTACATTTTTTGAATCTGCCATAATTTCCTCCTTTACCCTGAATCCGCCGCGGCGGATCGAAGGGTTTATTTTACCTTAAAAATAAGATCATTAATTAATTTTTTACTTGGTGAATCGGTATTAACTTCGTAGCAAACCCGCTGACCTTCACGAATTCTGCTCACCAGTCCTGCTTCGGCTAAAATCTTCATATGCTGCGAAACACAGGCCGCGCTGATGTTGAGCTGTTCGGCAAGCTGCGAGGTGCAGATTTCATGTTTTTCGGCAATAAGTTTAAACAACTCAAATCTGGTGGAGTCACCCAGTGCATTAAAAGCTTTCGGTAGTGTCTCAGTAGGCTTAACCATACTATAAGTTTAAGCCATCACTTAAACTTTTGCAAGTCGGAGTCAGGCACAGGACCGAACGATGTAAAGACTAGTGACTCCTTAGAATCCCTGGCTTAATGCATATTCCGGAAAGATCGCCGAGACTTGCAGTTATTGCGTCACAACGCCTTTCGTTAATAAGATTATTCTTTGGTTTTTCTTGTTTGGGGGTAACGGGCTTGGGGGCACGCTTAATAACTTTACGACTATAAAAATTTCCAAAATCATTTACCGACGGGAGCCTATAATCTGGACCAGCTATATTCGCATCCTTTAGATTTAAATAGATGAGCGATTTGAATCCGAGCGCTTGGTATGTATTAAGTGCGTCATTAATGAACTGCTTTTGGCTTGCTGGATTCGCGTTGCCTGAACCAAATTCAACGACCCATACCGGCTTGCCAAAATGTCCAAGCTGCTGTCTTGTTGCTGCAGTGAAGGCAAAAGAAGGGACGTATTTACCGTACCAATATTCGTCATAGAGTATGGTTGTACCTATAACGTCGACGGTCTCATCGCCAGGATAGTAAACTTCGGCACCGGCATTCCCCGCTGGAGACCAAACCATTCGTATGTTAGGGTTACCAGCGTCCAGCTTTGAGGCGACGTGCTTATACGCCGATATATAAAGCTTTGGATCTTGGTTGCCCCACGGATACAGATCTGCTAGCTCCATCTCGTGTGCAAACCGTATGTAAACCGGATTATTGCTTGCACGAAGAATTGCAGCGGTACTTTCTAGTTGTTGGTCGTACATACCTGAGTTAATATTTTGGAGTAGTCGCTGACCATCATTTTCTCCTCGGGGTTCTATGGTTACGAGTGGTGTGTTACCAGCTTGCAGCGTATGTGCCACAGCAAGTGCAAGGTAATGACTGTCCCGCCAGTCCACAAAAGAGTGTTGAATATAGGCAGTACTTGGTTCAGTAGTCTCAAATGTAGGGTTATACATACCAAGTATCGGCACGGGTTTGCCAGAAGGTGGCGTAAGTCTTATTTGTTGAACCAACTCTTCGGTAGACATTTCATTATTAACTGGGTGTTTTTCAACAATAATTTGATTTGCACGCTGTGCGTAGACAAGCTGCTGAGCGGTCGAGGAGAATGGTACGTATGTCGCAAAGGCAAACACAAGCGCAAGAACTACCGTTGCGCCTATGGGTTTTAGCCAAAATAGTCTTATGTCTTGCCATCGTGGTTTTAGCTGTTTCATTCTAAGACCCATATCAACAGCGCAGATGGTCAGCATAAAGCCTGTGTTACTCAACGCGAATATCATTTGCGCTTCTGGATTATGTCCATGTCGAACAGCGCTTGTCACAACCACTGTAAGTGCGCTCAGTAACCCTAATAACAAGAATGGACGATAGGTCTTAAGCTGGGGAACGGTATGGGCGTACTTACCTTTTGGTGTAATCATGTACGGCTTTTTGATTTTAAATAAAGCCGCGATAATTGCCCGAAAAATAATAGGCCAACGAACAGCATGCAAAACTATGCCACGCCAAGAAAGCCTTAACTTACTTGGCTGCATGAGCGGGCGAGCTGCCCACCACACTAAGAAGCCCGAGACAAACAGCGGCATGAAGTGAATAAACATTTCACTACGATCAACGGCGGCAATGTCCTGATTAAGAAACAACGCGAGCAACGGGCAGATAAACAAAGTAAGGTAAGAGAGCGACCAGAGTGGGTACCATGTTTGTGCAAACAAAAACTGCCATCGACGCTTCCATGGCATGACCTTGATTAGTTTAGGGGTATGTCCCATCAACACCTGAAACATACTGTAAGCCCACGCAAATTGCTGAGCTAAATAAGTGGTGAGTGTCTCGGGGCCATCTCCTTCTGCAATAATCTCAGGTAAGAACACGCCTTTATACCCGTGGTGTGCGAGGTATACCGTATCCAGATGATCTTCCGCACGCGTTGGCTGAAACCCTCCGATTTCACGTATCGCTGACATTCTGTATGTACAATGTGAGCCGATAATAAACGGAACCTCACTGTGTCCATAGAATCCCATTTGTAGAGGACCTTGTAATACAAGCTCCTGTTCGGCCGCACCACGAGCTGTCCAGTGATCCAAATTCTTATAAACGGATGGCGCTTGCACCCAGGCGACCTCAGGATCTTTAAAGTATCCCAATGTTTTGCTGAGGTAGTTCGGGCGGGGTATGTGATCAATATCAAGTTGTACGAAATAATCATAATGACGCCACTTTACGTGTTCTAGCCATGCGTTAACATTTCCAGCTTTGGTTTTTTTCTGGAAGGGAGGTTTTGGTTGGTTGTAACGCCGAACCCCTTTACGGGCGAAGTATTTAACGCCGTATTGTCTGGCTAGATTCTTAATATACGTGCTACCACCTTCGTCTAAAATCCAGCTGTCGTGCGGATAGGTGATCTCAGACATAGCCTTTAATTGGTTCTCCACTATATCAAATGATTCGCGCGAAGGAACGCAGAGCGAAATGACAGCAACTTTTTTACCTTTTGGAGCCATTTTACGAGGCGGCTTTTTAGCTTTTATAACAAAGTAAAGAAAGAAACTTGGCAAAACTGTAAATTCATAGATCATAGCCAGTGTCATAGGAATAAAAAGGCCAGAATAATGCGTGTGTGAAGGGGTTAGCCACCACGTCCACATCCAGATTACACAGAAACACCAGACGGGTAATATTAGAAGCGCACGACGCAAAGAGGGCATCATACGCCCTCCGCGTTTCAACATACACTAATTCTAGCATTATATTAGATAATAGTCAATTATATGTTGTTATATATGGCTAGTATTATAAAAGGTAAAATGGGGAATACGAAAGTAAATACAAATATGTACCCCGCTGTTTCTTTAACCATACCCATGATTTTGTCTACCCTCATAGCGTCAAGTCTTATTGTACGTATCACTTGAGCCTAAAGCAAGGCAGGGTGATTTACGGTGCTCCACCCCTTTGATAAGTTTAGGATAAATCCTTCGGTTATACTTGAAGGATGGCGATTCAACCTATGTGCGATTATTGTAAACAAGAGCTGAGTAAGTTTGGCGCGATCTTACTTAGTCCGCCTGATACGGATGACAATGTGCGGAAGTTCCATGTCTGCCAAGATTGCTACGTGAAGATTAAACCTACACAATAAAGCCGTGGAAGTTTCAATATTGCTACGCTACCAGTAGTTTTGGTACAATAGCTTTCAGATGAGACTACATTTCAGCAGTCGACGCTTAGCATCAGCGCCTACGGCGCTTTTAGAGTGCACTTCAAGGGGCGCTCATGTTTAATATTCTCTCACAATTTGCCTCTGAATCAGGCATTCACATTAGTCTTAAGGCGGAGCCAATCACCCAAATTGGTCCACTGACCGTTACCAACTCTATGATCTATGGGCTGCTCATTTCAGTTATCTTAACGACCAGCCTTATCTGGATTGCCCGTAAAATCACCTTTCGTCCTAAAAAGAGCGCGTTTCTTGGTGCTATTGAGTCACTGGTTGATTTTATTATTGGCCTCCTTGAAGGGCCGTTTGGCTCTCGCGAGAAGGCCGCAAAATACGCGCCGGTATTCGGCACCTTCTTCATCTTCATCTTTTTCGTGAATCTCACCGGCGTTTTGCCAGTTGTTGGCCCGGCAATTGAAGTTGGTGGTACTCCCCTGTTTCGCCCCTTCACCGCAGATTTAAACGGTACGATTGCCATGGCAGTGATTGCTATTGTGACGGTACAGATTCTTTCCATTAAAGAGCAGGGCGGCCGCGGGCACTTAAAGCACTATTTTACCGACAAGCCGTTCAACCCCATCAATCTCTTTATTGGTATTTTGGAAGTGTTCGGCGAATTCACGCGCGTCATCTCGCTCTGTCTTCGTTTATTTCTCAACACTGCCGTGGGTGAAATTTTGGTTGCGGTATTTACCAGCATGATTATTGCCAATGGCCGCACGCCAATTGCCGTGATCCCGATTATTTTATTTGAAGTTTTAGTAGCCGGCATTCAAGCCTACGTCTTTACCATTTTGACTGCGACGTATCTTGGTCTTGCCATTCAACACGCCGATCACGGCGACGAACACGATGTACATCATGCCCCTGAACCCCTAAAAACAAAGGTCGAAGGGTTAAGGGCTTGATACGTAAAATTAAGGACTAAAGAAAAAGGAATTACATATGGTTCAATATTTTGCAGAAACAGCAGTATCAGCGTCAGTGAGTGGTTGGAACCCAACCATGAGCAAGGCTATCTTTTTAGCTTTCGCACTTTCAGCTGCAGCAATTGGTCTTGGAATGGTTGGCTCAAGCTACATGAAAGCTTTGGGTCGTAACCCTGAGGCTGGTAAAGCAGCCGGTCAAGTTGTGATTATCGCAGCGATGATCGAGGTAACGGCACTTTTGGCCTTCCTGCTCGGCGCATTCTTGCTTAGCTAGGAAAAGCTGGTGGCGGAGACCTTCAAGGAAACCGCCACCACATCTATAAAATAAGGAGTAATTAACGTATAATGAAGAAGCAAAATGGGATGAGCAAAATGCAAGATGGTTTGTTTGTCATGTTGCCTGTTGTGCGCCCCATATTGCCGGTAAGAAACGGAGTTAACATTTAATGATACAAATTCTCAACATTTTGGCTGCTACAGAAGAACCGCAAGGTATTGCGGCACTTGGCATTGACCCGTGGGCGATTTTAGCTCAGGGTATTACCTTCTTGATTCTCTTCTTACTGATTAAAAAGTTTGCACTGAGCAAAATTGTTAAAACACTCGAAGATCGCCGTAAAACAATTGAAGGCAGCTTGAATAAAGCCGAAGAGCTAAACAAGCAAAATGAAGAGGCTGAAAAGCGCGTCAATGCCCTGCTTGGTGAAGCTCGCAAAGAAGCTGAAGGTGTGATTGAAAAAAGCCGCGAAGAGGCCGGCTCAATTGTGGCCGATGCTGAAAACAACGCCGTTTCTAAAGCGGAAAAGATCATTGCTGATGGCAAGTTGCAGATTGAAGCTGAGGTGGTAAAGGCTCGCGAATCGTTGAAGAAAGAAACGCTTGGTCTTGTTGCTGAAGCTACAGCTGCTGTTTTGGAAGAATCAGTTGATAGCAAAAAGAACGAAGCACTGATTAAAAAAGCCCTCAAGGAGACGAAGTAATGGCCTTGGATCGTACTCATGTCGCCAAAGGGTTTGTAACCAGGCTTGATAAGGTTGGGGCTAAGAAAGCGGTGAAAGAGCTTGCCTCTCTGCTACTTGAGCAACGGTTGCATGGTCAGCTTGATGAAATTATGGCTGATATTGCTAAAGAGTACGCTCGAAAGCATGGCATTGTTGAGGCTGAAGCGCGAAGCGCGTTTAAGCTCAGTGAATCTCTAAAAAAAGAGCTTGTTGGCCGCGTAAAAGAAAGTACTGGCGCCAAGCAAGTCATTTTGCATGAAGAAATTGACAAGAGTTTACTGGGTGGCGTTGTCATCAGCGCGCCAGATATGGAACTTGATCTCAGTTTACGCAGTAAACTGAATAGTATGCAGCGAGGGAGTATTTAGTATGCAGGGGCAGAAAATTCAATCGTTTACGGATTTAGTAGCTTGGCAAAAAGCACATGCGTTTGTTGTTCATCTTTATACTATCATAAAAGACTTCCCTACTTACGAACAGTATGGTCTTTCAGGCCAAATGAGGCGTTCAGCAGTTTCGATTACTTCAAATATTGCTGAGGGCTTTTCGCGATCTGGTAAAAAAGAAAAATCTCAATTTTATGCAATCGCTAAAGGCTCGCTCACCGAACTTCAAAATCAACTACTTCTTGCCCGCGACGTAAAGTACATATCAAGCAAGCTATTTACTGAATTGGCTGAACAGAGTGCTGAAGTTGGCAAATTAATTTCTGGATTGCAAAAATCTGTAATAGCAAGAAAGGCTGCATGATGGTTCAACCCCTATATACTGCATACAAACCCCTACATACTACTAACCAAGGAGAGAAACAATGAGCACAAACACACAGATTTCAATAAAAGAATTATCAACGGAACTCCGCCAAGCGATTGAAGAGCTTAAGGTGGCTGGGACTACGAAAGACACGGGAGTGGTTATTCGTGTGGGCGATGGCATTGCCTGGATTTACGGTCTGAGTAGTGCTGGTTACAATGAAATGCTTGAGATTGAAGGTACGGACGGTAGTAAGATTACGGCGTTTGCCCTGAACCTTATGCAAGACGAAATTGGTGCGGTTATTTTGGGTGAGGACGTCAAGATTAAAGCTGGCGCCAAAGTTCACCTGACTGGTAGAGTGCTTGAAATTCCGGTAGGGCCAGAGCTTGTTGGCCGCGTGGTGAATCCGCTTGGTCAAGCAATTGACGGTGGCGCGCCGATAAAATCTAAACACACGGGCTTGATTGAAAACGAAGCTCCTGGCGTGTTGGATCGTAAGAGTGTGTTTGAGCCGCTGATGACTGGTGTGGTTGCAGTTGACGCCCTGGTGCCTATTGGCCGCGGTCAGCGCGAACTTATTATTGGTGATCGCCAAACGGGTAAAACCGCCATTGCAATTGATACTATGATCAACCAGTCAAAGCAAAAAACAGGCGTGATTAACGTCTACGTTGCCGTTGGCCAAAAGAATGCTAAAGTCGCCCGTTTGGTCGAGCGCTTAAAACGTGAAGGCGTGATGGAGCAGACCATTGTGGTGGCTACTTCCCCATCCGACCCAGCATCACTACAGTACCTTGCACCATATGCCGGTGCCGCTATGGGCGAATACTTCCGCGATAACGGCGAGCATGCCCTGATTATTTACGATGATCTTTCTAAGCACGCAGCAGCTTATCGACAGATGTCGCTACTTCTGCGCCGTCCACCGGGACGCGAGGCCTACCCGGGTGATGTCTTCTACCTTCATTCTCGCCTTCTGGAACGTGCCGCCAAGCTTTCAGACGCCAAGGGGGGTGGTTCGCTGACGGCGCTGCCAATTATTGAAACCCAGGCTGGCGACGTGTCTGGATACATTCCAACCAACGTGATCTCCATTACCGATGGTCAGATTTTCCTTGAAACCAACTTGTTTTACCAGGGTATCCGCCCGGCTATTTCAGTTGGTACCTCTGTTTCGCGTGTGGGTGGTGCGGCGCAGACTAAAACCATTAAATCTGTTTCTGGCGGTATCAAGCTTTCCTTGGCACAGTTCCGTGAACTTGCCGCCTTCGCGCAGTTTTCAACTGATCTAGACCCCGAAACAAAATCACAAATTGAACGTGGTCAACGTCTCACTGAAATTCTGAAACAGCCACAATATTCACCTCTAGCAATCTGGGAACAGGCCGCTACCCTACTAGCCGCTAACGAAGGCGCGTTTGATACTGTCCCAGTTGAAAAGATTAAAGAAGCACAGAAGAATCTGCTTTCAAATCTAAACTCGCAGCACAAGAAAGAAATGACCGAACTGAATAAGGGTGACCAAAAAGTTGAAGGCAAACTAAAAGATCTCATTCTAAAAGTTGCCAAAAACATCGCCTCAGACTTTGCTACTAAAGAAGAGGTGTCAGGATAGGCTCTTATATGGCAGAATTTCGTTGGGACCCATCCCCACTAGAAGACGAGAGAACGCTTGGACCAAGACGACTTCCAAGTGAAGCCGAGCTCGAGAGGCAGACTAATCAACTGATGGCTGAAATGTTTCCGGAAGGTTGGCGAGAAAGGCTCAAAGACGTTCGCAGTAAAGAGGTAGATAATGGCTAGTACGCAGCAACTTCGACGCCGGATTACATCTGTTAAGAATACTAAGCAGATTACTAAGGCTATGGAGATGGTGGCGGCTTCTAAGTTGCGCAAGGCACAGGAGGCGGCGCTGGCTTCTCGTGAGTTTGCGAAAATTGCTAACGAGCTGTTGACTCGCATTCGTAAAATGACTGATGTAAATAAAAATGAGCTATTTGCACGGCGCAAGGTTAAGAACCGTTTAATCATTGTGATTGCTTCAGATAGCGGCTTGGCCGGCGGTTATAATTCTAGCGTACTCAAGCAACTAGCGCAGGAACTCAAGGCTGATGATGAGGCGGGTATCTCAAATAAACTCATCACGGTTGGTAAGCGGGCGACAGGCTTTGCTGCTAAAGTGCATAATGTCGAGGTGCTGGGAGCCTATCACGAGTTTGTGGCCTCCCCTACTGCTGAAGATATTCGCCCGATTCTGGTAACTACAATTGATGGTTTTAAGAACGGTGACTTTGACGCGGTTGATATTGTCTACACTGATTTTATTTCAAGCGTGAACCAAAAGCCTGCCACCGCTCACCTGCTGCCTGTGGCATTTGACGATGTGGAGCTGCCAGCATATTTAGAAGATGCCCTTTTTGAGCCAACCCCCACCAAAGTGTTAGAAGAAGTGACCGAACGTTTTGTAGAAGTTTCAATGATGCAGTACATGTTAGAGTCTGCCGCCTCAGAACACTCTTCACGAATGCTGGCGATGAAGAACGCCACCGATAACGCCAACGACATTGTTGATGATCTCACTCTGGCGCTGAACACTGCCCGACAAGCTGCAATCACCCAAGAACTAGCCGAAATAGTCGGCGGCGCGGAGGCTATAAGTTAGTATGCAGTATTTAGGGAAAAGTATGCAGCCACTCGCAGCCGTCATTCCCGGCTTGATCGGGAATCCAGTGGTTTTCTCGGGGGGGGTGCTATGACCTACGTTCCATACGAAGCATTGGCACATGCGGAGGCGGACGATGTTACTCAAAGTGGTAACCTACCGACTGCATTGAGGAATCTAAGCCCAGAGCAGATACACGCACTCCAGGAGTTAGTAGCAGATGGATATGCCCGAGGATTAGATGCTGCGTTTGCAATGAGTGATTTCAATGGTGATAGCCCAGGTGATGTGGCAGAAGCATATTCAGCAGGCTTTGAACAAGGAAAAATGGAAAAAGGAGAATAAATGGCAGTAGCAATACAAGCAGATAGCAAAAAGCAAATAGCAAAAAGCTTAGGTAAGATCACCCAAGTGGTTGGGGTGGTGGTGGATGTTGAGTTTGAAAAAGGTAATTTGCCGGCAATTTATAATGCGCTGGAAATTAAGAGCGGTAAAAAGACGATATATCTTGAGGTGGCGCAGCATCTTGATGAATCGAGCGTGCGAGCAATTTCCCTTGCTTCAACCGATGGCTTGAGTCGTGGCACCGAAGTCAAAGATACTGGTGCGCCAATTTCAGTGCCAGTTGGTGACGCTACGCAGGGACGCATGTTTAATGTGATTGGTGAGCCAATTGATGGCAAAGAAGACAAATTTAGCGAAAAAGCTCCTATTCACCGTCGCCCTCCAACGCTTGAGGAGCAGTCTGGGAAAGTTGAAATTTTGGAAACTGGTATCAAAGTCATTGACCTGATTGCCCCAATGACCAAAGGTGGTAAGGTTGGTTTGTTTGGTGGTGCCGGTGTTGGTAAAACGGTTTTAATCACCGAGCTGATTCAAAACATTGCCAAATTCCACAGTGGTAACTCGGTTTTCGCCGGTGTCGGCGAGCGAACTCGTGAAGGTAATGATCTTTACTACGAAATGGAAGAATCGGGCGTGCTCGATAAAACGTCACTGGTCTTCGGGCAAATGAACGAACCACCAGGCGCCCGTCTTCGCGTGGCACTTTCTGGTCTGGCCATGGCCGAGGCGTTTCGTGACCAAGGCAAAGACGTGCTCTTCTTTGTCGATAATATTTTCCGTTTTACCCAGGCTGGCGCCGAAGTGTCTGCCCTGCTTGGCCGCCTGCCTTCAGCCGTAGGTTATCAGCCTAACTTGGCGCAGGAAATGGGCGAAATGCAAGAACGTATCACCAGTACGAAAAAGGGCTCAATCACCTCTGTTCAGGCTGTATATGTGCCAGCAGACGATTTAACTGACCCTGCCCCTGCCACTACCTTTGCTCACCTTGATTCAACTATCTCACTTAACCGGGCACTCACAGAACAAGGTCTCTACCCGGCCGTTGATCCGCTAGATTCAAACTCCACCATTCTTGACCCAGAAATTGTCGGTGAAGAGCATTACAACGTCGCTCGAGAAGTACAGCAGATTCTGCAGCGCTACAAAGATCTGCAAGATATTATTGCAATCTTGGGTATGGAAGAGCTTTCCGATGAAGATAAGAAAATTGTTGGCCGCGCCCGCCGCATTCAGCGTTTTCTCACCCAGCCATTCCACGTAGCCGAAGTGTTTACTGGTAACTCCGGTGTGTACGTAAAACTTGAAGATACCATTAAGGGCTTCCGTGAAATTCTGGATGGTAAGCACGATGACAAACCAGAAAGCGCCTTCTACATGAAGGGCTCAATTAAGGACGTAAAAGGTGCAAAAAATGGCTGAGCAAGAATCTAATTTTCCGCCGGTAGAACGTCCTGAGGGCTGGTCTACCGTTGAAGTACCCGGTAAAGACGGACAACCAGGCGCGCGTTTTTGGGTGCGTGCAACAGATGGCGGTGTTAATGATGCTTATGGCGAAGACACCGTTAATAAGCCAATTGGCCGCACGCCTTTTGACGATCTTCGAGACGAAGTCGAAGGTGATCTTATATGATTACATTTCAGATTGTAACACTGTCAGGAGTAAAATTTGACGAAGAGGTGTATCAAGTGCAGCTGCCAACACCTGATGGTGAAATTGGTATCTTCCCGGGGCATATGCCGTTGGTTTCACTGGCTGTCCCTGGCGTGATTGCTGTGCGGCGTAATCAAAAAGATAGCAATGACCAGGTGGAATATTTTGCAACCGATGGCGGTGTGATTGAAATTTTAGACAACACCGTCAAAATTTTGGCCGACGAGGCAGTTCACGCTGAAGAGGTGCACGAAGAAAGTGCTAAAAAAGCCCTGGCTGCAGCTGAGGAAGCCTACAAAAACGCTAAAGACAAAGTCAGCCTCGATAAAGCCCAGGCCATGATCGACCGCCACGCCGTCCGCTTAAACGTTGCCAAGTACAAACGTCGCCGAAACTAACGTGATTTAAATCATAAAAAACTATTGTTTTTATTGAGCGCAACTGGTATTATTGTGTCTGTTTTGTGATATTTATCACATTTTAATAAAACTCTAATCATCAAAAATGTCTATACATATAGTCGGTCATGAAACTAGTTCTCCTTCAGCGGAAGGATTATGGCTACCATCAGGAATAGAAAGCCCTGTTGGTGCGTTAGCTATTGAAAACGGTGAGCTTGAGACAGATTTAGGAATACAAAACAAGGAGATGTTGATGGGTAAAATTGTTGATTATGGTACATTGAGTAGCGTTATAAATTTCGAAAGTGGTGAGATTATTCATCATCCAGTCAGTGATATATGGACGGGAAAGATTTCGTTGGCAAAGCGAGAGGCAGCGAACCCTGCCTTGAAAGACCGAGTTGCGGAAGTGCTCAATCCGCTTAATATTGAATCGTATTATGTGGCAGCAAATTTAAATTCGAGAACAAGATGTATTGACGGTAGACTGTTGGAGGGCTGGGTGGATTCACTGGAATTAAAGTTTAGAGACCTAGGGCCACAGGTTCCTGGTGGTACGCCGACAATGGCGCTAGCGATAAGGCTTGTTGAAGACGAGTTGCTTAATCGCACCGTTACTTTAAGTCAAGATATTGACGACACAGTTAAGAAATTAACTGAAAAAGGTCTCACGTTTGGTGGGCACATAGATGAAGGACATGGCGATGATCTTAAAACTGGCTGCGGTGCAATAGATGAGTTAAGAGGAATAGTGAAGAAATCTCTCGACCCTGTCACGGCATTTCAAATGAAGGGTCTGCTCAGAAGTATGCTTGGTGGTACTTTTAATCTTGAAATCTATCACTCTATCGTAGGAGAAGTGAGAGATCTGTGGGCTATGGAGGCGATATATCTTGCTAAAAATGAAGCAGGTCAGTTTGAATACAATCATCATGCAATTGACGCACTGCGTAACAACGCTACTGAAGAAAACCCAGTCGCCAAGCTCACAGGTCCGCATAACGAGGTTGGATTAGTTATTAATACTGTTAAGGGCACTACATTCGATAGGGATAGATTTAGTAGCGATAATGACAATGAGATACAGCTATTTAATTACGATATCTGGCATTCTCATCAATTGGCAGAAACCTTATATCCGGGTGATGCACACAGACAAGTCAAGTTCATTACTGCGCGGGCTATGTTCGCCGTGTCAACCGCAATGCAGCTCACCGATGGTTCGGTGAGACTATTGGTCAGATCTTAGCTAAGACTGGAGGCCATGGCTAGCCGCTAAATAGTGCGGCCAACGCTTGCGAGTATGGCAAAGATGGCCATGATCACGAGGATGCCGACACCAGCTATAATAAAGCCAATGTAGTTGAGCCAGTGTATTTTTGGTTTTTCTAATTTTTTATCATGGTACTTTGCCAGTTGGTTGTAGAGAGCGCCTTCGCCAGCGATGGTGAGCGAGCTGCCGATGAGCGGGATGATGTTCATGGTCACGACGCCAAGCACCTCCATGAGGCGAGATTTTGTAATTGCTTTGGAGCGAGCCACGGCGTCAGCTCCACTCACCTCACCTGCTGGTTGAGACATAATAATGTACGGCAACACGGTGTAGCGTAAGATTGCTCGAATGCCCGGAACAATAAACAGCAACAATCCTCCAATTACTCGAACGCCAGCATTTAAAAGGCCGAGTGCAAGTGGTGCGAACCGCTTTTTGGTTTCATTGAAGGCTTCTTTAAATCTCACCGACTTGCCTGCTGCTGATTGCAGGCTGACGTAACTAAACATGCCGTAAAAATAAACGGAAACTACAAAGGCTATCACGAGTGCGGCGAGAACAAGCAGGCTCACAAGTGCGACTACGCTGGCAGAGAGTCCACCGCTCTCACTCGACACTGTTGGCTCGTTGAGTATGCTGCTACTGATGTTAAGAACCTCAATTATGAGTAGCGCAACAAACCAGCCCATATTGTATTGAGTTAAGTTACCAAAGGCTCGAAAGCTTAGCGTGAACGGGTTTGAAATGTACTCACTTGTCGCCTTTTTTGTTGTCATAGATATGATTGTACTACAGTTTGTGCCTCAGCTATATCTTTTGTTTCCATGAGCTTTGCTCGCAGATCGTGGGCGCCGTCAAAATCTCTGATGTATATCTTGAAGAAACGCTTGAGAGTTTCATACGGCCTGATTGAAGGTATTGGCGATTGACTATTAGCAATGAGCGATGGATGGGCAATTTGCAATGTGCTATGGGGCTCCATGGGATCATGGCTCACCGCTAATGCAACGTCCTTTGTCAATTGCTCATGGCTCATGTGGGACTGTTCAAATAGCTGGAGGTGGTATTGCAAGAGCTCGAGTAGCTCTTCTTTGCTATGTTCTTTCGGGTCTTTCTCAAATGCGAAGATGTTGGTGAAGACGCCGCGGCCAATCATCACACCGTCAATGCCGGTTTCTTCAAGCAGCTTTTTTCCGTGTGTTCTATCTTCAACGTCGCCATTGCCAAGCAGCAGTGTGCCGGGCGCGAGTTCATCACGCAGGGCTTTAATTTCTGGCATGAGTTCCCAGTGGGCAGGAACTTTGCTCATTTCTTTTTTAGTTCTCAGATGTACGGTAAGCGCGGAAACATCTTGTTTTAAAAGATGTGCTATCCAGTCTTCCCATTCTTCTATTTTCGAGTAGCCTAGACGACACTTTACGCTCACTGGTAAACCAGCGGTTTTAGCGGCTCGTATTACTTCAGCTGCAAGCTCAGGAGTTTGGCACATAGCTGCTCCCCCGCCGCTTTTAATGGCCGTTTTTTCCGGGCAGCCCATGTTAATATCAATTCCTTGGTAGCCAAGTTCTTTGCAGTGTTGAGCCAACTTGGCGATGTCTTCGGGTATTGAACCCCAGATTTGGGCAATAATCGGATACGTTTCATCTCCATGCTTTATCAGGCGGCCAGCCACAGCTTTTTCGCCAGCGTGTACCCAGCCAGTGGCGTTGGTGAATTCAGTAAAAAATAAGTCTGGTGCAGCGGCCTTGGCGACAACGCGGCGAAAGATGTGGTCAGTCACCGCCTCCATAGGGGCCAACACAAAAAAGGGGTTTGGAAGATCTTGCCAAATGTTTTTCATTATGTCTTATTATATCACATATGGTATACACTATGTGCCCATCATCTGTCATTTGGCGGATCTAGGCTTCAGAGTTTCGTCATCCTGAGCGAAGTCGAAGGATCTGCATTAGTACCAACACATTTTTGAATAGATCTTCCATCACTTTTGCTGCCAAAAGTAATACAAAAGCACCAACCAGGCCTAAAAACACAATGATACAGAACAAGCTTTGTTCTCTGGTGTCTGCGGAACTCGCTCGCGTACACTCTCTCAGACATCCTCGACTCGCAGGGAACAAAGCTTGTTCTTCCTCTCGGTTTTTACATGGTCGGGAGGATACTGACTTCGCTTTGCAGCGAAGGGCTTATTTACTAATCACTACTCACTACTCACTATTAGCTAAACCTCGGGGTGTCTGCAGTAGCGGTGGTCGGTGCCGGGCGGGAAGTGTTTTGCCTTTAGGGCTTTGCCTAGCTCTACCAGTTTGGTGTGCATGGTGTCGATGCCGCGCTGAGACTTCTTAACTTCACCAATCAGGTTGGTGTCGACAAACTCAAGACTCAGGTTGGCGGGGAGTTCGTCATGTATCTGCTGCCAAATAAGGGCGTAAAGTGTCAGCTGGCTACTGCCGGTGGCTCGGTTTTTAGCTTTTTCTGGTGTCGTGACTGAGGTGCTCGTTTTGTAGTCGCGAATCTCAGTACCCTTTTCGTGCGACAAGACGACATCGAGGCGTCCGGTAATGGTAATGTTGGCATCATTAATACGAACATTAAATGGCCATTCGACTTCCAAGGGAGCCGGGTCATTAAGGTGTGTTTGATGGTACTGATTAATTGTCTGGTTGGCCTGTAGCCTTGCTTTCAATTCATGCTCTTTAGAAAGAAAGCCAGCTGATTTCCAGTTCTCTTCAACAATCTCGAGCATTGTTTCAACGGAGCAGACGGTACCAGCCTTTTTGGTTTTATTAAACTCCTCAATAGCGGCATGTACAGCACTTCCGTAACTGGCGGCAAAGTTTTCAGGTTCCGGGACATTCAAAACATAGCGATAGTAAAAATCGAGGGGGCAGTTAAGATAGGTAGTTATTTGGCTGACACTAAGATGAAAGCCGTCACTCTGTTTGAGCCGCGGCGGTAATTCAATAGTGCCCTTGTTGGCCTCGGTCGGTGCACCAAGCAGAGTGTCGATCGACTGGCTGTCTTGCATCTCTTTTGTCTCAGGCAGCGTGTCGAACAGTTCGTTTAAAAAGCGGGAGGGTTTTCTGGGTGTCGGTGTACGATGTTTCTTAGAGTAGCTCAGATAGAGCACTTTTTTGGCTCTGGTGGTAGCAACATACATTAAACGGCGCTCTTCGGCAGTGTGGTCGTCGGCTTCACTTGCCCACTGGGCGGTGAGCTGCTCGGGGATGATTAGCCCACGGCTTTGGGCGCGCATCGGGAACGAACCTTCGGTGCAGTCAGGAATATATACCACCTCCCATTCCAAACCCTTAGACTTATGAATAGTGAGTATGTTTACCTTTTCGCTACTGACATCTAAGGTACCGTCCTCCCCCGTCTCCCCAGCTGCTTCGAGCACGGCGTAAGATTCGAGGTACTGCATGGCGGTTGGTTGAATAGCGATCGATTCGAAGTCTTTTAAGCTGTCAAAAAACTGGGCTAGTTGCATTATGGCGCGGGCTGCTACCTCGTCGTTAAGTGCTTCGGTGTAAAGTGCGTCTTTGTAGCCGCTATCTTCAATAATTTTAAATACCAGTCGGCCGACGCTGAGCGTGCTAGCTTCTTCGCGCCACGAGCCAAGCATTTGGCAGGCTTCTTTGGTGGTTTCGATAGCTTTAGAACTGAGGTATTCTTCAAGCGGCAGATGGGCTTTTTTTGCGGCGCTACTATGGTCGGCAAGTTCACTGGGGGAGGCTTTAAACAACGCGCTCGTTAGCGTGTGGTACAGGCTCGTGCTGGCGGTAGGGTCAACCACAGCGCGCAGGGCTTCAACCAACATTCGGACCACAGGAGCTTTATAAAGCTGATATTTTTCACCAATCACGACATGGTCGATGTCTGCTAACGTGAGCGCTTCACTCACCTGTTTGGCAGTAACGTTGCGACGACACAGCACGGCAATTTCACCAGGTGCCGTGCCGCTTTGAAGCCTGGCTTTCACTTCACTAGCAAGCCAGTGTAGTTCATGGCCTAGCGTGGCAAAAGATTCTGCCTCTGGAGCCCTGTTGCTAAACTGGGCATGTAATTTTTTATCTATGCCTAGGCGAGCTTCCAGCCTTTGGGGGTTGTTGTTGGTTATAAGTTTGTATGAACTGTCGAGAATCAGTTGATCGGAACGATAGTTTTCTGTTAGGGCAATCTCTTTGGTCTTAGGGTAGCGTTCTTTAAAATCTAAAATGTTAGCCAGCGTGGCGCCGCGGAAGCCGTAAATACTTTGGTCGTCATCCCCCACTACCATGAGGTTTTGTTGGTCATTGACTAGCAGGTCAATCATGCGTGATTGCATGGGGTTGGTATCTTGAAATTCGTCGACCATCACAAACTGGTAGCGTATTTGAAGTGCCTTCTTCACATTTGGCCGCGTCTCTAAAAGCTCAATTACTCGGTAGATTTGATCGTCATAATCAATTACATTTTCTTGTTTGCTCAGCCTAATATAATTTTTATAGGCTCTGGCCAGCTCTTGATGTTTGGTTTTATCTGCGTTCTCGGCTTCATCGCTTGCTGGCATTGATTTTACAAAGTCAGCGTATTTTTCTGGAGTAATAACGTACTGTTTTAGTTTTGAAAAGTAGTCGGCGAGGTCTGGCAGCATACCTTCCGGGTTAGAGACTGGCGAAAAGTAATCTAGCTGCAAATCTTCTAAGCGCTGCTTTAAAAATACTAACTTAGCATTTTCGCCGAGTACTTTAAAGTTTCGCGAAAGGCCGGCATCGGTATTAAATTCTCTTAAAATACTTTCACCGTATGCATTAAAAGTCATTATTGGCAGCTCTGCCTCAAAAGAGGTACGAGCCTCAAGTACGCGCTCTAGCATTTCGGCAGCTGCTTTTTCGGTAAACGTAACTGCTAAAATGGCTTTCGCCGGTGTGCCAGCATCAAGGAGCCGGTTGATTCTTTCAACTATGACGCGAGTCTTGCCTGTTCCAGCGCCGGCTACAACAAGTAGCGGCCCCTCGCCGTGCCCTACCACCTCTTTTTGTGCCGTGTTCAACTCAAAATCCATTACTACCAGTGTAGCTAAAACGTCCCGTAAGTACTAATAAAAACTATTCGTTTCTGAACTCTTGGTCGACGGCTTTTTTGTCAGCGCGGTCTTGGGCGGTTTCGTTTTTATCTTTTAATAAAGCAACAATTACAAGCGCTAGCAAAAAGCTGATGAAAATGGCGATCAGTGCAAATAGCACAAAACTGTACCCCTTTTTACGAGCCATAATTGCCGGCCAAAATGCCAGCAGTACCCATAGTACGATCCCTAAAATGACAACAAATGATATTCCCATGCCTACGTTCCCCTTTCTTTCTGTTGCCATTATAGCCCATCTGCGCAGGTTTGTGGTGTCTGTAGTGTGAAAGAAGCCTTATAAATTTTAGTGAAGACTGCGTATAGTCCTAATAAATTACTGGTTTTTAGTCGCCAGCCAATCAAACTGGCCATGGTGATGGGGATCAGAGGGATCGTAATCCGCTGAAGGCCAATCGTAATCAGGCGTTGTACGCTTAGTCTGATCGCGAACTACGAGCGATCCTACCTCACTTGTGGTTTCTTTAAGATCAATACCTGCCTCAGCGAAGAGAGTGTTCATGTGGTTACCATCAGGAATGTGAACCCCGCGATGAGGGTCTACCACCTGTTGATCGTTGGGCGGAAGCGTATCGTGTCGACGAACATGTTCAAATTGTTGGGGCATAAAAATAGTTCTCCTGTTGAGGTTTATAGTCTTTCATTTCGGCACAAAAAAACTGCCTTGATCAGCAGTTCGTACCACTATACTTTAATTATAGCACACTGGTAGCTATTTTGTCAATAGCTTGCTCCATTTTCTTGTCACATTTCCTGGTTGTCATATTCATAAAAATACACCCTCCTTCTGCTCTTTTGAGCCATGCTCGACTATAGCAACTGGTGTCATCATCGTCTGCAAAAAATCTCACAGACAAGAATCGACTACTTTTTCTTAGAAGTGGGAGGTTCTTTGGCGATTTTGTAGCCAAGATAAACACCAGTTAACACTCCCACGCTGTAACCGATAATAAGACCTATAAATATCATGTATATAGTATAGCGCATACGGCCTCAGTCCTAAGGTCAGGTGTTGCAAAGCTATTGAACCATTACGGGTGCGCTGTTGCTTGGTTATGATATAATTCACTACATGAAACGAGTGTGTAACAAGCAGTACTATCTGGTCCCGTATTATCCGGCGATCTATTAGAGTGCATACTAAATACCTACCAATCCATCGCCGAAAGGCGATTTTTTACTATCTATTTTTAATGAAAACAGGAGACAATTATGTCTGAACTATCACGCTGGCAACAGCGTAAACAAGAGATTATTGATATGGCGTCAGGCCCCGATGCTACACCGGTTAATGTAACCTACACTGAGCAGGAGAATAAAACATGGCAGACCGTCCTAGAGGCCCTTGACGCTACGTGGGACGGGCATGTGGCACAGGAGCTTATTGTAGCCAGAGATACGCTTGATTTGCCCACCGAACGCGTACCACAGCTTGGCGAGGTTTCAGAAAAGCTGAGTCGTATAAGTGGCTTTGAATACCGGGCAGTTGGTGGTCTGGCACTAGCAAGCGACTTTTTTGGTGGTCTTGCCCAGAGGCGATTTCCTTCAACCCAGTTTTTGCGTGACGATGCCACTCCGCTCTACACTCCCGAGCCAGACATAGTGCACGAGGTTGTTGGACACGGTACGCAACTGGCTCATTTGGATCTAGCCGAGCTGCATGAGCTTGCCGGCAAAGCGCATCTGCGGATGGAAGATCCGCGGGCTAAAAAGTTTATGGCCGATGTCTGGTGGTTCTCTGGTGAGTTTGGCGTGGTGAAAGAAGGAGGAGCCATCAAGGCACTTGGCGCTGGTCTACTTTCTTCTGTTGCTGAACTGCAGCATTTTCAAACAGGTGCCGAGTTTATAAAAGTCGATCCGTGGGCAATGGGCCAAACAAAGTACTACATTGATGAGTTTCAAGAAACGCTTTTTGTTGCAGATTCAACCCCACATCTTACCGACACAGTAGCAAGCTTTTTTGAAGCCGCAGAAGAAGCCCGCATCCTCACCACCCTCCAGCAAAATCAAAGACCCTAAAACCGCTAATCCCAGAATCCCACAAACTATACAATAATTTCAAACTTTTTGAGGTCGCCCTAACTTCCAAAACCAAACGCAACCGTTAAAATACAACGTGTAATCTAGGAGGA
>CAYRKQ010000012.1:0-27457 GCA_964424985.1 uncultured Candidatus Saccharibacteria bacterium | reverse complement strand
AAACTCTGGCAAAGAGCCAGAGTTTTTTTGAGAACGGTCAGTTTATGTTTCTAATGTAGCATGGTTATGTTTGTTTGTCTAGTACGTCTGTGGAAAACTATTTCTTAGCTTTCTTAACGGTCTTCTTTCCTTTTTTGAACACTCGTGCAACTGATGCTTTGACGCCCTTCTTTTCAAACGGGTTCACACCAGCAGTTACAAAGTACAGGTTCACGCCAATGGCGCCACCGACAAGTCCGCCAATAAGTGTTTCAAGACCGAGTCGTGAAACGGGCTTTTTCTCTTCTGCCTGAGCATCACCAAGTTGGCTAAGTGCGTTTGTTTGCTGTGTTTTTTCAGTTGCTGCAAGTGCGATCGCCGGGTTGGCCACTACGCCGTCAACAAGAGTGACTCGCGATTGCTTTGCGCTAGTTAAAGAAACATTTTGAGCTGCTTGACCGAGCAGGCCACCACCAACGGCGAGACCAGTAAGCAAGCCAAGACCAATACAGAGGCCTTTAGCAGCGTCGGCGAGCTCTCTGTGTAGGGCTGCAGCAACCGCAAAGGTAAATACGGCTACGGCTAGTAACTCAGCCATCACAAGTTTTGTATCAAGTGCGCCAAAGCTGGCAAAAGAAACACCGTAACTTCCACCTTGGTACATCTGTGCAATTAAGAGTGCGCCAGCAGCACCGACAAATTGCATTGCCACGTATAGGAGTGCCTTTACACTGTTCATTTTACGAACAGACCAAAGACCAAAAGTAACGGCTGGGTTCAAGTTTGCGCCTGAAATTGCCGCCAGCGCGAGTACCAATACCACCAGCGTAAAGCCAACAATAATCGGGTTAGCCACTGTTACGGCTACTGTTGCTAGTACAAAGGTACCTACCAGCTCACCCAGAAGCGCGGTCGGCTTCACATCGTATTTTGTTAATGACATATAAAAACTCCTCACTTATTTTGTAATACCTCTAGATATACGCGAAAACGCACAAGTAATCAAGTGGCTTACGTTTAAACAACCTCGCGTCATCCTGAACCACGACATCCTTATTCCAGAACCATTAATCAAAATTCAACAAATTTTACCATATGGAAGAATTTATTGAGGGTTATTTAACTTAATATAAGAATGAATTAGTTGGGGGCATCGAGGGATGTTATGGAAAATGGTGGTATAATGAAAGGTGGAAGTCCTTGTGGCTATCCAATCAAGCCGGGTTATATGCCCGGTTTCATGCTAACAAAGGCAAAAATAACAAAATACAATATCCAAATAACAAATAAATTCCGAATCTCCAATTATTCAAAGTCCAAAAAGAAATGATTCCATTTGGTATTTCGGTTATTGAATATTATTTGTGATTTGTTGTTTGATGTTTGGGAATTGCTCGTGTTAAGAACACGAGCTGCAATAACCGGTAATCTCAAGGTCGTGGCGGATGGGGCGGAAACCGTTGTTGGCGGCAGTTTGCTCTATGGCATATTCAATTTCTGGCGTGTGAATATCAATCACGTTGCCACAGCGCAAGCAGGTGAGATGGTGATGATGCTCTTGAAAACTGTCGCCAAGTTCCACTCGGTACTTAAAGCCGGTGTAGACTTTTTTTGCAATCCCGAGATCTACAAACAGAAGAACGGTGCGGTAGACAGTGGCTCTGTCAACTTGGGGCAGGGCAGAGACAAGATCATTCATAGTTGCTGGTTGCTGAGCAAGTAGTACCCGAAAAACTCCCATACGTGTTTTCGTAGCAGTGAACCCCTGTTGTTTCAGTACAGTTTTTATTTCTTCTTCCATGTGTGTTTCCTGTTTGTCATTCTGAACTTGATTCAGAATCTAATAAATTGATTGGATCCTGAAATAAATTCAGGATGACACCGTAGTGTATGCAAAAAGTATAGCAAATTGCGACACTTTTGCAATATGATAAAAATCACGCTATGTTGGTGGAGTAAAAAGGAAATAATTTATATGGACACACTTGGTTACGTTATTATATTTTCACTGCTCGGCGGCGTGGTTAGCCTGCTTGGCGGGCTGATACTCCTGAGCAAGAAGAGTTGGGCGTCAAAGCTGGCGACCTATGCAACACCGTTTGCGGCTGGTGCGTTGCTCGCGGCGGTGTTTCTCGATCTGTTAAAAGAAGGGATAGAAGAAAGTGGTGCAGATAAAGTACTGCTTTATGCCCTAATTGGTATGGCAACCTTCTTTTTGGCGGAAAGGCTGTTTCGATGGTTTCATCATCACCACCAGCATGAAGATAAAAAATCGGATCCAACGGTTGGCCTCATTATTTTAGGCGATACGTTGCATAATGCGCTTGATGGCGTGGCGATTGCGGCGAGTTTTCTCATCAGCATTCCAACCGGTATCGTGACTACTATTGCCGTGGCGGCTCACGAGATCCCGCAAGAAATTGGTGATTTTGGCGTGCTGCTTAATAAAGGCTTGAGTCGCAAAAAAGTCATTTTGGTTAATATTCTGAGCGCCTTGGCGACGACATTGATGGCAATTATTACTTTTGCGCTTGGTAGTAGCGAGGCAATCCCGATTGGTGCACTCTTAGGCCTCAGCGCTGGGTTCTTGCTCTACATTGCCGCGAGTGATCTCATCCCAACCATCCACGAAGAAGCACCAGCCAAAAAGCTCTTTGACGGTCGAGCATTGCTCTTCTTGCTCGGTATTTTGGTGGTAGCCATTTCCGTAAACATGGCTCATCGATATATTGAACCAGAACATGGAGATGATCATCACGAATATGAAGGTCAAGCTGAGCGCGGCTACTAAAAAGCTCTCAGTACGATTTGCTAAACCCTAAACAAATTCACAAACTCAAATGTCTGAAACTAAAAAAGACTTTTCCTGTGTTGTCATTCCGTGCTCCGACACGGAATCCAGTGAATAATAGACGAGCGTAGTGAGTACAACTAACTAGTTCGCTTTGCTCAGATTGATGTACTGGATTCCGGATCAAGTCCGGAATGACGGACGTTATTGATGGGCGAGATCAATGGCTAGTGCGGCGCTCCAACTGAACTGATGGGCGCCAGCTGGTGAGCCATCAAGCGGGCTGAAGTATTCGTAGGCACCGTGAAGCCCCACGGCTCGCAAGGTTCGGTCTTTAATCTCGTTTGCTACATCATCAAAACCGTATCGTTTTAAGCCATCAATAATCAGCCAATTGGTATTAACCCAGGCCGGTCCTTGCCAGTAACGATGCTGGTTAAAATCCAGCGAGTTTGGTGGTACTGTTGCCACAGGATACGGTGTTTGCGACATTTCGGCCAGTAACTCGCGGACGAGTTGCTGAGCTCGGGTCTGGCTGATTGCCCCGCTGTAGAGCGGCAAATAACGGCCAATTGCTGGCGAGTGCACAAAGTGTGAACGGTAAAACGTTTTGTCAAAATACATCTGCGATTCCTCGTCCCACAGACGCTCAAGCGCCGAAGAGGCAAGCTGCATGCGCTCGGCAAGCCAGGCGGGAACCTCGCTGCCAATTTCATCGGCAATTTCCACAAGCAGGGTGTTGGCTCGCACCAAAATAGAGTTAAACAGGACGTCGTATAGGGCAATTCGGGAGCTTTTAAGAATCTGTTGGTTATCATAGCCGCGGTGTACCAGCCGTTTTGCGTGGTGAAACAGAAGAAGTGCGTCGACGGTATCAATCCGTTCGCTGGCTGGCACAAATTTCGTATCTTTGCGCCGTGCCTCCAGGAAGTTTGTGAACCCAAGTTTCTGGCTGGCTTGAATCCAAAACGGCACATGGTCTTTATGAACAGTCTCCATCCAGGCCGGTGAATTATCAATGCCAGATTCCCACGGATGGACCAGTGCGACAAGGCCGGTGTTTTTGGGGTCACGCTCTCGGTAGAGCCATTCATGGTAAGCCAGAAGTTGATTGAAACGTTGCCGGTACCACGCCTGGCGCTCGGTCTTCTTCATGCGCTGGCCTATGCGAACCATAGCTTCGGCTACCATGGGTGGTTGTGTAATACCACTTGTGAGAACGCCCGGTGGCATATCGGCGCTGCGTTTGCTCCATAGTTTATCAGCGTAGTAATCGCCATCACCATGAATAATGTTTGGCAGCATGCCGTTCTTCCACTGGCCGCGGAATAAACTGTCAATTTCAACTTGCGCTCGTTTGACGTCGCCATGGGAAAGCCCAATCGCAATAAAGCAGCTATCCCAGAGCCACTGATGCGGGTAGAGGCCTGGCGCCGGCCGCGTCCAAGCCCCCAAATCATTTTGTCTCAATGTCAGCTCACACTGTTCAATCAACTTATGCTTATTCATTACTAGCTAAGTATAGACGAACCAGTCACTTCCGTCATTCCCTCACAGGTGGGGATTCAGTAATTTCCCACAGTGTTATAATTAAGAACATGAATATATCAGATCAACATGCAAATGATGCGGTAAATATAGCACCTCACGTTCACGAGATATTGCTTGAAACTGATCGGATGAGAGTCTTGAAGGTGACTGTACAGCCTGGTGATAAAGCTGAGATGCACTGGCACCCTGAGAACATGAACTATATTTTATCTTCTGGTAGATTGAAATTTACGAAGGATGACGGCACGTCGATTGATGTCGACTTGGTTGAAGGTGAAACAACATCTTCTGGTGAGAGTTCACATGCGGTTGAAAATATTGGTGATACAGTAGTAAGAACTATTCAAGTTGAACTGAAATAAAATATATTTGTCTGGATTCCTGCCTTCGCAGGAATGACGCATGTTGCATGTTACTTTTTGCGTACTGCTAATCAGCGGAAGTTGGTGAATTCTAGGGGGAAGTCGAAGTCGGCTTCGCGGATGAGTTGCATGACGGCTTGTAGTTCATCACGTTTTGGTGAACTGACGCGAATTTCTTCACCTTGTACTTGGGGCTTCACCTTTGGGTAACTATCACGGATCAGTTTGGTGACTTTTTTGGCTTTTTCTTGATCTAAACCTTTTTTGAACGTGAGCTCCCAAGTCATTTTGAGATTTGAGGTTACTGGTTCGCTTGAAGTGTCGAGGATTTTTTGGCTGACCCCAGAGCCGGCTAATTTTTTACGAACAATATCAATAATGCTATCAAGATGGAACTGATTATCCCCGGTAATTTTCACGCCCGTTTTGGCTTCAATAAAGTCGACTGCTGCCGAGCTGCCCTTAAAATCATAGCGAGCCGCAATTTCACGCTGCGCCTGCTCAACAGCGTTGGTAACCTTAGCTAGGTCGTAATCGGAAACAATATCAAATGATGCATTTTTTGCCATGTATAGATATTATATCACTTGCATAAAGTTTAAGTGTTTGCTTAAATATATGTAGATAATAATAAATAGATAACGAAAGGTAAAAATGAAACTATTAGTAGTACTGGCAAGTGTGAGAAAAGGGCGAGCTGGAGAAAAAGTTGCCAACTGGTTTGTCGAGCAGGTAAAAAAAGACGAGCGTTTTGAGGTTGATCTTGCAGACTTGAAAGAAGTAGACCTTTCTTATGAACTTCCAGAAAAGAGCCCCTTGGCTGTTACTGATGGTCAATATGAAGATGAAAAGACGACGAAATGGGCAGAGCGGGTTAGCCAAGCAGATGCGATTGTGTTTGTGAGTCCTGAGTACAATCACGGCTACCCAGCAAGTCTAAAGAATGCTGTCGATCATTTATTTCACGAATGGGGTGGTAAGCCAGCTGGATTTGTTGGTTACGGGTCTGCCGGAGCACCTTTTTCATGGGGTGCGTTTGGCTTAGTGGCCGCCTGGGTGCATCTTGATATCGTCAACGCTCATGTGGGAATCCCAGAAATTTGGGCAGCCTTTGATGAGCAAGGGAAGTTAGCCTACGGCGACTATCACGAACATGAGGCAAAAACATTGCTCGATTCACTTGCCAAAAAAGTGACAGGCTAATTTGCCCGTCATCCCGGACTCCGATCCGGGATCCAGTTCTTGTAATGTGATAATGTAGTTTCTATGGAGCAACCTCACTGTAGCGAAAAGCTTGTTTTTGAAACCAAAGAGCAAGCTGAAGGTGCAAAAACCCATGCCAATTATCAATATGGCAACAAGTTAAAGCCTTATGAATGCTCAGGTTGCGGGCTCTGGCATCTTGCTTCAGCTTAGCTTTTTGTCGTCTCGATCTGCCGTGGCGGAAGAGATCTACTGGATTTCTCGGCAAGCTCGAAATGACAACTGAGTGATAAATGGGTACAATGGTAAGCAATATGAGTAGCCAAAAAGTTGATGAGGTTCGTGGTGTTTTACTCAAACGTCTGGAAACGCTTGAGGATAAAAAACAAATTCTTCGCGCGCCCGAACTTCGCGAACTGTACGGCCAGATAAAAGATCAGCCAGAAGACCAGCGGGCAACTTTCGGCCAAGCCATCAATGCCCTCAAGCAAGAACTCGAAACGCTGGTTGAGGCTGAAGATCTAAGCTCTAAGAACTCAGATCTAAGATCTATTGATGTGACTGCACCCATGGATGTGAACGCCAAACTGCCAAGACTTCTCCCGACCGAAAACGGTACCATCCACCCTATTACCAAAGAAATGCAGAAGATCAGTGATATTTTTTATCGCATGGGCTTTGAAGTCTCACCTTCCAGAGAAATTGATGACGAATTTCACATGTTCACCAGCCTTAACTTTCCTGAAGGCCATCCAGCTAGAGACGATTACGATACCTTTATGACCGAAGAGGGCTTTGTAGCACCAGCACACACCTCCACCATGCAGCACCGCATTATTAAAGAGCGTAAAAAACAGCTCGAAGCTGGCGAGCCGATTGCAGTACTGGCCATGGATAGAGTATTTAGAAACGAGGATCTTGATGCCCGGCACGAACATACCTTTACGCAACATGAAGGCGTGTATGTTGGCGAGAATGTGACCGTCGGACAGCTTGTGGCAACCCTTAAGCTCTTCTTCACCACCTACTACGAAAAAGAGGTCGATGTGAAGATTACCCCGTTTTACTTCCCGTTCACCGAGCCAAGCTTTGAGTTTTCACTTTCCTGCCCGTTCTGCCAAGATGGCGAAGATTGCAGAGTCTGTAGCAGCGAACGCTGGATCGAGATGCTTGGCTGCGGCATGATTCATCCGAACGTCCTCAAAATGGCCGGCGTAGACCCGAAGAAATACACCGGCTTTGCCTGGGGCGGCGGTGTCGAACGCTTAGTAATGGTCAAACACGACATCGAAGACGTCCGTTACTTCAACAGCGGCAAACTATCATTTTTGAGGCAATTCAAATGAAAATTGTAACTGAAATATCAGTACCAGAGCTTAGGGAAATGACCGGGAAAATGTACGGCACTTTGGTTAAGGCCGATGTTGATATTGCTAAAAAAATTATAATTATTGATATGGAAATGCATGCCGACGGCGAGCAAAAGCTACTTCAAGAGGGCTCCAAGCAAGAAGACTTGTGGGGGATCAATTTAAAACCAGATTTTTATGGTTCAGATGACTTTATTGAATTTGATTCGATGATCAACATCCGCCCGAGGCAAAATAACCCATCGCGCGATGTTTTAGATGAAGCTGTCCGAGCGCAAATCCGAGAGCTTGTAAATGAGGTTGTGCATGAGTGAACATGTATTTGATAGAGCAAAGTGGCAGTCAATGTCTATTTTCGATCAAATGGGCAATATTGGATCGGAAGTGGGCAGGGCGCTCAGTGCCAAAAGAAGAGGCGATGAAAAAAGTATGCTCGGTGCGTTTTACCGGGGGTTGGATCTTATAGACTGTACGGTTGAAGGTTTGATTACTGAGAAATCCGTGCGTGCTAAAGAAGTTTTGCGTTCTCGGGAACAGTTTGCAAAATCTATTACTACCGATGAAGTAGATGAAGGTTTGGAAAAATATTTTATGGAGTTTGCTGTAGCGGCAAGGTTGAGGCAATTTAAATGAGTAAAAAAACCAAAAAGCCAATCACGTATGCATTTATTGACAGCCAAAACTTGAATCTTGGCGTGTCTAACGACATCGTTAACCGACATGGCAGGGTGCTTTACAGGGGGCGTAAGCTCAACTTTCATAAGTTTCGCGACTATCTTACGCAACGTTACGGTGTTAGTGAGGCGTACATCTTTATAGGTCTGGTTCCGACAAATAACAAGTTATATACGTATTTGCAGGAGGCCGGATTCATACTGGTGTTTAAGCAGGTTGTCTGGTATATCGATGAGGCAGGTAAAACTATTGTGAAGGGCAACGTTGATACCGACATTACTCTCTATGCTGCGGCTCGGCTTGAGCATGAGTATGATAAAGCAATTTTTGTTTCTGGCGATGGTGATTTTCTGAGTACGTATGAGTACATAGATAGTTTGGGTAAGCTCGGGGATATCATGATTCCTAATCGCCATAGTTATTCTAAGCTACTCAACATCTATCGCGCATCAGGAAGAATGCGTTTTGTAAGCGATCTGGATTCACTGTTCTATAAAAATCAAACAACAAAAAAGACCAGGAGCGGTGGTCGGAGTAAATCCTTAGACCTGCCTGGTCGTGGTGATACTTCAAATGTAGCAAAGAGGCGCAAAAAAGTCAACACTCCCCAGCTAAGAGGAGCGCTCTCGGACGTGAAACACCAACAGTTCAAAAAGAAACCATCGGACAAGAATAATGTGTCAAAGAATGAGCAGCGTGTCAAGAGGTCGAAGAAATGAGGCAATTTAGATGAATATAGTTTTTTTCGGCGATAGCATTACTCAGGGATATTGGGGCATCGAGCATGGCTGGGTGGATAGAATCCGTAAGTACTTCAGTGAACTTCTGTTCGCTAAAGATGAATATCACGGAATCTACAATTTAGGTGTTGATGGTGATATGACTCAAGATATAGCAAAGAGAATAAAAACAGAATTACAAGCTAGAATTAGACCTCACCACACTATTATGCCAATAGTTGCCCTACAGATTGGTATAAATGACAGGACGGATGAGGCAGTTAAACTTGAAAATGCAATTTCCGAATACAAAGCTCAACTTCAATCCATAATTGAAAGCATAAAAGGTTTATATACCGAAATAGTGCTTGTAGGCTATCCGTCGTGTGATGAAATAAAAACAACACCTGTGTCATGGGGCAACTTTCACTACACAAATCAGAAGACAAAGGCTCATGAGGACGCAATGTCAGACGTGGCGGCACGCAATAAGATACGATTTATTCCAGTTTTTGATGAGTTTAAAAAACACATTGATGCGGGTGAAGATTTATTAGCAGATGGGCTGCACCCAAATGATGCGGGGCATGAGCTAATGTACCAGATTATAATGCCAAAACTACAGGAGTTGTTGAAATGAACTTAACTGCTAAAGAAATACTAGACAAAAATCTTTATTGTACGCTTGCAACCGTTAATGACGACAGCACCCCTCATGGTAGTCCAGTATTTTTTGTTGCTGATCAAAACAGTATTTACTGGTGGTCTGCGAAAAAATCTCAACACTCCCAGAATATCGAGCGAACGGGCAAAGTGTTTATTACCGTCTTTGATTCTCATGCACCTGAAGAAAAAGCAAAAGGCGTTTACATTGAAGCGAATGGACAGATAGCGTCAGATGATAAAATAAATGACATTTTAGAAAAGTATAACCAAAAAGCCAAAGTATTTAGTTTAACCCGACAAAACGTTACTGGAGATTCCCCTAGCCGGCTCTATGAAGCTATTGTAGGTCGGATCTGGCTTAATTCAGATGACGAAATTAACGGCAATTACATTGATATACGTGAGGAAGTAGAATGATACGGCAAATGTTTCTAGAAATGATCGAACCTCGCATGAGCGAGGTTCTCGGAGCCCGAAGGCACTGTAGTTTCATGATAGCAAAAAATAAGCGCAATGTCAAGAATGGCGGAATGGAGGCTTCCAATGAAAGTTAGTTTGAATTGGGGTAATTACTATTCGAATGTTGATTTGAAGACGAAATCATCTGAAGAATTGGTCAAGTTGGCGACGGAACGGCTAGGGGGTGTTGAAGGGTTCACTGATTACAGTGAGCGGTATAAAAACATTTACGTTGCAAAAATTGTCTCAGTGGCGAAGCATCCCAATGCTGACAAATTACGCGTCTGCAAGGTTGACGATGGCAAAGTTGCGAAAAATGTAAAACGAGATAAAGACGGCTACGTGCAGATTGTGTGTGGTGCACCGGTTGTTGAAAAAGGTTGGCTTGTCGGCTGGCTGGCGCCGGGGGCAAGTGTACCGGGCTCTTATGAGCAAGAAGTATTTACACTTGAAGCCAAAGAGCTGCGTGGTGAGGTGAGTTACGGCATGATGGGCACTGCTAAAGAGCTTGGTGTCAGCTCTGACGAGTCGGGACTGCTGGTTATTAACCCCGATGAATTTCAAGAAGTCGTGAAACCAGGTATGTCGTTTGCGAGCCTCCTAGGATTAGATGATCTGGTGCTTGAGGTTGAGAACAAAATGTTCACCCATCGCCCTGATTGTTTTGGCATTTTAGGAGTTGCCAGGGAACTAGCCGGAATTCAGCACAAGGCCTTCGCATCGCCAGATTGGTATCTAAAAAAGCCAACGTTTAAGTCCGCCTCTCGTTTAAAGGCTGAACTGCAAAATGAGGCTGGTGATCTAGCGCCGCGCGTCATGATGGTGCCTTTAGACGGTATTAAAGTTGGCCCGAGCCCCCTCTGGATGCAGGCAGATTTAACACGCGTGGGCATTCGCCCCATCAACAATATTGTCGATATTACGAATTACGTCATGTACTTAACGGCGCAGCCTATGCACGCCTTCGATTATGATAAATTGGCTACTCATGGCAACGGCAAAGTTACACTTGGACCTCGTATGGCCAAACAGGGCGAAGAAATTACCCTGTTGGGTGAGAAGAAAGTCGTGCTGAGCAAAGATGACATTGTGCTGGCCACCGACAAGCAAGCTGTGGACATCGCGGGCGTGATGGGTGGCGCTGAGACTGAGGTTGATGAAAACACTAAGGCTGTTTTATTAACATGCTGCTCATTCGACATGTACGCAGTTCGCCGTATGACCATGCGTCACGGTATATTTACTGACGCCGCAACCCGCAACACCAAGGGGCAGCCGCCAGCACAAATTGACAGAGTTCTGGCCTATGCCATGAAGCTCATGGGAGAGCACGCTCACGCTAAACAAGCTGGTGAAGTGCAAGACGATTATAAAAAGCCAACTAAGCCAAGCGTTGTGAAAGTAACGAGCACGTTCATTAACGATCGACTCGGCTCAACGTTCACACTAGCCCAGATCAGTAAATTACTTGTAAACGTTGAGTTCGAAGTTCACGCAAAAGATGAAACACTGACTATAGCAGCCCCATTTTGGCGAACTGATATCGAAATACCTGAAGACATAGTTGAAGAAGTTGGCCGGCTGTACGGATTTAATAATCTTCCGCTTGAGTTACCTAGGCGCAGTATAAAACCGGTGCTAACTGATGAAAAAACAGAGCTTAAAAAGAGTATACGCGAGAATCTTGCACGAGCAGGTGCTAACGAAGTACTGACATATAGTTTCGTTCACGAGAATCTACTGAAGAAAGCAGGCCAAGACTTTCAGCATGCCTTTAAACTGCGCAACGCCCTTTCGCCCGACCTTCAATATTACCGACTAAGTCTGACTCCTAGTCTGTTAGAAAAGGTTCACTCTAATCTTAAGGACGGCTTTGACGAATTTGGCTTGTTCGAGCTCGGAAAGACGCACTTTAAAGGCGAGATGGATGAAGGGGAGTCAGGTGTACCAAACGAGGACGAGCACGTGGCATTTGTAATTGCATCTGACCAAAAGAATAAGCCCTCTGGTGCTGCGTACTTTCAGGCTCGCAAATACCTGGCTCAAATAACAGCAGACTTAGAAGCTGACCTTACACCGCTGAAAGAGGTTGATTTAAGTGGTGACGATTGGGGTCAGCAGCTAACAGCACCATATGACACAGAACGATCTGCCGCTCTCTTAAAAGATGGTCAGATATACGGCGTGATTGGCGAGTTTAAGCAAAGCGTTTCGCGGGCGCTAAAGCTACCGCAATACGCAGCAGGCTTTGAGGTGCATCTTGATGTCATAAACAGTGAGCTTAACGAGTACAAGCCACTTTCTAAATTCCCGTCATCCCATCAGGATCTCACGCTAAAGGTTGATCTAGATCTAGAATACCGAGAGCTGGAGTCGTTTCTAAAAACTGAGCTGCAAGAAGCCGGTTATTTGTGGACGCTTGAGCCAATTTCAATTTTCCAAAAAGAAGGTGATTCAACTAAAAATATCACTTTCAGAATCACCCTTTCTCACTACGAGCGAACGCTTACAACTAATGAAGTTAGCAAGTTAGTTGAATCTCTCAGCTGGCAGGCCAATAAAAAACTTAAAGCCCAGCAGGTCTAGTGATGAATCCCGTTAGAGCTATCATGAATCAACAGTACAATTATTATTCGCTATCACCAACCATGAAGACCGGAGCTCTAACGGGATGAAATCAATTGTAAGAATCTTAAGGTTTGCCAGCCACTTGTGGCCGTATTATCTGGGCATTTCCATCGCCTCAGTTATCATTGCGCTGTTAAACCAAGTGCAGCCGTTACTGGTAAAGTTTGCGATTGATCGTTTGCCAGATGTGGTTGGTGGAAACAGCGAACTAGCACCGGTTTTGTTGATAGTGTTGGCAATATTTCTCAGCGATGTTGGCTCAACCTTAGTGAGCAATCTTTCTGGGTATCATGGCGACATTATGAGCGTGAAATTACGCTATTTTCTCTCGACAAAATACTACGACCATCTTTTAACACTCAGTCAGAAATATTATTCAAAAGAGTTAACGGGTAAAATTATTAACCGTTTAAGTCGGTCAATCAACGGCGTGACCGAGTTTATACATATGTTTACAAATAACCTGTTGCAGCTCATTCTCACCACTGTTTTCACACTGGTAATCACGGCTCGTTACTCACTTGTCGTGGCCTTCTTGTTTGCTATTTTGTATCCTGTTTTTCTCTGGTTTACAACTCGGACGAGCTCAAAATGGCAAGAGTATCAATCGGGCATTAATGAGGCCAGTGATGTCGCCAACGGTCGTTTTGCCGAGGTGGTTGGTGAAGTTAAGGTAGCTAAAAGTTACACATCTGAAAAAACCGAAAGCACATTCTTCAAGCGCTATCTTCAAAAAACAATTAAACTAACCTTTCCTCAATCAAAACTCTGGCATAGCCAAGACGTGTACCGCCGACTGGTGTTGAATGTTATTTTCGGCTTTGTCTACCTCTATATTTTTTACGAAGCAGTGAACGGTCGCTTTACAGTAGGTGAGACGGTGCTCTTAATTCAGTATGGTCTGCTTATACGTCTGCCAATTTTCAGCATGAGCTTCTTTGTTGACAGAACGCAGCGTGCCATTTCCGACAGTAAAGATTACTTTGAGGCCATGAATGAACAGCCAGAGATTATTGATGCCCCGAACGCTAAACGGCTAAAAGTGAAAAACTCAGCTATTTCATTTAAGGGGGTAGACTTTGGCTATGAAGAAAAGCAACCAGTACTTAAAGGTGTTAGTTTTGACGTAAAGCCAGGCAGTAAAGTGGCATTGGTGGGCGAAAGCGGTGAAGGAAAAACTACTATTTCTAACTTGCTGCTGAGACTCTACGAACCGCTCCAGGGCGAAATTACAATTGATGGGCAAGATATTGCCAAGGTTACTCAAAAGTCTCTGCGTGAACAAATCGCCGTGGTCTTCCAAGACCCAACTCTCTTTAGCGGCACCGTACATGAAAATATTGCTTACGGGCGACCTCATGCCAGTAGAAAAGAAATTGAGAAAGCTGCTAAGGCTGCCAATGCCTGGGGGTTTGTGAGTAAACTGCCCGAAGGCCTCGAAACACTGGTGGGCGAGCGTGGCATGAAGCTTTCGGGCGGTCAGAAACAACGCATTGCTATTGCGCGGGCAATTCTAAAAGATGCCCCCATCTTAATTCTCGATGAAGCCACCTCCAGTTTAGATAGCAAAGCTGAGCACGAAGTTCAGGGCGCGCTCGAGCAGCTGATGAAAGGCCGCACCACCATCATCATTGCCCACCGCCTTTCTACCATCGCTGATGTCGACCAAATCGTCACCCTCAAAAATGGCAAAATAGATGAAATTGGCTCGCCGGCCGAGCTTTCCAAAACAAACGGCATCTACGCCCAGCTCCTCCAGCTCCAAAACCGCACCGACGCCACCACCAAAAAGAAGCTAAAAGCCTACGAAATATCCTCATAACTTCCCGGGGCAGGAATCTATACTTTGAGGTATAATTTATACTCATGGATGTAGAAAAGATTGTTCGAGAATATATTGATAAAACCGTGCACATGTCGCTATCGACAGTGAAAGACAATAAACCATGGGTCTGCGAAGTTCACTTTGCGTATGACGAAGATCTCAGCTTGTATTTCATCTCAAAGCTAACAACAAGACACAGCCAAGAAATTGCCGCTAACCCATCGGTTGCCGGAAATATTGTAAGAACACATGAATTGACTGAACTGCCACACGGTATCTACTTTGAAGGGAGTGCTGAGGTGTTAAGCTCTCCATCAGAACAAGATATTAACAGATACTGTCAGCGACTTAACAGGGATGTGCACGAAGTTACAGGACAGCTGAAAGAGCAAGGTGGACGTAGGCTTTATAAGATTACCGTAAAGAACTGGGCAGCTTTTGGTAAATTTAATGGCGATACCCTCCAAAAATACGAACTAGAATGGAATGACGGTGAGAAATAAAGTAAAGATCTTTATCACAGGGTCTACTGGTTATCTTGGAACTAAGTTCGTCGATCTGTACGGGTCTAAATATGCAATATGTGGTGTTGCAAAACACGATGCAAATAACCCTCTTGATTTACTTGATGTCGAAGAACTCACGCGGCTTTACTCTCAATTTGATCCCGATGTAATTATTCATCTGGCTGCTGACGTTGGCCGTAACACGACAACTAGTAACGAGATTATTAAAACAAACCCGAGTATTGTTCAAAATCTTATTAGTCTTGCCAAGCCAAAACAGACACCGTTTATTTTTACGAGTACTGAAGCGGTTTATGGTGGGAAGTGGGAAGTTGGCGACTACAATGAATCGGATAGTCTTACGCCGCGAAGCCCATACGGAGAGTCGAAAGCAGCCTCTGAGAAATTATTGGTGGCTTCTGGTCTGCCATATCTTATTACGAGGGGTCATAGGCATGTAGGTATCAGCCCGCGTTTTCATAAGGAAAATGGTTTCCCGATCACTTAAATGACTTGGCGGCTAACAAGGCGCTGCATTTCGACTCAAAAAAGATTTTTAATCCGGTTCTTATAAATAATGTCTGCGATATATTCGATCACCACATTAAAAACCATCTAAGTGAACAGATTATTCTCAATATGGGCGTTAATAAAAAGACAACTTACTATCAATTCATGTTGGACGTGGCCGACTCACTAAAGCTAGACAAATCTCTAATCCAAGAAGACGGAGACGAGCCTGGTTGGCCACAAGATAGCTCTCTTAATGTTGAAAAGATAGGACGATTGGGCTACCCCCAGTTAACGTAAGACTACGAAACTTTTATTAAATAACATGAAATTTGAACTGAATGTCAAGACTTGCATAGGTTATTTGGTGGGAGTATATTTAAAAGTACACTGATAAAAATCAGATAGGTGGAGGGTAAAAATTTATATGGCAAAGAAGGAAGGGCGCGCCCAGCGCCTGGCTATCATTACTATCATGTTACTGTTTGTGTTTACCTCGGTAGGCGCAGTTTTACTTAGCGTTATGCAAAATAGCGAACAATCAGATCAGCAAAAAGCCCTGCAAGAACTCTTGAAACAGCAAAATCAACCTGAAGATAACACACCAAAGAAGAAGGCTGAAAATGCCTATATTCCCAAAGGCGACGTCACTAAGCTCGTTGTCACAGATTTGAAGAAGGGTACTGGCGCCGTCGTAAAGAAGGGCGACATTATTACGGCGCACTATCAAGGTACACTGGTGGACGGCATTATTTTTGATAGCTCCTACGACCGCGGTGAACCGGCAACCTTTGCTCTCGACCAAGTTATTCAAGGCTGGCAAGAAGGTATTCCTGGCATGAAAGTTGGCGGCAAAAGACGACTAGTTATTCCAGCAAGCATGGCATATGGCGAAAGTGGCACCAATGGGATACCGCCAAATTCTGCGTTAGTGTTCGAGATCGAATTAAAAGCAATAGGAGGTGGGCAGTAAAATAAACAACATATATAGCGTAGTTGCTTGACAGCACTACACCATAAGCGTAATGTAAACATAAGAGTTAAAATAAAATAGAAAGGGCAGTAAAATGTCTAAAAAAGTCACCATTTATACGTCTAACACTTGCGGACAGTGCAAGATGGTCAAAAAAGTTCTCACCATGAAGGGCGCTCAGTACGACGAAGTCAACATTGACGAATCTCCCGAACGCCACGCCGAAATCATGCAAATCAGCGGCCAGGTTCGCGTACCAGTAACGGTTGTAAAAGACGACGTTTCAGACAACCAAACAGTTATTGTTGGCTACAATGTTGGCCAACTAATGCCGGCCCTTGTTTAATCTAAGATTAAACAAGGAAGTACTAAATTCGAATATCTAAACACTAAACAATTTCTAATAACCAAATGTCTAATGTTCAAAAACATAAATTTGATCTAGAGCCGCGTACTTACGACTTCGCTTTAGCTTGCAGAAAGTTCTGTAAAACCAAAAAAGCATACAGTGATCAAGAAGATGTGAGGCAGCTAATAAGATCGTCTGGCTCTGTTGCGGCCAATTACATAGAAGCCAATGAGGCACTAAGTAAGAAAGATTTTTATCATCGAATAAAAATATGTCGCAAAGAGGCTAAAGAAAGCATTCTTTGGCTGCGTCTGCTGGAATCTCCAGCTACATTAATTAACGAAGCAACAGAGCTAATGAAGATATTTGGTGCTATTATAGAAAGAAGCAAATAAAGGTTTTGAATTTCGATATTCGAACATTAGTGCTTGTTTAGGATTTAGAGCTTAGAAATTAGAATTTCATCAACTATAAGGAGTGCGATGGCAGACGAGCAAAAATCAGATAACAGTTCAAAAAAGACTTACGATGTCGTTATGATTGGTGCTGGTCCTTCGGCGCTGGCTGCTGCTATTTATACCACCCGTGAGGACATTGAGACGGTGCTGTTAGAAAAAGGCGTTATTGGCGGTTTGGCGGCTATTACTGACCGGGTAGACAACTATCCAGGCTTTGAGGCTGGTATCACTGGCTTAGAGTTGGCCGAGAAACTTGAAAAGCAGGCTGAACGGTTTGGCGCTAAGATTGAATATGGCGAAGTAACGGGTATTGAGCGAGGCGATAAAAAACTCACAGTCAAAACAACTGATGGGGATTATCAAGCCAAAGCCGTCTTGATTGCCACCGGGAGCGACTATAAGAAAATTGGCGTACCTGGGGAACTAGAATACTACGGCCGGGGTGTACACTACTGCGCTACCTGTGACGGCGCTTTTTACCGCGATAAAACCCTGGTAGTGGTAGGTGGTGGCAACTCCGCTGTGCAAGAAGCCCTCTTCCTGACACGCTTCACTACCCACATTGATCTGTTAGTACGCTCCACTATTAAAGCCAGCGACGTGCTGCAAAAAGAACTCCAGAAGTTTGTGGATGAGGGTAAAATTACCGTGCATTTGGGCACCGTGACTGATGAGATTGTTGGTGAAAATAATCTGGTTACCAAAGTGATTGCTACGCAAGATGGGCAAAAGAAAGAATTCAAAACCGACGGCGTCTTTGTTTTTGTCGGTTTGCTGCCCAACACCCAATTCCTCAAAGACTCTGCCGTAGAGTTAGATGAAGTTGGCTTCATTAAAACCGACCAAAGCTTAATGACTAAAATCCCGGGTGTCTTCGCCAGCGGTGATGTCCGAAGCGGCGCGACCATGCAAATTGCCTCGGCAGTTGGCGAAGGTGCCACCGCGGCACTCAAAATAAGAGAATACCTCGAAGGCCGCGAAGCCCACCCGCAGGACTAGGCGGTAGATCTTAGAGAGTAGAGCTTAGAAAAAGCAGCTTGTCATTCTTGTCATTCGACTCTGAGGTCTGTGTGGCCTCGCCGCTCAGACTCGAAGAGCGTAGGCAGGAACCCAGACATTTGCTATTATCAGATCATGAGTGCCAATATCAAACAGTTAAAAATTATCGAATTTGGGAATCCGATTCTCCGAAAGAAAACAAAGCAGCTTTCGGTGGAAGAGATTACGTCTGAGAAAGTTCAGCGGTTGATTGCTGACATGAAGTATAGCGTCACGCATGGCGAATACGGCGTGGGTCTAGCGGCTCCGCAAGTTGGCATGAGTCTGGCACTTTCAGTTATCACCATTCGTCCAACGCCCAGCCATCCTGGCCGAGATGTCTTTGAATCGGTAATTATTAATCCTGAAATCGTAAAATATGTTGGTCAACCGGTGCCGCTATGGGAAGGCTGTATGAGTTTTGGCTCAAACGAAAACCCTGTATTTGCCCAGGCCATGAGGCACAAAAAGATACAGGTAAAATATTACGATGAACACGCTAAACTACATCAAGAAACCCTAGAAGGGTTTGTGGCGCATGTCTTTCAACACGAGACAGATCATTTAAGTGGCGTATTGTTTGTTGATAGGGTGGAAGATTCCACCACCTGGATGAACGCTGCTGAGTACTTAAATATGAAAGAAACTAACAGTAGTAAAAATTGAAAAACTTGACAAAGTATGATATAATAAAAAGATAGGTACAATTCATCGTTTGAAGATGGTAAAATAAGACATAGTTTAAAAACGTAGGTAATAAAACCCTTCGACAGGCTCAGGGTAAAAGGAGATAAGAATGGCAGATTTTAACGATATTTTAGACGCAGGTGATGTGGATGGGGGTATTATTACGACCGTTATTGAAATTCCCAAGGGCAGTATGCTTAAAGCCGAATGGGATCGTAAGCGCGCAATTTTTGTTCTTGACCGCGTAGAGCCTGCTATTTTTGCCAAGCCGTGCAGCTATGGTTTTATCCCTAAAACCCTTGATGAAGATGGCGACGAGCTTGACACCCTGGTTATTACCGAAGAAGGCTTGCCAATGGGGTTGGTAGTAAACGAAGCCAAAGTCATTGGGGTACTCAATTTTGAAGACGGCGGCGAAATGGATCATAAAATTATTGTGGTACCAGCGGACGATCGTAATTCTGGAGATGCTATCAATTCGCTTGAAGATTTACCAGCTGGCCTAAAGGCTCAGCTAGAGCATCACTTCAACCACTACAAAGATCTTAAAAAACCAGGTACCACAAAAGTTCTGGGCTGGGGTAACGCCGAAGAAGCCAAGGCTATTATTAAAGAATGCCAGAAACGCTGGACTGACGAAGCGTAATAATGGGGAAACTTCAAAAAGCTGGTGATGAAGTAATAGCTTATCAGGGTAGGATGATTGAAATTGTTAATCAAGATATGTCTGATGGCAATAAAACAATTACGTTCGAGTGGGCACGGCCTGCGCCTGGTATCAGATTGATTCTGGTTGATCCAGTTCGTGAAGTGGTCTTGCTTACCAAAGAGCACCGCTACGAACTTGGTGCTGACGATTACCGCTTACCCGGCGGTAAAGTCTTTGACACATTGGCTGACTACAACGAATTTCTTTCAAGTGCCAAAGACATTCTAGAGCCGGCCTTGAAAAAGGCTCATGAAGAAGGAGAAGAAGAGGCGGGTGTGAAAATTGAAGAAGTGACACATTTTCACACCTCTGTTTGCGGTGCTACAGTGCAGTGGGATCTTCTGTATTTTGTCAGTGAAAAATGGAACCGTACCGAGCAGAAACTGGAAACGGGTGAACAAATTGATACTGAAGAAGTCTCATTTGATGAAGCTAAGAAGATCGCTCTGGATGGACGCATGAGCGAAGAGCGTTCAGCACTCGTGCTATCACGATACTTGTCACTACAAGCGTAAGCGGTATATACTGTAGGTAGATTTGGTGGGAGCACTCATGGTGGGTGTCCTCCGAAAATTTCAAAGAAATTTAGGCGGATAAAGGAGAGATATGAGTAAAGTTCGAGTGGCAATTAATGGGTTTGGACGAATCGGGCGCAGTGCCTTTAAGGTGTTGCATGCTCGTGATGATGTTGAGGTGGTGGCAATTAACGATCTGGCGGACAATAAAACGCTGGCACATTTGCTCAAATATGACTCTAACTATCCGGGGCACGATTGGTATAAAACTATTGAAGCCTCAGAGCATGGCATTATGGTAGATGGTAAAGAGCTACTTGTCTTTGCGGAAAAAGAACCGGCGAGCCTACCGTGGGCAGCTCACAACATTGATGTGGTGATTGAATCAACTGGCTTTTTTGTTGACCCAGCACTGGCCAAAGCTCATGTGGAAGGCGGCGGTGCTAAGAAGGTGGTGATTTCAGCACCGGCTAAGGGTGAAGGTTCTACTACGATTGTGCTGGGGGTAAACGACGATGATATTCAAGGTGTTGGCGATGTGGTCAATAATGGTTCATGTACTACCAACTGTGTCAGTCCGGTCGCAGCGGTGATTGAATCGGCCTTTGGCATTGAAAAAGCTATGATGACCACCATTCACAGCTACACCTCAGATCAACGATTGCAAGATTCACCTCATAAAGATTTACGTCGAGCTCGCGCAGCTGCGGAAAATATTGTACCCACCAGTTCAGGCGCCGGTATTGCCGTTTCAGAGGTCATTCCGGAACTCAAGGGTCAGTTTGATGCGCTATCGTTTCGCGTGCCAACCTCAGTAGTTTCAATTTCAGATTTTGCCATTGTGACAAAGAAGAATGTCACCATAGAGGCGGTGAACGACGTCTTTAAAAAAGCTGCTAAAGAGCCCTACTTTCAGGGTATTTTAGGCGTCACGGAAGAAGAATTAGTGTCATCTGACTTTATTGGTAACAGCCATTCAGCAATCGTAGATTTGAAATTAACAAACGTGGTCGGTGGTAACTTACTTAAGGTGGTGGCCTGGTACGACAACGAATGGGGCTATTCAAACCGCTTAGTCGAACTGGTAGTTGACTTAGGTAAGGAGCTAAAGAAATAGTATGAAGATATATGTAGGTTCAGACCATGGTGGCTTTGATTTAAAGCAGCTGCTTATTCATTACCTTTCCGTGAAGCAGGGCTTGGACGTTGAAGATGTTGGCGACAAGAAACTAGATCCAACAGATGACTATCCTCAATTTGCACAAGTCGCCGCTCATAAGGTGCTGGCAAGTGATGAGAATGATTCACGCGCTATTTTGCTTTGCCGCGGTGGTCAGGGTATGTGCATGGCGGCGAATCGCTTTAAGGGAATCCGCGCTGCGGTCTGTTGGGACGAGCAATCAGCCAAGAAATCCCGGGAAGATAACGATAGTAACGTCCTATGCTTGCCAGCAGACGCACTTTCGGTTAAAGAAGTGAAAAACATCGTTCACACTTGGCTTGACACCCCCTTTTCAAAAGCCACTCGCCACCAGCGGCGCATTCAAGAACTCGACGATATCTAACATGCTCGTCATCCTGAACCACGGCATGTCGCCATGGCATGCTTGTTTACAGTGAGCCCGTCGAACTTGATTCAGGATCTAACCCAGTCTTTAAATAGATCCTGAAATAAATTCAGGATGACAGTAATGTATAATTAAATCATGTCAGTGATTGCACCAACTATTACCGCGGAAAATGCGCATCAGTATCGAGAGCAGATGGAGCGTGTGCAGGGGTTTGCCAAGCGAATTCATGTTGATCTCATGGATGGTATATTTACGCCAAATACAGGGGTGGATATTGCGCAGGTATGGCTACCGGACGATATCATATGTGATATACACTTGATGTACCAAAAGCCACAAGAGGCCATAGAGACGCTTATTAAGCTCAATCCACATGCGGTTGTGGTGCCGGCGGAAAGCGACTGTGACTTTATGGAGTTTTCACAAACCTTGCATCAAGCAGGTATTAAATGTGGCGTGGCACTGCTTGCCAAGACGCCAGTTGAGCAGGTAGAAGAGGTCATTAAAATGGCAGATCAGGTGCTTATTTTCAGCGGTAACCTTGGCTATCAAGGAGGTTCGGTCGCGGATCTATCACTACTTTCTAAGATAGAAGAGATCAAAAAAATTAATCCGACGGCTGAAATCGCGTGGGATGGTGGCGTCAATGACCAAAATGTACAGCAGATTGCACAGGCTGGTGTTGACGTTATCAATACCGGAGGCTTCATTCATCATCACCCCGATCCAAAAAGTCAGTACCAGCTACTAGAGCAGACCATCAGTTAGTGATACAATCGTAAGCAGTATGGGTCCCGTTAGAAACGCAACACCAGTTAGAATCTGTTCAAAATCCAGGCAATATGCTGGAAGAGGGAGTTTCTAACGGGATGGGAAAGCTTACGTTAGTTCAACTTGATAAAATTGCCAACGATATTCGCAAGGATATCATTAAAGCACTCGAACATGCGGGCAGCGGTCATTCGGCCGGGCCACTTGATCTGGCAGATATTTATACGGCGCTCTATTTTGACGTTTTAAAGCATGATCCTAAAAAACCGGACTGGAGTGACCGCGATATCTTAGTTACCTCTAACGGGCATACGGCGCCGGTGCGTTACGTGGCCATGGCTCATGCGGGGTATTTCGACAAAAAAGAACTGATGACCCTTCGCCAACATGGCAGCAGGCTGCAAGGACATCCGGAACGAACAAAATTACCAGGGTTGGAAACTACTAGCGGACCACTGGGGAGTGGTCTTAGTCAAGCGGCTGGCATGGCGCTGGCTATGCAGATTGACGATGAATCCCACAGATGGGTCTACTGTGTACTGGGCGATGGCGAGCTTAACGAGGGCAATATTTGGGAGGCAGCGATGCTCGCTGGTAAATACCATCTCCACAACTTGATTGGCATTATTGATCGCAATAACATTCAAATTGACGGCAATACCGAAGACATCATGCCGCTCGAGGATCTAAAAGGTAAATGGGAAAGCTTTGGCTGGCATGTGATTGAAGTTGATGGGCATAATATTGAAAGCATTATTGATGCCTGTTCAATGGCCAGAGCAATTGTAGAAAAACCCTCCATGATTATTGCGCATACCATTCCAGGCAAAGGCGTCGATTTTATGGAATACGATTTCCACTGGCACGGCGCCCCGCCGAATTCACAGCAGGCAAAAGAAGCCCTCAAAAAACTACGCTCGTTAGACGGAAAAATCAGGAGTGAACATGAGTAAAGTGCAGAATGAAGAACGCAGAGTGAAGAATGGAGGTACAATCTCTCGGTTTACAGATCTCGTTGCGTGGCAGAAGGCACATCGACTTGTTCTGGCTATATATAACCTCACAAAGAAATTTCCAAAAGAAGAACAGTACGGATTAACCTCGCAAATACGTCGGGCGGCGGTTTCGGTAAGTTCAAATATTGCTGAAGGGTTTTCAAGAGATTCATATGCGGATAAGAAACATTTTTACGTCATGTCACACGGGTCACTGACTGAACTGCAGAATCAACTCCTGATAGCCAAAGACATAAAATACATATCTGAAGATGAGTTTATGTATGCAAGCGACTTAAGTACTGATGCCATAAAGCTGTTAGTCGGTCTCATTAAATCAACCAAGGAGCGCGCATCATGAGCGGCCTACACTCTACACTCAACGATCTTCATTCTTGTCCTGAGGAGCCGATTCGTAAGGGTTTTGGACGTGGTCTTAAGGTTGCTGGTGAAGCTAATGATCAAATAGTAGCGCTGTGTGCTGATTTGACGGATTCTACGCAGATGAGTTTATTTAAAGAGGCGTTTCCCAAGCGATTTATTGAAGTTGGGGTGGCTGAACAAAACCTGGTGACTGTCTCGAGCGGTATGGCGGCTATGGGTAAGGTTCCATTTTGCTCAAGCTATGCAGCCTTCATGCCCGGTCGCTGCTGGGAGCAAATTAGAACAACCATTTGTTTAAACGACATGCCAGTAAAGCTGATTGGCTCGCACGCTGGTATTTCCGTAGGCCCAGACGGCGCAACTCATCAGATGTTAGAAGATATTGCTTTAATGCGTGCGCTGCCCAATATGGTGGTATTGGCTCCCGGTGATAGTAAAGAGGCCGAAAAAGCGACGGTGGCCATGAGTGAAGACAAACGACCAAATTATATGCGTCTGGCTCGCGAAGCAACACCAGTATTCACCACTGATAATACGCCGTTTGAAATTGGCAAAGCCTATGTCTACCATGAAGGTAAAGATGTCACCATTGTGGCGACCGGCACAATGACCTATCAAGCACTCTTGGCTGCTCAAACACTAGAAAAAGATGGCATCTCTGCAGAGGTCATCCATTGCCCGACCATCAAGCCGCTTGACGAAGAAACAATTTTAAAAAGCGTGAAAAAAACCGGCAAAGTCATTACTGCTGAAGAACATCAGATCACCGGCGGTCTTGGCGGCGCAGTTGCTGAGCTGCTCGGTGAAAAATTCCCCGTACGAATAAAGCGGATAGGCGTGAAAGATCAATATGGCGAAAGCGGCAAGCCAGACGAACTACTACGCCAGTTCGGCCTGACCCATACTCACATTGCCTTAGCTGCCCACGAACTCGTCGGTTAACCGCAGATTCGAAAGTCTTCGGGAGTAAGCTTGCCATCCTCACAGGCAGGATGGCTTTCAATTCTTTCACTGCTTGCACCGGCAGCCCCGCTATTGTAGCGGGTTATCAGGGTGTCTTCTACAAAATCGAGACCCTCACAATAGGCAATCTTCTCAGGGTATTTGTTCCACCCGCCGTCATCCTGAGGCCCCGAGAAGGTTGTTGTGCGTTTCCCTGTCGGAGTGTATTCGTAGTAAATCTTAAAGTCACCACTATTACCAGTTGAGCTCGTTTCTGTCTCTTGGGCTGGGGTAGTCTTGGGTTCGCTCTCTGAGCCGCACGCCGTAAGGCCGAGAATAGCGACAAATACTGGTGCAATAAATTTGGCTGTAGTTTTCCGTTCAAATGACACAGGTACTCCTTAGCTACAAGGTAAGATTGTATATAAAATAACGTAAATAGCAACAATAAGCGGATTGAGCATTTGAGACATAAGAGGTATGATTGTTAGTGATGGGACTTAGTATAAAAGAAATACGAGACAATTGTTTGCGAGCGCGGCATTTAATGCAGCGTTCACATCAGCAGAAATTTGCGGTGGGGGCGTTTAATATTGATAACCAAGAAACGCTGGTTGCGGTGGCGCGGGCAGCACAAGCTAAAAATTCACCTGTAATGATAGAGGTAAGTCATGGCGAAGTTGAGGCTATGGGGCTCGAAAATGTGCGTGACATGGTAGATAACTACATTGCCGAGTATGGGGTAGAAATGTATATTAACCTCGATCATTCGCCAACCGTTGAAGATGCTAAACGAGGCATTGATGCTGGGTTTGAATTTATTCATATAGATATCTCTCAGGCGCGGCACGATGCTACGGAAGAAGAGATTATTAAAGAAACAGCAGAGGTCGTAAAGTACGCCAAGCACACCGGGGCGTTGGTAGAAAGTGAGCCGCACTACTTTGGGGGAGGGTCTAATGTTTTTAAGGAAAAAATTGATTACGACGAAGTAAAAAAGACTTTTTCTACCCCAGAAGGTACGCGGGCTTTTGTGGCGGCTACGGGTATCGACACATTTGCGGCGGCTATTGGGAATTTGCACGGCAAGTACCCAGTACCCAAGCAGCTTGACCTTGCTTTGCTGCAAAAAATTCGTGATGCAATTGATTGCAATATCTCACTTCATGGTGGCTCTGGCACGCCGCTTCACTATTTTGAAGAAGCCGCTAAAATTGGCGTCAACAAGATCAATATTAACTCAGATCTGCGTTACGCGTTTCGCAAGACTTTGGAAGATGAGCTGCAAAAACATCCTGATGAGTTTGCGGTGATGAAGTTGATGGAAAACGTCAAGGATGCCATTCAAAAAGTAGTCGAAGAAAAAATCGAATCATTCGGCTCTGCTGGTAAGGCTGTGCTGTAGTTTTCTGCTATACTTTTAAGCATGAGTCCCGTTAGAAATAACGGCAAGGGAGGGCAAATGATGGCATTAAAATTAAGATGTAAAACAGGAGATTTCTAACGGGATGAGTAAACCGGTTATGGTTTGTGTGGGCAAGGTGGGTCAGGACGTCTTTTTAGAAGGCGAGGTATTTAAGCCCAAGCGTGAAAACGGTATTTTGTATGAACACATGGTTCTGGGCGATAAGTATTATGTCGACCAGGCAACAGTGGCTACCGGTAACAACGCTCTGAATGCCTCAGTGACGTTTGCTCGCCAGCATCTGCCCGTGACGCTTGTTTCGGCTATTGGCAACGATACGGCCGGTAAGAATATTTTGCATGCCCTTGACGCTGAGCATGTTGATACCTCGTTAATACAGATTGATGAAAAAGAGCGCACCAGTTTTTCGACCATTCTCCTAGCGCCAAGCGGTGAGCGCACCATTTTAGACTATCCAGGTTCCGCTAAAATCTCTGCCTCACAAATTGACAGCCTTGAGCTTGCGGGCGATTGGTTGTATGTTTCTTCGCTCGGTTCCATGCCGCTCCTGAAAAAACTAATGAAGAAAGCAGTGGCTGCAAGTATGAAGATTGCCTTTAACCCCGCTAGTTTTGAACTCAAGCATGTGCAAGAATGTGCAGACCTGCTTGCATACGTCACACTTTTTGCCGTCAATAAAGAAGAGGCGAAACTATTCGTGAAGGGCGACAGCATCAAAGAGCTGGCTGAAAGCTTGAGCAAAGTAGTAGATTTTGTACTAGTAAGTGACGGCCCGCGGGGCTCAGTGGCAACAGATGGCGAGACGCTCATTAAAGCCGGTATGTATGAAGATGTGCCAGTGGTTGATAGAACCGGTGCCGGAGATGCCTTTACGAGCGGCTTTGTGTCGCAGATTGCCCAAGGTAAAGAGCTTACGGCCGCGATTACGTTCGCTAGCGCTAACTCCACCAGTGTGGTCGGCAAGATTGGTGCGAACACGGGGGCGTTAAAGCTGCGCCCTGATCTTCACGCCATGCCGCTTGAAGTGACTCAGCTGTAATGACAAAAACCCTGTTTACCGGTACACTATAAGCATAAGAAGTATACAAACATGAGCAATTTTTTACGAGATTTACTAGACGCCAAAGAGCCGCTTTTCACCAAAAGCTTGCGCCAGCTTGAAAAAATAACGGGTCACAAAGGTGTGGACGTTAAGCTCATTGCTGATATCCACGCTAAAGTCCATTCAGCGACGCGGGGGTTGGGGCTGGATAGTAACGACACTACCGATGAAGAGCTGTACTACGCCCTCATTCAAAAAGTAAAAGAGCACAACGAACATTTGGCGCTTAGCCTGGGCACAACAAACGAAGCTCCTGTTTCACACATTGTTCCGAGGTTGGTGGCAGCTGCTGA
>CAYRKQ010000011.1:17942-27518 GCA_964424985.1 uncultured Candidatus Saccharibacteria bacterium | reverse complement strand
ATAAGCGCTGAAAGCATATTAAGCGCGAAACTGACCTCAAGATTAGATTTCCCTACGAGGACCCTGATAGACGATCAGGTTGATAGGCGCAAGGTGGAAGTGTGGCAACATATGGAGCCGAAGCGTACTAATAGTCCCATTGACTTTTTATGTCTTATAAACTCATCTTTCAGTCGGCTAAGCTGACTTGTCGGCTTTATGCCGATTGAATGGTGAGCTAGAAGTAAGGTTTGACCAGTTGTTGGTGTGTAGCAAATCACACAACAAAATGTTCCAATTTATAATTTAGACCAACATTTCGGTTCGATGAACATCGACAAACTTATCACTGCGTGAGAAGTAGAATGAAGATCGAAGAATGAAGATCGAAGAAGCAATTTTAGTTTCTGCAATCTCCACTCCTCGTTCCTCGTTCTACTTCTTGCCGCTGGCAAGAAGTCGGTGCTCATAGCGCTGGGGAAACGCCTGTTCTCATTCCGAACACAGAAGCTAAGCCCAGTAGCGGCGATAATACTCCTACGGGGGAAGGTAGCACGGCGCCGAATTATATAAAACGAGACCTTAACGGGTCTCTTTTTATTTTTATGCTTTATTGTATTTTTCTAGTTAACCTTTTTTGAAGTAGACTGCTGCTGGACGCAAAACTCAGTAATTTCTTTAATGAGGTCGTAGGGGATAGGTTTGTCGAGTGGAAAGCGGACGGTGCCTTTGGAGGTTTCGTATCCTCCTAGCTTATCAGCAAAGACCGCAATGGGAGCTGAGCCAGGGTAAAAGCCAATGTGAGCCTCGTAGCCGGCAAAGTGAACCAGATTTTTGCCACTTAGTTTAAATGTCGGGATGCCGTAACTGATTAACTCAACTGCCTCAGGGGCAGCATTTTTAATTATTGAACGTACTTTCGTGAGACTTTTCAGAGTTTCCCCAGAGAAGTTAGCAAGATATTCGTCGACCGTTTTGTAATCATTCATTTTCATGACTTAATGATATCATGTTGATCTGTTGCACTTCTGGTGAGTTGGGTATAAAATGAACATAAGGTCTATTCTGTATAGAATAGTTGTTAAAAATGAAAAAACTACCTCTAAAAACAAAAATATTGAAAATCTTGAGAAGGATTCCTCGTTACGTAATATGGTTTCTTCTCATTCTCTTGGTGTCTGTCACGTTAGCGCTAATTTACAATAAAATACGCAGTGCGAATGCTTCGAGTAATTTCGAATTTGTGCGCTCAATACCAATTCACCCGCTGCAAGAAAGCACCTTCAATGGCCCTAAAGGCATTACTAGAGATTCTGCCAACAACATGTATGTTGTCGATAGTAATAATGCGCGAATAGAAAAATTCGATTCAAACGGTAACTTTATAATGCAGTTTGGCGGAAGGCAAAATGCAGTTGGTGCACTACACAATCCTGGGGATATTGCCGTTGATTCAAACGGAGATGTTTACGTCACTAACTATTTAAACTCACCGGATACATTTGAATGGAATATTGTAAAATATAATTCTCAAGGAGGGTTCGTTACCAGCTGGCTTGCACCAGCAGCAACTGGTAGCCAAGGTCAGGGAACAAATCGCATCGCAGTTAAATCGGATGGCACACTATATGTTATTCATTGTAATAATGAGCAGATCTTGCACTACAGCAATATTGGTAATCTCTTAGATTCATTTGATATACCTAATCAGCACAGTAGTTATCTCGGTGAATTTACCGGGCTTGCTATAGATAGTGCGAACAGGTTATACATAAGCAGCTATTTCACTAGTGAGATTATGATAACAGATATGCAAGGAGCTGATCTTGGGATTTTTGCAACATCAGTGTCTTCACCTAGTGATTTAAGCATTGATTCAGATGGCAATGTCTATGTAGTAGCTTTCGGTTCATCTGGAGTCAGAAAGTTTGATTCTCAAGGCACACAAACTGCCTCGTTTGGCCAATATGGGAATGGTTCAGTCAATAACGGCTCATTCAACGGAATAAGTGCTGTTGAAAGTATTAGTAATAAAATTTGGGTATCGGATGCATCAGATGATCGTTTACAAAGGTTTAGTTCGAATGGTACATTTGAGGCAGTACTGGGCAACCTTGGTGATGGCCAATTGGATACTGTTAGCGGTATAGCTACAGATGGGGTCGGCAATCTTATGGTGGTTGATTCAAACCGTGTGCAGTCTTTCGGCAATTCGTCACTAGCGTTTCAGGCTGCGTTTGGCGCAGGCGGATATGCAGTTGCAAAAGATTCCAATAATAACACGTTCATGGCCGGAGTGGACGGTGTTCGGAAATTTAATAGCAGTAATCAATCTGTGACAACCTGGACCGGCGGCGGAGCTGGCTCATTTTCCTTTCTTGAATCTATTGCCGTAGACAGCAACGACGATATATACACCATGGAATGGGCAAGTAAACGTATAAGGCGATTTGATAACAGCGGCGACTACACTACTCACTGGATTACCACGCACACACCAAGTGATTTGTATGCTAAAGATCAAGAGGGTGTATACGCACTGCTTGATAGTAATAATATAGTAAAATACGATAACAACGGCAATATTTTACAGACGATTGATCTTCAAACTCCTGATCAACAAAGCTCTTTACCTAGAGCGTTTACAATAGACTCATATGGAAGCATATACACTTTAAATATCTACACCGATACAATCTCGATGTATTCGTCCTCTGGAAAATACTTTGGCTCATGGGGTGCTACAGGCTCAGAAGATGGTCAGTTCAGATTTCATGAAGGTACGGGCAAACTTAACGACATTACAATTGATGATAACGGCAATATTTTTATTGTTGATAACGGGAATAATCGAGTACAACAGTTTACTCACGATTACCAACTCGAGATCACAACGGAGACCTTGCCTAACGGAAATGTTGGCGATAGCTACTCACAAACAATTGAAACTAACTGGAATAAGGGTGAAGTTACGCTAGGGGTTGTATCAGGCAGTTTACCCCAGGGCCTGAGCTTGGATGCGCAGACAGGTCAAATAACTGGGACACCAACTAATGTTGGTCTAGCAACATTTGAGATTCAAGCACAAGATGCCTATCATTCAGAAACAAAGCAATTCACAATAAGAGTAGTAAATCAGGCACTTATACCACAAGTAGTTACTAACCCTGCAACAAATATAGGTTCAACCAGCGCAACCCTCAATGGTGTTGCAACGCCAACTAACGTAACTGAGAAAGGTTTTGAATATGGCACAACTACAGGCTACGGATATGTAGATCAAGATGTCGACCAAGTAGACTATCTCAATTTTGGCTCACAGGGTACGGGTAATGGCCAATTTGCTGAACCATCAGCAGTAGCGGTAGATTCCGCGGGCAATATCTATGTAGCTGATAATAATGACAACGACCGTATCCAAAAGTTCGATTCAAGCGGGAACTACATATCCCAGTGGGGTAATTCCGGTGCTGGTAATGGCCAAATTTCTTGCCCAGAGGGGATAGCGATTGACCAGTACGACGTTGTTTACGTTGCAGAACCATGCGTTAACCTTGTCCAAAAGTTTGACTCCAATGGAAACTTCATCTCCCAGTGGGGTGGCTTTGGCACGGGAGATGGCGAGTTTAATAACGTATATGACATAGATCTGGATGCCAACGACTATGTCTATACGGTAGATACGTTTAACAGCCGCATCCAAAAATTTGACTCAAACGGGGACTTTATATCTCAGTGGAGTACTGAGCGTCCTGGTGATACTCAATCCTCTCTCCCGCAAGGTATTGCCGTTGATATTTCTGGTAATGTTTACGTAGCCGATACTAATAATAACCGCATCCAAAAATTTGACTCAAATGGAGATTACATTACAAAGTGGGGGGTATACGGGACAGGAGACGGTGGACTATCACAGCCGTCTGCCTTGACAACCGATAGCGGGGGTAATGTTTACGTAGCCGATTCAGCGAACCATCGTATCCAAAAATTCGACTCAAACGGCAACTACATATCCCAGTGGGGTGGCTTTGGCACGGGAGATGGCGAGTTATATTTTCCTGTTGGCGTATACGTTGATTCGTCCGACAGTCTTTACGTCGCCGATACATTGAATCACCGTATCCAAAAGACCGCGACCTCCATAGATTTAAATGCGACTGGCCTTATCTGCGGTACGACCTACCACTATCGTGCCTATGTAACGAGCGTAAACGGGACTGGGTATGGTCAAAATGTAACATTCACAACTGAAGATTGTCCGCCGCCGATACAAATTAACACCAGCTCACTTCCGGACGGTACGGTTGAGCAAGTCTATTCTTCTGTAATTGAAACGCAGGACGGCAGCGGAGACAGAAGCTTCGTTATTTCGGACGGTGATCTGCCCCCAGGGCTAAACCTGGATAATTTAACAGGCGAGATTAGTGGCACGCCACAGCTTGCTGGTGACTTTACATTTACGGTTATGGTATCAGATGATCAGGCCAGTGCTAGCGTGCAGCTGCAGATTCATGTAGAACCTGCGCCGCCTGACCCAAATGAAATTTCGATTGTGACCGAATCGTTGTCATCTGGCCAGGTTGATCAAAGTTATGGTAACTACATATACGTTGAAAATTATCAGGGGGATGTAGACTTCTCAATTATTTCGGGCTCAGTTCCACCTGGAATTACGGTTACGGCGTATAGTTATTATGCATCATTTGAGGGCGTCCCCACTACTGCTGGCGATTACACATTTACTATTCAGGCCAGTGATGAACTCGGCAGCGACACTCAAGAATACACTATTGTAGTCGAGCCAGAGCCCGCGCCAAACGAACCACCCGTCAATACTCCGATGGTAACTATAACATCGCCGAATAATAACGGTACTTTTGCGGGCGGGGGAGCAGTCGTTACGGGTACGGGACCAGCAAATAGGACGATAGACGTTTATGTTGATGATGAACACGTTGGCAGCACACAAGCGAACAACAACGGCAATTGGATTTATACAGTCAGTGGAATTAAGAAGGGGAATCACAAATTGGACGCTCGCTGGAACCCACCAAGCGACATTGCCTACGTTACGAGATTTGAAGAACCAAGTGGTTTTGTGAGTGTTATTGACACTTCAACAGATATAATAATTAAAGATTATTATATTGGAGACTATACTATTGGAACCAGCGCGACTATCAGCAAAGACAAAAGCTCTATCTATGTAACTGGTGGTTCGATGTCAGATGACGGCGCTTTCGTATCAAGACTCATGATTTTAGATATTAACTTAAAAACTAAGCAGACTATAGATATGGACTTGATTCCAGATGGCCTCATTCCAACTGAGATGGTTGTAGATCCAACTGGTAGGTATGGATATGTCTTATTCCCGGATGGGTTTGGTTCAGGTTCAGACCAAAGAACATTCATACAAAAAATTGACCTTTTGAACCACGCAACTGCAGGTGAGCCTATACTGGTTGAGGACAGCAATAACGGAGAATCACTATTTGGCGCCATTCGTATTAGTGGTAACGGCAGCAAAGTGTATTCAGTTAACTCCGCTAACGTAATATATGTTTTAGACACTGCTTCTAACGATGTTACGCAAATTGACCTTAGTCAATTTAATGAGGATTTAGACCGTCTACTTATTACTCGTATAGAAACTGATGGCAATATACTGTACGCAAGTATAAACGGCCGTTTGGAGGATGGCTGCCTTTATGGTGATGACTGTGATCGTGTATCTAGACTGTTGGTACTTGATCTTACCGATAATTCAGTCATCACAAATTCCGGACTGCCTATTGGCACCATGACTGCCATGCTCGTAGATAATAATCATACCTTCTATGGTTATTATCTACAGACAGATAACTGCTATATGCAGATCCTCTGTACCGTCAGTGGGTATATAATGAAGTTTAATGTAGAAACAAACGACGCGAGCTTAACGTCTATCTCTAACGATGCAAACGGGGGGACACCTCTTATTATGGGGCTAAATAGCAGCAAGACTAAGCTGTATATGCCTTACTTCCAGGACTCAAAAATGGGGGTATGGGACGATGCTAATAGCCAGTTGTTGACGGGTGATAATTATCCGATTAGTTTTTCAGACTCGTATATATTTCAATTTGGTGGTAATAACTTTATTGGGCAGATTAACTCGCCGGAAGATTCCATTATGTTCAAGGTCCTGAATGATAATACTGGCGGCTCTGGCAACTCGGGTGGTTCAACTGGTGGGGGGAGTTCCGGAGGCGGTGGTGCGACGGGTGTTGTGATATCTCCAGGGACTCCTACCGAAGCTCAGAGGCAGGCTCAGCGCGAAGCAAGGCAAAAGGCCGAGGCGCTACCAATAAAAGACCCAGATAGCATCGGCGGTGTACTCAGTACAACAATTAATAACACGGCTAGGCAGTCTAATATATCACCGAGGCAAATTATTTATGGGTTGCCTTGGCTTATTATAGCCCTGTTTACCATATTTACTCTCATGACTTCGGCTCAAGCATACACTCAGTTTAAAAAATACAATGTTGCTAAAAAGCGACAAGCATTCCATAAGCAGCTGGTTGAAGAAAAAGCAGTATTTATTTCACTTGCCAGTCACTACTTGCGAACACCGGCAACTGTCATCAAGGGAGGGGTAGAGCTTATGGGTAAGGCAGCAACTGGGGTGAGCGCAAGTATAACCTTGGCAAGCCAAAAACTGACCGGAGCGGTGAATGAGGTTATTGAAAAGCTAGAAAATCGAGGTAAGAATGAGTAGCTATTCTTCTAATTCTTCGAGGGATAAGACGCCAATTGTTGCTAGTAAGTCATTTGTTGTACCAGTGGTTATGACATTAAGCTTGGTGGTGATCATCCCGATTTTAGCAACATTTTTGGTGGGGGTTCAGCCGCACATTCTTTCACTTATTGCTCAATTGATTACCATTTCAATAGTTACCTTCTTGCTATATGTTGCGATTCAAAAACGACGTGATGCCAAACGAGAAATTGAAGAATTAGACAAAATATTAAATGCGCAGTACGAACTTGATTCTAAACAAAACAACTTTATGAATTCTGTTACCAAAGAGCTGCAGCCTGCCGTTACCGAACTCTGGTCATTTATGGAATCAAAGGATCTGCCTGAGCAATCAAAGAAGTTCATAGAGGCTGGTTTAAAAGAAATTACCGAGACAATTGAGACCTTTGGATTTGTCTCTAAGTTAGATCCCGAAACTGTTAAAACGAATAACTCGACAATTTCGTTGGCTGAGATTGCAAAAGAGGTGGAAGGCAGCGTGTCTAAAGGTCAAACCCAAATAACATTTGATATGCCGGAAAATGTGCGGGTTTCTTTTCATGAAATGTTGGAAAAGGTGTTGTTTGCACTTGTCTCGAATTCACTAGAACATAGTGGCTCGGCCGGAATTATATCAGTTACCTATAAAAAAGGCAGACGTCAGGGTCATGAGAAAATTATTGTCCAGGACAACGGTAAGGGTATTGCTAAAGAGAAACTAGCAATTTTGTTCAAGCCACTTACAAGGGTTGAAGATACTAAAGAATTCTCTCATCAGGGGAAAGGAATGAGTTTGTTTATCAGCAGAATGGTCATGCGGTACATGGGAGGTGATATACAGGCGGAAAGTACGCTTGGCAAGGGGACTAAAATGCATGTCATTCTCCCAAAAACATAAGTTTTACAAAAAGCATTGACATAAGCAATACGTTGTGATAACATAAGTATAATTTCAGAGGTGAAATGAGGAGGGTTGCCAATTTTTTTGGCAGCTCTTTTTATATCACTTATGAGATAAACCCCGTTCTTGTTTCTGATTTTAAGTAGTAGGCAATCAGATTACGAGAAAGTCAGTAATAAGAACGGGGTAAAGACCTGTTGGTGCGGAGCGGGCGAAGTCAACTTAACTACATAGGGAGGTCATTACCATGGCTGGAACTACAAACGGTGGCCGCAAGGCTGCAGCAAAAAACAAGGCTCTTTACGGAGCAGACTTTTACGCTTCAATTGGCGCAAAAGGTGGCAAACTTGGCCGTACTGGCGGGTTTGCAAGCGACAAAAAAGGTGACGACGGTCTTACGGGCCGTGAACGCGCCCGACTTGCCGGTTCAAAAGGTGGTCGTATTTCACGACGTACCAAAACGAGCAAGTAGTCACTAGTTGATAGTGGTTAGTGGGTCGTGAATAGTAAAAGATGCCTCTTTGGAGGCATCTTTTTGTTGCTAAGCACTTATCACTACACACTACACACTATTTTATGGCGGTAGCGGCGGGTGCGTTGGTCGGTGGGAACAGACCATTTTTGTAGGCAGTTAAAACAGTGGTAGAGGTTGACGTCAGTTTCAACACCCGTAGCTTTGCATTCAGGGCAGATACTTCTTAAGTGCAGCCAGTCGCGGTAGCTATCTAAGCAGCGCTCAATAAGTGCTGGGGGAATCTCTAAATCATACTGCTTGGCAATTTTTTCAGCCTTAGACCAGGCCTCAGTTTCCATTTTGAGAAGCTCAACACCGCTTTCGAAGTGATGGTGGTTTGAAAGGGCGTGGCCGATTTCGTGAATTAGCTGAAACATGCCGACCTCAGTCAAAACTTGTTTTTTGTTGTAATAAACACATTTATCTCGGGCAGAAAAGTAAAATTCTTTCGCTTCTTCAAGATGTATCGACGGGAAGTCCTCCTGAAGCTGATTGATACTAGGCAAGGTGATCTTTGGCATACTCATAGCACCCATAAATTACTGCGTTCTTGCCATGCTTTGCTGATTTTAGTGTCTGTGGACGCTTCACAATAGCGTGTAATCGTTCATCGAGGTAGGGTGCAAGATAGTCGTTAAAGTGGTGGCAGTGGTGGCCAAGCCCGCCGCCGAATATGATTGTATCCACTTGAAGATAACTACAGGCAGCCAGCAGACCCGGCCCAAGTCTGTCTTGAGCATATGCTTGCCAGGTGAGGGGGTCGTCAACGTTGTCGCCATGCTTACCGTACTGTTCAAAAAATGCTTTCCCGGATGCAAAGTTCTCCCAGTGTGTTAATTCGTTCTCAAAAAGGAGGGGCGTTTTGCCAAGTTCCATATCGATCATGTCATCTGAGAGCTCGCCATTTACTAGCAGCGCACCGCCAATACCAGTGCTTATTGTGAGGTAAAGTGCGCGAGCTGGGGGCGTATTGAGAGCGCGGACTTCAGAGAGGCCAGCTAGCTTACTGTCGTTTTCAATAATTACCTTACGTTTGCTCGCTGCTTCTGAAAGATCATGAACAATTTTTTCTTCGATCCATGGCAGATTCCCGAGACTGTGAACAATGCCGGCCTTCCTGTCGAGTAATCCTGGTACGCCTACGCATATTACTGATATGTCATCAGTTAAGAAACTTGTAATGTGTTTTTTGAATTCCTGGATAAAGTCAGAATAATCTTGTGGAGTTGAAAAAGAATGCTCTTTTTCAATTTTTCCTCCCGGGCCGAAACTTGCGATAAGTGTTTTTGTGCCGCCGATGTCTACCCCGATAATCATATAGTCATTGTAGCATTAAGTAGGTGGTAGGTGGTAGGTGGTAGGTGGTAGGTGGTAGGTGGTAGGTGGTAGGTGGTAGGT
>CAYRKQ010000011.1:3702-17842 GCA_964424985.1 uncultured Candidatus Saccharibacteria bacterium | reverse complement strand
GTAGGTGGTAGGTGGTAGGTGGTAGGTGGTAGGTGGTAGGTGGTAGGTGGTAGGTTTGCTGTTCACTATCTCCTATCTCCCATTTACCAACTGCCATACCGCTTATCTTTGCAGTTTGTTTTCTGGAGAGGTATTATAAAACGACAAGGAGATCTTATGGAGGAAAATAAGAGTAGAGGGTTGTTCGGGAGTATCGGAAGTATTATTCGGTTAATATTGGGTGTCGTAATTGTGGTGGTGGTGGCATTTTTGCTCATCCGTTTTATTTCAGGGCGGCAAGAAGCGAATGATGCGGCGCAAGACGCTGCTGAGACGACGAGCCAGAATGAATCAAATCAGGAAGAGGTGCAACAGAATACAGATTCATCAGACTCTTCTTCAGACGGAAATACAGATCAAACTGAATCATCAACAGAAGGTAGTTCGAGTGGCTCGCAAACAGATGATGTACCCACTGGCATTGCTGATGGCGAGGGCTCAACAGCCAATGTTCCAAATGTAGGTGCGGGAAGTAGCGCGCTGGTTATTGCGGCGGCAATTGCGGTAGGTGTCTTTACGGTGTTTAAATCAGCACAGCTTGTTAAACGATCGTAACTTTACTTTGACTTCTGTTGATAAGATGGAGTATAATTAATGTAATCTTATAAGCCATTGCTACGGCAGGGCTTCAAGAAATATTTTTTGGAAGGAGTTTTGTTCTTTATGGCAAAACAAGTAATTACGATGGACGAGTTGCTCGAAGGCGCTCAGTTTAAACAACTGGCGGCGGGAGAGGTAGTTGACGCTACGGTGCTCAATGTAAAAAAGAATGAGATCTGGTTAGATCTTGGTATTAACGGAGTTGGCATGGTGCCGCGCCGGGAAATTGGCTTTGGTAAAAAAATCGAAGTTGGTGACCAGGTAGTGGCCAGTGTGGTAGATCCGGAGTTTGAGGAAGGTCAGGCGCTGCTTAGTCTTCGCAAGGCCGCGAAAGATCGGGGCTGGGACGACATTCAAGCCTTGTTTGAAAAAGGCGAAACAATTGAAGTGAGCCCGTATGATGCCAACCGCGGCGGTCTCTTGGCTGAGCTCGAAGGCGTTCGAGGTTTCTTACCGGTTTCGCAGCTGAGTGCTGAACATTACCCACGCGTTGGTAGTTCAGATAAAGACGAAATTTTACAACGCTTAAACGCTTTGACCAGCCAAACGCTGCGCGTTCGTATTCTCGACGTGGACAGAAAAGCTAATAAGCTCATTTTCAGCGAAAAAGAAGCTGTTAAAGAAGATATGCAAGAGCGCTTTGAAAAACTCAAAGTTGGCGATGGCGTGAAAGGTCTGGTGACTGGTGTCGTAGACTTTGGGGCGTTTGTAAATGTTGATGGTATTGAAGGCCTGGTTCACATTTCAGAAATTAGCTGGGAGCGTGTTGAAAACCCAAGTGACTATGTTAAGACTGGTGATCAGATTGAAGCAAAAATTATTGCTATTGATAAAGAACGCCTGAGCCTGAGCATGAAACAAATGCAAGAAGACCCATGGGCAACAGAGGCTGCACAGTTCAATAAAGGCGACGCTGTTGAAGGCATGGTAACTCGTATTACGCCTTTTGGTGCCTTTATTCAACTGAGCCCAGCTGTTGAAGCGCTGGTGCATGTTTCAGAACTTGGCGGAGGTGACGGGGTTGACCCGGAAAAACTCTTCAAATTGAATGAGAAAAAGAAATTCAAGATTCTTGATATCGACCGCGATAACCGAAAAATTTCACTAAGCTTGCAGTAAGTATGTAAAAATAATCACCACGAAAGGAGTTGTCATGAGCGAAAAGGCCATCACCATTGAGAGCATGATAACCGTTGGTGATCTTGCTGAAAAAATTGATATCCCGGTTGCTCAACTGGTGGGCGAACTGTTTAAAAACGGTATTATGACTACTGTTAACCAGCTGATTGATTTCGAAACAGCGCAAATTATTGTCGGTGAGCTGGGGCTGGAAATTGAGCTACAAAAAGAGACCGAAGCCAGCGCTGAAGAAGACAGCTCAAAGCCCAAAAAGTCTGAGCGTGTCGGCAACGCGTCTGCAGCAACACGGCCGCCAGTGGTGGCTGTTATGGGTCACGTCGATCATGGAAAAACCAGTTTACTCGATGCAATTTTGGATCTTAAAGTTGTCAGTGGTGAGGCGGGTGGCATTACTCAGCACATCTCGGCTTACCAAACGGTGTATAACAAGCGACCGATTACACTTTTAGATACCCCAGGGCACGAAGCCTTTGCGGCGCTCCGTCAACACGGTGCGCGGCTGACTGACTTGGTAGTTATTGTGGTGGCGGCAGACGATGGGGTAAAACCGCAAACCGTTGAAGCCATTAAATTTGCCAAAGCGGCTCACGCCAAAATGGTAGTGGCCATTAATAAAATCGATAAACCCGGGGCAGATGTAAACAGAACCAAGCAAAGTCTGGCTGAAGCCGGGCTGATGAGCGAAGAATGGGGTGGCGATACGGTCATGGTAGAGGTCTCTGCTAAAACGAAACAAGGGGTGAATGACCTGCTGGATATGATCTTGTTAATGGTAGACATTGAGGAGCTCAAAGCTGATAGCAAGGGTCTAGCCGAAGGTATTGTGATTGAAGCGCACCTTGAACAAGGCCGCGGCGCACTAGTGACAGCCCTCATTGAGCATGGTCAGCTGAAAAAGGGAGACTTTGTGGTAGCCGGAGCTACGTACGGACGCATACGAACATTAGACGATTGGCAGGGGAAATCACTGGCTGAAGCCGGCCCCTCAACACCAGTTCGCCTGACTGGCTTTAAAGAATTGCCGCAATTTGGTGACTATATTATTGAAGTCACCTCTGAAAAAGAAGCCCGGGCTAAATCTGAAGAAAAACAGCATAAACAAATGAACAAAAAGCTCAATATGACGAGCAGTGATCTGCTAAGCGTCATCAATAAAAATATTAAAACCAAAGAAGTGCCGGTGATTATTAAGGCTGATGTTCAAGGCTCACTCACTTCAGTGGCTGACAGCGTGCGATTACTTGAAAACGAAGAGCTAAAGATGCAGATTATTGGTTCCGGCATTGGTAATATTTCAGAGAGTGATGTTCAGATGGCTTCAACCTCAAAAGCAATTATCTATGCCTTTAATGTGACTGTTTCGCCCACTGTCAGCAAGCTTGCAGAGCGCGAAAACGTCATCATCCGTTCGTTCAAGGTTATCTATGAACTTCTTGATGATGCAAAACAGGTGCTTTCAAGTCTGCTGGCGCCAGAAATCGTTACCACTGAACTCGGTAAGCTTACTATTAAGGGTGTTTTCAGAACCACGAAAGATGAAATTATCTGTGGCGGTGAAGTGACAAAAGGCAAGGTGGAGCCAGGCGTAAAAGCTCGCGTGCTTCGTGGCAAGGAAGAGCTTGGTGAGGTTGAAGTGACAAAAGTGCAGCGTCAGCAAACCGATGCCAAAGAGGTGTTTGAAGGTGAAATGTGCGGGCTTTCACTAAAACTGACCAAAAAAATTGTCTTGGAAGAGGGCGATAAGCTGGAATTCTACAAAAAAGAAGAGATCGAGCGTAGTTTATAGACCTTCTTCGGCTCGTTGTACTAGTTCACACACTATACTTCTCATTGGCTCTGGAAGCGACTCACGTCGCTCGCGCCCTGTCATTTCCAACCAACCAATTTGTTCTAGTCTTGGGCCTAATCTTCGAGCAGCGTCTTGGGGGCGGTTCGGTTGATCTGGGTAAGGTTTTAACGGCATAAGCGCAGTATACTCTAGTTAATAGTCTGGTACAATAAAGGGTAGAATTATAAACAGGAAAAAGATGAATGATACGAATCGACGACTCATTACTGGAAGAATTAGGGCTGCTCTCATTGCCTAAACAAGAGCGTGATCAGTTGCTCAGGCAAATTTACGAGACGCTTGAAATGCGGGTTGGCATGCGGCTGGCTGAGCGGATGAGTGATTCTCAACTTGATGAATTTGAACGTTTTATTAACGGTGATTTAGCGTTTACTGAGCAATATCTTAATCAGTTTAAAGCTGGGTGGGCACAGTCTGAGCCGTACCAAAAGGCCTTGCAAAATGCGCAGGCAGCAGCGCAACGGGCAAATCGCCAGTTTAATGAAAATGCAGTGAAGACTGAATTCGGGGCATTAACGTGGCTAGAAACAAACTTCCCAGATTACAAGCAGGTGGTGGCCGAGGAGCTCGAGAAGTTAAAGGGTGAAATTAAGGCGGATTCATCAAAAATAGTTGAAGCCATGGGTGCCAGTGGGCAGCCCTCAGCTCCCGCGCCCCAGCAACCACCGCAGATGGCACCGCCTGCGTATCAGCAGCCGCCATCACCGCAACCGCCACTTCAGCAGCCTCCTGCCCCAGACAATGTTGTGCCAGGTAATTTTGGTACGCCGCAACCCCAGCAGCCACCTCAGATGCCGCCAGCACCACAAGCACCGATTCAGCCTCCTGCTAATAATCAACCCCAGCAGCCACCACAATTCCCACCCGCCACATAAAGGGTTTTGTTATTCTCTGACTTGATCGGAGAATCTAGTAAATAACTGGATCCCCGATCAGGTCGGGGATGACATCGGAGGGGTTTTGAGATTCAGGTGTTTAAAGTCGGTTGCCGTAGCCGCGAAGGAATTCGCCAGCAGACATTTCTTTCTTGCCAGCTGGTTTGAGTTGGTCAATCCACAGTGTTCCATTGGCTGTTGCGATGCCTATTTCACCAACTTCCTCGACGATAGTGATATCACCTGGTTTTGACTCCGGGGGGTGGCTTGGTACGGCGTGGGCCTTTGTAATAATTACATCAATATCACCGAGTTTTGTACGGCTTTTTGGCCAGTCAATAAAAGCTCGAATCTCGCGCTCTAATTCCTGCGCGGGCTTTGTAAAATCTAAAATCCCGTCTTGTTTGGTGAGTTTTCGTGAGTAGGTTGGCTTTGCGGGGTAGCTGGGTATTAGTTCGCTCATTTTCAACTGATCAACACCTTTTGTTTCACCAGCTATATGTCGAGGGATCTCGTTTTTAAGGAGGGCATCACTCAGATAAATTAACTTCTCAGTGAGGGTGGGGGTAGTTTCTGTGCCGTTGAGCGGTTGCTCGCCGACAGACAGTATTGCACCTTCATCCATTGCTTCTACCAGGAGCATCAGGCTGACGCCGGTTTTCTTTTGGCCGGAAAGAATAGCAAAGGTGATGGGGTCGGCACCCCGCCACTCGGGCAGGAGTGAAAAGTGGCTATTTACTATCCCTTTTTTGAAGTAATCAATAACGTCTTGGCTGACAATAATGCCAAAATCAATTAACACAGCTATCTCTGTTTGGAAGGGCTTTGTAGAGATTAGTCTTGAAAGCTCCCTCTTGTTTGAAACGGTATGAACGGGTATTTTATGTTTCTCGGCAACTTCCAAAACAGGGAACGAACCGCGGTGGTGCGGCGGCTTTGGTTTGGTAACTACTGCCACCACGTCGAAACTCTCTAAGAGAAGCCCAAGCGATTTTGCCGCAACAGGTCCGGTGCCGAAAAAGACAATAGGTATTTTTTTACTCATTAGATCCTCGCGATGTCATTCCTGCGCAGGAATGACGGCTACTGGGGCTAATCCCGTATTTCGTATTTCCAACTCTTAGCTCTTGTCTCATGGCTCTTACCTCTAATCCCACAACGTGGAATTGTCCTTAATTTCGGTATCGTAGTTTATGGGGAGTAAACCACCTTCGGCTTGAAGTTTAAAAAAGGCATCTTTCTTACCTTTTATTCGGTCAATAAAAACCTTTCCTTGGCAATGGTCTACCTCGTGCTGCAGGAGGCGCGCTAAAAAGCCGTGTGCCGTGACTCGAAATGGTTTGCCCGCTTCGTTGAGCGCCTTCACCTTCACTGAAGCATAGCGGGGAACTTTACCGTAGATGTCAGGGACACTTAAGCAGCCCTCATAGTCTTCTTCAATCGGACCTATCTTTTTCACAATCTCTGGGTTAATGAACACAATAAACCGTTTGTCTTCGGCTTCTTCAAAGTCATTACGAATAATTACTACACGGGTTAATTTGTTCACTTGCACAGCAGCGAGGCCAACGGCAACTTCTTGATCGCGACTTTGCTCCCAATCAATGGTTGCGTCGGTCATATCTTTGATTAATTGTTTAACCTCATCAGTCACCACACCAACACGGGTTGATGTTTGTCGGAGGCTGGGGTGGGGGAGGGCAATAATACTAGTTCGATCCATTGCAGGCTATTATATCTGATAGATACCAGATAAAGAAGAGTTACATGAGGTTGATAGGGTCGAGGGTGAATTGCCATTTTTGTGGTAGGCTTCTGGCGATCTCTTTTAGTACCTCGCGCTTTTGAGAGGAAACCACCAGCTGAACGAAGTGATTTCCGGCTCGATAAGCTTGAAATGAAGGGGTTGGCCCGCGAACGGTGACGAGTGGCCAGCTTTTTTTAAGCTCCTGCTTTAGTTTTTCGGCGTGAGCTTCGGCTGTGGCAGCTTGTTTATAGCCAATTTGCAGCTGCAGTAAAAAAGTAAATGGCGGTAAATGCCCGGCTTTACGATTTTCAAGTTCATGTTGGTAAAACGTGTGATAATCTTGGTTTTTGGCGCTTAAAATTATGGAATGATCGGGGTTAAACGTTTGAATAAAAACCTGCGATTTTTGACCCTTTCGACCAGCGCGGCCAATGACCTGCGAAATAAGCTGAAAAGCACGTTCGGAAGAACTGAAGTCAGGTACATGCAGTTCTGTATCTGATGAAACAACCCCGATCGTAGAAAGTGCTGGAAGGTCTAGCCCTTTTGCAAGACCCTGCGTGCCAATAATGATGTCAATTTCGTTATGTATGAGCTCACTAAAGCGATGGTGCAACTGCTCTTTTTCGGGCGTGTCAGAATCGAACCGGGCAACCGAGGCTTGAGGGAATAATTTTCGCACTTCTTGTTCAATTCGCTTGCTTCCGAAGCCTTTAAATTCAATATCGGGCTGTTTACACTGCGGGCAGTGGTTTGGTAATGGTTGCTGCAAGCCGCAAATATGACATTTTAGCTCATGGGTATCGTGATGCAACCGCATGGGTACATGGCAATTTTTGCACTCGGCCGACCATCCACAGTGAGCACAAAGAGCAACTCGGGCGGTGGCACGGCGATTATGAAACAGTAGTATTTGCTCACCTGTTTCAACTGCTCGTTTCATGGCGCCCATAAGCTGGTTGCCAAAAAGAGGGTGCGAGGTAAAGCCATCACGCTGGCGACTATCAACTAGTGTCACTTCTCGTTGGTATTTTTGAACTGGCTGCTTTAGCTCAATAATAGGGGTGTTGGTTTCAGAAGCGGTGTAATAGTCGTTTATATTCGGTGTGGCACTGCCAAGAATTAGCTTTGTGCCAGGGTGTAGATCGGCAAGTTTTCGGGCGACGCGCAGAGCTGAATATTTTGGCTGTGAATCTTGAACAAAGCTTGGCTCGTGGCACTCGTCTATCACAATCAGACCAATTGAATCCAGAGGTGCAAACAGAGCCGAACGCGGCCCAATGACTACCCAAGGCTCAGTAGCGCTGCGCAGTTTTTGCCATGCCAGATGCCGCTGGGCATTCGTGAGGCGAGAATGAAGTACTAAAATGTTATCAGTAAGCATGGCGAAACGTTCAGCCAACTGAGGAGTCAGGGCAATTTCAGGGACTAAAATAAGCACGGATTTTTTGCCAGCGAGCGCCTTAACGGCCAGTTCTTGATACACGCGGGTTTTCCCAGAGCCGGTTACCCCATGGAGCAGCGTTGTAATAGAGGAAGACTGAGTGATTTTCATTACGGCCGCTGTTTGCTCCTTAGTTAACGGGGGAAAGTCATCAGCTTTTGTTTTTACGTAGGGCGCTAGTTCACCTCGGCGCTTTGTACCAATGCCGCTGGGGAGGATGGTTTGCAACACCAGTGAAAGCCGCGCGGCGTAATAGTCGCTTATCCAAGAGGCAAGATCCATCAACTTCAGAGGGAGCTGGTCATCGTACACATCGGTGATGTCTTTGGTAGTAAAGTCCGGCTGAGCCACTGCTCGCCAGATGACACCCTGCTTGGTTTTTTTACCAAATGGAATTGCCACGATGGCGCCTGGTGATAAAACGTGCTCAAAGGAATAGGTAAGGAGATCTTCCTTGCCGCCGATTATTCCAATTGGACAGACCTTGTAGTAGTTCATAGCTACCATCATAACGAACTTCTGCGAGCTGGATGTCAGAAAAAGATGAGTCATTGTGTTATTAACAATAAAAAGAAGTGTTATAATGGGGGCATGCTTGATACATTTATCACGTCGCGTGTGAGGCGCAAAATCATTATTGTCTACGCTAAGTACCCTGATTTTAAGACCCACGTACGGGGGTTGGCTAAGCTCATTCGAGAAGATCCGGGTAATATTCAACGCGAACTGAAGAAGCTCGAAAAAATTGGGTTCTTAATTTCCGAAAAAAAGGGCAACAGCAAAATTTACCACACTAACAAGCAGTTCATTTTGTTTAAAGAGCTCCAAAGCATTGTTTTGAAGAGTCAGCGAAGCGGCCAAAAATAGCCTAAAACCTGAAGTCCGGACGCTTGTCATCCTGAACTTGATTCAGGATGACGGCAGTAGTAGCTGGCTTAATTTCGAGACTCAAATTAGCTTAAAATTTTATTTTTATTGCATCAGAGGTTCAACAGGAGTAAAATAAAAGCATAAACATAATGCAAAATTAAACACTGTAACTATGTGCACATGCAAAAAATAAAAAGAACCAAAAAACAGCAGCTTAGGAACTTCCTACCATGGACAAGACGTTCGAATGTGTGGGTGTTTCTTGCGCCACTGCTAACGTTTGTAGGTTGTGTTGGTGCATGGCTTGCGCTGGCACTTAACGAGGCTGTTCGTACATCTGTTAGCCGCGGTATATCGGCTATGCCAATGCCGCTGAGCAGCACTGAGGTGTTACTGGTAACAACGCCACTTCTTCTAGTTTGTGCCAGCCTATACTTCTGGATCGACTACCAACAACACAGAAGGCTGCTAAGACGCGAAGATCCCGCTTTCGCCTATAGCCCACTGCGTCACGCTAGAAAAGTTGTGGTTCCAAAACTGCAGTATAACTGGAAACAGTCGCTTTACTGGGTTGGCTATGGATTTGGAAGTATAGCCATTGTAGCGCTCACTATTAGCTTGCGGATTGCACCTGTATTGGCGGTAGCTCCGTCAGTTACTATCAACCAAAAGGCTGGTTTGGCCGACCCAAACCCTTCGTATACTTCAGTCTTTGAAGTTGTGTTTTCGAACCCTATAGATAAAACCAGCTTTACTGATGCCGACATAACCCTAGCTGGGACTGCTCCTGAGCAAACCGTGCAATCTATTACCGAAGCTGGCAGCTTTGATGCTACTACTTTTGAAGTCCGTATTGCCGCCACAAGTGCCGGCACCATAACCCCAAGTATTGCTGCGGGTGTTGTTACTTCGGCAGATTCAGCAGACACCAATGACGCATCCACCTCCACTGACAACAGCGTGACCTACGATGGAGCCTGGGCGCCTGACGAGTTTGTGACTACGTGGAAGACGGACAATGAAGGATCAAGTGCTTCCAAACAAATTATTATCCCAACAACAACAGGTATCAGTTATAACTATACTGTTGACTGGGGTGATGGCAATATAACATCGGGTCACACGGGTAACGCTATGCATACATACGGATCGCCTGGCACATATGAAGTTAAGATAACAGGAAGTTTCCCAAGGATTTGTTTCGTATGTGTTCAGGGTACCGGTTACGATGACAGGTGGAAGATTCTTACAGTTGAACAGTGGGGCACAAACCAGTGGAGCTCGATGGAATTTGCCTTCTCTGGCGCAGAGAACCTGACGGTCCCAGCTACTGACGTGCCTGATCTTTCGGGGATTACGTCATTGTATAACATGTTTGCTGAGACAAAATTTAATCAAAACATTAACAACTGGGATATCAGCAATGTCACTAATATGTCTGGTATGTTTCTCGGAACTCCATTCAACCAACCACTCAACTGGGATGTCAGCAATGTCACTAATATGAGTAGTATGTTCGGGAGGGCGTCTTCCTTCAACCAACCCCTCGACAACTGGGACGTTAGTAATGTTACGAACATGACAGCAATGTTCTCTGCCGCCACCTCTTTCAATCAAAATATTAGCAGCTGGAACGTAGGTAATGTGACGAATATGATGTGGATGTTCAATCAAGCACATAGCTTCAATCAACCACTTAATAGTTGGAACGTAGGTAATGTGACGAATATGATGTGGATGTTCCGTTCCGCTACTTCCTTCAACCAACCCCTCAACACCTGGAACACTAGCAGCGTAACGGACATGCACCACATGTTCATGGGCGCTACCTCCTTCAACCAACCCCTTAACAACTGGAACGTTGAGAATGTGGGCGTTATGGAGGGAATGTTATTTAACACCTCACTTTCAGTTGCTAATTACGACGCTACTTTGATAGGATGGTCCGGCCAATCATTAAGTACCGGCGTAGATCTTTATGCGACTCCATTGAAGTATTGTAATGGAGCAGATGCTCGCGCAGCCATAATTTCAAATTTTGGGTGGACAATTACTGACGGTGGAGAAGAATGCCCCACTGTCGACTTCACCAACGCCTTTATCACCACCTGGAAGACGGATAACCCTGGCGAAAGTGCATCAGACCAGATAACTATACCAACAAGCGGTGGTGGCTATAACTACAGTGTCGACTGGGGTGATGGTAGTATCAGTACCGGTCAGACAGGTGATGCTACCCATACCTACGCTTCAGCTGGAACTTACACAGTTAAGATTACTGGCGATTTCCCAAGGATACGACTCTATGATTACTCGCAGCAGGGGCCAAATCCGCTTGATAACTCACGAGATCGTAAAAAGATTCTTACCGTAGAGCAGTGGGGAAATATAGAGTGGTCGTCCATGGAAGGTGCATTTGCAGGTGCAATCAACCTTCAAATTAACGCAAGCGATTCTCCTGATCTGTCAGGAGTCACAAGTATAGCGGGCATGTTTGTTCATGCAGAATCAGTCAATGCCAATATCAATTCGTGGGATGTTAGCAATGTAGAGGACATGAACAGCGTGTTCTATAATGCCATCTCCTTCAATCAACCACTGGGTAGCTGGGATGTCAGTAATGTTGTATCCATGCGGGATATGTTTCGTGGCGCCACTAGCTTCAATCAAAACATAAACTCTTGGAGCACCGGTAACGTAGCATACATGGATGGCATGTTCTCTGATGCCACGCTCTTCAATCAACCTCTTAATGACTGGGATGTGAACAATGTTACAGATATGGACTATATGTTTGCCGGCGCTACTAACTTCGATCAACCTCTGGACAGCTGGGACACTGGCAATGTCGTAGCAATGAGTAATGTGTTCGCTCACGCCTCCTCTTTCAACCAAAACATAAATAGCTGGGACGTGAGTGAAGTTACTCATATGCATGCGATGTTCGGTTTCGCCACCTCCTTCAACCAACCCCTCAACAACTGGGATGTTGGTAATGTGCTAAGTATGATGTCAATGTTCGCCGGTGCAAGTGCCTTCAACCAACCCCTCAATAATTGGGACACCAGCAGTGTTGTCCTTATGATGCAAATGTTTTTGGGTGCCAGTTCTTTTGACCAGTCTCTCGCCGGCTGGGATGTCAGTGGTGTTATGTCGAATATGTTGGAGTGGGGAATGTTCCTCATGTTTAATAGTGACCCGTTTTACTCTGATGAAGGCACGCTTAACCCCTCTGGTCTCTCTACCACTAACTACGATGACACTCTTGCCGGTTGGTCCCTGCAAAATCTACAAAATGGGGTTACATTTGACGCTGGTACCAGCACATACTGTGCTGCCGGAGCTGCTCGCCAGGCAATTATTGATGACTTCGGTTGGGATATTACCGATGGGGGAGAAGACTGTTCTCCACAAGTTGATTTCACCAACGCCTTCATCACCACCTGGGACACACGTAACACTAGCGATGGCTCAAGTGCCAGTAATCAAATCAATATCCCCACGACGTACTACCCCTTTGGCGGAGAGACCTATAACTATTCTGTTGACTGGGGTGACGGAGAGATCACCACGGGTCATACCGATGATGCAACGCATACATACGCCTCACCAGGAACCTACACCGTAAAAATCACCGGCGATTTTCCAAGGATCTTCTTCAACAATTCTCGTGACCGCCAAAAAATCCTGACAGTTGAACAGTGGGGGTCGAACCAATGGACTTCGATGAATTCTGCATTCTTTGGGGCAAGCAACCTTACCGTTCCTGCCACGGATGTGCCAGACTTATCAAACCTTACAGATGTGGGTGGTATGTTCGCTGGCGCCACCACCTTCAACCAAAACATCAACTCATGGGATGTGAGTAATGTGCAAAACATGGCCGGTATGTTCGATGGTGCCACCTCCTTCAACCAACCCCTCAACAACTGGAATACCAGCAGTGTAATTTATATGCACAGTATGTTCGCTGACGCCACCTCTTTCAATCAAAATATAAACACCTGGGATACCAGCAACGTTACTGGTATCAGTGCCATGTTCCGTAACGCAACTGCCTTCAACCAACCCCTCAACAACTGGGACGTTAGTAATATCCCATATGGGTATGGTATGGCCTATATGTTCATGGGGGCCACCTCCTTCAACCAAAACATAAACTTTTGGGATGTGAGTAATGTGCAAAACATGGTCTATATGTTCTTGGGGGCCGCTAGCTTCAACCAACCACTCGACAACTGGGATACAAGTAGCGTCACTGTTATGGTCGGGATGTTCGTCGGTGCCACCTCCTTCAACCAATCGCTAGCAGGTTGGGATGTTAGCAACGTTACAAATATGGACATGATGTTTCTTGATGAACCGATGGGCCAGCTTAGCTCAAGCGGCCTTTCTACTGCAAACTACGATGCCACCCTCGCCAGCTGGTCGCAGCAAGATCTACAGGATGGAGTTACATTCGATGCTGGTACCAGTACCTATTGCAACGCTGAAGCCCAGCGCCAAAGCATGATCGACACCTTCTCTTGGACAATTAACGACAGCGGCAAAGACTGTAATAATAGTTTCAAACAATCCCATACTCTACGGCCAAATAAACTTAGCGGCAGTAAGGCTCGTTTCAAGGGGTCTGTCTCGGGGCCAGGGGCTGGCAACTTTGTCTCCGGTGGATTCGAATGGGGGACTTCTCCGAGTTTTGGCAGCAGTGTAGATAACCTAACTATCACCAACAATGAGTTTAGCCGCCAGGTTAATCTTAGCTGCGGCATACAGTATTATTACCGGGCGTTTGGTGTTGATGGCAGTAACGCGAGAACGTATGGTGACACCAGAACATTTAGCCTGGACTGTCCTGAAACTGCAACCAATCGTTCGCCGGTAGTGTTGATCACTTCGCCAAAGAACAACCAGGTATTTGAAAAGAATAAAGAGATTGTATTGAGCGCGGAGGCCTCAGATCCGGATGGAAGTATTAAAGAAGTGCGATTCTACCTCAACGGCAAACAGGTTGGTGTTTCGTACAAGGCTCCGTATACATTAGTTGTTCAAAGTAGTGAACTAGGTAATTATACATTTGTTGCCGTAGCGGAAGATAATGATGGCGCGGTAACTGTAGCGACACCAGTTAACTTTACGGTCTTCATTTCCCAGCCGCTTGCGCCGGGTGCTACTACCACCGCCCCTTCTGATCAAAGTAAGCCTGGCAGTGGCCTTGATATTGCTAAAGATGTTAAAGAACCGGTGATTTTCGGGGGAACCTCATATAAACCAAAATCGCTCTTAGTTCAGGTAGCGCGAAGTTTGCCGTGGATTTTACTGCAGCTTTTGGCAGTGGTATATCTTCTGCTTGCTTATCGCCAAGCTCGCCAGAACAATCTTCTTAAAAAGACACTTAAGCTTACTAATCAAACCCGAGAAAATATTGAAAACTTCCTCAGTATCATCACGCACTACCTCGGTACTTCTGTCACGGTCATTAGTTTAGCAGCAGATGCTGTGCCGTCGCAGTCGCCCCAACGTGCTGCCACGGAGCGGTTTAAGCCGATTGCCGCCAAATTAAAAGAATACGCAAATGA
>CAYRKQ010000011.1:182-3692 GCA_964424985.1 uncultured Candidatus Saccharibacteria bacterium | reverse complement strand
AACCAGGCAGCACCTATTAAGCAAGGCTTGGAGCGGGGCGGGCTTGTGACGCGTCCTTCAATCTATAGGTGGGTTTTAATTCCGAGTGTGGCGGCACTCGCATTGATGCTTGTGAGCTACGCCGGACTGTTTGGGCTATGGGCAGGAGAAACAGGTAGAGCAGTGCTGAGCGCCGCACTTGTTATTGGTGGCATGGTTGCAACGTTGGTATTCTTCGAAGTTTGGCAGCGCCAGCGCCAGCTGAAAATTGATTTAGCGCTGACCACCAATAATGCCGAAAAAGCTTTGCGAGTTCGCCGAGACTTTATCGTCGACACACAACAATCACTGGCTCGCCAAGTTGAGTACATACGTGAGCAGGGTAGTTTAGTAAGTGACCCGGCTTTCCAAAAGCACTTCGCCGGTGGTCTCGCTCAGCTTTCGCAAGTCTCAGACGGCTTTACGAGTATTTTGCAGCTGACGTCGGCGGTATCAGCTGGTACGGTACGCGCCTACCTGCCAATTAAGCAGGTAATTCATACTCTTGAAGTGCAGGCCAACGAAAAACATCAAAAATTGGTTTTAGATGAGCCGGCCAGTATAACCACCAAATTGTTACCGAAAGAGCTCGAACACATACTGACAACGCTGGTGCAAAACTCTATTCAATTTAGCCCAGAAGGCGGCAAGATTAAGGTGCAAGCTCGGGGTAATAAGCACTTTGAAGTGAAAGTAACAGACGAAGGCGCTGGAATTGCTAAAGATCAACAAGCCCAACTGATGCAGCCATTTAGCCGCGGTACGTCAACCAAAACGTATGATCACGAAGGGCTGGGTCTTAACCTATACCTTACCCGTCTGATTGCCGAAAAGTATAATGGCTCAGTAGATATACAAAGCGCCAAGGGCAAAGGGACGACAGTTACGGTAACAGTGCCGTAGATTTAAAGAGATATAAAATGAAGCAAAAACTGAAAAAAACAACGAAAGCACTCTCAAGATTCATGAAGAATTCGATGAGGCTGAGTTTATGGCTTTGGATCGCGCCATTCGTGACTTTCGTGGTGGCTGTTTCTGCCTGGCTAGTTCTTGCTCTCAACAAAGAAGCCCGGACGGCCGCAAGCGTTGCTATTACAAAATTCCCACAGCCATTTACCAGTTCTCAGGTTCTATTTGGAGCGCTTATATTGCTTTTAATCGCAGCGGCATTGTACTTCTGGCTTGATTACAAACAACACAACACACTCTTAAAATCAGGCGATCCACATATTGGGTATTCAGCTGTACACCACGCCAAAAAAGTAGTGCTACCGAAACTAAAATATAACTGGAAACAATCGCTTTACTGGGTTGGCTACGGCGTAGCGAGTATCCTGATAATAGCTTTTGTGGGGGGAAGCTTTCTGCCCGCCACTGCTGGTGCAAATGGAAGACTATATTATTCCATTGACACAAATGGCTGCTCAAACATCATGAGTTCGCTTGCGGATGGTTCAGACGAGGAGGCAGTTACAGACAACTGCACAAGTGCGAATCCGAGGACATCACCAGATGGTTCCAAGATATTATTTGTTGAAAGTGATACTAACTGGGCAATCATGGATAGTGACGGAACAAATCTTCACGTTTATTCATCCCTAGAAGGAGACGTTGCTTCTTATAGGGATGCCCAGTGGGCAAGTGATGGTACAAAAGCAGTTGTCGTTACATCGGAAGATGCTTTTTACAACGACCGGCTTTACGTATTAGACTTTCAGGCCGACACACAACTTGAAATCACGAGCGCAGGCATGTTGTGCGATGAAATAGACAATCCAATCCTTTCGCCCAACGGTGAGTTAATTGTATTTTATTGCTCTGCCACCGGGAACCTGCATATAGTTGGAGCAGACGGTTCAGGTTTAGCGCAGCTTACGGCTGTGGATTATGACAATGGCGAGACTGCCAATAAGCCCGTATTTCACCCTAGTGGCAATCAAATATTCTTTACTCTGCAAAATGGAAGCAATCAGGAAATACTGACCAAAATTGACATTGACGGCAACAACATGACAGCTGTTGGATCGCCAATAGTCAGTGATTCCGATGGGTTTGTTGCTCATTTGTCGGCAGATGGAGCGCAGGCCTTATTTGTTAGCACTGGCTATAGTGTGCCGCGCTTTTATATTATTGAGAGTGATGGGTCGGCTCAGACTGGTCCGTATACTCCCTTTAGCGACGTATGGGATGATTTTTCTGATCCTACAATAGACGACATAAAGTGGTCGGCTGATGGTAGCACTGTGTTTTTAAGTGTTTACAGTAAAAATAATGGTGGTTCGCCAAACGAGGGCGGTTTGTACGCCGTTAATACTGCCGACTGGTCGCTTGAGCCGATTCTGCTAACAGACTCGAACTCAAACAAAAGATATACTAGTATTTTTGGATGGGTTGAAGAAGTAAGCCCTTATGCTCCGAATGAATTTGTTACAACTTGGAAGACGGATAACCCCGGCTTATCTAATAATAACCAAATTTTTATCCATGCTGATGGTGAAGGCTACAACTATAACATTGCGTGGGAGGAGGTGGGAAATCCGAGTAATAATGGGACTGCTGACGGACCATATACGAGTCACGCTCTTATAACATTCCCGTCTGCTGGCACATATGAGGTGCGGATCACGGGAGATTTTCCACGGCTCTTCTTCCCTGGCTTTTATGAAGATGAGTCACCTATTAGCGACGTAAAGAAAATACTTACCGTAGAACAGTGGGGCACAAACGAATGGGAATCAATGGCATATGCGTTCCATGGAGCAAGTAATCTGCAAATTAATGCTACTGATGCGCCTGACCTTTCACATGTTACTGATATGAGCTACATGTTCTCTCATGCTACTTCGTTTAATTCCAATATTGATCATTGGGACGTTAGTAATGTTGAAAATATGGAAGGGATATTCCGTTCTGCTTTTTCTTTCAACCAGCCATTAAATAGCTGGGATGTCGGCAGTGTGAAAAGTATGCGCGAAATGTTTATGCATGCGACCTCTTTCAACCAGCCATTAAATAGCTGGGATGTCGGCAGTGTGAAAAGTATGCGCGAAATGTTTATGCATGCGACCTCTTTCAGCCAGCCTTTAGATGATTGGGACACTAGTAATGTAACGGATGCGTACAATATGTTCTACGGCGCCCTCTCTTTTAATCAGAATATAAATTCATGGGACACTAGTAGCGTTACTGATATGTCTGGCATGTTCTACGGCGCCACCTCCTTCAACCAACCCCTCAACAACTGGGATGTCGGCAGTGTAATATCTATGGATGTCATGTTTTACGAGGCTACCTCTTTTAATCAGAATATCAACTCGTGGAACACCGGTAACGTAACTGGTATGTATGAAATGTTCGGAAATGCAACTGCCTTCAATCAGCCCATAGGCAACTGGGATGTTGGCAATGTTACAATTATGGGCTACACATTCGCTGGCGCTACCTCTTTTAATCAGAATATCAACTCGTGGAACACCGGTAACGTAACTGGTA
>CAYRKQ010000011.1:0-82 GCA_964424985.1 uncultured Candidatus Saccharibacteria bacterium | reverse complement strand
TGTATGGGCTGTTTCAAAACGCGACCTCCTTCAACCAACCCCTGAACAATTGGAATACCAGTAATGTTAACTATATGGATGG
>CAYRKQ010000010.1:0-29653 GCA_964424985.1 uncultured Candidatus Saccharibacteria bacterium | reverse complement strand
GAAAAAGTCGCTATGCTTTGTTTTTCAATTTGTATTAGCTGCAAAAGACTAGGCTATCTTAGCAAGTTTTAATCTGTTTTGCAATGTTTGTAACAGTTTAGAATCTAGGTTTGATCTGCTACAATACTTTCCGACGTGCCGAAGTAACTCAGTTGGTAGAGTAGCTGTTTCGTAAATAGCAAGTCGTGGGTTCGAATCCCATCTTCGGCTCCACGGTTAATTTTCAATTATCAATTTCTAATTTTCATTCAATGATCAGTTACCCAATGAACCATTGAAAATTGATTGTAAATTGCAAAACTGAAAACTGAAAATTGTTTCATGCGAGTATAGTACAGCGGTAGTATGCTAGCTTCCCAAGCTAGAGACGTGGGTTCAACTCCCGCTACTCGCACCAGAGTTCGATATTTTGGGGATGCACGCAGGAGCTAGCTCCGAGTACGCCGCAAGAATATATTACAAATATTCTCTGTACCCGCACCATTCGACTCACTTTGTTCGCTCACGGTAAACCATCTATCATTTTCTGTATTCAGTAGAGACCAAACTAAGTTATAATAGTTTAAAGACATGAAACAAGAAGTAAAGAACCCACCTTTTTCTAAAGATCGACCGGTTGTGCTGCTTGTGGTGGCCAATGCTGGGTTGATTTTGGCAACATTTTTCAGCGTTATTCTTCGTTTACGGCCGAACGATTTCAAGATTCCGATTCAGTTTATTGTTTACGACGGTACCACCATTCAAACCGGAAACTGGTTTTCACTCTATAGTATTGTTTTGTTTTCAATCGGGGGTGGTATCATCACTCTACTACTTGCCAAGAAGCTGTACGGCGCTAACCGATTCTTCTCGCTGGCGGTGTTGGCAGTTTATGGGGTGGTGGCGTTATTTACGCTCTTTTCAGTCAATGCCCTGCTTACCTTAGTTGAGCGAGTGTAATGGCTAAGGGATTACCTGAAGAGCTAGAAATTCCGGTTGGCAAACGTACGCCAAAGTATCGTTTTTTTGAAATCTTACCCGGTTTTTTGACCTGGTTTATTTTTATTTTTACGGTGATGCTCAGCATTTTTGACAAAAGCTCACTGTTTGCCGCCACCTTTGTGCTGCTCTTCATGATCAGCTGGTTTTACCGAGCGGTGGGGATGGCATTTCGCACCTTGCAGGGCTATAAACAGATGAAGAACTCCGAACGGGTGCCGTGGCAGGCCTGGTTAAATGATCTCGAAGATCCACACGCTGCCATTACCAAGCTGGAAAAAATACAAAAACCAACAAAGTTTGACAAAGTTCACCTTGAAAATCTTCGAGAATATATTCGCGAACCAGCCCTTCATAATTTGAAGCCGCGTGATCTGCTGCAGCTGGTCATTATTCCGATGTGGCGCGAGGATTATGAAGTGGTGGCGCCAACTATTCAGTCGTTTCTCGATTCACATTACCCCAACAAGCAAATGATATTGGTGCTGGCGTACGAAGAACGGGGTGGTGAAGCGCCCATAAAAACTGCCAAGCGATTACTCGACGATTTTGGAGACAAGTTTCTCTACGCGACAAGTTTTCAGCACATTGACGGCCCCAATGAGGTGGTTGGCAAAGGCGGAAATATCACCTGGGCGGCAAAACAAATTATGCCGTATTTTGAAGAGCATAACATCGACCCTGCCCGAGTGATGGTTTCCACGTTTGATGCGGACAACCGGCCACATAAAGATTACGTGGCTCACTTGAGTTATTCGTATATCTTAACCTATGACCGAAAGCACCATTCTTACCAGCCCCTGGCGCTCTACACCAACAACATCTGGGATGTGCCAGCTCCGATGCGCGTGTTGGCAGTAGGGAACTCGTTTTTCACCATCGTTCAATCGGTACGGCCGCATTTGCTACGTAATTTTTCCAGTCATTCGCAGCCGCTTGATGGTCTCATTGAAACTAGTTTTTGGAGCACGCGTACCATTGTGGAAGATGGCCACCAGTTTTGGCGAAGCTATTTTCGGTTTGGCGGTAACCACAACGTGGTGCCCATTTATTCACCAAATTACCAAGATGCCGTGCTTTCTGACACCTACACCTCCACGCTAAAAGCGCAGTTTATTCAGCTGCGGCGCTGGGCATATGGAGCCTCAGATATCGCCTATATTGCTAACCTCGGTTTTCGCACTAAAAAGAACCGGCTGGTGCCGCTGCATAACTTTATTCCTAAGTTTTTGCGGCTGCTCGATACGCATGTCAGCTGGGGAACGGCGGCGGTGCTGCTACTGTTGGCGCCCCGAATCCCGCTGCTTATTAACCCGCAAGCAGACAAGAGTATTGTGGCTTACCAGTTACCAAGTATCGCCAGCTATGCGCAGACGCTAGCGCTTCTCGGCTTATGTGTTTCAATTTTTCTTTCTATGAAGCTGTTGCCTCCACGGCCAGAACGTTATAAGCGACATCGAACCATTGGCATGGTGCTGCAATGGGTGTTGCTGCCTGTAACAAGTATTGTGTACGGTTCAGGTGCGGGAATTTACTCCCAGACGCGTCTGCTGCTTGGTAGATACCTCGACAAGTTCGATCTTACTCACAAGGCGATTAAGCCCCAAAAACCGCCCAAAAAGGCTTAAAAACAGCCTCAGGGGCTACATTTTACCGTCATGATCGCGGTTATGTCATCTCGAGCTTGATGCAAACCAGTTTTTTTATCGTCATCCTGAACTTGATTCAGGATCCAGTCAATCATCTGAAGCGCAGCTTCTCAGCTTAAGTTCTTCCTCATCGCTTTTGGCAGCAAAAGCAACACAAAACTGCCACCTAGGTTCAAAAAGCACGAAGTTCAACAACACAACCTTTACTCTGGAACCTGCGGAACTCACTCGCTTTCGCTCCCTCAGACATCCTCGGTTCGCAGGGTAAAGCTTGTCTTGCTTCACTCGGTTTTTGAGTAGGTGGGGTTAAGCTGTCTGAGCCTGGTGGCTCAGGATTTAAAAATGCAAAAAACTGTCCCGCACCTTTCTTACATTAAGAAAGGTGGAACACTTTTTACTAATAAAAAGTGCGGGACAGTTTATCTGTTTGCTTGGTGTGTGCAATAAGGCTTGGCTGTTAGGCGGCTGCTTTATTGCGGCGAAGTCGGCCCGTTACGGGGTGGGCATTTGGAAGCTCTTCAAAGAAGAGAGCGAACTTTTCCAGTTCTGACTTCCGCGACTTCTTGTTGTGATGTGTATTGCTACTCATACACTCCTATACTATCACGCTCATGTTAATTTGTCAATATGGACAAGTCTCGACCGAGGTTTCATTATAACTTGACCACACAAGATACTAAGATACCATACATGATATTTTTTATACAACTCACATGTGGATAAGATTTGATTTCTTGTGTATAAACAGGGGTGAAAGTAGAGGATAGATCTTAGAGCTTAGATCTTAGAAAAAACACCAAATGCAGCTGTCATCCCGTACTTGATGCGGGATCCAGTCATTATTTTCGCTGGCGATGCTGTTACCTCCATAATCAATAATCTAAAATCCATAATCTTCTGAGGGCTGCTATAATCTGATACTGATGTTTAAAGTTTTGGATGGTAAAGGTGAGTTTGCCCGTAGTGGCGTATTAAAAGTACGTGGTTTTGAAATTAAAACACCAACCTTTATGCCAGATGGCACCAGGGGTGCTGTTAAGAGTTTAACTCCTGAAATGGTGCAATCTACTGGGGTGGGCGTCGTTTTGGCTAATACCTATCATTTACACCTGATGCCAGGCGAAGATGTGGTGGCTGGGCTTGGTGGGCTACACGAATTTACTAGACAAAAACTGCCGATTTTAACTGATTCGGGCGGCTTTCAGGTGTTTTCGCTGGCACATATTAATAAAATTGATGAAGAGGGCGTTACTTTTAAAGACCCACGAACGGGGGATACAGTTTTTCTTTCTCCTGAAAAATCTATTCAAATACAGATGAAACTGGGGGCAGATATGATTGTGGCTTTTGATGACGTGGTTTCGCTCGAGCAAGCTGCTAGAGGACGGACCCTTAGCGCGTTTGAACGAACCCACCGGTGGTTGGAGCGCTCAATTGCGGAATATCAGCGACTTACTAAAGATATGCCAGAAGAAGAGAGACCACTTTTATTTGGGGTAGTGCAGGGCGGTTTAGATAAAGAGCTGCGTAAAAAAAGCCTCGAAATTGTGCAAAATTCAGAGGTGGGCGGCATTGCCATCGGGGGACTTTCCGTAGGTGAAAGTAGAGAGGAAATGCATGAAATGCTAGAGTTTCTAGCGCCGCTTTATGATAATTCAGCTCGGCCGCGGTTCTTGCTTGGTGTGGGCGACCCGCGAGATCTCAGAAAGGCGATTGACTGTGGAATAGACATGCTAGACTGTGTTTTGCCAACACGAAATGGTCGTCATGGGAGTGTGTGGACCTCTGGAGACAAGCGAGTTAATCTCATAAATGAGATACACGCAAAAAGTAAAGATATCATAGATGATATATGTGATTGCTATACATGCAAGCAAGGTTTCAGCCGCGGGTTTTTACGCCATCAGTTCAAAGTAGGCGAGCCACTAGCCGGTACGCTGGCCTCAATCCATAACATCCGCTATTTGCAAAGAATTTGCGAAGAGTACCGCAGCTCGTCATCCCAAACTTGATGTGGGATCCAGAAAAATCTAAATTCACTTCTGTAATTAAAAAACTTAGCTTTAAGCTAAGTTTTGGTGGGCGCGGAGGGACTTGAACCCCCGACCTCTTCCACGTCAAGGAAGCGCTACTAGCCAACTGAGCTACGCGCCCATATTCTCAGATACCGTACGGCAGAACTGATTATACAGCGCAATCAGTTTTCTTTGAATAGCAATCTTATGACAGGTGATGACGCAAACGCCTTTGTAGTGTTCGTAGGTTGGCTTACCTTTTGTTCGTTGATCAAAAGAGGTATATTTAAAATTCTCAATCCGCAGAGAGAGTTGTTGTGCCCAGTATTGTTTTATTGATTCTTCATCTTGATCAGCCCGTAGGTGGAGATCGCAGCGGATGTCATCTGGCATGATGCCATAATTGTTGTATAGAACTGTTAAGACAAAACGCAGAACTACAGGGTTACTGTTTGCAATAGAGGTTGTGCCAGACTTAGCACCTTCGCCAAAGTAGAGCATAGCAAGTGCTATATCAAGAACTTCAGGGGTAAGCTCGAGATTTTTCATCGTCTCGTTTGCTTCATGGTCTGCTTGTACAAGACGGTTCTTTTTCTGCTGATTGTGCCACTTTACCGCGTTAACTCGAGCCTTCTTCCAGCCATCCTGACTGTTCTTCATAAGTTTTGTACGCTGGACTTCGGAAAGGGGAATATCTCTGAACCAACCCGATAGAGTTGAGCGGGGGATTCCATAAGTACGTTCAATATGCGTCATGGAGTAACCTTGGCGACGTAAATTACGCACCTCTTTTTTGTATTCGAACCACTTAGACTTCATATTATAATAATATCGTACTTATAAATCATCCACAAGATGACTATACTGTTTTTAAGCAGTGAAGTGGTGTAACGAGCCATGGAGCTTCAGGGGCATGATCAGATCGCCTGTAAACGAGCTGATAAGAGTGAAACGCTTTCGGTGGAACAGCCTAAAAACGGGCCCGAAACACGCTAACAGATGAAAATAATTCGTCTTGTAGCGTGTTTTTGTCATTCTGAACTTGGTTCAGAAACTAATCATTTAATAAATTAGTTTTGTCATCTCGACCGAAGTGGAGAGATCTGCAGTAGATTTCTCGATCCCGTAGAGTTAAGCTACGGGACACCGCAAGCTTGAAATGACAGAACAGCCAGAAAGGAAGTTTATGGCAGATCAGAATCAAGACCAACTTTATGCAATGCGCCACTCTTTAGCGCATATTATGGCGACCGCCGTAACGACGCTCTGGCCGGAAGCTAAATTGGGCGTTGGGCCAGTGGTAGAAAATGGCTTTTATTATGATATTGATATTCCACATGTGACCATCTCAACAGATGATTTTGCAAAAATTGAAGCTGAGATGGTAAAGATAATTAAAGAAGATCAGAAGTTTGAAAAATCTGAAATGCCGATTGATGAAGCAATTGCTTGGGCAAAAGATGCAAAACAGCCCTATAAAGAAGAGTTGTTAAATGATTTGAAACGTGAAGGTACGACACTGGCGAGGGAGCTTAATGAAGCTCTCATGGGCACGGCGTTACCGGCCGGAATTGCAGGAGCTACTCCTGGCGTTGCTAAAATTGATAACGTATCTTTTTACACTAACGGATCGTTTACGGATCTATGCAGAGGCCCGCATGTAGAAAGTACCGGTAAGGTTGGTACATTCAAGCTTATGCGGGTGGCGGGAGCTTACTGGCGAGGTAATGAGAAAAACCCTCAGATGCAGCGCTTGTATGGCGTGGCATTTGAGACTCAAAAAGAGCTGGATGACTACCTTGAAATGCAGGAAGAGGCTAAAAAGCGCGACCACCGTAAGTTGGGTAAAGAGCTCGATCTGTTTGTTTTTTCAGATATCGTCGGGCCTGGGTTGCCATTATTTACGCCTCGTGGAACAGTCGTTCGGCGCCTCTTAACTGATCTTATGCGGCAAGTCGGCACTAAATATGGAGCGCAAGAGGTGGAGATACCTCATATTGCTAGAAAACGACTTTATGAAACATCGGGTCATGCTCAAAAATTCTCTGGTGAACTATTTAATGTTGAAAGTCACTACGATATTGATTTTGTGCTCAAGCCGGTAAATTGCCCACACCATATTCAAATATATAATGCGGCTCCAAGGAGTTATAAAGATCTACCGATTCATTATATGCAGGTTACCCCGCAATACCGAGACGAAAAACCTGGCCAAATGGGTGGCCTGCAAAGAACAAGATCATTTACCGTTGATGACGGACATATATTCTTGACGCGCGATAATCTTGAACAGGTAATAAATGGTTTTTGCAAAACCATTAAAGAGGTTCATTCAGGATTAGGCATGTACGGGGATCACTGGGTTTCACTTTCGCTTCGTGACCCAGCAACTCCAGACGCTTATATTGGCGATGATGCTGACTGGAGTGAGGCTGAAAAAACACTCAAAGAGATCGCTGATAAGCAGGGTCTCGACGCTCGGCCGATGGAAGGTGAAGCGGCGCTGTATGGACCGAAACTGGACTTCATGTATAAAACTGTAATGGGTAACGAAACACAGCTGGCTACGATTCAACTAGATTTCGCAACTCCGAAACGGTTTGGGCTTGAATATACTGATGAAAACGGTGAAAAACAGACACCAATTATGGTGCATAGGGCCATCCTCGGATCGCTAGAAAGATTCATGGTTGTACTGCTTGAAAAAACTGCAGGTTGGTTCCCATTTTGGTTGGCGCCGGAGCAGGTGCGGATTTTGACTATTAATGATTCAGTTGCAGATTACGTTGACCAGATTAAGGCGGAGCTTGACCAGGTGGTGTTGATGAAACCGGTTAAATATAACGAGGTTCGCTACTCGGTTGATGAGAGAAATGAATCACTTGGTAAGAAAATTAAAGAAGCTACTGAAATGAAGATTCCAGTACAGTTGATTATCGGGCCAAAAGATAAGGAAGCCGGCGAAGTTAGCGTGCGATTGCAAAGCGGTGAACAAAAAGTTAAATTAACTGATCTCAAAGGGTTTTTGACGGAGCTGTCATCCTGAACTTGATTCAGGATCCACACCTTTAAAACTATGTCTAAGAAAACAATTGCCATAGATATTGACGATGTCATTGCTGATAGCACTGACGCCCTACGACTTGTCGTAAATGAGACCAGCGGTGTTGAGCTGACTCGTGAACAGTACAACGTAGAAGGGGAATACTGGCGCTATTACGAGACTGTGTGGGCGTACCACAAAATTGATCATTTAGTTTCGTTCGATGGGCTAAGTGACAACATGGCAGTAGGCCAAGATCACGTAAAAGTTATTAATGATGCAAGTCTGGCAATAGCAGAGCTGCATAAAAAATATAAAATAGTTGCAGTTACATCGAGGACAGTAAAATGGATAGATAAAACCAAAGAATGGATTACCAAAAATTTTCCAGAAGTATTTGATGACATTGTGTTTGTGCATCATGACGACAACGACGGTCGTACCAAGGGCGATGCCTGCGTCGAGGCCGGTGCTACGTGGCTAATCGACGACAACTACGAACACTGCAATTCAGCAGTCGATAGGAGCGTAACAGCTTTATTATTCGGAGATTATGGTTGGAATCGTAAGTTTCATAAAGCTCAAATGATTCACCATGTTAAAAACTGGCGAGAAGTACTGGAGTATTTTGATGAACAAGATTGATGGCGGATTTAGTGAGCGAGTATGTGCGTTGGTGGCGCAGATCCCTTCTGGACGGGTGATGACGTATGGACAGATTGCGGCGCTGTGTGGAAATGCCCGAGCAGCTCGGATTGTGGGGGGTATTGCCCACTACGGTGACCCTGATCTACCTTGGCAACGGGTCGTAAACAAACAGGGCGGCTTGGCGGCCGGATATTATGGCGGTAAAGTGGGGCACAAGAGGGATCTTGAGGCTGAGGGCGTTAAAGTGTCAGACGATTTTAAAGTGGACGTAAACGGACTCCTTTGGAGCCCGTTAGTGGATAGTGAATAGTGTATGGTGAATAGCAAAAAACCTCCAACCTCCAACCTCCAACCTCCAACCACGCCACCTTTGGTGGTTATCTTAGGGTCGACTGCTAGTGGTAAAACGGCAGCGGGGATAGAGCTCGCAAAACAGGTGAATGGCGAAATTATTTGTGCGGACTCGCGCACTATTTATAGAGGTATGGATATCGGAACTGCTAAGCCAACGTTAAAAGAACAACAGGGTGTTCCTCATCATCTGTTAGATATAGTGCATCCTAATGAGCGGTTTAGCGCAGCCGAGTTTAAAAAACGTGCCACTGAAAAAATTAATGAAATTTGGAGCCAGGGCAAAATACCAATTATGGTCGGTGGGACGGGGCTATACATAGATTCGGTTCTCTTTGATTATCAGTTTTCGACGGAAGATGCCAGGCGGGATGCGGTGAATTCACGCCACCTTTCAAACGCAGATCAATCAGATAGAAAAAAGCCCCTCCGAGGCAATACATTAGTGCTTGGAATTTCAGTACAGCGAGAGGTGCTACGAGCCAGAATTGAGGCGCGAGTCGAGGCAATGTTTGAAGATGGTTTTTTAAGCGAAGTAAAAGCGTTGGCAAAGCAATATGGATGGGAGAATGAGTCGATGTCAGGTATTGGCTACCGCCTTGCTAGGCAGTATGTTGAAGGAGGGGCAGACGAGCATCAGGTTAAAGAGGCTTTTGTCTCTCGAGACATGTCGCTGGCCAAGCGTCAGATGACGTGGTTCAAGCGCAATCCGTATATTCACTGGTTTGAGAGTTCTGATGAGCTGATAGAATCTGGAGTTAAGTTTGCTACCGATGCGTCATCCTGAACTTGATTCAGGATCTAGTCATAAAAATAGATGCTGAAATTAATTCAGCATGACAATGTCCACGGATACCATTACAATAGTAGTCGATGTACACACGTCTCATTGTATTTTTTACGAAGTTGCTGGTTAAGCTACTTAGACTACTGGGTAAGAACGCTTCGGCCTTACCTGGGTTAATTGTCGAAACACTTTCACCGAGCTTTCTTCACAACGTTTTAAGGCCCGTTGAACACAAAATTGTACTCATTACGGGTACGAATGGTAAAACCACGTCTACAAAGATGGTGGTGCATGCCTTGAGAGCTGGTGGCAGACGAGTAGTCACTAACTCAACTGGCAGTAATATGACACGCGGTCTCATCTCGGCCGTCATTACCGATATGACGTTATTTGGTTCGCTGAAAGAAACTGATTGGTTCGTGTTTGAAATGGATGAGGCGTATGCACCAAAGTTTGCAAAAGGTCTTAAGATTCATAGCTTGCTCGGTCTCAATGTACTGCGAGATCAACTCGATCGCTATGGAGAAATTGACGCCACCGCTGAACTCATTAAGAGTGCAGCGGTAAGCGCAGATAATTTTATCTATAATGCAACGGACTCTCGTTTAGTGGCTGCAGCGCAGCAGGTGGCAGCCCAAAAAGTACAGACGGTATCATTTGGTGTTGTCGAAAATATAACACATAAACTACGTGGTGAGCACAATATGTATACGAATGATGAGTCCCAACAACATCTGGTAGACTTTCAGGTAGCACAGGTTGCTCAAGAGGGTGACTTGCAGCATGTAACCATAAAACATAAGCAAGAACAGATTGAAGTAACTATTCCCATTCTTGGTTTCCATAATGCGGTAAACGTCTGCGGGGTCGTTTCGCTTCTTTCACAGCTTGAACCAGAGGATTACAAAAAGATGTCTGTTGCAATTAAAACAATGGATACTCCGTTTGGCCGGGGTGAAAAGCTGCACTTGAGTAATAAAAATATTACGGTGGCACTGGTGAAGAACCCGAGCGGTCTTACCCACAACTTAGAAACATTCGTAGCCGGAAAAACAAATGAACACATTCTTTTTGTGGTGAACGACCAGTTTGCGGATGGGCGAGATGTTTCATGGCTGTGGGATGTTGTCTTCAAAGATGTGGTGCCATCGTCAACAACTATTTTATGCAGCGGAATTCGAGCTTATGACATGGCAGTTCGCTTAAAACAAGATGGGCTGCAAACAGAAGTTGAAACAGATGTTAGTAAAGCAGTAGCACGCCTTATGCAAAGCGCCGCTAAGAATACTACCATTATTCCTACGTACACCGCTCTTTATGAAGTGCGTGCTGCGTTAGCAAAATATGGAAAGGTGCCTCGCATATGGTAGGGTATCAGATCTCAGAGCTTAGAGCTTGGATCTTAGTTTTTTTGCATGTCATTCCTGTCCTCGACCTGATCAGAAGTAAGGATAACTTTAGGGGAGAGTCTTTATGAAACAGGTAATTACAATTGGACATCTGTATCCTAAGCAGATGAATGTCTATGGGGATATGGGTAATATTATTACGCTTCGTTATCGTCTGGAGTCTCGAGGAATGAAGGTTGAATATGTTCCTATAGATACCGCGGCTATGCTCAGATCTACTAAGGTTGATATATTGATTGGCGGCGGCGGCCAAGATTCAAACCAAGATGTTGTTCAAGGTGATCTACTTAAAAATAAAGAAGTACTACTAGAGATGGCAGAAAAAGGCACGGTGATGTTGATGATTTGCGGCCTCTATCAGCTTTTTGGAAACAAGTTCATAGTTAGTGATGAACACGAAATTAAGGGTATTGGCTTGCTAGATATTGAAACTCGGGCAGGTGACGAGCGACTTATTGGCAACGTAGTGGTGGAGAGCGAGTGGGGCAAGCTGGTTGGCTTTGAGAACCACTCTGGTCGCACTACCCTCGGATCTGGCGTGAAACCACTAGGGAGGGTTATAAAAGGCGCTGGTAACAATGGCGGGTCGTTAGATGAAGGTGCAGTGTACCATAATGTCTTCGGTTCGTATCTTCACGGTCCCATGCTTGCTAAAAATCCCCAGTTTGCCGACGAGCTTATTAAACGAGCTTTAAAATTGAGTGGCGACAATACGGTACTTGAACAACTGGATGATGACTTCGAGCGCCGCGCGGCTCTCGTAGCAGCCAAACGACCCCGCTAGCTAGATTGAACACTATTTGCTACAATCAGTAAGATGATTGAGCAGTTATTTGGTTCAAAAACGAGGGTAAAACTTCTTCAACTTTTCCTGGCAAACCCAGGGAGGTCATTTTATGTGCGCGAGATCACTCGCAAGATTGACGAACAAATTAACTCGGTACGTCGGGAACTTTCGAACTTAATGGGCATTGGCATTGTAACTTCCGACAGTGTGAACAATAAGTTGTACTACGAGGTAAATCAAGGGTATAAACATTTTAAAGCTCTGCAATCGATTTTTTCAGTTGAACTTCCACAACAGGATGTGTCACCAGCCTCTCAAAAAGACCTGCTTAAGCGATTGCAGTCGGTTGGTTCGTTCGATAGTGTAGTTGTCACCGGTAAGTTGGTGGGTCGCCAGGGTTCAGATGTTGATTTGCTGCTCGTAGGCTCAGCTAATAAGCAGAAACTTGAGAAGTTGATGAAAACGGTTGAAGTTGAAGAGGGTAGTGCCATTGCCTACACGGTAGTCTCGGAGAGTGAGTTTAGGTATCGTATGGATATTAAAGATCGATTTACTGTTTCACTTCTGAGCGGCAAGCATACGGTATTGACGGACGCCAGTGGGTTAATTAAGAAATATCAGGAACATAAATAGGAGCGCTAGGCATGGAAATTCAGTATCAAGGTGGAACATCGGTAAAAATTATCACTAAAAAATCACACATTGTTGTTGATCCAGTTTCTGATGTGACATCACTAAAGGCCGATAAAAAAATGACGTTGGCGCTTGCCACGCTGGCTCAATTTGCACCTAAACAGATTGAAGGGCTGTTTATAGTCGATAGACCGGGTGAATATGAGTTTGAAGACATTTCCGTAAAAGGGGTTGCCACACAGGCTTTTCAGGGAGCGAGTGGTGACAAATCGGCAACCATGTATAGGTGCACATCTAGTGAAGCGACTGTTCTTGTGGTGGGCAATATAAATGAAAAGCTTAGTGAAGATCAGCTAGAGAGTATTGGGTTGGTTGATATTGTCATTATTCCAGTTGGAGGCAATGGTTACACGCTTGATGGCATTGGAGCAGCGGCCGTGGTGCGTGCGGTTGAGCCGAAACTTGTTATACCAGTCTTCTTCGCTGAAGACGGCTTGAAGTACGAAGTTGCTCCAGTTGGGCTGGAGGCTTTCACTAAAGAACTGAGTGCTCCAGTCGAAGAGGCAGTAGAGAAGTACAAGGTAAAGCAGCTTCCTGAGCAACTCACCGTACAGCCCCTTACTATAAGCTAATATCTTGTCATCCTGAACTTGATTCAGGATCCAGTCAATCATCTGAAGCGCAGCTTTTCAACTTCTTTCGCATCATCCGCCGCGGCGGACTCAAACATCCTCGTCACGCAAGGACTAAAAAGCTATCTTCCTCTCGGTTTTTAGGTGGTTGGGTGGAAAAGAAAAATACTGACTTTCGCCAGTATTTTAAAATCAAGAATCTGAAATCTAAGCCCTGATCTTAGAGAACACCTTTTTTCTTGAGTGTACGAATGGCTTGGGTGCTAATTTTCATAGTTACCTTTTTACCGTCCATCACAAATGTCTTTTTTTGCAGGTTTGGTTTCCAGACTTTTTTGGTATGGCGCATTGAAAAGCTGACATTGTTGCCAAATTGCTTTCCTTTACCGGTAAGTTCGCATTTTTGTGCCATAAAATCTTTCTAAAAATTACTAATGATTCAATGATCTATACTACTGTTTTTTATCTCTCAGGTCAAGGGTAATTATTTGTGCGAGCCATTGTTATAATAAAAGAGTCCAGGAGATGAGGGTTGATTTCCTGAATATATTTCAAACGGGAGCTTAATATTTGCGGAGCTCGTGGGCACCGCGTGAGAGCACCCACCTGGTTTTTCCAGGTTAAATCAACCTTCTATCCTGGATAACAGGGTGTAGCTTAGTTGGTAAAGCGCACGGCTGGGGGTCGTGAGATCGGAGGTTCAAGTCCTCTCACCCTGACCATTTCTTAATTTCTTTTACCTATAGTATTATGAATATTAGTGGATAGTACTGAAAATCAAACACCTTCATCAATACATGTGAATCCGGCTGTGAATGAGCATCATGAGTCGGCTCCTCTTGAGCCATCCGAAGATAACTCTCGATGGAAGATTGTCTTTAGTATACTTTCTATTTTGAGCATGCTTACAATAGCTCTGCCACTAAGCGGGATGTTATGGCTTTCCTGGCAGGCTAATTCAGGAGTATCTGGAACGGAATTTATAGCACTACTCTTATTCCCGGTACTTTTGATAGGTGTGATGATAGCTATTATAAATGTGATTATAGCTATAATTTATCTAAAAAAGGCACCGCACACATCAACAACAAAATTTCTAGCGATAGTTTTTATAATCTTTTCTGCACTTTATGTATGTCTTCCGGGGGTAATAATTCTGAAGAATCTGCCACCGTGGGAGGTAGAGGTACCTGCATCAAACACTAGAGAATTAAATTCGTATGAGTAAGATCGAAAAACAAACAATTTTTGTAAATGGGCTGATTCATAACCTGGATCAAGCTGTTTTGGTAATTCGTCGTTCACCTAGCGACCACTATTTGCCAGGATATCTTGAGCTTCCTGGGGGGCGGTTGCAGCCGGGGGAGTCGTTAGAGCACGCACTTGGAAGAAAGCTCCAGCAAGAACTTGGTATTACGGCAGAACTACCCCTGTATTTTACGAGTATGTCACAAAATGATGCAAAGGGACCCTATCTTCGCGTTGTATTTGAAGTTAAGTATGACCCGAAGACCAGCTTAAAACTTTCTGGTAATCACGATGAGTATAAGTGGGTGACACGAGCCGATTTGGCGCACGAGAAGTTTGCCGGCAATACTAAGGCGGTGTTAGAGAAATACTTAGGAGAAGTGGTAGATACTGAAGAAGTTGATGATGAAAAAACAACACTTACGATCTATTCTGATGGTGGATCGCGGGGCAACCCTGGACCGTCTGCTTCAGGATTTGTGATTTATAAAGATGGGAAAGAATTAGAATCAGGAGGCAAGTATCTCGGGGTTACCACTAATAATCAGGCTGAATACACTGCAGTTGTCTTGGCGCTTGAGGCTGCCAAGAAATACACAAATAACAGTAGTACAATTGACTTCTTTATGGATAGCATGTTGGTCGTGAACCAAATGACTGGTGTGTATAAAATAAAAAATCGTGACTTATGGCCAATTCATCAGCAGATTAGAGAGCTTATGAAGAGTTTCAAAGCTGTACGATTCTCACATGTCTATCGAGAGCACAATACGGCAGCTGACGCTAAGGTGAATGAGATCCTCGATAACCGTAATGGTTTGTAGTCTGATATAATATGCTTTGCTAGATCACTAGGTGGTCGCCGTTCCGCCTTGGCGGAAGGGAGGAAAGTCCGGGCAGCATAGGACAAGACAGTTGCTAATGGCAACCGGGGGTGACCCTAGGGAAAGTGCCACAGAAACGATACCGCCCGCCAGCGCTACGCACTGGAATAGACAATTAACAATCTACAAATTACAAATAAATTCCAATACTCATGTATCAATGTCCGAAACGGTTTTTGTATTTGGTCATTATAGTTTTGGATTTATTTAGAATTTGGTGCTTAGTGCTTGTTATTTTCCAGCGTGAAGCGCTGGTGGGTAAGGGTGAAACGAGTGAGGTAAGAGCTCACAGTCGCCTATGGTGACATAGGTGAGAGGTAAACCCTGTCTGCTGCAAGGAGATATGGTTGCTTTACGGTAGTCCGCCGCAATCAGATCACAAGAACCGCTTGATGTGTCCAGCAATGGGCTCACTAGATAGATGATCACTCACGACAGAACCCGGCTTATCGGTGATCTAGCACTAAAAAACCATCTGTAAAGAGATGGTTTTTTAGTGTAAGACTGGTAGATACTTATTTTGCAGCTAGTTTAGTCAGCTCAGTAATTGCTTGAGGTTCATTAACTGCAAGTTCTGCCAGTGTTTTTCGGTCGAGTTCAATCTTGTTTTTCTTTAGCCCGGCAATAAACGTACTGTAGTTCATGCCATGTTCGCGAACGGCAGCGTTAATGCGAGTAACCCATAGGCTACGAAGATCACGTTTTTTGTTACGTCGATCGCGATAAGCGTATTGGAGTGATCTAATAACTCCTTGTTTCGCCAGTTTGTATGAACTGCGACGAGCATGAGTCATGCCTTTGGCTTGTTTCAATATCTTTTTGTGCTTTTTGTGGGCGGCTACACCTCGTTTAACTCGCATATCTTCTCCTTATAAACTTTCTATTTACCCAGTGCTCGTTTAATATTTCGGGTATCAGCAGCATGAACGCTCTGAGATTTACTGATGACACGTTTGCGGCCAGGGGTCTTCTTTTTCAAAAGGTGATTACCATAAGCGCGCTCACGTAAAAGCTTACCAGAAGCAGTCTTTTTGACTCGCTTGGCAGTTCCTTTATGGGTTTTAAGCTTTGGCATTGGTACTTCTCCTATACGTAATGGTTAAATTACGCCCGCTAAGTTGGGCTGGTTGATCTATAACAGCTACATCTGAGAGCGCTTCTGTAATGCGATCAAACAAAACAAACCCGAGTTCCTTATGGGCGTTTTCTCTACCTCTATAGAGTAACATAACTTTTACCTTATGACCAGCCTCTAAGAATTTTCGAGTACGGTTTAGCTTGATATCAAGATCGTGGTCGCCAATGCGCATCCCCAGTCGTATCTGTTTTATGTCAACACTCTTTTGCTGCTTCTTTTGCTGCTGAAGCTGTTTGGTCTTTTGGTAGTTATACTTACCCCAGTCAACAATTTTAGCCACCGGGGGGTTGGCGTTAGGGGAGACCTCTACTAAGTCGAGGCCAAGTTCCTGAGCCTTGGCCAGGGCTTCGCTTTTAGAAAGTACGCCCAGTTGGTTGCCGGCGTCATCAAGAACTCGCAATTCTTGAGCGCGAATTGCGTGATTCATGCGAACGTACTCTTGTTTTGCAGCTATTGCGAAGGCTCCGTTAGTTATTAGTACTTATCTTATTTCATTTTAACAGATGATAACCTCTGGGTCAATTGCTTTTCGCTTAGCGCTGACGATACTGGAGGGCTTCACTGATGTGGGCGACGGTAATGACATCGCTATCGTCGAGGTCGGCAATGGTGCGAGCCACTCGAATTACCTTAATGTAACTTCTTGCAGAAAGTGCTAATTTGGCGGCGGCGTGCTCCAGAAACATTTTGGCATCTGGTTGCAAGCCAGATATTTTCTTAATGTCGGTATTACTCATGTGCACGTTTGATTTGTCAGGGTTTTGGAAACGAGCTTTTTGTCGCTCTTTGGCCTTCAGCACGCGTGTGGCAATCTCTTTGCTGCTCGAACCATTTGGCGCATCTCCAAGGAGGTGCTTATGAGCTACTTTTTGTACATTCACAATTAAATCAATCCGATCAATAAGCGGGCCAGAAATCTTCTTCGAATACTGGTTTATCTGGTGTGGGGTACAGGTGCACTCGTGGTCGGGATCCTGATAGTAGCCGCAGGGGCAGGGGTTTTGGGTGGCTACCAGCATAAAATCAGCCGGGAAACTAACCGTTTCGTTAGCCCGGGCTATGGTTACGCGACGGTCTTCAAGTGGTTGACGCAGTGCTTCCAGACATGAGCGAGCATATTCTGGCAGTTCATCAAGGAAGAGAATCCCTTTGTGGGCAAGACTAATTTCTCCTGGGCGCGGATTTTTACCGCCCCCAATTAGAGCAATGTTGCTAGAGGTATGATGCGGGGAGCGAAAGGGTCTATGTACGCATACCTCACTTGTTAGTTCGCCCGCTAGGCTATGGAGTTTGGTAATAGCAATAATTTCAGTGGGATTGGCTGGAGACATAATGGAAAGCAGGGCCCGTGCCATCATGGTCTTTCCAGCGCCGGGTGTACCGTTCATTAAGATGTTGTGATGTCCGGCTGCCGCTATTTCCAGAGCTCGTTTGGCATGCTGCTGACCATAGATATCTGCAAAGTCAATTTCAAAAGCTGGATTTGTTTTAGCGTGTGAGTAGGCAGAAGAGGGCATTAGTTTTTTTGTGCCCATAAGATGCTTCACAAGATCAGTAAGTGTTTTGAGGGCCATAACCTCAACACCCTCCACCAAGGTTGCCTGGGCGGCATTTGCTTCAGGTACAAAAATACGCTTAAAACCGTTCTTTTTTGCCACTTCAACATGGCTAATAACGCCGCGGACTGGTCGTAGCTTACCATCTAACGAAAGTTCACCAACAAATAAGGCTTCAGAAAGTTCAGCATGGGGGATTTGCTCACTTGCCGCTAACACGGCAACGGCCATAGGCAGGTCGTAGCTCGAACCATCTTTTGGGACGTCGGCGGGAGCAAGGTTTAGCGTGATTCGTTTACGTGGCATGGCGAGATTACTATTTTTAAGACTGCTGCGAATACGTTCTTTAGCTTCGTCGATTGCTTTGTTGGCAAGCCCCACAATAACGACGGCTGGCAAGCCGTTTGAAGTATCACACTCAACTTCAATCAGCTGTCCTTCGAATCCTACATAAGCTGCTGAGAAAATTTTAGATGTCATATTTCCTTCATAATAACAGATATACAAAAGAAAACAACGGCCTGCGAGGAGCCGTTGTTTCAAGGGTTTATCTTTTTGTTTTGAGCACTTTTTTTATTCAAGTGCCACTATCATAATAGGCCTCTATAATTCTTATGTCAACAACAAAATGTGAGAAAATGAAACTAAGTTATCCACAGGAAATATATTTATTGTTCACGAGCAAAATATGAAGCAGTCGCGGTGCCTAGGACGAACCAATCTACTGCCCGTGAGTATAAGGATTGCCTTGCCACGTGAGTTAATGGCACGGGTCTAGCACCGGGCTGACTGAAGAAATTTTGAAACCGCAATTATCTCGATACTATAAAATGTGTTCACTGTATTATTTTGCAACATGCCGCTTGGTGACTGCTTGTTGTGTATGTCGTACGTCTTGACTCGACGTTAACGTTTAGTTGGTTTGATGAAAATATCTCGTTGTCTAGTAAAACGTCGTCTAGAAATTACCGAACAATAAACAATGGCGCATCATTTATATACGCGCATAGTACGTTAGACGAGCATAGCTGTTGAATTACTTAAGTAAGTTAGAGGCTACGCTATGTATGCGCGAATGGTTTTACTTGTTACATATATTGTTTGTGAACGCGTGTAGCCGTGGGTATGCCGCTTAAATGGGTGTGCGTTGGTAGGTAAAGCGTATATAATGAACACTAAATATAATTATTACAACAGTATTATCTCATCTGTAACAGGGTAATATAGTAAAAAATACAATATAAAATACTTGCAATATAGTGATTGTCTGCTAGACTAATTCGTGAGGTGTGAAAAATAAAAAGGGTGTCGACGCTCTCTTTATGAGAGAGCGGTCAGTTATACTGGAGCGGCAAGTGCCACAGAAGTAATTTAAGTTGGCAGATTTGCTGCTCTGGTTTTTAGGTTTAACCTTCGATAGATGGATAATATATGCTCAAGCGACCTATCTACATATTTTTTTGTGCTGTAACGCTCCTCCTCATTGCGGGGCTTGTTTTATATACTGACCCGTTTGAAGGCGGGCCCCTGGTAGTCATTTCGTTTCTCGTACTTTTATTTGCCCTCTTTTTTCAGCTGACAATGTTCATAACCCATCTGGTGGCTCGTAATGGTGTGGTCGGTCGCTACCGACTCACTCGTCTGACACGTTATTACAGTTCTTTACTGATTGCTAGTGGTGGGGTATATCTTGTAGGACTACTGACAATTGCGCAGTTGCAACTCATAGACCTTATACTCGTCATCAGTTTTGAGCTAATTGCTAACTTCTATGTCTACAGGAGACTGTAGCGTGTTTCTTGTCGTAGAATTTGCTATACTTAAGCTATCTTATGGAACCAATATTACCAACTCCAAATGTGCCACCCTCCTCTGAAGGTACGTCAGAACCTCATTCGGTTTCTACCCCCGAGACTGCCCCAAATACTGCTCCAGAGCTCTCTCAAGAGCGCCTCGGACAGCCGGTGGTAACACCTGTCTCGGCGGATGATTCTGTGTTACCGGCCCAACAAACTCAAGCATCCACCTCTGATGACTCAATCATATCAGCTTCCGATAACAGTTCGCCTCAGTTGGCGGATGATGTTGATGTGATTGAAAAGGAGTGGGTAAATAAAGCTAAGAAGATTGTTAACGAAACGAAAGACGATCCCTATAAGCAAGAAAAAGAAGTCAGCAAACTCCAGGCTGATTATTTACTAAAACGGTACGGTAAGCAGTTGAAAGTCGAAGAGTAGTATGGGCGCTGTTGTTATTTTAACTATTATAGTAGTGCTACTACTGGTAGGCGGTGCGGCTGGGTACCTTTACTACCGGCGCATTTTAAGGGAGGCAAAAAATTACGAGCGTGGTCTTAAGATGGTTCCGCTGCTCATACATCTTCCTCCTATTAGTGCTGATATAGAAGGAGGCGGACGTGATTCGAGAGATGTTATTGAGGAGACAATTTCGAAAGCGCAGGTTCTTTACAATATCATTGCTTCAACAGCCACCAAAGGGTTTAAGAGTAAGTTTTATGGGCAGCGGCATATTGCATTTGAGATAATTGCTGCCAAAGGGCTGGTTAATTACTACACGGCAGTACCTGTAGCACTTGTGGCGGTGGTTGAGCAGGCGGTAACAAGCGCTTATCCCTCGGCGCGGCTGGAGGAGGTGGAAGAACATAACTTATTTAATGAAGTGGGGCGGGTCAGCGGCACTATTGGCGGAGAGATGGTATTAAAAAAAGAGTTTTCTTACCCAATTGCGACCTTCCAAGATTCAAAACGAGATTCTATGCAGACGATTCTCAATTCACTTGCAAATCTTACCAAAGAGGACGGCGTGGGTATACAAATATTGCTGCGGCCAGCTTCTGATGATTGGCGAAAAAAGGCGCTGGCTACTGCTGGTAAAAAGAAGAAAGACAAAGGCAAAAAGAGTGGTTTGGCCGCTATACTTTCGTTTAAGCAGCTGGGTGAGGCCTTGTGGAAGCCGCCTGAACAAAACGAATCGAAATCTGAAGATAAACAACTTTCAAGTCTTGAACAAGCCACTGTTGATGCAATTGAAGACAAAACGAGGCATCCGGGGTATGAAGTGCTCATACGGCTGGTGGCCTCTTCTAATACTGCGGCACGCTCACAGTCTGTTTTAAGCAACCTGGTTGCCTCTTTTGCGCTCTTTGATGCCCCGGGGCGTAATGGGTTTAAGTTTGTACCCACTAAATCAATTGAACAGTTCGTTACTGCCTTTATATTTAGGTTCTTCCCGCCAGAGCTCAACAAGAATATTCTTAATAGTGTAGAAATGGCAACAATATTCCACTTCCCAGATCAAAAGAATACACCAACAGCTCAGCTGCAGCGACAGGCGTCTAAGCAAGTTGATGGTCCTTCTAACGTACCAGACGATGGCTTGTTGCTTGGATACAATGTGTTTCGCGGTGCAAAGAAAGCCATCCGGCTGACTGATGATGACCGGCGACGTCACATGTATGTTATTGGGCAAACCGGTACGGGTAAGTCGTGGTTGCTAAAGAGTCTCATTATGCAAGACATTATGGCGGGCAAGGGGTTGGCGTTTATTGATCCTCACGGTGACGCGGCAGAAGATTTATTGGCGATGATTCCCAAAGAGCGAACCGAAGATGTCATATATTTTGCGCCAGGAGAGATGGATCACCCGATTGGGCTCAATCTTTTCGAGTTTCAATATAAAGAACAGCAAGACTTCCTGATACAAGAGGCCATTAACATGCTCTATAAGTTGTATGATCCACAACGACAAGGTATTATTGGCCCCCGTTACGAACACCTCTTTAGAAGCGCGGCGCTGACCGTTATGGCTGGGCCAGATGGGGGAACCTTCATTGATATTCCGAAACTGTTTAATGACAAACAGTATGTTAATCAGAAATTGAAACATGTGACTGACCCGGTGGTGCGGGATTTCTGGCTGAAAGAAATGCCCGGCAGTGAACGGTCTAATGAATTTGGGGAGGTAAAGAGTTGGTTTGTGAGTAAGTTCGGCGCCTTCCTCTCCAACCAGATGATGCGCAACATCATCGGCCAGACGAAGAGCGGCTTTGATTTAAGAGAGGTGATGGATGACGGTAAAATTCTGCTGGTGAATCTTTCCAAGGGTAAGAGCGGAGAGCTTAATGCCAAGCTACTGGGTATGATTTTTGTGATGAAATTCTATGCAGCCGCTATGGGACGAGCGAATGTTCCCGAATCTGAGCGTCGTGACTTCACCTTATACGTTGATGAGTTTCAGAACTTCTCAACGGAAACATTTTCCGACATTCTTTCTGAAGCTCGTAAGTATCACCTCAGTCTTACGGTGGCGAATCAGTTTGTTGGCCAGTTGACGGAAGAGGTTCGTGATGCGGTGTTTGGTAACGTCGGTACAGTTATTAGCTCGCGTACTGGGGCGAGCGATGCTGAGTTTTTGGTAAAATACTTTTCACCGAATTTTGATGTAGAGGATATGACTAAGATGCCAAATCAACATTGGGTGGTTCAAACTCTCCTGAAAGGGGTGCCAACTCAACCGTTCAGCATGGAGAGCGCTCGACTGGAATCGCGCTCTAACCCAGAGCTGGCAAATGCCTTAAAACGACTTTCATACGCCAAATACGGTAAACCAAAAGCGGTCGTGGAGAAAGAGATCTTTGCACGGCTCAAAACTGATGAAGCTCCGCGGCCGAGTTTTGGTGCCCAAGGCGGGGCTTACAATACCCCTCAGGCTCTTGGTGGACGTCCTAGGGCTGCGGCAGCACCTAAGCCAGGTTCAAGCTCGTTTCTTGATGAGTGGCTGGCTAAAAGGCGCCAAGAGACGTCGGCTGGAGCCAAAAGTGCGCCCGGGGCGGGGAGGAGCGTGCCCGGCTCAAATAGTCTAGCGGCTCCTGGTGGTAGTACGCCACCTCTTGCTACCCCTTTACCTCAAGCACCGGCTCAGCCTACGAGCGAACCAAAGAAACAAACCACGCCACCTTCAAATCACGATCAGAGTATTGCTATTAACGGTGCCATTCAAGACAGTAGCCTGGCATCTGGCGAGATAGCAATAGACCGTCAAGGACTTATCCATCACTCAAAAGATGAAAATCTTTAAGCGGTTAACTGCCTTCTTAGGTTATTGAGCAATTCGAACACGGCACCTAACACACAGCCTACAAGGAAAAGTACATACATCTCGCTACCGGTTACTTGTAGAGCAGCAGTGTGGGAAACGAGCAGATAGCTCGCTAATCCCAGGGTGGCTAGTCCGCCACCTAGTAAGACTCCTAGGGGCGTGAGGAATAGATTGCCTATGAAATCACTTAGTTTTTCAACGAGAGGGATATGTATAAAATAACTCATTTTTCGCTCGGTTCTGCTCAGATGACTGCGTACCTGCGCCATTACCGTATTGAAGCTATGTTTTTGATCTGCAGGCGTGAACGCCGCGGGGGTGGTGGCAGTTTGAGAAGAACTGTGCGCAGATTGAAATAGTTTGCCCACAAGAAGGGTTTCCTTAACGAGTAGTCGGCTGCGTAGGCTAAGAAAGAGCACAATTGCCAAGAGGCAGCCCGATAGGGCAAGCTGGGTAGAGACACTTAGTGATGGAAGTTTTGGGGTGAATTGCTGCAGACTGATTTCTGGTGCTGTCGCTGGTTTAAGAACAGCCTCGTTTCCATAGGTTAGGGTAATGGGTGTTTTGGTTAGCCCTTGAGGCAATGGGCTCTTCATTTGAACCAAAAGGGTTCTTTGCACAGTGGCTCCGGCTGGTACTACGCCAGCATCCCACACCAGCTGAGTGGAGGCCGTAAGCTCTCCACCGGTAGCGTCTATTAAGTTGGCATACTGAAGAATGTTGGTTGCGTCGATAACCATCGGTAGTTTTATAGGTTGCGTACTAGTGTTAGTGCTCTCAAGAGTGTACTCAATCATGTCACCTGGCTGCACAGGTGCTGAGGCACTCTCGCCACTTAGTTTTCGTAATTGGAGCTTTTTTTCAATAAAGTCGGAAGGAGGGGCATGACGTTGAGAAACTTGAGAGGCTGACTGCTTAGAATCGACAGTGAGTAATGTGGCATTGAAGATGAGAAAGAGCTGTAGGCTAATTGCAGCCACAAGAAAGCCAAGACCCAGAAACCGCAGATGAGAATGTTGCTTTAGGCTCCTCGTATACTCTTTAAGAGAACTTTCTAGTTGAGGGCTAAATGGAATACGGGATACGAGTTTTCTAAACATACTTTTTCTTTATTTTTGTGCCTTAGCTACCATAAGTTAACCATAAGGGTGGATCACACACAAGTAGTTGAATACATTTTTTAAGACTGGTATACTAGGAGTAAGCTAATTAGGTGGGGGAGAGGGTACCTGTTGTAGGTGAGTAAACAAAAAGCTTCAGATTATAATGCTAGTCAAATTCAAGTACTAGAAGGCCTTGAGCCGGTTCGTAAGCGACCCGGCATGTATATTGGTAGTACTGGCTATGATGGCGTACACCATCTTATAAAAGAGATCGCTGACAACTGTATTGATGAAGCTATTGCTGGCCATGCTAGCTTTGTTGACGTTACATTACTTGCAGATGGCGGCGTACGCGTGACTGATGACGGACGTGGTATTCCGGTTGATAAACATGCTAAAACGGGCAAGAGCACGCTTGAGACTGTTCTGACGGTGCTTCATGCCGGTGGTAAATTTGGTGGTGGTGGATACAAAGTATCTTCTGGTCTGCACGGGGTGGGCTCTAGCGTGGTGAACGCACTGTCGACTAAGCTGATTGCGGAAGTAGTCAAGGAAGGCCAGCTCTATAGATTAGAGTTTGAACGAGGTGTTCCAAAGGGCGCTCTGCAAAAGTTGGGTGCAACTGATCGAACCAAAGGGACGGCAATTACCTTCTATCCTGACCCTGAAATCTTTAAAGAAACGGTTGAATTTGATTATAAATGGGTGCTTGAATACCTGCGTCACCAATGTTACCTCACCAAAGGAGTGCGAGCTACCATTGAAGACGAGCGAACCGGTGAACGCTATGCCTTCTACTTCGAAGGCGGCATTAAGTCATATGTTCGGAACCTTAATTTTGGCAAAGAACCAGTTGGTGATGATATTTTTTACGTTGAACGTCAGGTTGAAGACAGCATGGTTGAAGTTGCGCTGCAATATACTGAAAGTTACGTTGAAACAATTAAGGCTTTTGCCAATAATGTGCTTAACCCTGATGGCGGCACACACTTAACGGGTTTTCGCGCAGCTTTAACCCGTGTTATTAACGACTACGCGCGTAAAAACAGCCTGCTAAAAGAGAAAGAAGAAAATCTCTCTGGAGAAGACTGTCGAGAAGGTATCACGGCGGTTATTTTAGTGAAGTTGCCCGATCCGCAATTTGAAGGGCAAACCAAAAATAAGCTTGGTAACCCCGAGGTTCGTGGCTACGTAGAGCAGGTTATGAACGAGTGGCTCTCATATTACTTTGAAGAGAATCCAAATGTTGCTAAGAAAATTGTTGGTAAGGCAATTCTCTCTGCCAGAGCCCGAGCTGCTGCCCGAGCTGCTCGTGACAACGTGATTAGAAAAGGGGTGCTTGAGAGTACTTCACTTCCCGGTAAACTGGCGGACTGTTCAAGTAAGGATCCAAAGGATTCAGAGCTGTACATTGTCGAGGGAGATTCCGCTGGTGGATCGGCCAAGATGGGTCGTGACAGTAAAACACAGGCTATTTTACCCCTTCGAGGTAAGGTGCTTAACGTTGAACGTGCTCGTCTTGATAAGATGTATGCTAATAATGAAATCAAGAACCTCATTACGGCGATTGGCGTAGGGATTGGTGAGCAGTTTGATATTTCACGGCTACGCTATCATCGCATAGTGATTATGACCGATGCTGATGTGGATGGATCCCACATCAGTACGCTCCTTATGACTTTCTTCTTCCGTCACATGCGCGATGTAGTGGAAGGTGGCCATATTTTCATGGCGATGCCACCGCTGTATGCAATTACGGTTGGTAAAACCAAGCACTATGCCTATACAGATGAAGATAAAGAACGAATTCTGGATGAAATTGCTGCCTCAAAGGCTGAAAAAGCCAAGGTTAAGGCTGATGCAGATTTGGCGGCCGGTATTACTACTGCCCCTGAAGAAGAGGTGAACGAAGACCAGCAGCGCGCCAAACAGCTCGGTGCAAGTATTCAACGGTACAAGGGTTTGGGTGAAATGGATGCAGATCAATTATGGGAAACAACTATGAATCCTGAACATCGCGTTCTTGTTCGTGTAAAGGTTGAAGACGCTGAAAAAGCCGACGCAATCTTTAATAAATTAATGGGGACTGAAGTTGAGTTACGCAAAAACTTTATTCAGTCTCATGCTAAGTTTGCTAACACTGAAGATCTGGATATTTAAGAGGTAAAGCTATGGATACTGACAATAACGATGAAAATATAACAACACCAGAGGCTCAGGAGCTTGAAATTTTACCGCCAGCTTTCAACGACAGCCACTCTAAATCGGTGGTGGTGCGTAGTGTGGAAGATGAAATGGAGACGAAGTATCTTCAGTATTCCATGAGCGTCATTATTGCTCGTGCACTGCCAGATGTACGCGATGGCTTAAAGCCAGTGCACCGTCGAATTTTATATTCTATGGAACGAAACGGTTGGCGACCAGGGTCTAAATTTGTAAAAAGTGCTCGTATTACCGGTGATGTAATGGGTAAATATCACCCCCACGGTGATTCTGCTATCTACGATTCTATGGCTCGCTTGGCGCAAGATTGGTCTATGCGCTACACCCTAGTTGATGGCCAAGGTAACTTTGGCTCTATGGATGGAGATCCGCCGGCTGCTGCTCGGTATACTGAAGCTCGCATGGATAAGATCGGAGCCGAACTACTAGCGGATCTTGAAAAGAATACCGTAGACTACCGTGATAACTACGATGGTTCCGAAAGAGAACCCTCAGTATTGCCGGCAAAACTACCGAATCTGCTCCTCAATGGCCAGATGGGTATTGCGGTAGGTATGGCCACGAACATTCCACCCCATAATCTTACTGAACTTGTTGATGCCACTACTCACTTGATTGATAACCCTGACGCCACCACTGATGATCTGCTGGAGTTTGTGAAGGGGCCTGATTTTCCAACTGGCGGTATTGTCTATGGGAAAGAATCGCTCAGAAGTGCCTACGCGGGTGGACGTGGCGGGGTGGTGATGCGGGCGGTGGCTACTATTGAAGAAAACAAAAAAGGTCGCCATCAGATTATTATCACCGAAATTCCTTATGCTGTAAATAAAGCAACACTTATTGAAAAAATTGCTGATCTGGTGAAAGATAAAAAAATTGTTGGCATTTCAGATCTGCGAGATGAAAGTGCTCGTGGCTCGGTCAGGGTCGTAGTAGATCTTAAAAAAGACGCCTACCCCAAGAAGGTACTTAACCAACTTTATAAGCACACCCCGCTACAGACAATGTTCCATTACAATATGTTGGCTCTCATTGACGGCATTCAGCCCAAAGTACTTGGGCTGCACGACATGCTTAGTGAATATATTAAGCATCGTGAATCGGTAGTTCGTCGTCGAACCCAGTTTGAGCTCAAAAAGGCTGAAGATCGCGCCCATATCTTAGAAGGGCTTTCAATTGCACTGGATCATATTGATGAAGTCATTGCCGTGATTCGAAGCAGCCAGACATCTGAAGAAGCTCAGACTAACCTCATGAAAAAGTTCAAGCTTTCTGAAATTCAGGCGAAGGCAATTCTGGCCATGCAGCTTCGCAGTCTTGCCGGGCTGGAGCGTAAAAAGATTGAAGACGAGCTTGCCGAGCTTCGAAAATTGATTGCTCAGCTGGAGGCAATCTTAGCTGATGTGAAGAAGATCCTGAAAATCGTCAAAGACGAACTGCTCGAGATGAAAGAGAAGCACGGGGATGAGCGTCGCACACAGATTATTGCGCAAGAGCTTGGTAAATTCAGTGACGAACAACTGATACCAGAGGAACAAGTTGTTGTAACTGTAACATCAGAGAACTATATAAAGCGCAGTCTTGCCTCTGAATATCGACGTCAAAACCGGGGCGGTAAGGGTAAAAGAGGTATGGCCACTAAGGAAGAGGATGTGATTGAGCATGTAGTACTTGCGAGTACTCACGAATACCTGCTCTTCTTTACGAATAAGGGTCGCGTGTTCCGGCTTAAGACATATGAAGTTCCGGCCGCTGGGTTGAATGCGAAAGGTGTGGCAATTGTGAACCTCTTGCAGCTTCACCCTGAAGAGGTGGTTACCGCTATCATCAAACACGACGTGAAAGAAAAGAAGGGCTTCTTCTTTATGACCACCAAGAAGGGTACAGTTAAGAAGACTAAGCTTGAAGATTACAACAATATACGTACCTCAGGCTTAATTGCTATTAAGATTGACGAGGGAGATGAGCTTAAGTGGATTCGGCCCACTACTGGTGAGAATGAAGTTGTTATTTCAACATCACTTGGTCAAGCCATTCGTTTCCACGAAAATGATGTTCGTGCCATGGGAAGAACGGCTCGTGGGGTACGAGGTATTCGTCTCAGACCAGCCGATCAGGTAGTTGGTATGGATGTCGTCCAAGACGATTCCACCATCTTCGTGATTAGCGAAAAAGGCTATGGTAAACGTACTAAAATTTCACAATTTACGCCGCATAAACGAGGGGGCGTCGGTATTCGTTCAGCTATTGTAAATAATAAAACAGGTAATCTGGTTTCGGTGAAAGCGCTCACCGAAGAAACGCCAGAAGTGATTATCATCTCTAATAGCGGCCAGACGATTCGTCTAGGGCTCAAAGATATTCCACAACTCGGGCGAACAACCCAAGGAGTACGAATCATGCGACTCAAAGATGCTGATAGTGTGGCCTCGCTAGCGCTGACGAATAAAGATCAAACTGTCTCAGACGAAGAGACTGATGAGGAAGACAAGCAAAGTGCGCTCATTTCTTAGCAGCTATGCCTACTTTGTCATCCCGTTAGTGAGCTGGGTGGTGGCTCAGATTGCTAAAATTGTCACCAGAGGCATTAAGAGTAATGATTGGAATTGGCGCTATATCTACCGTTCAGGGGGCATGCCCAGTGCACATACCACGGTGATTATCTCACTGTGCTCTGTTCTTGCGTACCGCGTAGGAACCCAGAGTCCGGAGTTTGGCATTGCCTGTATCCTGGCCGTCATTGTCATGTATGATGCCCTCAACGTACGTCACGCCGTAGGGGAACATGCCGAGGCGCTTCAAAAAATGTTACCCCTTGTCTACAAGAAACAAGTACCACCAATGATTGTGCACCAATCGTATGGGCATACGCCGACAGAGGTAGGAGCCGGGTTTATTATTGGTATTGTGGTGCCAACGCTTGTGTTTATTGTTACATAAATTACAACGAACTTAGTCATAACACTTGACTCTAACAGGGTGCTTCGGTATACTTGCTCACAGTCTGTCTGTAACTTTTAAACTGCGAGAACAGTATTAAACAGGGAGGAAGCTCATTGAAAATTGAGTTGTGCAGCGTCAACGTCAAAATTTTTGATGTTTGATTTATTTGAGATAACAGTATTTCTTAGAGTATAGAATTAAACACTTTTTTATGGAGAGTTTGATCCTGGCTCAGGATGAACGCTGGCGGCGTGCCTAACACATGCAAGTCGAGCGGTAAGGCTCTGCACTTAGTATTCGATCGTCATGACTTTGTCATGAGAACAATCTGACTCAAACCTAGGCTAGGGGAGAGAACGAAAGGGAAGATCGAGGAATAAGTGTAGAGTACACGAGCGGCGGACGGGTGAGTAACGCGTGGGAATCTACCCCAAACTGAGGGATAAGCACCGGAAACGGTGTCTAATACCGCATATGGTCTTTTGGATTAAAGCTTCGGCGGTTTGGG
>CAYRKQ010000009.1:12392-31812 GCA_964424985.1 uncultured Candidatus Saccharibacteria bacterium | reverse complement strand
GCCAAGCGGTAAGGCAACGGGTTCTGGTCCCGTTGCCTTACCGCTTGGCTACACCCTAACGTCTTTTTATAGTTTTGTGTCAATTACGGACGTGTAATGAAATGTTCTGATCCCGATTCGGGACGATTGATAATTCTTCTCGGTCTCGCGACCTCGAGCAACCATTGCTTAACGCTTGGCTACACCCTCATAACAGATGTCATTGTAGCATTCTTGGTAAGGTTCGTCCATCTTAATTTGTAATACATATAAAAAGCCCGAGTCTAGCTCGAGCCTTTTATTCGCTACAAACTGAAACTATTCAGTTAAAGCACGGCCGTGAACAGTCAACGCGTAGATCACTACAATGTCGACAACAATCACGAGGATTGACCATACTGGGTAGTACGGCACGAATGCCAGGTTTGCAATTGCACTTCCTAGAGCAAGCAGAACACCCACTGTTCGTCCCCATACTTTACCGTCAAGCACCGCAAGACCAGCAAAGATCACGAGGATACTCAGCAAGAGATGTACCCAGCCCCAGGTTGTGACGTCAAACGTAATTAACGCCTGTGGAGCCACTACGAAGAACTCGTCTTTCACCACTGCTGTAAGCCCAACAATTGCCTGGAAAAAGCCGCTCAAAATCATCATAAATGATGCGAAAACGACCCAACCTGTCCAGCCGTCTGAACTTGTTTTAGTTGCCATAATATAAACCCTCCTTTAATTAGTACCTGGAATTATTGTGCTCCTGCGAGGAATTGTTGTCAAGAGAAATTATGGATTAACGAGTGGGAGCGTGGGGCTGACTGGAGTAGTAGGCTCCTCTGGTTCCTCAGGTTCAGTTACTGGAGGCTGCTCTTCAACGGGTTCTTCTTTGATTTCTGTCTCCTGCTCTTTCTTCTTGGGCTGCTCTTTTTTCTTCTCTTTGACTTCGCAGGTCTTGGTGGGCACATTGCTGGCTTTAAAGTATTCTTTCACCGTATTAGTGCCGGCTTTTGCGGCCACGCCACCATTGTTAGTACAAATATTACGTACCGAGATGCCGGCCGGCGTTACAAACTGCTCTACAGTGGTGCCCGCCACGACCTGTTCCATAATCGAGCGCCAGATAGGCGCCGCACCGCTCGAACCGGCTATAGAACTCATGAGCGTACCGTCGTTATTACCAATCCAGATACCGACCGCCGCACTCGGCGTATAGCCAATGGTCCAGGCGTCTCGGTAATTTTCAGTGGTACCGGTTTTCACTGCTGCCGGCCGACTGAGCGTTAAGCTGGAGCCAAAGGTTTCTCCGCGGGCGGCATTGTCAGAAAGAATAGAAGACATAATATACGAGGTGTCTTCGCCAATGACCCGATCGTTCTTCGGCTTATACTGGTAGATTTCTTTTTTACCTTTGTCCTGGACGCTGGTAAACGTCGTGAGGTCGTTGTGCCGGCCTTGATTGGCAAATACCGCGTAGGCATTAGTCATTTCCGTTAATTTCGCTTCACCACTTCCTAGTGCTAACGGCAATCCGTAATTGACCTCATCGCTAAGTGTAGTCAAGCCTTGTTTACGCACCTGCTGCACGACCGCACTGATACCTGTTTGCTGCATGGCATCAACCGCCGGAATATTCAGTGAATTCGCCAGTGCCCGCCGAAGCGTTACATTGCCACGATACCCCAGGTCGTAGTTTCTTGGGCTATAACCACCGAAGTTAGTTGGCTTGTCTTGAAAGATGGTTGCCGCGGTGAGCACGTTGTTTTCAATACCGGTCGCGTACACAAATGGCTTGAACGATGAACCGGGCTGTCGGTTAGCGGTGGCAATGTTGAGTTTGCCAAATGTATTGTCATTCCAGTCTTTAGAGCCCACCAGCGCTCGAATTTCACCAGTTTTGGGGTCGATGACCACTGCGCCACCATTACTAACATTGCTGCCCGCCAGTGCATCAACTTGCGTCTTTACGGCCTCTTCGGCTTTGCGTTGCCAGTCAAGATTCAGTGTCGTCTTTACGGTGAAACCAGATCGAGCCACAAATTCCTCCCCTTCTTCACCCTCTCCATACTTCTTTTCGAGCTCGTCTAACACCATTAAGGCAAAGTGTGGTGCCTCGTACTGAGATTCTTTTGGTTTGGCAAAACTGAGCTTCTTTTTATCGGCGGTCTTCGCCTCGGCTTCGGTGAGCACGCCATCTGCTACCATTCTGTTAAGCACGTACGTCTGGCGAATCTCAGCTTTTTTAATATCACCACTTAGCGGCGAGTAGGCAGACGGTGCCGGTAACAAACCGACAAGCATGGCAGCCTCAGAGGTACTGAGATCTTTTGCAGATTTATTGAAGTACGTTTGGGTGGCATCTTCAATACCAAAAGCTCCCTCGCCAAAGTAGACGGAGTTGAGGTACATTTCCAAGATTTCATCTTTACTGTAGCGCCGTTCAATTTCGACTGAAAGCACTAGTTCTTGATATTTTCTCAGCAGACTGCGGTCTTTGGTAAGAAGGGCACTGGCCACCAATTGCTGGGTAATGGTTGAACCGCCGTTATCCAGCCCGTTTGGTCGAACATTTTGCCAGACGGCATTCAAAATACCAACTGGTGAAAAACCGTGGTGGTTATAAAAATCTTTATCTTCTGATGAAATGAGGGCTTTTTTAGCAGCTGGTGATATGTTCTTTAACTCAACAAAAGTCTCAGACCGCGCATTATAAAATTCATAAAACGGCTTGTCGTTAACATCCACCAGCGTGACGCCCGTTTTGTTCCGGTTCATAATGCTTTCACGCGAGCCAAGCGACTGAGCAAACAAGATAGTGGTCAGCAGCGTAATAACAGCCAACACGGAAATACCTGCCCAGACACCCAGCATAATTTTTCGTCTGCGCGGCAACTTCATAAACTTTTGGAAACCAGGAATTTTATTCATCCATTTTGGATATTTCGAGCGCTTGTTCACCGCTCCCTTCCGTGGTTTCTGGGGGCTATAATATTTGTAATTATTGTACTTTTTTTGCATATAAATAAGTGGCACGTAACACTACCAAGTATAGCATTTTTACAAAAGAAAAACGAACATCATTCAAGTCTTTCACACACTGCTATAATAGAGGTACATAAAGGAGGTGCTATGCAGGTTTCACTACAAGCTGATAACGCAAAAATAACCGCTAAAGCTCAAGCGGCCATGAAGGGGCAAGACAATACAATATCGGGACAGGCCGATTTTACCGAATACGACGTTGATGGCGCCAAGTATGTTCATATTCGCCTTGAGCTTAAAGGTGACCCGACGGTACTAGTAGCCGGCACACACGCCGTCCATATTCACGAAAAGGCCGCTTGTGATTGTGACGGCTTTAAATGCGCTGGTGGTCATTTCGACCCCGGCCCCAGCGGCAACACCGACCCCGATGCCAACCACGGTTACCACGCCGGTGATCTCCCAAGCATTACCATAGATGAAAACGGCGAAGGGGTGTTAGAGGCAATTACAACGCGTGTCACGCTTTCTGATGGGCCGGTATCACTTTTAGGCAAAGATTCAGCTCCGGAAGGCACCTCTTTAATGGTGCACGGCAACCCTGACCCGTTCACACCTGGCGAAAGCGGCTCCGGACATAGCGGCGGCCCCCGCCTTGCTTGTGGCACGATAGAGAGAATATAGAAACATCAGGAAAATACCAACTTCCAAACCCCAAATCACAAATAATAACCAAAGACGCAAATCCTAAGCACGAAACCCTAAACAAATTCAAATACTCTAAATTCGAAATATGAAACAGGGAACTACCTTATTTCGTTCGTACTTGACCAACTGGATCCTCGGATCCACGACATGTCACCACAACGCTGTGCGGCGTTGCGTAGTGGCATGCAAGCCCAGGGTTGGCAGTAAAGTCGGATCCGTTTCGGATTTCGGTCATTTGAATTTAGGGATTTGTTTAGGGTTTCGATATTAGGATTTAGAATTTATTTGCTATTTGCTATTTGGAATTTGGTGTTTAACCATACCGCTAGTGTTCTTTGCGAGCCACCTACACTACAGGTAGCGTACTATACAATTTTGTGAAAAAAAGTCAAAAAAAGACTTTACAAGACTATTTTTAACCTGCTACTATTAACACAAGCTCAATTAGGGTAAACAAAAAATAACCAAAATAAAAACACCCTGGGTACGAGCGTACCACCACAACAACTATTATTTATTTAAAAAAGCGGCCAAAATAGCCGCTTTTTTACTTATACTTGTCTATTATCTTGTTTATTTTTCCTAATCGACGTATTAAATCACGTGCCTCTTGTCTACTCAACATATGCGCTAAAGCAAACTTGAGCGAATACGCCTTGTCGTCGGATGCTTCACGCTTGTTTAAGTGAGCTTCGTCGAAATAGGCCTGAAACACTTGTTGAACTGTTCTAAATCTAGGATCTTCAAGTAGTCTAGCGAAGCCTAGGTACCCAATAAACCGAAAACGTAGTACATCCATCGCCGCGTTGATGTCTGAGGAATTATGTGTAAGACCTTCAAGCCCTGCCTCGAGTGCCGTGTATCTAATAGACCGTTCCTCAGATAAATCTCTCAATCGAGGGTCCAGTCTGTCGAACACCCAAGAAGCGACGCCAAGACGTGTAGCAATCTCCAGGATAGTACGCTGTCGTTGAGCTTCTGGAATTATGTCTTTCTCGTCAATGTATTCGAAATACGGCTTTAACTGATCCCCTATGGCAAAAATAACTCCCGACGTAATATGCAAAATAGGGATACCATCAATAGAAGGATATACCTGATTAGCAGAAAGTACTGGCTCCGGAGTTTCTTCATCTGAATCGTCGACAATCTTTGCACTGAGTCGATCTTCGTCACCTTCGAACAAATCAGCGATCTCGCTACTAAATCCAAATACGTCCTCTATCAGACCTGCGCTTGCACTATTAATCACTCTCGTCACTTCGTCAACACTTAGCTCACCCTCTAACACGCCCCCTATTAGGCGTCTTTGGGCAAATTGTCTACTGGCATCGACTAGTTCTGACATAATAAAATATTATATCAGATTATTGATAATTTTACTAGTTCTTAGTGCGCCAGGCTTCTATTTCACCGTGGTGACCATTTAGTAGAACATCCGGAACTTTAAGGCCCTTGAACTCGGCGGGGCGGGTGTACTGTGGAGCTTCAACGGTTTTGTCGTCTTTTACAAAGCTTTCAATTTCAGCTGAGGTTTCGCCGCCCAGCACACCAGGAAGTAAGCGCACCACGCTATCGGTGATAATCATTGCCGGAATCTCACCACCCGTGAGCACGTAATTACCAACGCAGATCTGCTCGTCAACAACTGGGGTAATACGCTCATCATAGCCTTCATAGCGGCCGCAGATAATGATTAACCCGTTTTTAGTATCAGCGTAGCTTTTCGCCTTAGACTGCTTCCATACATTCCCACGCGGCGTCATCAGCAGTACCTTGGCATCAGGATCATTCTTTTTTGCCGCCTCCACCGCCTTCATCAACGGCTCAACCATCAACACCATGCCATCCCCACCGCCATAAGGCGTGTCATCTACGGTTTTACGTGAACCAATCCCATAATCACGCAGATTCACACATGAATACTCAACAATCCCGTCTTTCGCAGCCTTCCACAGCATAGACGTCTTAAACACACCGTCAAACATCTCTGGGAATAGAGTTATAATTTGAATTTTCATTATTTTAAGTATAAAACTTGTTGACTATATTTCCAATTAGTGATATATATATTAGCTTTTGTAAATTTTAAAGAAGGAGTTTTATGACAGAGGCATTAAAAAAAGTAAGAGAGAATAGCAAAAAGATCTTTGCAACATCGTTAGTTTCGGCAATTGCCCTGAGTGGTTGCGCCGGGGATGAAAAAGAAACCAAATGGACAGTTGGCGTTGAGTGTCCTGAAGGGAAAGACGTAAAGATTGCCGAAACCACTAATCCATCTTCAAAGATTGTTTCAAGTGCTGTCATTAGCTTGAGCTGTGATGGCGAGGCGCCTATTTCAATTCAGCAACTTGCTGGCGAAGGAACGAATGTTTCCGGGAATAGCGCAGCTCAACACGTAGAGATTTCCGCAAACTTCCAGGATGGTGACAGCTTTGATTACGCGGATCAAGATCCTGCACTTAGTTTCAGTATTGATGAAGCAGGTGCGACAATCAATCTGAAAGGCGTTCGAAGAATTAATCAGGTAGAAGTTGTTCCTGCAACCGCCGAATAGATCTCTTTTCGCCTGAACATATAAAAATGCCCTAGAAGTCCTAGGGCATTTTTATCACATAAAGCTCTCTGATTTCTCAGACTCGCAAGCGAGCTTTTGAAACATCAATTTGTTTTTGGTTTTTGTTCCAGGTTTCCGCTTTCGCAGCAGATTCGTGGTGAACGCTTATGATTATATATCGAGATCGTCGAGGTCCGCAAGGTCTTTTCGGTGTTTTTCTTCGTATTCTGAAGATTCGTTTTCCACAGGTTCATCTTGCACGTCTTCCACAGTATTGTCATCAGCCTCTTCTACTGGTGTAGTATCGTCTGTTTGGGCATCATCTGAAACAGCTGGCTGGTCGTTATCATCATCACGCGGAGCGCTTTGACGAGCGCCTGCCCCACCGTCGGTGTCAACAATTTTTAAGTTGTAACGAGCATCGTTCTTCGTACCAAGTGCACGAAGCAGTGTACGAATACTCTGCGCTGTCCCACCACGCTTACCAATTACTCTACCGAGATCTTCTGGGTCTACGGTCAGCTCAAGCAGCACCCCTTTTTCATCAATAGTACGCTCAATTGAAACCGCATCTGGGTTACCCACGAGTGACTTCACTACATATTCTACGAAGTCTTGATCTATATTCCCCGTCATACTGCCTCCCTTTGGTCATTAAAGTATTACCTATTTAAGTATACCATGCTAAATAATAATCCTTCGCCATCAGGAGGAAACTACAGAGCAAACTCCAAATCGCAAGCACCAAATTACAAATAAATCCTAAATACGAAATCACAAACTCTAAGCAAACCATAAAGCCTAAAATTCAAATAATAAACGACTCTTCGCCATATGGCGAAGTCAACTTCCTCCCAACCACCTAAAAACCCGAATGGAATCATTCTAGATACACCCTGCGAGACGAGGATGTCTGAGCGAGCAAAAGCGAGTGAGTTCCGCAGGCTCCAGAGTGGATCTGGAATGGTGGAATATCGAGCTTTTTAGATCTGGTTGGTGGTTTTATGTTACTTTTGGCAGCAAAAGGAACAGGGAAAGAAAATGAGAAGCTTCGCTTCGGTAGATTACTGAATGGCCGATCAGGTCGAGGATGACAAGATAAAAACTAGGCTTCAGCTGGTTTGTCGTCTTCTGATTCTTCAGCTGCCTGAGCAACTTCTTCGGGTGCAGTTTCTTGGCCGTCCTCAACTTCAGCTTCGGCAATTTGCTCTACAGATTCGTCTTCTTTAACGTTTTCAGCCGCTTCTTGTTCAGGAGTTGCCTCTACCACAGCCTCTACTTCCTCTGCTGGTGCTTCGGGAGCCTCAGCTGGAGCCTCTTCTACTTCTGGTGCCGGTTGATTACGACGTAGTTTTTCAGAATTTTTTATTGTCTTGGTTTTGTTTTTACCAGGAATAACTACCCATTTTGGCAAAGTAACCTTCTCTGCTTGAAGTAGTGTAACTACGCGAGGTGTTGGCTGGGCACCGTTCTTAAGATAGGTTTCAACCTTTTCTTTTTCAATCTTCACCTCTTTAGTATGGGGGTCGTAGGTACCAACCTGGGTGACAATATTACCACTGGTGGGTTGACGGTGTGAATCTTGAACAATCACGCGATAAACCGCATGACCTTTTCTTCCGACGCGCTGCAAACGAATACTTAACATGAACTTAAACTGATCCTCTCACTATTTAGATATTTACTAAAATACTTGTAGCTACTATACAGATAGCAGCATCTGTTGTCAACAGATTAGTGAATAGTGTTAGTGATGAGTGGCTAGAATTTCGCCTTGAGGCTCTGCGATAAACGGGTAAGCATTTTTTGTATTTCAGCCAACAGCTCAAGCGCTTCTTGCACCGCAATTTCCGAATGCAGCGTCTCTATAAGCAAGAGTTGTGTTTCCAGCTCGGCCGACGAACCTTGCGCTATGCCACAAAAATGATAGAACTCTTTACTGTTATGCCTCTTGCTGCCTTCAGCGATATTACTTGGAATAGAGACTGAGCAACGTCTAATCTGATTACCCAGCGCATACAGTTCCTGTTTTGGTAACTGATCACTGATCTTATACGTCAGCGTAACTAGCTCCATAGCTTTCATCCAGACAGTGAGATCTTTGAATGATTTTACATCGCCACCCATACCTACCTCCCCAATCCCTAACCTCTATCCACTAACACTACTCACTACTCTCGTAATACTTCAGCGCTTCTTCGGCGGCCTTTTGTTGGGCAGCTTGTTTGGAGCTGCCGGAGCCAGAACCACGGAGCTGGCCGCCAATGAAGGCACCGAGTGTAAAAATTTTATCGTGGTCGGGGCCATCTTCTGAGAGCACTTTATAAACAGGGGTGTGGGATTCTTTTTCTTGGGCAACTTCCTGCAAATAGCTTTTAGGATCGCGCCAGCTGCCGGTTTCTAAAATCTGCGGCAGGGTTGAAATAATGTGGTCGTGAATGAATTTCTTCGCCTGCTCGTAGCCTTGATCAACAAAAATTGCCCCCACTACTGCCTCGAAACTATTGGCCAAAATCTGTTGCCGGGCACGTTCTGAACCGCGCTTTTCACCCCGAGAAAGACGCAACATTGTCTCAAATTCCAGCTTATTGGCAGCCGCACCAATGCTTTCAGTACGCACCAGTGCTGAGCGCCAATTGGTTAAAATTCCTTCGGGCTCTTCGTAGGTACTGTAGAGAAATTCGGTCACCACAAGTTCAAGAACGGCATCACCTAGAAATTCTAATCGTTCGTTATGTTTTTGAGTGCTTTTACGGTGCTCATTCACGTAGCTGCGGTGCGTAAAAGCGGTTACCAGTGTCATTGGGTCGTCAAACGTAAAGCCAAGCGTAGCCTGGGCAAAATCTTGAAATGGCTTGGTGTCAATGGCTACCTTACTCACAACTTCCCTTCACGAATATGTTTCATGCCAAGCAGTATCAACTTTTCAATACCTTCATATTCAATCTTATCAATTGTCTCCGCAAACGAGAACCAGCCGATACCATTCATCCATTCTTCTTTTACCAGTCGGTTGGTGTCACCTAGGGCTTTAACCAAAAAGATGTGCATGGTCATGAGCACCAAGCTGTTTTGGCGGCGGTAGCGAAACTGCGTTTTTCCGAGATGGTTTAAGACCTTCATTTCTTTCAGGCCGGTTTCTTCTTGAATTTCGCGTTCGGCCGTTTGCCGTGGTGTTTCACCTGGTTCAATGTGTCCTTTTGGTACTGTCCAGCGGTCTTTAGCGTCTTGCGCCAGCAAAAACTCAACTTCGCCCTTTTCATTGCGGCGATAGATAACGCCGCCAGCGGTGGTTTCTCGAATAATTTCTTCAATAGCCGGCTTACGCTTAAAGTACTTTTTAAACTTATTAAAGGGGGGTTTAGGTGTCATGAGGCGGCTCCTTTGGCCTTTGAAGCTTTCTTTTTATCCGTCTCTGCTGGCTTCTTAGCTTCCGCTGCTTCCGGGTCAGCCTGGCGCCAGGCCGTACCGAGCACTCCATTAATGAACTTTGAGGTGTTTTCAGCACCAAAGCTCTTAGCCAGCTCAACCGCTTCGTTAATAGTTACTTTTGGTGGGATTTCACTTTTTTTCATATAAAACAATTCGTACAGAGCAATTCGGAGTATGGCATGGTCAATTCGACCAATTTGCGCCAGTGGCCACTCGGGCGCTAAAGGTTGAATTTGCGCATCGAGCTCATCCAAATGAGCGATGGTGCCACGAATAAGTTCCTCGGCAAAATCAACATCATCTATGGTGTCTTTATAGCGGCCGAGATGGCGTACCATTAAATCATCGACAGATATGGTGTCATCATGCGCGCGCAGGCGAAAATCATACTCATACAGAGTCTGGAGGGCAACGATTCTCGCAAGATGTCGATTAGAAGCCACAGTGCACCTCTGGTGCAGACGTATGACGTATGACGTATGACGTATGACGTATGTTCATGGTTGCTTGTACCTTATTCACTCCTTGATTTTAACCTGCGAGCAAACTGCTTGTTTCCTGCGTCTTGATTCTTACTTCTGCTTCTTGGCGCTTTCACGCTTTGTTGTGTAGACTTTTACCGGACTTTTTGAATTTACACGACGGGCAAGATCTAGAACTAGATGGCTACGACGTAATCCTTTTTTCCGAGGTGAGGTCTGCTTTTTGGGCTTACCCATGCAAAATTACTCCTTTATATGAGGCTTTACTTCTGATGTTAATGGTTATTATACCAAAAAGATCATCAGATCTCAACAGTGACTATGCATATACAACCCGAATCTCGAACCCCATTGTCATCCTGGACTTGTTTCAGGATCCAATCAGTATTTAAGTAGATCCTGAAACAAGTTCAGGATGACAGACCATGAAAGTATGTTTAGTTTCTAGGTTCAGACTGCATATGCCTATTGACAAAATGCTTACCCTTTGCTATAATAAAAAGATAGGCTACTCTCGTCAGTAGCCGCGTAGCAAGGAATTATGTATGACCAATCGACAACGAGCAGAAGCAGCAACAGATTATTTAGCGCAACGTGTAACAGATCCGCGCCTTGACCCCTATGTATCCGAGCTGGTTGAAACAGCTCTTGGAGATATCAATCCTCCGGCACTGCTGGAGCCACTCGAAGTACCGGTAATTGAAGTACCACCTACATTGCCGGTAAAAATTGCTCTTGGGACGATTGCTTTTGTCGGTGGCGGTATAATGACCGACTGGTACTACAACTTCCGTCACCCCGACCAGGCCTTTGAGGCAATTCGCAGCTTCTTTTCTTAATGTATAAAGGTGTAGAATGAGGCATATGAAACGAGATAACGAATTTGATGACACCCTTGCCAAGCTCGCTGAAGGCATGCAAGAAAGCGCCGAGAAACAGGCGGATTTTAGGGGGGGTCACGACGCAGAGCGTCCTGGCTAATCTAGCCGCGGCAGACACATAGGCGAGCTAGCCGCTCGCGCAGCATCACTTGCAAAAACAGGCGCCAAGAAGCTAATCGATACGATGACGCTTGAGCCATTAGTAGATCATTTTATTGCACAGGAAGAAGCCAGAAAAACAGCACAACGATCTCCAGATTTTATGCACGATGGTCACGCCGAGCTCACCGTTGGTGAAATTCGAGACCTCACAGAACAAGGCCAGTCAGTCGTTGTATATCCGTTTAAATAACAAAGTTGACGAGTTTTTTTGGAACGTAAATTGTTTTTTTCACTGAGTTGTCGCTAAGATATGTGGCAACTTTTTCATTTTGTTTGGCGGCAGCAACCACTTGTTCTTCACTCGTTTCAGCGTCAACCTCAATGGTGGCGCGAACTTTACCATTTACCTGCACGACAATTTTAATAAGATCGGTAGTAAGATATTTATTCTCAAATTTTGGCCAGGTATCTTTATGCACGCTTGAGCTGTGTCCGAGATCTTGCCATAGTTCTTCAGCAAGATGCGGTGCAAACGGCGCTACCAGCGAAACGGCTGCTTCGAGCGATTCTTTCCAAACCAAATCAGTAAACGGAACTTCTTTTTTAAGTTTATACAAGCTATTTACAAGTCCCATCATGGTTGCAATTGCCGTGTTGTAGCGGTTTTCTTCGATATCATCCGTCGTTTTTTTAACTGCCGCGTGCGTAACACGTCGCAACTCGTCAGGTACATACTGCTTCTTTGTTGACGGTACTTCGTTGCTGTGCGGGTTGTTGTATTCTTGTACTAATATCCAGAGTCGATTTAAGAATCGATAGGTACCAGGCACCCCTTGAGCGCTCCAGCGAGCATCAAATTCAAGCGGCGCCGCAAACATTAAGTATGTTCGAAGTGCATCGGCACCATAGCCTTGATTGATGATTTCCAGCGGATCGATTCCGTTGCCCTTTGATTTTGAAAACGCCGAACCGTCGGCTGCTTTGACTTTGCCATTGAATAAGAACTGCTTGAACGGTTCCGGGTTTTCGATTAAACCAAGCTTATTGAAGAATCGTGTCACAAAACGAGCATAGAGCATATGGGCAGTTGCATGGTCGCCACCGTTATAAAAATCGATTGGCATCCATTTGTTGGCAACATCAGATTCGAAAATCTTCTGTTGATTTCGCGGGTCAAAATAGCGTAGCATGTACCAGCTTGAGCATATGTAGGTATCGAGCGTGTCGGTTTCGCGCTCCGCCTTGCCGCCACAGTCCGGACACTCAACTTCAAGCCAGTCCTTAGCTCGGGCCAGCGCACTGCGGCCATCACCACTCGGCTGAAAATCTTCAAGCTCCGGTAGCACTACAGGGAGGTCTTCATCCGGAATTAAGACAGTACCGCATTTTTTACAGTTCACAATTGGAATCGGCGCGCCCCAATAGCGTTGGCGAGAAACTGACCAATCGCGCATTTTGTAATTCACCTTTTCTTTGGCAACACCTTTTTTGGCAAGATCAGCAACAATCTTCTCCCGCGCTTCACTTGAACTCAAGCCATTGTACTGCCCAGAGTTAGCTAAAAGTCCTTCTGATGTAAAAATCTGCTGTTCGTCCTTTAGTTCATTCCAGATAAAACGGTGGGATTCCGGCAGGCGGAAAGTTTCCATCTCATCTGCCGTAAGCCAGACGATGTCATGAATCTGTTTTTCTTCTTGCACCACCTCTTCACGTTCACCATCTTCAAGCTCGAAGTAAAAATCGCTAAAGTGGGCAAACCGATTTTCGTCTTTTGGAACGTGGAAGAACTGCGCGTGCGTATTGGAAAGCTGTTTAACCAATTTCGGGTTCAAATAGCCGGTCTCTTCTTTAATTTCTTGTACGGCCGCCTCCTGGGCAGTCTGCCCTTTTTCGACACCTCCTGTTAAGAACGTATCCCAATCGACTTTCTTCCACTTAAGACCGAGGTATTTTTCTTCCGACCAGTGTTTAACAATTGCGGTAATGGCTTGGCGCTCGACAAACGGCTTGTCTTCGCGCACCTTGCCTGGCTCGGTTGCCTGAACGTAGAGTGGCTCAACCACTTGTTTAATTGGGATATTAAACTTCTTGGCAAATTCAAAATCGCGTTCGTCGTGAGCGGGAACGGCCATGATTGCGCCGGTGCCGTAACCAGCTAGAACGTAATCGGCGACCCAGATTGGGATTTCTTCGTTATTAACTGGGTTGATTGCATATGCACCAGTGAAAACGCCAGTTTTTTCCTTAGCGGCTTGTCGTTCAACCTCTGTTTTTTTCGCAGCCTCTTTTGCGTACTCTTCAACAGCTTCTTTTTGTTCTTTGGTAACTAGTGAAGCAAGCAATTCGCTTTCCGGGGCTACTACCATGAAGGTGGCACCGAACAACGTGTCTGGGCGAGTGGTGAAGACAGTAATATTGATGTTGTCATTCCGGACTTGATCCGGAATCTCTTTTTTACTAGATCCTGAATCAAGTTCAGGATGACAAACCTTGAAAATGATCTCTGCACCGACTGAGCGGCCAATCCAGTTTTTTTGAGCTAACTTTACGCTGTCCGTCCAATCAAGTGCGTCAGTTGCCTCTAGTAGTTCGTCGGCATATTCAGTAATTTTGAAGAACCATTGCTTGACTTCTTTCTTTTCAACAATTGAGTCATCTGGACCATCATGTCGCCAACACTTGCCTTCAATCACCTGCTCATTTGCAAGCACCGTTTGGCATTTTTCGCACCACCACTGCATGCGCGCATCCTGATACGCTAGTTTGTGCTTAAACATCTGGCTGAAAATCCACTGTGTCCACTTGTAGTATTCAGGAAGATGCGTCGCGATTTCTTTCTCCCAGTCATTACTCCAACCCATGGCCTTGTATTGCTTATGATAGCTGGGGATTATTGTGCCCATGCTTTCCTGCGGGCTAACGTCAGCTTTAATGGCATAGTTTTCGGCTGGCAAACCAAAGGCATCCCAGCCAACGGGGTGGTAACTTTCATAGCCCTGCTGACGCTTGAAACGCGCTTTTACATCAGAGATGGTGTAATTCATAGCGTGGCCAATATGAATACCAGCCCCACTCGGGTAATTAAACATACTCATGGCAATATACTTCGGCTTCTTGCTCTGCAGATCCGCCGTGTACACTCCGGTTTCATCCCAAATTTTCTGCCACTTCGGCTCAATTTCACCAGGATTATATCTCTTCATGATCTCCATTTTATCACAGCCAAGACCGCAAAAAGGTTCAACCTTGCTCAGATTGCAAGGTTGAACCTTTTTGTATATCATATCTAGTATGCCGAGTAGGAATGTTGTGCGCGAATTTGCGGCTGAGAGTATTTATCACGTTTATAATCGGGGTGTTGAACGGCGTATGATTTTTATGGATGTGCAGGATTATTATGTTTTTCTCAACCGGCTCCGCCAATTGCTGGACGATCCTGAGACGCTCAAGGCTGATATGCCCGACAGAAAGGAGCGTTTGAAATCATTTTATGGTGAGGTTGAATTACTTGCATTTTGCTTAATGCCAAATCACTTTCACCTGCTAATTTATCAGCATACTGAAAATGCAATTGCAGAATTTATGAGAGCACTCTCAACAAGTTACACGATGTATTTTAATAAGCGTTATGAACGAGTCGGATCACTTTTTCAGGGAAGATACAAAGCCCGCCTTGTCGATAGTGAGCCTTATTGGCAGCATATTTCACGCTATATTCACCTGAACCCCGAGGCTCTTGGCCGAGACTGCACGCAATATGAATACTCAAGTCTCCACCTTTATTCAACCCCCAACATCGGGTGGCTACGGCCGGAAAAAGTATTAGCCGAATACAAATCTCTCGAGGAATATCTTACATTTGTTAACGATGCATCTGGCCATTTGGACTCGCTTCATCAAGAATACTCTTTGGAGTAGCCGGACGTAAAAAGGTTCAACCTTGCAATCTGATCTGGCAACTTAATTTTATTAGCTGGCGTTTTTCTGCTACTATGAAAATAGCGTTTGAAAACAAACGGAGGGTAATAATGGGAGAATCGTATAGCGGCGTCCTGCCGGAACGGCTGATTGACGTAGATCAAGCTACTAGGCATTACGGGCTTGAAGTGAGAGACACATTATTTGCGCCAGATCTCCATAATAAACTCGCCGAAAATGGCATCGCAATGATTGAAATGCCTCTTTCTCCAGATGACTTCAAGACCCTACTTGAAGGTTATGAGGTTTGCATTAACGAATATCCGGAATTATTGGCAGCGACACAACATGCCGTTGATCTACGACTGGGAAACGAAGCCGGGCATGTAAGAAAAGAACGAAAAGTTGTTAGTGGCAAACAATATGCAGACCCTAAGAATCTTATGCACTTTAATGAATATGCCCGTAGGCGCTGGGGAGAAGAATTTTCCGACGCTCCAAAAGCCTTCAGGGATTTTCTCACGGCGGGTTATGAAGTACACAATGGCCTTATTTCTGTAGCCAAGAGACAATTTGAGATTCTTGATGAAACTCATCCAAATTTACTGAGATCTCACTTTCCCGGCAACCTTGGGACTACTCATGCCAGTCTGAGCTTTATGCGAATCTTACGATACGATAGCTACGAAGTAACGGAAGATCTGGCCGACGTCGCAAAGCCTCACTATGATATTAGCGGCGCCACTATTCAGGCTTACGCCGATGCGCCCGGATTTTGGGGTGCAGAAGATGGCAAAAACGGCGAGCGGACTCATTATGACACCGCCGTTGACGCTGGCTACTTCTTTCTTGGGGCTGGGTATCGAAAACTGTATGGGAATCGATCGCCACTCAAGCCACTCTATCACGGCGTGGATAGAGTCATCCCGGCCGGGGTCACAGCCGTACCCGAACGGCATGCGGTTATCCTCTTTATTGACGCACCGTTCATTAACTACGGCGTGCGGGCAAGTGACACGCTGCCAGAGCTATACGGCTAGCTAGGAAACCCCTTTCAGCCAGTTGTGTTGGTCTTTGAGTTTGGCGTGCTGGAGGTCGTTGTACTTGGTCATGAGTTTTTGGGTGAGGGTGCCGATTTTGCCGTTGTTTATGGGACGCTTGTCGACTGAGAGGATGGGAACAATCCGGGCGCTGGAGCCGCACATGAAGAGTTCGTCGGCAATGTAGAGTTCGCTGCGGTCGACGGCTCGCTGCTCGGTTTTGATATCATCATCTTTTGCCATTTTTAAAATTGACGAACGGGTAATGCCTTCGAGCAGATCAGTCGATTTGTCTGGCGTGATCAACACACCGTCACGAACAATAAATAAGTTAGCAACGGTACCTTCACTGACGTGCCCGTTATGATCGAGCGCAATGGCCTCATCGTAGCCGTTGAGCAAGGCCTCGTTCTTCATGAGACTGGCGTTAATATAGCTGCCGTTAATCTTGGCACGTGACGGCTGGGCATTATCTTGGGTGCGCACCCAACTGGAAACACAGCAGTGAATACCTTCAGGATTCAAAATAGTACCCATCGGGTAAATGTAAGCTGAAACGCTGTTTTTCAGCCCGTGAATTTTAGTGCCGGCAATCAGCTCGTCAATATATACCGCCACCCGCACTAAGACGTCTTCTTGTACCTTATTACGCCGCAGGAGCTCAAGCATAGTAGATTCAAATTCTTCATAGGTATAGTTTTTGGCAAACTCGTGAAAATCCATAATACGTGCCGAATTGATCAACCGTTTGTAATGATCTTTCAGCCGGAAAGCATACAGTTTTTGCTCTTCATTATTCCAATTGACGCTAAATACCGTGTAGATCGTCAGTCCATAGAGCACTGATGAGCTAGCAATACTAACATTGGCACGGCTAAATGGAATAAACGAATTGTTGAAATAAGCGGTTGAATTCAGATAGTCAAAAGCCATGCGCTTTATTATACCTTGTTTAGCACAAGCTTTATAAAATAATCGACGAGTTCAGGAAAATCAAGCCCAGCAGCCTGTGCAGCTTTCGGAAACAAACTTTGATCTGTCATACCCGGCATTGTGTTTACCTCTAATGTATATAGCTTGCCGTCTTTTATAATAATATCTGTTCTTGATAAGTGGCGGCAGCCCGCAACTTTGTGTATTTGTTTAGCTATTTTGACTGCTTGCTTTTGCAGATCTTCGCCCACATTATGCGGTGGAATTATCTCTGCGGTTCTTCCATTATATTTGTTCTCGTAATCAAAAGTTTCACCCTCGGGCGGTACTATCTCAATAACTGGTAGCTCTTTACCTTCTAAAATCGGTACTGTTATTTCAGTTCCCACTATATATTCTTCAACTAACATCTTATGATGCCTCTTGAAGGCCTCTTGTACATTCTGCATATTCATTTGGCTCAAGTCATTGTGTATAAACGTATCGACGCTCGAACCACCATTGTATGGTTTCAGTACGTGAGGATTATTGCGCAAAGTACTCGTCTGGTATTCTCGCAGATCAACAATCTCTCCTTTCGGAACACGGATACCACAATCCTTGAATAAAGTACGACTTCTATTTTTATCAAAGCACAGAGAAGATGCACTCGAGCCAGATCCAAGAAATGCTGCCGCTGCTTTCTCAAGTATTGATTGAATCACACCATCTTCACCGCCAGTGCCGTGTAGAATGGGTAGCACGATATCAAATTTATCTATATTCTGCTCAATCCACGACGAAGATCCGTCCCAGTCATAAAAGTCGACTTCATCCCCCTTCTGATTAACCACTTTTAATACTGCTTGAGACGACTTAAGGGAAACCTCTCGTTCATCTGAAGTACCACCCCCGATTACTAGAATCTTCATTGCGTAAACTCTCGCTCTTTTATCTTCAGCCAGTAAGGTGATTGGCGAACCAATTTATTACTATCTTCAGAGTCTTTAAGTAATGCAGCAGTTGCTTCTTCCAAGAAACCTTTATTCTGAGAGCCCTTCAGAAGCACAACTGTGTCGTTGGTCAGAAGTGGCAAAACAACATCTGCTGCCTGGTAAGGTGACGAACAGCGCACGACTTTACAGCCGTTCTTTTCAGCCTCTGGTGCAAGATATTTGTTGGTATCATCACCCAAGGTCACTAGCAAATCAATGTGTTTTGGATCACATAGTTTACCTGCCTCGCGATGATAGCCTTCGCTAAAATGACCCATCTCATTCATTTTGCCCAAGATTGCAATCTTTTGTTTGCCATCCATTTCATACAGTGTCTTGAGGGCAGCGTGAAGGGCGTGAGGGCTGGAGCTGTAGGTATCGTCAATAAGTCGCGAGTCATTTTTACCAATCAGGAGATTCATCCGACCAGGGAATGGTTCGATTGATTCAAGACCGATTTTTAGCTGTTCGTCAGTCAGCTTCAAGCGCTTGCCCATAATAAGTGCGAATGCTAGTGATGGAAGATTCTGAGCGCCAATCAATTTTGATTTTATGTCGTATGCGGCGCCACCAAGTTGGAAAACCACGTTTCTGCCGCCAGAAGTAAGCTTGCTGGTCTTGGTGACGCAATTGCCTTCTTTAGTCGAAATGGTAAGTGGCGTAATGATCTGATCAACGTATGCTTTTGCAACGCTATCGGTATCGACAATCGCCTGACGAGCAAGATGAGCTGCAATCAGTTCGTCTTCCGCGACATCATCAAGATCTTCAAACCCTTCCATATGCTCGGGCGTGATAGCAGTCAGTAGTGTGTAGTCAATTTTTAGCACGCCCTCTAGTTGTGCCATATCCCCGGCGTGATCGGTACCAAGCTCCAGCACTACTACTTCATACGGATACGATTTTGAAATCTTTACTTCATTTGCAATCAATACGCGAACCCAGGCAAACGGATTGTATAGCGGAGGCATGGACTCTCCAAAAAAAACCAGCGGAATACTGATGATGTCGTTATAGTTACCTTTTTGCCAGGCAACCTTATACTTTTGCGATAGAACACTGGCAACGGCTGCCTTGGTAGAGGTTTTACCGACACTTCCCGCTACACCAATAGTGATTGGTTTATGAGCGATACGCAAGCGACCTACCTGCCACCAAAGTACCTTCGTAAAAATTGCTTTAAAGTATTTTTTCATGAGCTGAATATTTTCTATTGTTAGTCTGGTGGAGTCGGGGAGAATCGAACTCCCATCTCATCCATGCCATGGATGCATACTAGCCATTATACGACGACCCCAGGATATCTTTTAGCTCTTGCCTACCTTTGCCAGTCTTGAAGTACATCTCGCGGCGGCAAGCTTCGCTACGACAGCCGGATCGCGGCGCTCGTGCCCGCCGAGGCGGTCGGCGGCATCGCGGTGGCCGGCGGCGTGAACGG
>CAYRKQ010000009.1:0-12382 GCA_964424985.1 uncultured Candidatus Saccharibacteria bacterium | reverse complement strand
GCTACGACTATCATACCTTTCATGATAAATAAGCTCAAATGGTCTAGTGTATCTAGTTGCCTTACTCTTACCTGCATTATGTTCCAGCAATCGTCGATTAATATCGTCGGTTGACCCAGTGTATAGACGATTATTCTTAAGACTTCTTAGAATATATACGAAATACATAAATTGACCTGTCGCCGCGGCGACCGCGCTAGCCAACTGCGCCAATGCCCCGCTCCATTTATTTTAACAGATTATGCAGTTTGCTTTTGTTTAAAAGTTACCGTGGCAGTGGTGCCGTGCTTGAAGCGGCTGGCGATTTCAACTTCACCACCGAGTGAATGCATAATTAAGCGATCGAGATACAAGCTGAGTCCAATGCCTTCGCGGTTAAAGGTGGTGACTGGGCCGACCCGTACAAATGGCTTAAAGAGCCGCTCGATTTTATCTTTTTGAATGCCTTCGCCATGGTCAATTACCTGGAAGGCAACCCGCCCCTCTTTGTGCAGACATTTCACAACAAGTGATGAGCCCTCTTTGCTGGCATCGAGTGCGTTCTCCAGCAGCGATTTTAGGGTCAGTTCAGCAAGTGGCTTATTGGTAGTAAGGGTTATGTCTTGATCAAAGCCAGAAACTTCAACCTTCACTTTCTTGGCTCGCAGCTTTTCGGCCATTGGCTGGATAATATCCGCTGCGATTGCCCTGACTGAAACCGGCTCTACCTTGCCAGCCAGAACATCACTTTCTAACTGACTTACCAGCATGAAAGCCTGGGAAAGTTCAGAAAGCCTGTCTATGCCCTGTTGCATAATGGCTTTTGAAGTATCAGCCGATTGCAGTTTATTAAGAGCACTAGTCAGGTGAGCAGTGCGTGTCTTGAGCTGCTCACCGGCATCGTGAATGAGCTTCGAACGAGTGTGGTCAAGTGACGTCTCGTTGTTGATTGTTTTAGTAAAGAGCGCTTCTTCATCAGTAATTCTTTGATGGTTTTTAAACATCCCGTAAAAAAGCTGCAGCACCACAAACACGAGAAGCAGCTGCGTAACATACCGCGCTGGGCCAAAATTAACGCCACCAATAACACCGAAAATTAAGTAAAACAGTCCGAGAGCGGTGGCAAACCCAGCTGCTGGTATCCAGAATGATTTTGCCACTAGTGGCGACCAAGTACGTTGTTTTGGCATCTCAGCAGGTTCAACATGGTTGCTGGCACTCGCCTCTTCCACTAACGATTCAATAAATAGACCTAAGTGCTCAACCGACTGGGTGAGTTCACTGGCCGTGGCTTCATTTTGCTTATTGCGCAGCAGCATTTCGGAGCCCGCCTTTATGTATGTTAGCGGTGTTCGTAAGTAGTGGCTCGTGAGCTCCAGGAAGTTACGTTTTTCTTCAGAAAGCACCTTTTGCTTTTCAAAAATAGCACGCAAACGATCTTCTCTTCTTAGCTGCACCTGCGTTTGATACAAGTAGTAAGCAATGAGGCTCAGCAGCAGCGCGAGCAACAGATACGGGAAGATGCTGATCAGCGGCATTGGCACACTGGCCACAAAGCGTTTAATTGCGGCTAGAATATTGGCTGAAAATACCTGAACTTGACTTACCGATTGTATGGCCGGTGGTACCTGAGCATTATCTTGCTGGGCAGTTTTGGTAATAGCTTTAACCTTATTTTCAATTTCTTTCTTTACTTCTCCACTAATTGGGCACGCTGTTCTTATATTGCACTCAATAGGAGGCAACTTAGGCTCTCCGCAATTTGATGTACACGTTGGTGGCTTACAAGCTGCATCAGTTGCTGGGTTACATGTGGCGCCGGGCACGGTAGCACCTGAGACCGTCACTGAAACAGTGTCGCTGTCTTCGCGCGCCGGGGACGCCTTAATAAACTTACCCGGTGACGTGCGTAAATAAACATCCTCATTCGTGCCTTTAAATGTTGAGGTTATCTTATTTTCGGCTTTGTTATAAGTGGCTACCATGCTGACATTAGCTATGTCATACGACTGCAGTGTATTAACATTAAAGAAGCTCAAATAAATATTTTCGCCGTTAGTTGACTGATCCATATTAACCAGCATTTGATTACCCATTGGTATATTATCTTCCCCAAAATTTTCTTCTTTATTAAACGTGTGGTCAGTGATAGTGCCGTCTGACGTGCTAATGCCAGGTACACTAATAGTGGTTAAATTTGAAGCATCTTGGGCGTCGGTTGCCACAACACGCAGCTCACTTCCATCAGGCGAGAGTAGCATAGAAAAAGGATAAACAGTTGGATAGTTGTCTAAACCAGTCGTCCAATTAACGGTACTGCTTTCAAGGTTATAGGCCAGGACAAAAACGTCGCTTGCGTCGTCGTTGCCGGCCAGCATATACAGAGTACTTGAGGTGGCATCATATTGATAAGCGGCAACAAAACTATCTTCTGGAATATCTAAGCTCGTGGCCGTGCCAATAGAAAGATCTACGGCAAAAGCCATGCCAGACCTACAAAATAGATAAGCCATGTTTAAATCCTCGGCAACTATAGGGGTTGCACCGAAAATATCGGATAAGCTATCACACTCCTGTCCTAAATCGATTCGATCTTCCACCTGGCCACTCACCGTAGAAATTGCTGTAAACTGAGCATTATAATCAGTGCCCTGTAGCAGCATGTAGGCAGTTTCGCCATCTTCTGATATCACTGGCGTAGCCAATAGATCAATATCGCCATCACCGTCGCCTTCGTTAGCAATGTCCAGGTTGACAGTGGTAGGTGGATCATTATTTTCAGTATTGTATATCTCAAGCGTAAGCCCCCCTTCACCAAGAGCTAAATTAAAGATGTACAGCTTCGATCCATCCTCACTCAGAAAGCTCGCTATCGGCGCCATGCCTGCAGGAGGACTGATATCATCTTCTACCGAACCATCTAGCAGATTCACGCCTGACGTATAGTAGCTTTGCGTCGTTGCGAAGCTTAGACGAGTTAGGTAGGCTTTTGCATACCCTGGTTGTTGGTAGGCCGCCTTTATATCATGATTGCCGGCAGCAAAGGTATACTTTTTCTCCCACAAGCCGTATTCATCACTCGTGGCCGTGCCAATAGACGAACCGTTAACTGTTACGGTAACTGTTTGACCTGGTGGCGCCGTGCCCTTAATGGTGTGCTCACCTTTGGCAAGCTCTGCATTTGAAGCTGGGCTGGTAATTTCTATGCCGTCGGCAACAACATTCACTGTTTGATTGGCTGTTATGACTTCGGGATACGTAGAATTTTTCGACAGACTATAGACAGCTAACAAACTCGAATAGTTACTTGAATCATACGCGCCTGCTTCAGCTTGTTTGATTGTTTGTATTTTATTGAGATTTTGGGCATCATACACTTCAAGATATCTACTGACGTCACCGTATCCATCACCACCGACAGGTAGGCAGTAACTATCGGTAAATATATAGGCTTCTTCAGAAGGAACAGAGTGTATGTTGGCAATATAGCATCTTTGGCCGCTAGGAAAGTTTGACCCAGCAGCTTGTACATGCACCGTTCCATCAAGATTATGTATTTTAAGATTGCCTCCAGTGAGACTATAGTAGCCAACCAGAAGCTTACCATCATTAGTGAAGCCCAGCGATGAGACGACACTGGAATCATTACTACCCAAATCTACAGTCGCCGATACCTCTAGGCTATTTCTATCTATTATTGAAATTTTGTGTCGTCCACTGCTAGAACTAGCCTGAGCGTTGTAAGCTGCAATTTTACTACCCTGGGGGTCAGCAGTAATTAATCCCATAAAGGAGGTCGCCGAGGTGGCTACAGAGTCAAGTGTCAGTGTTCTTTGCGTGTCATTTGCAATATTTAAAAGTTTTACTGTAGCAGTATAAGAACTGAGCATCAATTCATTATTGGTTAGCTTCATTCTTAAGTAAGGTATCTGGTTTCCTATATCAATAGGGCTGTACGTACGTTCGACATTCAGTGTCTGAGTGTTTATTTTACGTACCGTAATGTTAGATGGATCCACCAAAGAGATACTGGCAACATATAGATACTGTTCGTTAGCGTCCATGACAGCACCGGCAATGTACCCGACTGATTCTAGATTGATAGTCTGCTGGTACTCGCCCGTCTGTAAGTTTGAAACGGTAATGCGCCCCGAAAGTGGCCCAAAGCTCTCTGAATTAAATCGTATGACCTCTGAGGTTGCGAACAGTCTGTTTGCTAGTTTTGAAGAATATAGCTGTATACCAGAGCCGGCGCCATGTTGAATAGTAGAAACTCCTCCACTGGAGGTGTCTATTACCTTAATACTATTGCGCTCTAAGTCGGGTAAAAAGCCTACTTTATTATTGCCAAGGTAGGCACTGTTTCTCACTCCATCAAACTGCAGTTCGGCGACACCATTTTTTTGGTAGGTATGCTGGACTTGATTGCTATCAGTGTTAGCTACAAATATATATACCGTACCCGCCTTATAGCTCATAAAAGAAAACCATCCATCTGGGCTGACAACAAACGACTTGGCCAAAAGACTCGTTGCCGCCCCTAAGTACAGGTCACTCCCGAAATATTGCGATTCATCTAGTTCTATATCTTGCTGAAAGCTATTAGTCTCCGTATTGAAGCCCTTAATGGCGGCTGTGTAAGTAAAATTGTCACCTGAGTGATAGGTCTGAGTAGCACCTAGAAATGCCAGCTTATTGGCTACCAAATTACCCTTGGTCAGCCAGGTGTAGCTTGCGTCAATAGGTAAGTTAAGGTTCGTGATTTGACCACTACTCGCGTTTATGCCAAGTAGCTTTTGGTGGCCAGATGAGTCACCTTCACAGCTAGTATATATAGTGTTTTGGTCGGTTGCTACCGCTAAATTGACACTCAAGTACCATGAAGGGTTATAGCATAGCGATGAAAGATCTACTACGCTAGTCTGTTGATTGCTCGAGCTATATTTATACAAATAACTCTTTGCGCTAGCTGTTTCCGAGTTGTTTGTGCGGTTAACAAAGTAGACGTCACCGCCGGAGATGCCAACGATAGCCCTGCCGCTATGAACCCACGATTCGTCCTTCTGCCCGGTATCTGTAGAATATCTTTGTATTAGCTTGTCATCATTACCATTGGCAACATACAGGTAGAGATATGAAGCTGCCGGATCAAGATACAGTCTGTAATCAGCCGGATTATAGTAATCGAAGTTATCTTGGCCAGCCAGGCTTACTGGCGTAGTCCTTACCACTGAGTTGTCCTGCGTATTTATTACATAGATTCTCTCAAGATCCAGCACATAGAGTCTCCTGTTTTGCTGATCATACACGTAGCTAAAGTTAGTACATCTACACGGGCTTTTGTCTTCATCGGTTGGCACTAAAGCCTCAGTGGTAGCATATTTTATGGTGTCGCTGAGCGAATTATTAGCCATGTTAAAAACTGAGATTGAATGATTTATGCGATTGAGCACAAAGCTTTTGTTGCCGACCGAATCGTAGACAACAGCCTCTGGCGATGATATGCCTGCTTCAAAGCTAGTTGCTGTTTGACCATCATTTAAGTTTGAACCTTTTACGGAAGTTGGCGAGAGCGGATTAGAGTCGTAAACTATACCCTCTACTAAATAAGCTTTTAAATTATGTTGGCCGGGCTTAACTTTTGGCCAATTGATTTGCCACTTTCCGTCAACGCCTGCTGTGGTCTCGCCTATTTTTTTTGTTCCATCAAAAACAGATAGCTTCTTTAAAGCCGGTGCCGTACCTTTTATGGTCTGGTTGCCCTGAAATACCTTTTGGTCTGGTGCTGGATAGGTAATGGCTACCTCACCAACCTCAGCTTGTGCGCCTTTCAGACCGCCAACTATGCTAAGAGCGCAAAAAACCAGTAGCAAACCAGTAGCTACAATGTACCCATAATGCTTGATTCGTAAAGCCTTCATACCACTTATGTATAAGTATACCTTTATATCATCGAAAGCACTAGTGTTATTGGTTCAAACTAGGTGTGGCGTATTCCAAGTTAAAATGTTTATGGTAAACTTACTAGTATGAATCAAAAACATGCAAAGATATCACTAGCCGCTTCAGCACTCGCGTTACCCGTTGCCTTGATGGCCGGCAACTTAACCAGTCTCATACTTAAAACAAATAATCCAGATAACGTTGATATAACTGCCAATCTCGCCTACTTGCGACCAACCCTTATAGTGAGCTTTACGATCTTTGGAGTTCTATGTGTAATTAGTCTAGTCTTTGCAATTATTAGCATGAGAAAAGGTGATAAAAGTCTCTCAAAGTTTAGCCTTGTTGTACTTGTGGCTGTGCTGCTCGTTAGCCTAGCGGCAGGCTTGCTGCAAAAGCAAACCGATGCTATTGAAAGGGACTACTCTAAGCAGCGGTTCGATACATTGTTCCAGCAATTGCACAAAAACCTCAATGAAAAGAAAAAAGCTAATTAGCTTTGATCAAGTAGTTTTAGAAAATCAGTTTCGTTAATTACCTTGGTTCCAAAGCTTTTAGCTTTTTTCAACTTGCTCTCACCGACCTTGTCGCCAGCCACCAGGTAGGTCGTTTCTTTGCCAACAGCGGTTTGGAAAGCACCGCCTAGGTCTCGAACCTTCTGGGCTGCTTGCTCTCGACTTAAAGCACTGAGACTTCCTGTAATAACAAAGCTTTTACCACTGAGCGCTCCGTCTATTATTTGTTCAGCCAAAGGGACAACCCCTTTTTCTTTAAATTTTTCGAGTAATTGCTGGTTGTTTGGTTCGCTAAACCACTCGACAATCGACTCAGCCACTACCTCACCTACTCCCCCTACTTCCGCCAACTGCTCAACAGTTGCTGCCCCGATGGCCTCAAGCGTACGAAAATGACGGGCAGTGTCAACTGCTGTTTGCACACCAACATGCCGAATACCGAGTCCGTACATAAACCGAGCCAGCTGCGGGTGTTTCTTTTTGGCAATCGCTGCTACTAACTTTGCAGCCGATACTCGAGCAAAACGATCAAGCTCCGCTACGGCATCTTGCTCTAAAGTGTATAGATCTGCCATGTCATCGATTAGCTTATTTTCAATGAGTGCAATAACGTTTTTTTCACCCAGGCCTTCAATATCAAGTGCCGGCTTACTGGCAAAATGCTGTATGCGCTTATAGGTTCGCGAGGGGCAGGCTTCATTCGGGCAGCGCCAGACGGCATCTTCAGCCTTTATTTTTACCAGCTTCGTATTACAATCTGGGCAGTTGGTAGGCATGTTAAATTTTTTCTCTGAACCATTTCTTAGCGTGGTAAGCACTTCCACCACTTCGGGGATGATATCACCAGCCTTTTGAATAATAACGGTGTCGCCAACCCGCACGTCTTTTCGTGCAATTTCACTCTCGTTATGAAGGGTTGCCATCTGCACGGTGCTTCCTGCTACCACTACTGCATCAAGCACGGCTACCGGCGTGGCAGCACCCGTTCGTCCAATAGAAATGAAGATATCTTTCACCTTCGTGGTCGACTGTTCGGCTGGATATTTAAAGGCGACCGCACCGCGGGGAGCCTTCCCGACCACGCCCAACGCGGCATATTGATCTCGATTATTCACTTTTATGACCAAGCCGTCAGTATTAAAGTTAAGACCTTGCCGTTTTTCCTCCCATAGCTGTGCAAATTTCATTACTTTTTGATGCGTTTTTTCTACTTTAGCCGCCTTGTTGGCAATAATACCCACTGCCCTGAGGGCTGCATAGGCATATTCATAGGTTGGTACCTCTTTTGGGTCGTCACGCTGCAGGTCATAGGCATGAAAATGTAGCGGTCGCGTGGCTACAAGCTTGGCGTCTAGTTGGCGGATGGTACCTGCGGCAGTATTGCGTGGGTTGGCAAACAGCGGCCGTTCTTGAGCTGCTCGTTCTTTATTAAGTTTTTCGAAGTCGCTTTTGTACATCACGATCTCACCACGAATTTCAGTGCGACCCTTTAGAAAATGCTCATAGCCTTTGGCAACCCGTAGCGTTAAGGGTACAGATTCTATGGTTCGCACATTTGCCGTCACGTCTTCACCGACAAAGCCGTCACCTCGTGTGATGGCACGTTCCAGTTTGCCATCTTGATACACAAGGGCGCAGGCAAAGCCGTCCATTTTAATATCCATAAAGTATTCAAATGTTTGAGCGGGCAGAAGCTTTTCAATCCGTGCCATCCACGCCTCAACTTCATCAGCGTTAAACGCATCATTCAGGCTCAACATACGCCCACTGTGGCGCGCGGTCTTAAAGCCAGGGAGCGGGGCGCCGGCTACTCGCTGCGTTGGTGAATCTTCCGTGATAAGTTCCGGGAACTGCGCCTCAAGCTCTGAGAGTTCATGTTTTAAGCTATCAGCAGCCGCTTCACTCATGGTTGATTCATCAAGAACATGATAGTGGTAGCGATAATCGTTAATTAACTCGCGTAGTTTGCTAATTCGTGACTGAGCTTCGGCGACATTCATAACAGCGATTTATAGAGTTTAAAAAGATAGATGTGAATAAGAGGAAGTATGAAAATAGGAAATAACTGCACTACCCACAAGCTTGTTTGCGGCAGAAATCGAATAGCCAATAAAGTTATAACCATAAACACGAGGGCGATAATGAACGGCAAAGCAATCAGTCGGCGAAAGACCAGAAACCGGCGAAACTGCGTTACTTTTTTGGTCAGACGCAGCGTCCTCAGCGGATACATATTTGGCAGGGTAGCTGCATAGAGCGAAAGAATTGAAGTCGTAAGCCAGTAAAAAGAAAGCAGCCCCGCAGTGAGAGCCAACAAAAAGAAGAGCATGTCTTCCACGCCGCTGACAAATATGCCGCTGCCTCGCCCGACGGTGTAGACATAACTCGTCACCATGAACGGAATAAGCTGCACGAACATGACCATTAAAATGATGATGAACGGTATAGCCGGTCTCATGCCGCTATAAAATGCGTCGCGTATTAAAAACGTTTTACCGGCTACAATACGGCGGATAGACCAAATAGTAGCCAGGCTCATAATGAGAAATAGTAAAAAGTTATAAATTGCGGCGCCTTCACGCTGCGTTTGAGCAGTAATGACTGAGCCAAAAACAGCTGTCGTACTTTCAATGGAGTTTGCCTGCGTCCCCAGCAGCGTCTGCAAAGTATCTTGCAGCTCACGAACATTAATACTCGCCGAGCCGTAAACTAAGACAAAATAGAAAAAGGTGTGAATCGCAATAATCCACAGGAAGACAGAGGCGTGGTGCTTAAAAAATTGTAACGATTCTTTTATGAGCTGCCACGAAGACGGCAGAGGCTTTGCTTGAACCCGAATACGTTTTTGCAACTGAAATGAATTATATTTTTGCTTTTTATGCTCGCGCTTTTTGTAGGCTCGAAATGATGCCGGCAACGATTGCACCCTTTTCGTTACATCACTCACTTTTCGTTTTGTTTTTTTAAGTACCTCCATGGCTACAAACTGCTTCCCATGTCTTGGAGCTTACGAATGCGGTCTTCAAGTGGTGGGTGGGTTGAAAAGAGCTTAGCAACACTCTTTCCTTTTAGGGGGTTAGCAAAAAAGAGGTGCGCTGTTGAACTATTTTGCTTTTTGGTAGCAGTGCTCGTTTCTTTAAGTTTTTGCAGTGCCGAGACCAGCCCGTCTGGATAGCGAGTCGTGAGGGCACCCGTGGCGTCGGCCAAATATTCACGCCGCCGCGAAACCGCCATCTGCACTAACAGTGCGACTATGGGTGCAAGAATAGCCACGGCAATGGCCACAATTAATGCAATCGGACTCTGGTTGTCCTCATCGCCCCACCACATCATTCTAAGTAGAAAGTCACTCATCAGGCCAATAATGGAAACGCAGGCAAAGACAATCATCATCACACGGATGTCATAATTTTGGATATGCCCCATTTCGTGCGCCATCACCGCTTCTAGCTCGCTGTCTTCCATAATCTCCAAGAGCCCGGTTGTTGCTGTCACGCTGGCGTGTTTCGGATCGCGCCCGGTGGCAAAAGCGTTTGGAGCCGAGTCATTCATAACATAAATTTTGGGCATTGGCGTACCAGTGGTGATGCTCAAGTTTTCAACAATACGATACAACCGTGGATTATCTCGTTTCTCAATTTCTTTGGCACCATTTACCGCCAGAGCCACCTTCGCGGCAGTGAAGTAACTAATGAGACTATAGATGAGGGCAAAGCCAAAAATAAAGTAAAGGCTTGAAAAATCACCAACGTACAGACCATACGCATAGCCAATTGCAACAATAATGAGCACAAATAAACTCATGATATAAAACGTTTTGCGCTTATTTTTTGCTATTTGCGAATACATTGGCGTGCACTACTAGAATGTTACTTCAACTGGTTTTTCGGCTACTGCCCGGTCTTCTGTTTCAAAGAATTCACGCGCTGAAAAGCCGAGCCGTTTTGCAAAAATATTAGTTGGAAATGTTTTCACTTTAATATTAAGCTCTCTGGCTGCACCATTGTAAAAACGACGTGATGCTTGAATTTTATCTTCAGTGTCTACTAATTCTTCTTGCAGTTGCAAGAAGTTGGTATTAGCTTTTAGATCAGGGTTACTTTCAGCTACTGCAAAAACAGACTTCAAGGCATCAGTTAGCATATTCTCAGTTTGAGCTGCCTCTTTCACCGAGTTGTTAACCGTACCCGCCCGTTCTTTGGCTACGTTTTGCAGTACATCAGCTTCATGTTTAGCGTAGCCTTTTACGGTACTGACAATGTTCGGAATCAAATCAAGCCGACGCTTGAGCTGCACGGTGATGTCACTCCACGCTTCGTCAACCCGCACATTTGTTTTCACTAGCCCATTATAGGTTACCCAGAGCCAAAGCAGCCCCAGCACTACAACCACTGTAACAATTATCAAAATAGTCATCTTACACTCCTTTACCCTGAATTAATTAAAGGGTTTTATTACCTCTTTATTATAGCACTAAAAAGATCTGCAAATGCAGACCTTCTATTTGGTGGGCGAGGAGGGACTCGAACCCTCAAGGCTTATTCAACCAACGGATTTTAAGTCCGTCGCGTATACCAATTCCGCCACTCGCCCCAATTAACACGTTATAGATTATAGCAAGGAATTCACCCTCGTAGAATAGCTTGAATTCCAGCTTCGGTTGTTTGCTGCCAAAGCGTGTCATCTATTGCCGCACCAAGTGCAAGCCATGGGGTATGATCTACCTGTGGGTTCCTCCATCTAACTCGTGCATCAATGTCTTTTTGTTCGACAGACTCCATTAAGTGACGATAAAGCTCAGTCCATCTGGTAATGGCGGGTTGATCTCCGGCTAATTTATTAAGAAGCGTACTTCCCGCTGCTTGTGTTATTGCCACTACTCGCGATAACTGATCCAAAGAAAGAGCTTCTAGGCTACGCATCTCTACCCCCACTTTTGAACCCAGTTTCATTTCTCTTGCCCCGCGCTCACGGACTCCCGCTTTGCCTTTTTGTGACCACGTATTAACCTCAATAAGTCTCTTTGCGGTTGCACTGCCACTTAATTCGGCTGCCATCAATATCAGCCAGCTACTATTTTTAGCTGCAACACCCCCTAGTGTTACATGCAGTGGATATGATTCACCATCAACTAAAACTCCGGCTTCATAGAGACCTTCTGCTACCTCAGAAATCTCTGTATGGTCAGCTTTTGGCCTAAATGCAAATTCTCTGTAGCCATCATGTTGCTTTTCAATATCTTCTCCGAAAAACGAATCGACGAGATCTCTGTACTCCTCATCAACTGCATCAAAACCCTTCTGAACACGAGCTTTTTCTATATCTGGAAGTGTATAGAAACCACTCGAATTCGCAAGTATCAACCCTGCTTCTGGATCCACCCTACTAAGCACACTTCTCCATGGAAGTTCGATCTCTATACCAATAGTAGGTTTGTTCATACAAAATAAATGCTGGAGGCACCTACGGGAGTCGAACCCGTGTACGCGGTTTTGCAGACCGCTGCCTAACCACTCGGCCAAGGCGCCCCGACTCAACTATTATTCAGTTGATCTTACACATTGTATCAAAAATACAAAAAAGACACCGTGCAGATGCCTATCTTTTAATTATATCATACTTTATCAAGTTTTGTCAACCAATCTTGCCTGGCGGCAGTAATTCCCGTATAATACACTCTTGTCGTGCGGGTATAGCTCAGTTGTTAGAGCGCTTCCTTGCCAAGGAAGAGGCCAGGAGTTAGAGTCTCCTTACCCGCACCATTCAGTGTAATGGTGCCGGCTCTTTAGCTCGTTACTTCGTAGAAGTACAAGAATACAATGGTAGAGCACTGTCTCTGCGATTGGGATCAAGCTAAATCCGTTTAACAAATCTGTTTCATTTCCCAATATGGCTCTTTAGCTCAGTTGGTAGAGCAGAGGCTTGAAGAGCCTTGTGTCCCCAGT
>CAYRKQ010000008.1:0-34467 GCA_964424985.1 uncultured Candidatus Saccharibacteria bacterium | reverse complement strand
TGGTTAGAGCAACGGTTTTGTAAACCGTAGGTCGTCGGTTCGAATCCGACAGGTGGCTCCACGCTGGGATAGTGAAGCGGTCAAACACGTCAGACTGTAAATCTGGTGGCTTATGCCTTCGTAGGTTCGAATCCTACTCCCAGCACCACAAACTTGTATGATAAACCCAGTAGAATTACCTAAAACTTTTCAGGTTGACATTGGCGCAATTGAAATTGCGACTGTTTCTGCTACAGCAGAGGGCGCCACAAATAATGCTCTTTATTGGCTTGCCGAGAACGTTGGCAGTCGTTTGCTTAAGCCGTTTTTAAATGAAATGTCCAAAGTCGAAGGAGCTGCCGTACTGCACAACCCTGAGGTTACAGCAAGATTACATTCTCAGCATGCTACCTCTGGACTGACAAGACTTCATGGTATTGCAGAAAAGCTTGATCCTCCAAAGCCCATGGCAAAGGAATATAGAAGCCTGACACCATTGACCGACTCGTAATTAAGATTAAAATAACTATTTTACTTGTGCCACATATCTGGTAACCTAGTATGGTATTTGCCGTCGTAGCTCAGTGGTAGAGCACGTCCTTGGTAAGGACGGGGTCTCGAGTTCAAATCTCGACGACGGCTCCAGAATACAATCTTTCAAAATGTGACGGCATTGTCGTCATTTTTTGTTGACATTTTTAAGAGGTAGTGTTATCTTAGTTCCTACTATGTTGAGAGTTCGAGAAATATTACAAACCACCTTGGAGCAGCCATTCATTGCTATCGCAGCTCTTGGTATGGGCATCATGGCCCTCGCAGGCGGAGCAGAAGTATTAGATATTACGCTACAGACCGACGCTCTACCTGACAAAATCGCTGCCGTCGGCATGGTAGGCGGACTAGCTCTTGCTGGTGTCGGTGCGGTCGGCATCAATCGCCCACAACAACATTGATTCAACGAAAGAGATCTGATAAGATAGGAACCTATGGCAAAGAAGAATACAAAACGAGTGTTGGTTGGTTTAGTTGGCGAAGAAAGCGGCGACCGGCTTTATTATACGCACAAGAACACCATGAACACTCCTGATAAGATCAGTTTGAAAAAGTACAATCCACGTCTAAAGCGCAAAGAAGTATTTACCGAAACCAAGAAGAATCTTGGCCGAAACGAAGTTAAGCCTAAGAAACGTTAATTTCGACCCTAATAAGAGCCACCGAGGTGGCTTTTTTAGTACATTAAATAACCCGTATCTTACAGGGGTGATATTTCAATTTCATCCCAGGGTATTGACATTATGTCATACTTATGCTAATATGGAAGTATGGAGGCAATTTAACAGCCTCGGGAGGAAGAGATAGAATGAATAAATTAAAGCTTATTTCAGCAGTCGTTGCCGTAGCGGCAATTGCGATTGTTGGCCTACCAAAAGTAGCTAACGCTATTGTTGGTGACACCAACAACGCACAATGTAGACTTGACCCTAAAGTTAAGATTGTCTACAACGAAAGCACTAAAAAGTTTGAGAACCTCGGTAAAAACTTTACCTACAATGCCGACAAAACTAAGGCAACTGGTACGTTTGTGGTTTCAGGTACCAATGCCAACTGTAAAAAAGATGTCACATTGGCTAGCTGGATCATGCCAAAATCTTTTGAAGAGGCTGGTTACCAGTTAAAAGATCAGAAGCTATACAACCATACAACACGTCGCAGCCTTGGTCGTGGTACGCACACCATTACCGTAAATCTTCCAAAATGTAACTACTGGCAGATTGATATGCTTGAAGGTACACAGGCAACTGCTGACGATGGCAGCGCTGACTACGGTTTCGGCAAAGCACACATGCTTGACACCGCTATGGGCGGCCAAAAATGTGAGCCTAAGCCACCAAAGCCTGAAGTTTGTCCTCTTGATCCTTCAATGAAGAAAGACGACCCAAACTGTAAAGTTTGTCCGCACGATTCTTCGATGACAATCAACGATAAAGATTGTAAGGAAACACCGGTGACTCCTGCGGAACCTACACCCCCAGCAACTCCGGTCACCTACACAAAAGATGCGCCTGTTTCTACGGTACCAAACACTGGTGCAGGCTCAGTTCTGAGTGCAACATTGGGCATAAGCTCAATCAGTGGTCTTGCTTACAGTTTCATCGACGCTCGACGCAAAGCCAAAGCACTTAAATAATCGTTCAGATTATCTAGAGTGAAAAAATAAGCCCGCAACCTTGCGGGCTTATTTAATTACGTCGTCCAGCTTCTGGCAGGGGAGACAGGACTTGAACCTGCGACCCTCGGTTTTGGAGACCGATGCTCTACCAACTGAGCTACTCCCCTAAAATGAGCTGGAGATAACCACCGTATTGTAGCATCTCATCTGGTAATTAACTAGTGTTACCTGTTATAATCTAAGCTTACATTATGGGAAAACTTGAACTCAATCCGCCACTCCTCCTTATCACCATGGGCTACCCAGGGGCAGGGAAGACCTTTTTTGCCCGTCAATTTGCTGAACAGTATGAACTGGCACGGCTCAGCGAAGAACGGTTTCGCTACGAACTATTTGAAAAACCGCAGTTCAATCAAGATGAATCTGACATTATTAGTCGCATTCTTGATTACAGCCTTGAGCAACTTATGAAGACGGGTGAAAGTATCATATGCGATGGAACCTTTTCTCGCTTTGCCCGCCGACGCGAATTGATAGAACTCGCCCGTGCCAACGGCTACCGCACGCTGACTATTTGGCTGCAAACCGACGCCACTACCTCGCAGACGCGCGCCGGAAAGCGAGATCGACGCGGTCAAGACAGTAAGTATTCTTTTGACATCTTGCGCGCAACCTTTGAGCAGCTGGCTTCTCAACTTGAACGCCCCGGTGAAAAGGAAGCTTCCGTGGTAATTAGCGGTAAACACGCCTTCAAGGGTCAATCGTTGACCGTGCTGCGTAAAATTACCGATGTATACGCGTCGGCGGCCGCAAACCTACCCGCCGGGCACATCTCTCGCCATCAAACACGACCCGTGAACGGTCAACCTAAGCGCAGCCGCTTTATTCAATAGCCATGCACCTCATCAACGTACCCGGGGTAGGTGAGGTCGAACTGCGAAAATCTCGCCGGGCGCGGCGGGTTATTTTAAGCATCACTCCCGAAGGTACTGCCCGCATCACCATCCCTTCGTATCTGCCGCTGGCAGTAGGGAAGCAATACGCTCTTAAACAGCGGCAGTGGCTGATTGAACATACACACACCAAAGAACCGGCCGTAATTACACCGCATCAATCTATCGGTCGCGAACACACGGTTATATTTAAGCGTGGGACTACGCTCGGCAGTCGCGTCAGTAAATCTCAAATCACCATTACTCTCGACCCCACACAAGAAATTGAAGATAGCGTAGTGCAAGCCGAGGCAAAAAAAGCCTGTACCCGCGCCATCAGAAAAGAGGCGGAAACAGTTTTACCTTCCCGACTGTACCGGCTGGCCTCGCAGTATGGATACCAATTTAAAGAGGTACGTTGCAAGGCGCTGAAAACTCGGTGGGGAAGCTGTTCGAGTGAAAAAATCATCAACCTTAACATATGGTTGATGCAGCTACCTGACGAACTTATAGAGTACGTTCTCGCTCATGAGCTTGCCCACCTCCGTCACCCCCATCACCAACCAGCCTTTTGGCAAGAAGTCTCGCAGATGATTCCTGACTACCAGCAGCAGCGCAAAACGCTTAAACTACACCGTCCATCGCTCATCTTGCAAACATAAGCTTTACGTAGTCACCCTTGTTGGGTCATAATGGAACAAATGGGTAATATTATTTCACGTTTTGAAAAAGCTATTCAGCGCGTAAACCTCATTTATGGACTCTTGATTCCAGTTCTCATTGGCGTGGTGATGGGGCGTATTCTCAATTTCATCAACCCCAACTTCTTTAATACCGACCCCTTGGCAACTACCATTTATTATTTTCTCGTAGCCTCGGGTGTTATGGTATTTATTGTTCACCTGATCACCAAGGGTGGCATTTCTCGACTAGCACACATTTTTCTCTACATTTTTTACTGCCTAAGTCTTACGCTATTAGTTGTTTTTCTTGACCCTTACCCAACGCCCTTTTATTTTCAGTTTATTATTTTGCTCATTGCCATAGATCTGTTATTTGGCGAACGCTGGTTTCGCGTCAGCATTGTCTACTTTGCCGCCGTCTTTTTCCTTTCATATGTGCGCTCTACCGACACCATAACCGCCGAAGGTGTCGTGTTGGCACTGACATACATTGTGGGCTCCACCTCGCTCGCGGTGCTGGTTTCACAGTATCGTCGCATCTCAGATGAGGAGCGCAAGACGTTGGGCGTAGCCTCGCGTCAAACCTCATTTGAACGACAGCGGCTGCTTTCGCTCATTAATAACATGGGGGATGCCGTGATGGCCACTGACGACAAAGGTAAGATTTTGCTATATAACGCTGCACTTTTGGATCTTTTAGATACCAACGAAAGTCTCGAAGGCAAGTTAGCCGACAGTGTTTTAAAATTAAAAGATAAAAAACACCAGTCAGTCGCCATTTTGAAGAAGTTAAAAGACAAAAGTATGGGGCTCACCTCGCGAGACTATCGCCATGAATTTAAGCATGGTGATGCCATCAACTTATACCTTAATGTTTCGCCAATTAAGCTAGGGTTCAAACAACATGTACAGAGTGGTTATATCTTTATTCTGCGCGACATCACTAAAGAAAAATCCCTGGAAGAAGAACGCGATGAGTTCATTAGTGTCGTCAGCCATGAACTGCGTACACCGGTCACCATTGCTGAAGGTAATATTAGCAATGCTTTGTATGTCAGCAAAAAGCACCATGATCCCAAATTTGTGCTTAACTCTCTGAGCCAGGCACATGACCAAGTCATGTTCTTAGCCGGCATGATTAACGACCTAGCCACCCTTTCGCGAGCGGAGCGCACCGATCAGCCAATGGAATTGACCAGCGTTGATCCAGCGGAAATACTTGAAAGCATACAACGAAACTATCAGCATGAAGCGGCGGCTAAAAAATTAAAGTTTGTTGCCACCAGTACCGGTGAGGTTAAAAAAATTACAACCTGCGAACTCTACCTGCGTGAAATACTGCAAAACTTTGTCGTCAACGCTATTAAATATACGAAAAAAGGCTCAGTGATTGCGCACGCCCGAACGGATAAAGATGGTAACGCCATTTTCACCGTAACTGACACTGGCCTGGGGTTAAGTAAGGCGGATTTGAAGAAAATATTTGAAAAATTCTTCCGAAGCGAAGACTACCGAATACGTGAAACAAGCGGTACGGGTCTTGGACTTTACGTCACCGAAAAGCTGGCACACCGGCTGAAAGCCTCCATCTCTGTAGAAAGTGAACTTAACAAGGGCTCCACGTTCACCGTGGTGGTGCCAAGCCTTAAGAAGTGACCTACTTGTCAGAAGGTATTTTTTTTGCTATCATTGACTTGACGAGCTTGAAAAAGCTCTTTTTTAATCCAACACGCGTAGGGAGATTATGAAGAAAGTTCTAAAAAAAATAGCGAGCTCCATCGGCAGCTTCTTAAAACGAGTAACTCAGCCAATTCGCAGCACCAGTGTCTGGAAGTGGCTGCGTAAACATATTTTGAAGTCTCCTTTTAAAGGATATTTCGTCTCTTCATTTAAAGAGCTGAAAAAAGTCACCTGGCCAGACCGTAAGACAAGCGTGAAGCTTACCCTTATTGTCATAGCCTTTTCATTCGCCTTCGCCATGTTCACCGCCGCCCTTGATGTAGGCTTTGAAAGATTAGCAAAAGAATTATTTTTAAATTAGGAGCAGTTGAATAACTATGTCAAAACGATACGATTCAAGCAAACAGTGGTACGCCATCCATACCTATTCAGGTTATGAAGAAAAGGTAGCCGAAAGCATTAAACAGCGCGCCGATAGTCTTGATATGGCAGACAAGATCTTTGATGTGGTCGTGCCAAAAGAAAAACAGATTGAAATTAAAAATGGTAAACGAAAAGTGGTTGAAAAGAAAATCTTCCAAGGCTACGTACTAGTGCAGATGAAGATGGGTGAAGACGCCTGGTATATTGTACGCAACACCCCGAACGTCACCGGCTTTGTCGGTACTGGCATTGAACCAACCCCCGTTGAAGAAGATGAAATGGCCAAGATTATGAAACGCATGGGTGCTGAAGATCCAAAACACAAGATTGATTTTGCCGTGGGCGAAGTAGTCAACATCATCGACGGCCCCTTCAAAGGCTTCGACGGCGCAATTAACGAAATTGATGCTGCCAAAGGCAAGCTAAAAGTCTTAGTAAGCATGTTCGGCCGCGAAACCCCCGTAGAACTCGACGCCCTCCAAGTCAAAAAGGTTTAAATGATGCAGAGTGTCGGAATGAATGGTGCGGGCAGATTTGGCCAGCACTTATTAAAAAATTGGCTTGAGTCTGATGACATAAATAATATTTCGATTGACTATATACATGACTATAACTTAAGTACTAGAAAAATTGTCGAGATACTGCTCACCGATGAGTATCTAGGTGATTTTTTCGAAAAAAAGATTGTGAGTCACACCCACAACTCAATCACTTTTCAGAAAAAATCGGGCAGCGTTCATACAATACCCTGCAGCACTGGAAGTACCATACCCTGGATCGGCAGACCAAAACTGCACCTGGAAACGTCTGGTAGGCATACTGACGCTGCTTCCACGCGAGGCTATATTACACAAAACACCAAACATGTAATCATCTCTGCAACTGCTCCAGAAGCAGATAAAACACTTCTGTTTGGATTCAATCACGAGCAATTCTCTGCAAAAGACCGGGTTATCTCTTATGGATCGTGCACAGTAAACGCATACGTTTGTTTGGCGAATTTTATTAATAATAACTACGGTGTCGTTTCTAGTGATGCAAACATCATACATAATACACCGAAACACTTATGTTCAAGGGCGTTAATCTCAAAAAAACAATGCACACTTGAACAAGCTGCATCACAACACCTTTCATTTTTAAATTCAGGAAACTTCGCAGTTAATTACACACTCATACCGTTTACAGGCGTCTCGGTAATTGACTACAGATTTGAACTACATAAGCCAGTGAGCGTAGAGAAAATCATTGCTGATTTTAAAGAAGCCACCACCAGAGGCTCGCTGCATGGGCTTTACGACATAGAAAAACATAGCAAAGATGCAAATGAGTACAAGTTTACAAAATTCTCAGCAGTGTTGCTTCAAGAAAATATAAGAGTAATAGGAAAAAACTTGTATATGAGCGCTTTTTTTGACAACGAAAACTCGGCAGTACGATATCTGGATTTAGTCAATTTTATTGCAGGTAGATTAACTGATGTACCAACTTAGTTTTAAGCTGGTTCTAGCTAGTGCTCTACCTTGATCCCTAGTTTTAAAAATGTATCAATTGTTGTGTCTACAAAATCGCTACGATTATTTTTTTCATCTCGCCATTCAAAATCACTGCCACGCCCTGCCTGAGACGCTACTATTTTAATAAAGCAAGATCTCGGTGCATTCACTACTGAATGGGAAGCGAAATACTCATTTTTTTCAGATCTATACACCCAGTAGTCTTTATTCTTTAGGCTTTTTAAATCGAGGATGTTTTTCGCTCGTCGTAGATGTAATGAACTAAACAGGGCCTCTTTACTAGTAGTAGTTAGACTCATTGGAATAACATGCATGTGTGCGTGTGTAATACTTAGAGAGTGCCTGCCTTCGGCTAAGGAGCCGTGCTCAAAAATAATTGGATAAACTCCTATATGGTTAAAATAGGCCTCGCATATTTTATTTATTAATTTTTCCAACTTGAGTAGTTCTGCATCACTATACTCAGCAAAGCCATTGTAGTGTTTTTTTGAAATTACCATTAGATAATTTTCAACTGACATACCTCTTGCAGGTCTAATAACAACCGAATCATCCTCATACAGGTCAGTTTTAACCCATTTTGCATTGTACGCCATGTCTGTTTTATTGACGATAGTACAAAAAACGCAATCTTTCATAAAGTAAAGCTATCCTTGATTAATAAGGTGGATAAGGTTATCCAAACTTCCATTAAGAATTAGATGTTTTATCGTTCGTGGCTGAAGTTTAACAGCGGCTAGTTCCTCAACCGTAACCCATCGTATAGCTAGATGTTTTTTAATACCCCTGTCGTTTTCTATTACAACTCTATCCACCGGATCAATACTTTTCTCTATTTCAATTAAGTAGTAATACTCTACGCCGTGATGGGCGAACCCGTCTTTCTCGTAAAAATTTTCTTGTATACAAAATAATTTTGCATCAACTACATCGTAATCAAGTTCTTCTTTAATCTCTCTTTTAACTGCGTCTAGAGAGTTCTCGCTTATATCTATATGTCCTCCGGGTAAATGGTAGTACGGTGCGTCATCTACACACATAATTAGATATTTATCATTTTGTTTAATAATGCCCACCGCTCGATTGTAGTATTTATATGTATCTGTTTTAAATTTAACTTCTGGTTTCATGTATTACCCTATATTTCGTAAAGCTCTTTAAATTCTTTAACTGACAAAAATTTATCAGTTGTATCATAAAATATATCCAACTTTGCACCATCATTTAATATTTTATACATTTTAATATGCCTTATTATATCACTGATCAATGAGGCATCATCTCTTTTTATATCTTCACGATTTATGAATCTTGAGATTATCTTATCATCGCTACATGTTAACAATATTTTAAATGACCTATTCCAAACCTCAGTTATTGGCAGTAACGCATGATTTAGTATAATTCTGTTAGGCTTTGATGCTGGGTGGTAATTTATAACTCTAATATGTTTTCGAATAAAATCACTATATTCTAAGGCATCAAAATCTAGTAAAGTAGAGTCGATCAAACCATCTACTCCATGCATGATGAACTTATACCATTCTACATATTCATTAATACCTAGAACCCTGTCATAAATTACACACCGTAAAAAATAATCCCTTAAACTTTCATTTGGCTTTATGGGCTCATTATGGGTAAACTTTAATACATTATTCTTAATATCACTTTCTAGGAATACAGACCTTAGGTGCTCAAGATCAAGTGATAGACAGTTTAAATTTTTTGCTAGGTTGATTCCCAGCGTAGTTTTCCCGGTACAAGGAAGTCCTGCAATACAAATAAATTTAGTCATTGGAATCGCATATTTCCGATACTTGCTCAAAAACTTCAGGATCTGAGAGGCCTGTGGTGTCAATAACTTCACACCCAAAGCTATCCCTATATAGATCTAAAGCATGTTTATCAATAGCAAAGAATGATTCAGGATCTTTCCTTAAGAGTTTTTCATAAATATCTTCTTTTTTTTGGCCAGCTCGTAATTCGAGCCTTCGAAGCCTTTCCTCTCTTGTGCAAGTCAAATAAATTGCAAGTTTTGGTGATGGGTAAGATCTAAAAATGTCTAGCAAACTATCAACACCCCCTCCAAACTGGCGCGAATATGATATAACTCTCAAAATTCCAATATTGTCTTGTATTGCCGGCTCACTTTGTATGCTTGGGTTTTGTCTAATGCACTCTAAATCGTGAGTATATATTTGCTCAAATAAAGTGACTATTTCACTACCCGATAGGGCTTCATTTCTCATTCGGTATACAGCCTTCTCATAAAAAGAACGGTCATCCCCCAGAAGATTACCGTACACGGGTTGGCAGAGGGCAGAACCAGCAAAAGTGGATATTTCAGTCTTACCAGCTAAATCCATCCCTAAGAAAATAACTCTATTAAGATTTACCTCAGACATGTAAATATTATAACATAATATGGAATAAAATAATATTACGTTATCTTTGCTGCTTTATACTATTTATGCTATAATAAACATATGCCTCCACTCACTCAAGCAGAGCCACAAGAAACTTCATTCACGCCTTCATGGCGCGAGGTGCGTGATTCAGACGAATTCGTAGTTGAACCCCCCCGATTCAAGATGAAACAGAGCCAGACCAGCCATCAAAAAGACGCGCCATGCTCGTAATAGGTTTGGGCGGAACAACAGTAGCATTAGGCCTAACGAACGCTATTGTAGGCGCCAATGCCCTAACAATGGGGAAACCTACAGCGCCATGGATAATTGGAAATGCTTTCTTATCTGGTCTTCTTGGTGGGTGGACGCTCGGTAATGGCACCCGTGCGCTTCAATCATGCAACAGATCTGAACTAGACAGTTCGGAATAAACTTGCTATAATCTAATCCGTTACGCACTTACTTTTTAGGTTTCGAAATTGTGAACTTCGAAATTTAAGGATTATAAGCAATCACCGTGAGGTGTCATCCTGAATTTATTTCAGGATCCAATCAATTTATTAGATGCTGAATCAAGTTCAGCATGACAAAGTGCAAAGGAAATTTCATGGCAAAACAAATTACCGCGAACCTCAAACTCCGCATTCCGGCTGGTAAGGCCAGTGCTGGACCTCCCGTAGGTTCAACCTTGGGTCAATACGGCCTTAATATGATGGATTTTATTAATCCGTTCAACGAACAAACCAAAGACATGATGGGCTCTGATGTTATTGTTCATCTGCAAATTTATGATGATCGATCATTCACCTTTAACGTTATTGGCGAACCGGTTGACGATGTCATCAGAAAAGCGCTGAACATTAAAAAAGGTTCAGGCGTACCTCATAAAGAAAAGGTTGGTAAATTAACCGACGCCCAGCTCACCGAAATTGCTGAAAAGAAAATGAGCTACCTCAACGCCAACGACATTGATGCTGCTAAAAAAATAATCGCCGGCACCGCCCGTTCAATGGGCGTTGAGGTTGAGCAATGATCAACCGAAACCATGAGCAGCGTCGAATGGTGGAGATCGAAGGTTAATATGGCTAGCACTAACGCTCCAGAAGGTAATTCATTTGGCGAGACTGCTCAACCTCCATCTGGCGGTGATTATGGCCTCAATCACGCTACATTAGAAATAATGGATGCTCGCGGCCCAGTAGCCTTCCCTGAAACTCCCGAAGACGAAGCGAAACGAATAGGAAAGTACTTCCTCGAAAACCCCGTAATACACCTCGGAAGTGATAAATAATTAATCAATTGTGGGACTAGGCCTCTTGCAAAGAAGCCTAGGCTTGAACCACGAAAGGAGCCATCATGGCAAAAAAAGCAGAATTACTACAAGAAGCTAAGAAACTTAAATTAGAAGTTTCTGAAAAGAACACAATTGCTGAAATTGAAGCAGCACTATCAAATGTCATTTCGACCGAAGTGGAGAAATCTGACGAAAAGGGAGCAGATCTTTCGACTAAAGCTCAAGATGACAAACCTCTCGCAAAGGCAGGCAAGCACAGTGCGAAAGCACTGAAAGAAGCTGAAGAAAAGGCTGAGAAAGAAGAGCGCAAAGAAAAAGTGGCTACGGGTGAGATCGACCCCAGTGCGGAAGGGCTTAAAAAAGGTCCTGCGCCAAAGACACGCACAAAGCTTGAACGCCGCAGCAAAGCCTACAAAAAAGCAGCCGAGCTTATTGATACAGAAAAAAGCTATACTGTCAAAGAAGCCGCAGAAGTGCTACCTAAAACCAGTACCGTCAAGTTTGATGCCAGTGTTGAAGTACACGTGAACCTTAACGTTGACCCACGTCAGGCCGATCAGAACATCCGCGCCACCGTTGTACTTCCACACGGCACCGGTAAATCTGTCCGCGTTGCTGCGTTTGTACCAGCAGATCAGGCCGAGGCTGTTAAAAAAGCCGGTGCTGATATTGTCGGTGAAGACGAATTTTTACAGCTACTTGATAAAGAACAGATTGATTTTGACGTACTTGTTGCCACGCCGCAACTCATGGCAAAACTCGGTAAGTACGCACGTGTACTTGGCCCACGCGGCTTAATGCCAAACCCGAAGAGTGGTACGGTAAGCGCTAAGCCTGCCGAAGCCGTGAAGGCCGCCAAAGGTGGTAAAGTAGAGTTCCGTGTTGACAAGCAGGGGATTGTTCACCAAGCAGTCGGCAAAGTCAGCTTTACGCCAGCTCAGATTGCCGAAAATACCCAAACAGTACTAAAGGCACTCAAAGATGCCAAGCCAGCCAGTGTCAAGGGCAACTTCATTGAAAAGATTTCAATGACCACCACGATGGGCCCCAGTGTCACTATCGCCACGACTGAAGCGTAGTTTATACTTTAGAGCATAATCAATAATCAGTAGTGCAACAAACCTGCGTCCGCTTTCAAACGCTTAATTAAGAAAGCGACCTATCACCCTGTATTACTTTTTTACGCTATAGCGCGAAATAGTAACAGCTGTATGCAGTGCCAGTTACTAATCTATACATTAGCTGGTAAAATAAAGGTGATGGCAAAGAGTATTTTATTAGAGGGAATTGATGGTTCGGGTAAATCTACTCAAGTAGCACTTCTTAAAAAGTATCTTGAAGAAAAAGGCTACGAGGTGCTGGCACTGCGCGAACCAGGCGGAACTGACTACTACCAAGCCATTCGTGAGCACGTACATTTTACTGAGTTTAAACGGCCGCCAATCAGCGATGCCTTAACGTGTGCCGGCGGCATTGCCGCCAACATTGAAGCCAGCAGACAGGCATTGGCAGCTGGTAAGTGGGTGGCGACCGACCGATCTTATATAAGCAACATTTTGTACCAGACCGCTCAAGGTCTGGATTTTGAGACCGCCAAACAAATTACCCTGATTGGCCTCGGTGACTTCACCTATGATTACAAAATTCTCATAGACACGCCGGTAGACCTCGGCCGAAAACGACTTGAAAGTATTGGCAAAGGCAACGACTACTGGGAATCTAAAGGCAAAAACTATTTTGAGAAAGTTAATAATCTGTACCACAAGCATGCCGATGAGTTTGGTTTAGTTATAATCGACGGCACGAAACCCATTGAGACATTACAGCAAGAAATACGAACCATCATTGGCGTATAAATTACTACAAATAACACTACCCGTAGTGTATAAAGCTCTGATACAATAGAATTACTAAAAGCGAAGGTGGGCTCGCAAAACGGAGAGGGTAATTGTGGGGGTCTACAGTAACAAACAAATACGACAAGCAATAGATGAAGAGCACATTGTATGTGTTCCATACGAGCCAAAGCATGTCAGCCATGCCAGTTTAGACGTCACACTGGGCTACTATTACTACAGTACAGGCCAACCTAAAAAAGGTTACATATACAACCCCTTTGATAGAAATGACGTTAATCGCTACTACGGCGAAACCCGACAGGCAGTCACTCACAAGGACTGGTGCGACACTAACGGTGTTAAATTACTTGAGGGCATACCACCAGAGCACCCAGTAATTCCACTTAAACCAGGTGAACGTATTTTAGCTCATACGCATGAGTTCTTCGGAATAAAGCCTCCTGGAGCTGCTGAAGTTAAGTCCAGATCAAGTTGGGGAAGAAATGGCGTAGCCGTTTGCTTTGATGCTGGCTGGATCGATCCTGGCTATATAAATCGTTTAACGTTGGAAATCTATAACCTAAACGAACACGAGACTGTTTTATTGCCGGTAGGCGAGCGTATTGCTCAGATCATATTCCATGAAACTGGTGAAGTTGAAGGTAACTATGGTGAGGGTCGCGACAATGGCATGAGCGGTAAGTACCAATCGGGCACCTCAATTAATGAACTTATTGCCAACTGGACGCCGGATCTGATGCTGCCTCAGGCATACAAAGATACCAGGAAGCTACCAGAGGATATTAAAGGTTTAAAAGCACGATGAACAATTCGGTAAAACAGCAAACTAATCAAGATGGTGCTTTCATTGTCATTGAAGGGTCTGACGGTTCTGGCAAGGGAACTCAGTTTAAGTTGCTTGTGGAACGATTGAAGTCCGAAGGCTATGATGTGGCAACGTATGACTTTCCGCAATACGAAGAAGACTCATCTTACTTTGTTCGTAAATACTTGAACGGCGACTACGGAACAGCCGCAGAGCTTGGCCCCTACACGCCATCACTGTTTTATGCGCTCGACCGTTTCGATGTTGCTCAATCTATAAAAAACGACCTTGCAGCCGGCAAAGTAGTGCTCTGTAATCGCTTTACTGGCTCTAACATGGCTCATCAGGGCGGTAAATTTGATAATGACAAACAGAAGGTGGAGTTATTTCAGTGGCTAGACAATCTAGAATTTGGCATGCTCGGCGTTCCTCGACCTGATTTAAACGTGGTGTTGCTCGTGGAAGCCGCTACTGCACAAAAGCTCGTCGACCAAAAAGAAGAGCGAAATTACACGAATAAAAAGCGGGATCTCCACGAAGCCGATCTAAATCACTTGAAAGATGCCGTTGCCACCTACGAGCTACTTTGCAACACTTTCCCTGACACCTTCCTTGCACTTAATTGCACGAAAAACGGTGAACTCATGAGTATTCCAACTATCAATAATCTCATCTGGGAAAGGATTCAGCCGATGCTGGGTAAGCTACGTAAACAATCAGCTCCAAAAAAAGAAACAGCCGCCGAGGTTTTTGCGCCGAAAAAGACGGTCACTGCCAACCCTTACGTCACAAAGAATGCCAACGGCAGCTATTCAATTACCAAAGAGGGGAAAGCTTATTTGAAAGAAGCAGTGACAGATACTGACGGCAACGTTTATATGTTTGGTGACAAACTTTCAAACGTCACTATCGCCGCCGCTATGGCGCGCCTGAGCCGCCGCGGTGACGATATGCGGGTAACCATTTTAGATGAGTTCGCCGAAAAAGAAGGTAAAGACGAAGGTCTGTTAAAACGAGTTATCACGGCGTTTGGCGACGATAGCGTGCAGCAGTTAACGGGCATCCACTTTGTTATAGAAAACGCCAGTAACTTGCTTACGAAAAAATTAGAGTGGGGCAGATTAGCTGCCTATCTCGAACAGTCCACGCGTTATATTTTCTTTGACCAAAAAGACGAACATGGCAAGTTCAAATATCACACGCCAACAAACTTAGATAGTGAGACCACGAAAACCTACAACAAATCTATGGATGAGCTATTTGAAAAATACTCCAATCTTGTACATAAACTTTCCGAATATGTTCGTGCTAACTCAACTGAGCCAGAAGAATCTCGCGATGGCGCCTGGAAGGCCGCCACGAGAGCCCAGGCTTGTGACGCAATTCGCACGGTACTGCCAGTAGCAACCACCGCAACAGTGGGCGTATTCGCCTCTGGCCAGGCTTTAGAAAGCTTAATAATGCACCTGCAAAGCGAAGAATTGCAAGAATCGCGTGATACCGGCGAGGCGCTCCTCAAGGAAGGCCGCAAAGTAGTGCCAACCTTCTTGGAAAGAGCAGATAGACCAGACAGAGGCGGTGCTTGGGTAGCTTACCGCGCCCAAACCAAAGCCGCAATTGATAAAATTTCAGAAAATGATCTTGCCAACACCATAAAAGGTGAAGACATTGAGCCAGTGGAGCTCGTTGATTTTTGGCCAAAAAACGAGCTAGACGTACTGCCGCACGTTCTTTACGAAAGCTCAACGCTCAGTTTGAAACAACTAGAATCCGCTACCAGCGAGTGGTCATACCAACAAAAAGAAGCTGCTATGAAAACGTACATAGGCGAGCGCCTTAACAGACGGCACAAGCCAGGCCGGGCATTTGAAATTCCGCACTATAGTTTTGATATTTTATGCGATTACGGCATTTTCCGCGATCTCCAGCGGCACCGTATGGTCGACAACATGCAGTGGCAAGCCCTCAGCCCGCATTACGGCTACGAGACGCCAAAATTAGTCAGTGACGCAGGTTTAGATAGTCTATTCGAAGAATGTTTTGACCTGAGCATGCAGCTTTACCAAACGCTATGGGAAAAAGGCTACAAAAATGAGGCGCAGTATGCCACCTTGCTCGGTCACAAAATGCGCTGGGAATTCACGCTAAATGCCAGAGAGGCCTACCACTTCATAGAACTGCGCAGTTCACCACAAGGCCACCCGGGTTATCGAAAAGTAGCTCAAACTATTCACCAGAAGATAAAAGAAGTCCACCCGCTTATTGCTGAGGGCATGATTTTCGTCAACCAAGGTGAAGACCCCGAACTCACTCGCTTAGCCGCCGAACGCGCCACCCAATTCAAACTTGGCCAGCTGTAGTTTCCTGATTTAGATCTCTTCCTCAGGCGGCTCAACAAACCGCTCGAGCTCACCTTTATATGCCACGTGAGAAAACATGAGTGCGGTGAGAACTGAAAGAGGAGTATCATGCTCGAGTCTTACCGGAGGATCCAGGCACTCACCCTTGGTTAACCCCTCTCCGCCGCTTGCCTCGGGGTGGATGCACTTCTCTAGAAATGAATCCACGAGCTCGACAAAATCACCCAGAAGCTTGCGCTCCTCCAAGCCAGCAATGAACGAGTCTTCAAATTGAGCAGGATCAAGTTGATCTTGACTGGTTGATGGTTGGGCTGTTGATTCAGTAATTGTCATAATTTTCTCGTTAAAAAAGAGCTCCCACATTTTTGTGATTGAGCTCGTTGAATTATTTTCGCGGGCTCAACCTACACACAGCGCACAATAAAGTACCATGCGACGTGCATGTTCTTATTGCGAAGCATTTGTATAGATTGGCTACTCACAATTATAGATTCTACTCCTCATTAAACCCTTGTCAAGCTTTTTTCATGAAAAAAGCCTATCTTTTTATTATACGCCTTGTACTTAGTTTTGTCAAGCCCCCTGTTGACAATCCATCGAAAAGGCGTATTATACGAAATGATGAAACAAATTGCCTTGCAGCTTCAACTCCTCCTCAGCCTTCAACGGCTGTGCTTCACAATTGAAGCTCGAAGCGCATAAGCGCCCAGCACAGCCAAGAAAATATCGGGCTTCAACAGTCCGTTTTTTAATACTCTAAGGAGAGAATATGACAACTGAAAGACAATACAATCAAACAGAAATGGGCGACTGGATGGAGCAAGGTAATATGAAAGATGTACCACTCCAACCGGGTGAAGCAGGGTGGGTTGCTTGGCATATTAGCCAAGGTCCACGCACAGAAGATCAAATCGCAATGACAGGCGGCAGAGTAATGGTAGGGGGAGTAGTGTATGAGCAGTAGAGTAGAGGGTGGTCAAGGACCAATTTATAATCCAGAAGTATTCCGACCGGAGGGTGTGTCTGACGACGTATGGAGAAGCTTTCGATCATCAGTAATGAGGTTCAGCGTATCTGAGTCCTCGACATCGATGACACCTACGGCAATAGAAACGACTCCATCCCAGATTACACCTCCGACGACAATCAATGGTAGGGCGGTTGAAGAAACCACCGGAATTTAAAATAAATGTATGGGTAACCCTAATATAATTTTAGTCCATGGCAACGGTGGCGCAACCGCAGAAAGCATCTGGCTTCCGGAAGTAAAGACCGAGCTAGAAGGTGCCGGCTTAGAGGTTGTAGCGCAAACAATGCCAGATAACAGAATTGGCCGTTCCATTAAGTGGCTACCTTTTCTGAGAGACGAGCTCGGTGTAGATGAAGATAGTATCATTGTCGGACATTCAACGGGAGCATTGGCAGCAATGCGCTATGCTGAAACCAATCGTATTTTCGGTTCAGTGTTGGTGGGGGCTTATCACACTGACCTCGGTATACGCTCAGAAAGAATGAGCGGCTATTTTAATGAACTGTGGGATTGGAAGGCAATAAAAGCTAATCAAAATTGGATAGTTCAATTCGCCTCAACTGACGACCCATTCATACCAATTGAAGAGCCACGACACGTCCATGCTCAACTTGACACTGATTATCATGAAGAAACTGATATGGGTCATTTTATGGACTGCAGTTTTCCGGGGTTAGTTCCTGCAATTATAGAAAAAGTGCAGCAAGTAGACACTGAAATTACACCATCTAATGAACCTAAGGATTCTTGATATAGTAATGACTATGGCATATTTAGCATTAGGTTGACTTTTTTAACAAATTTTCATACAATTCTATAGATCATTACCCAAGACAGTAGGCATTTGTAAGACCTGCCGAGGAAGTGAAACAAACAATTTGTTTTATTTTTGAAAAGTCTTTGGTAATGCGTGAGCCAAAGACTTTTTCTTTTTAAGAAAAATCTCGGTGCACCACATTAACAAATTGGTCGATTTATGCACCCTATCTTCGCAAGAAGTTATCGGTGTAACAAACGTAATAACGAAAGGATGTTTATGGCACTAAGTCGTGAACAAAAAGAAGTTGTTGTTGCGGAAGTCGTGAAGCTACTTTCAAGTTCAAAGCTTACCGTACTAGCACAGTACAAAGGTTTGAGCGTGAAAGAACTACAAACTCTTCGTCGCGAAGCGCGAGAAAACGGCACCGAGCTTAAAGTTGTGAAAAACCGACTTTTTCGCTTAGCTGTATCTCAAGTAGAAAGTCTAAAGAATGCTGACCTGAGCGAATTCGCTGAGCAGTTAATTTATGCCTTCAATGCTGACGATGAAGTAGCACCGGCGCAAGTACTCGCCAAGTTTGCTAAAACTAATCCATCACTTCAACTGATGGCCGGGTTAAACGCAGATGGTACGGTACTCAGTGCTGATGACGTAAAAGCGCTCGCCGTACTTCCAAGCAAGAACGAAATGATCGCACAGGTTATTGCAACCCTTTCTTCACCACTCAACGACGTGGTAAGTGGCCTTTCTGGCAACCTACACGCGCTTTTAGATGGTGTTGAAGCAAAAGCAACCGCATAATATAACGAACGAAAGGAATCTCATGGCAGATTTAAAGAAACTCGCAGAAGACCTTACAAAGTTGACTGTACTCGAAGTAAACGAACTAAAAACAATCCTCAAGGATGAATACGGCATTGAGCCTGCTGCCGCAGTGGCTGCAGTGGCTGGCCCTGCTGCTGGCGGTGACGCTGCTGGTGACGGTGGCGACGAGAAGAGCGAATTTGACGTTATTCTTAAGGACGCTGGCGCCCAGAAAGTAGCCGTTATCAAAGCTGTGAAAGAAATCACTGGCCTTGGTCTTGGTGAAGCAAAGGCAATTGTTGACGGCGCCCCTAAGGCCGTGAAAGAAAAAGCATCAAAAGACGATGCAGAAGCCGCTAAAAAAGCTTTGGAAGAAGCCGGAGCGACTGTAGAGTTGGCCTAATACGCCTGTTTGATACAAAAAAGACTGTCCTAGTGGCAGTCTTTTTTAATAATTCACCCTAAAACCATCACTTTTTTAACAGGAGTGTATTGTATCACGCCACTGCAAGTAAAAATGTGACAGATAAATATTGGCGCCTTTCTTATACTGCTACGTGCTGGTGACGCACCACCTGCGTCCCCAGCCTACGTACAAACTAAAGGAGGTGTAAATGAGTAATATCAATGTAAAGAAAATCATTCAAAATGGCGTCATTGGCGTAAGTTCCTTGGCAATTATTGCAGGTACGGGTGGAGTAGCGATCGCTCAGCGCGGACATAATGAGGATGGCAACCGTGACCGTAATAACCGAAATTCCTCACAACAAGAGCGCCGTGGCGATAATCAGCGCTCAAGTTGGTGGAAGTGGTGGAATAATAACCACAATAACGATAACGACGCTGAAGAGGTAAAAGCCTGTGAGGAGCGTCAATCAGAGGTAGAGTCTGCCATTAACTCATTTAGAGATAAAAAGACCCAGGCTGATGCTCGGTTAGATATCTACTATGCAGGCCAAAAGGCAATAGTAGAAGGTGGCATTACCGCGGAAAATTCTGTCAAATTGATAGAAAAAGCTGACGCAGCAGCCGCTACCTCAGATCAAGCACTCAGTGAGCTGAACGTTCCACAAATTGATTGTGAAAAGAACGAAAAAAATGACGACAAGCTCGTCAAGAAAGCTCAGGAGCCCGTCAAAAAGAGTCTGGAGAACTATCGAAACCAATCTGGTAAACTAGCCTTTGCCATTTGGCAAGCTACCCGCTTGTAGCCGTAGCGTCTCCTGCCGCTCACACAGAAACCGCCTCAATCACGAGGCGGTTTCTTCACTTTAGGTTACGGGCAGCCTATCTAAGGCCAAGTCGAGCCGTGCAGGCTGGCCATGCGCCCCAGCCCTGACGAGCTTGCAGCATTTGGCCGCGCTTAATCTGCTCAGCTTTACTTGCCTGGTGAGGCAAGCCCTGTCCACCAACAGCGCGCCAACTTGAGGCGCTAAACTGCAGGCCACCGTAGTAGCCGTTACCGGTGTTAATAGCCCAGTTACCGCCTGATTCACAAGCAGCAATCTGATCCCACACCCCAGCACCAGCTGAGCTTGTGGCTACCGCTGGCTGCGGTTGCGGGCTAGGGGCAGCGTACGTACTTTGTACTGGTTGAGTGACAACCGACTGGGTAGTTATTGCGCCAGGCATAGCACGCTTCTTGAGCTTTTCTTTTTTCCCCGGAATACGAACTTTTTCACCAGGGTGAATTACATTCGGATCCTGAATTTTCTTATTGGCATAGAACAATCTCTCATAGGTTGTTTTATGATTGGTGGCTATGGCGCTAAGTGAATCGCCAGATTGCACCACCACAATTTTTTCCTTTTTCTTACCTTCTGACTGCTTGGCAGCCGAGACTTGATGGCTACTGGTCACGAACATGAACGTCGCAACAAATATAGCCGCTAATAGTGCGGTTTTACGCATAATATTACTTTCCTCCTTTTAGAACCCTCACATAATATCCGTCTTGTTGTTTTTACATTATTTGTTTTTGGATATCTGGGTATGTGGCGTGTTCGTCTGTCTCATTTTCAAAACACGCAAAGACTAGCTTACGAACATGAGCATTTTGTGTCAAGCATTTTCTTTACACGCTACATGTAGCGTACCGGCACTACCCCTGGCATATTTCACGAGCTCCTGCCATTGTATATAACTCAACAGTCTGGCTTTTTAAGCTTTTTATTATTGACCTGTGGAAAAACTGTGTGTATTTTATTGACATCATTTTCACAACATGCTAATGTGTGCTTGATAGATGCGAGTCAAATAAAAATAAGGGTTTATCACATGTCAGAATTACCAGAAAAACAAGTTAAACGCCTGAAGGCGCTCTTAATGGAAGCAGAAACAAACTTAGCAGCCGCGAGAGAGCTGCTCAACAGTGTAGTAGGTGACGATCCAACCATTGCCAACATGCCGCGCGAAGAAGTTGCCGGCAAAGTAATTGAGGGCGTCTTTGACGGCCAGAACATGCTCGGGCCAGACGGCAAAACATACCCCGTACCAGCCAACTACGCCAGTAAATCAAAGCTGATTCAGGGCGACATTCTAAAACTCACCATTGCGGATGATGGCAGCTTCATTTATAAGCAAATCGGGCCAATCCCGCGTAAGCAAGTGATTGGTACACTGCTGCAGCACGACGGCGGTTACTTCGTTGAAGTGGCCGGCAAAGAATACAAAGTACTGCTCGCCAGCGTCACCTACTTTAAAGGCCATGTAGGCGACCAAGTCAGCGTAGTCCTCCCCGAAGACGACACAGACGTAGAATGGGCCGCCCTCGAAGCCGCTCTTTAGCATATTGATTATATTTAGTTTCAAATCCTTTCCGGTTTACCAAGTATTCTTAATCTGTAATTTTGAGTAGCAAGATATAAACGTTCAAACCTCTACATCTGTAGGAGTTTTTGCTATAGTAAATACATGAACGGAGATCGACCAAAAGTTGGCGTAGGGATACTGGTTATAAAGTCATCGTCAGGTAAAAATTTTGTTATGCTACACCAACGCCGTGGAACACTCGGCAAAAATTATTGGGGAAGTGGCGGTGGTCATATCGAAATAGGTGAGTCTTTGGAGGAGGCGGCACTAAGAGAATTACATGAGGAGGCAGGTGAGGGGCTTATAGTTAATAATGTGCGCTTTTTGGGAGTGGTTAACTTTACACAGCTACAACCTAAGCATTATGTTGACGTTAGCTTTTTGGCAGACTGGGTTTCAGGTGACCCTATAAACAGTTCGCCCGAAGAAACATCAGAGTGGAAGTGGTTTGATTTAGAGAAACTGCCGTCACCACTATTCCCACCAGTGGAAAAATATATAGAGTCAATTAAATCCGGTAAGAACTTCTTCGACTCCAAGTTTGATTAAGGTTTGAACTTCCTCTACTATGATGTACCATTATTGCAGTGAATAGCACATCATTGTTGATCAAGGGCAGTGATATAATGGATAGTACTATGGGAGAAAAGAAAAAGGTGGCGCAGCCTGATCGGAGGGCGCTGTATCGGAAGTACCGTTCAAAATCTCTTGCTGAGATTGTTGGGCAGGAGCATGTCACAAAAACGCTCGAAAATGCCATTAAAACAGGGAAGATTTCTCACGCCTACTTATTCACCGGCCCAAAAGGGGTGGGGAAGACCTCCATTGCCCGCATTCTAGCGCATGAAATTAACAAGATTCCCTACATCGACGATGCCACTCATTTAGATATTATTGAAATTGATGCCGCCAGCAACCGCCGCATTGATGACATCAGAGATCTGCGCGAAAAAGTAAACCTTGCTCCGGTCAATGCCGAGTACAAGGTCTATATCATCGACGAAGTCCACATGCTTACGCCGGAAAGTTTCAATGCACTGCTTAAAACACTGGAAGAACCGCCAGCTCACGTTGTTTTTATTCTCGCGACCACGGAAATGCACAAGCTCCCAGCCACCATTGTTAGCCGTACCCAGCGCCACACCTTTCGTAGCGTGCCGGTTGATCAAGCCGCCGCACATCTGCGCACCATTGCCGGGCAAGAAGAGATTGCTATTGAAGACGAGGCTCTGACGCTCATTGCCAGGCATGGCGAGGGCGGTTTACGAGATAGCATCAGCTTGCTTGACCAAATAAGCCATTTGCCACAACCCGTCACGCAAGCGGCGGTTGAAGAGCTGCTGGGCATGCCGCGAGACGATGAAATAGCATCGCTGCTTGAAGAGGCCAGTGCCGGAAACACCGAATCAGTCATTAAACAACTCAGAACCCTGGAAGAGCAGGGGATTTCACCTGTTGTTATTGCCAAGCAATTAGTGGCCGCCACTCGAAAACACACTCCCAACCACGCCATGCTAACCTTGCTACGTGACTTATTAGAAGTGGGCAGCAGCTCGTATCCGGCTATTACGCTCGAAACAGCGCTCCTCGCTCTGGCGCTATCCCAACATACGCCCCCGCCTGCCGCTGAGACGCCAATCAAAAAAGTTGCTACCGTGTCAAAACCTACCAGCGCTGCAGCACCGGTAACAAAGGTGTCTACATCTGTTTCGAAAGAAGAGGTAAAAGCTGAAGCTCCGCCCAAAGCGCTAACAAAAAATGCCCCCCCAGAAGAAAAACCTAAAAAACCAGTCGCTAAAAAACAAGCTACCGAAGCATCAGAAGCATTGGAAGAGTTTTGGCCAGATGTTTTGCAAGAAGTGAAGGAACAAAATAGTTCACTCTACACCGTCATGCGGCTGGCAAAACCAAGCCTCAACAATGAAACATTAACGCTGGGCTTTCAGTTTCCCTTTCACCAAAAACGAATGCAGGATATTAAAAACATTACTCTCATGGCAAACATTACCTCGAATTTTCTCAACTTTACCCCTGTTATTGAAACAGTCGTTGACGCCAGTCTGAAAAAATCTCAACCGGTAGCTGCCGCTCCAGCACCCACCCCTGATCCTGCTCATGCTTCACTTATTGCCGGTATTCAAGATATGATGGGCGGAGGAGAGATCGTAGATGCCCACGCCAACTGACAACAAAGGAGCAACCGTTCCACCGCAAAATATTGACGCGGAGGTGAGTCTGCTTGGTTCAATTTTAATTGAGCAAGATGTGATTACCGCCGTGGCCGACAAGCTCAGTAGCGAGGATTTTTACGACGCCCGTCACGGCACCATCTACAATGCCATTTTGCGCCTGTATGAACAGAATAAGCCAGTCGATTTGCTGACGCTTTCCAGTGCCCTTAAAGATAGCGACGAACTGGAAAATGTTGGTGGATCCAGCTACCTGACACAGCTCACCAATGCCGTCCCAACGGCTGCCCACGGCGAACACTACGCCGATATCGTGGCCGAAAAAGCCATGCGCCGCAAACTCATAAAAGCCTCGGAAGACATCACGCGCATGAGCTTTGACGATAACGCTGCCAGCGTGCAAGAAATTTTAGAACAAGCCGAAGCTCGATTATTCAGTGTTTCGCAGCGCACGCTCAAGCAAGATTTAATTTCAATTGAACAAATTTTAGCTGAAGGCTTTGACCGCCTCGATGAACTGCATAAAAATAAAGGCGCCCTCAGAGGTATTCGCACCGGCTGGACAGACCTGGACAAAAAAACCTCTGGCTTGCAGCGTTCTGATCTGATTGTCCTCGCCGCCAGGCCGGCCATGGGTAAAACTACCTTGGTTGGAAACCTGGTGCAAAATGTCGCCTCGTTTGAAAAAGAAGCCGTTTTATTCTTCAGCCTGGAGATGAGTAAAGATCAGTTAGTAGACAGAATGTTAGCCGCCGAGGCCGGTGTTGACGCCTGGCGCATTCGCACCGGTGATTTAAACGACGAAGATTTTGAAAAGCTTGGTCACGCCATGGGGTCTTTAAGCGAAACCCCGATATTTATTGATGACACCCCTGGTATCAGCGTCTTGGAAATGCGCACCAAGGCCCGACGCGAAGCCAATAAGCATCCACTCGGGTTAATTGTGGTTGACTATTTGCAGTTGATGACCGGCGCCGGCCGTGGTAACGATTTCAACCGCGTCCAAGAAATTTCTGAAATCTCCCGCGGCCTGAAGCTGATTGCCCGTGAATTAAATGTACCCGTTGTAGCACTCAGCCAGCTTTCGCGTAGCGTTGAGCAGCGCCCCGATAAAATTCCGCAACTTTCCGACCTGCGTGAATCCGGTTCCATTGAGCAAGATGCCGATATTGTCATGTTTATCTACCGCGAAGACTACTACAACCCCGAAACCGACCGTCAGCACATCACCGACCTCATCATCGCCAAACACCGTAACGGCCCAACTGGCAGAATTGAACTGTACTTCCACCCCGAACAACTAAAGTTCCTTTCCCTCGATACCAGCCACTAGTTGGGAAATTACAAGCTCCAAATAATAAATCCCAAATAATTCCGAAATACCAATTTCCAAACCGAACACCAAAACCTTAAGGTACGTCATCCCCGAGAATGGTAAACGTAAGGTTTTGAACATTGTAGTTTGAATATTTGTAATTTATTTGTATTTTGGTGCTTGGGTTTTGTTATTTAAACTAGTACCAAATGGTATACTAGAAAGATAATGAAGTTAAAACTTAGCACGCTGCGCAGCCTGGTGCTCTACAACTACCGTTACATCTTTGCCTACTTTATCATTTTCTTGTTTTCAATTTACTTTTTTACCTGGCGGCTTGGATCAATCGCACCGGGAATCAGCCAGAGTGAACTAGTGACAGCCGCCCGCAACATAACCCTGACAGATTTTATTGCTCAGCCAATCTATCCACTTCATTCCGTGCTGCAATGGCTCAGCATGCACCTCTTTGGTGTGTCGGCTATCAGCCTTCGTCTGCCAAGCATCATCATTGCCGCGGTCACCGTGCTACTGCTCTACAGCTTATTAAAAAAGTGGTTTGGAAAAGTCACCGCCCTGCTCACCACGGCACTCCTGCTTAGCGCCGATTGGTTTTTATTTATTGCCCGCCTGGGAACCGGCTCGATAGAATTCAGCCTCTGGTTCTGCCTGATGATTTTTTCACTCATGAAATTGATTGAAAAAAAGACCAACTGGCTTTTAGCCTACGCCCTTGGTGCCAGTATGTTGCTGTTTATACCGTACGGCATTTACGCTGTTGTTACGGTAACAATTGGCGTTGGTCTGTGCGGCATGTTCAAAAAGCGAATCATCGAAGCTCCGAATGCTGTAAAAGTCGGCTCAGCAAGCCTCTTACTTGTAGCCACCAGCCTAGTTATCTTCTTTTCAGTAAAAGACATAGCGTTTCTAAAGACACTATTTGGACTTGTTGGCACGCTCTCTATGTGGGACTACTTCAAAAATCTTGTTATTAATTCAAGTGGTATAGTAATGATTTGGCCAGATAATAATCCGCTGCTTGGTCCAAGCGACATCTTCTTAATTCGTTTCTTTGAATTCGTCTTTATGTTATTTGGGCTGATGATGCTCTGGGTCACCCGCGTTAACCGCCTCAACATAATTGTTATTAGCAGCGCCGTGGTGCTTGCCGTGGCAAGTGGCCTGAGTTCCGGATCACGAGGCGGAAGCCTCCTCTTGGTTCCTGCGGCAATTTTTATGACAGCTGGCCTGCGTCACTTCATCCACCGTTGGCAACGAACCTTCCCAAAAAACCCTTACGCCAAAGTGGTACTGTACGTTCCAGTGGCTATTATGATAGCCACCACCGCCGTTTTACACTACCAGTCATACTTTGTACTCTGGCCTAATCAAACTGCCACCCGCACCGTGTTCACGCCAGATCTCAAACTGCTCCAGCAAGAGCTAACGAAAGAAGGGGACTGTGTCATCATTGGAGCACCCCAGGAGATAGTCACTTTAGTCGAGAGCGCCAAACATACGTGTCAAATTAGCTTTGTCTTAAAATCTGACCCCATAGAACTCAGCAGTGGGCAACGTATTATTAGCTACGGCAACAAGCCACTCGTGAATTCAGGAATACATACGTCCCTCAACAGTAGTACTCGAGAAAATAATGTTCGCTGGATTGTGACGACTCTCTAGCAAATACGGTATACTAGTAGTAAATAAAGGAGGAGAACATGTTAGACCAAGCAAAGATGCTTATGCAAGTAAAGAAGTTACAAAAAGAGCTTTCCAAAACAATTGTCGAGGTTGAAGCCGGCGACGGTGCGGTGACCGTACAAATTAACGGCGAGCAGAAATTGAAAAAGATCACCATCGACCCTGACCAAGTCGATTTGAAGGATATCCGCGAGCTTGAAACCTGGATCGAAGAAGCAGTGAAACAGGCCATTACCGAAAGTCAGCAACTAGCCGCCGAAAAAATGAAGCCCATGATGGGACAATTAGGCAACTTAGGGCTCTAATTATCAATTAGCGATTTACAATTTTCAATGAATTATCAATTAGCGATTTACAATGTTTCGAACATGGCTCATCGCCAATTGCTAATGCATGGCTCATCGCCAATTGCTAATTGCTCATGGGGCTTTGCATGAGCGTCCTTCCAAAAGCGCTCGAAGATCTCATTGAACAGCTCGGTAAATTACCTGGTGTAGGACCTCGTACCGCCGAACGTTACGCCCTTGGCGTGCTGAAGCGCTCCAATCGTGACGCTACTGAGCTGGCCAATGCGCTACAAAACCTTCACAGCAGCCTCAAGACGTGCCCCAAGACCTTTGCGCTCATTGATAGCTCCGAGGAAGTATCAAGCCTCTACAGCGACCCGACGCGAGATAAAAAAACCGTTGCCGTCATGGAAGACCCCATAGATATCGTCAGCTTAGAAAAAACTGGTCAATTTAAAGGCACCTACCACGTTCTGGGCGGCGTCATTAGCCCCATTGATGGCATTGGCCCCGAGCAACTCCACATGCATGAACTGGTCACCCGAATTAAAGAAGATGGGGTAGAAGAACTCATCTTAGCCCTCAACGCCTCGGTAGAAGGGGAAAGCACTGCCTTGTTTTTACAAAAACTGATTGAAGAAGCCGGCGTGAAAGTAAAAATCAGCCGCCTCGCCCGCGGCCTCCCCGTAGGCATAGATCTAGAATACGCCGACCAAATAACCCTTAAACACGCCCTCCAAGGCCGCACAATATTATAGTTCTCATGATACAATAAACAGATGATTAAGTGGTCTGAAATTAAGAAAGTTGTGGTTTTACAGCCGGAGAATCCGGATGGCGATAGCGTTGCCTCTGCCTTGGCATTGGAAGAAATTCTTGGTGACGCTGGCAAAGAGGTGACAATATACAGCTATGTGCACATTCCCGACTATCTGCGCTATATTCAGGGGCAAGACAGAATTACTGATGAGTTTCCCAAAGAGTTTGATCTGACTATTATTGTTGATACCGTTACCGGCAGTCTGCTCGAAAACACGCTCAAAGGTGAACGACTGACAGCAATCAACAAAAAGCCAGTCTTAGTACTCGATTGTCACCCAGTGGAAAATGACCTGCCACTTGAGCACGCTGAATTCTTTAAAGGCGAAGGTGCAGTGATCGCAACCGGCGAATTGGTGTATCAGTTAGCACAGCAAGAAGAATGGGAGATAAATGCTATGGGCGCTACCCACATTGTTGAAGCCACCCTGGCTGACACGCTCGGCATGACCACCGAAGCCGTCACCAGCCAAACACTGCGTATAGTGGCTGAAATGCTCGATCATGGCGCTAAAATGAGCGACATTGACACTCGGCGACGTGAAATTATGCAAAAAAGCCGAGAACTCGTCACTTACAAGGGTACGCTGCTGCAACGCATTGAATATCTCCTCGACGGAAAACTAGCTCTAGTTCAAATCCCCTGGGAAGAAATAGAAAAATATAGCCCCCACTACAACCCCAGCATGTTGGCGCTGGAAGAACTGCGAAACACCACTGGCGTAGAACTTTCCGTAGCTCTAAAAACCTATCCAGATGGCAAAATCACCGGCAAAATCCGCGGAAGCAAACCCATCGCAGGCGAACTAGCCGCCCATTTTGGTGGAGGAGGCCATAATTATGCTTCAGGATTTAAAACTACGGATTGGAAATTAGAAGAACTCAAAAAAGAAATCATCCAAAAAACCCAGGAACTTTTGTCAAAATAATGTGATACTATTAAGTTATGAAGAAACTAACAACCAACCAACTCTGTAGCTGCAACAACTGTACCTGTACACGTTGCTCTTGTTGATCAAAATAATAATCAGATTTCAAGCTCGGGCAACCGAGCTTTTTTAATATTCACCCTCCGAAACTTTTAAAAAGTTTGGCGGGTAAAAGGAGAATTACCATGTCACAAACATTAACCATCCCAAGCTCAGAACGATGGCGACTACCATTCGGCGCAACACAGCGCGCACTCTACGATAGGCTGCTTGCATCTCTGACGCCAGAAGATCCTGATCGGGCACAGGTTGTAGCCAGAGCCACGCACTATGCAGTGCACGGCGCATTGTGGCTAGACGACACCACAAGACTCGACGACATTGCCGAAAATCATACGGGGGTGCTAGTTAGGGATTCACATTTGTTTGATTCCGAACCATTCGCTATTGGCGCATACAAAATTCATGATACCGAACCCCTGCCATCCTTACAGTTCAAGGGCTCCGGGATAATACTCGGACTGAATTATGATGACGCCCGACCAAGTTTTAATCTTGTAAGCGCAGAAGTTCTAGCGAAATAGGGGCAAGCATTATCGATATACTTAACCAAGTACACGACATCTGGTACAGCCAGCTTTTGAAGGCGAGGGTAAATCAGCTTACAGACGAACAAACTGTGCTGCGTCTGCACAAAACAGCCGAAGAAGTCGGTTCTTACGCCGTACTCCGAACCATGGACGGTATAGAAGGGTTTGAAACGCCTGAGCCGCCAACGGAATTCGTGGCTGGTTACGGTATGTTCCTGTATCTCACCAGCCTAGCTTCATCTAGTCGTTCCCGTGCAGACGCAAATCCAGTACAATAGAAAGTAATTTATGAAACTCTATAACACTCTCACCCGAAAAGTCGAAGCGTTCAGACCGCTTGAAGATAAAAAAGTGAAGATGTATTCATGCGGACCAACGGTGTACAACAATCTGCATATTGGAAATCTTTCGGCATTTATTTATGCTGATTTGCTCAGACGAACGCTTGCAGCCTCAGGGTATGATGTTACGGCCGTTATGAATATCACCGATGTTGACGATAAGACTATCCGCGACAGCAAACGCGACTATCCCGACGCTGACCCAATGGACGCCTTGCAGAAATTGACGCGAAAATATGAAGATGTATTTAAAAACGATATCGAACGTATCGGTAACGATACATCAGCTCTCACATATATACGCGCTACTGAAACAATCGAAGAGATGATCGCCCTCACGCAAAAGTTACTGAACAATGGCATCGCGTATCCGGCAGACGACGGTATTTACTTCTCTATAAAAGAGTACGAAACGGCCGGGTTCAAGTATGGTCTACTACAGAAGATTGACCGCTCACACGAACATGAACGAATTGCAAATGACGAGTACGACAAAGATCACGTCAGCGATTTTGCACTTTGGAAGAAGGCAGAAGAAGGCGAGCCAAGTTGGGATGCGATATTCACGCATGAAGGCAAAGAGATTGAAATGGCGGGTCGCCCCGGCTGGCATATTGAGTGTTCCGCCATGAGCGAGAAACTACTCGAAGTACCATTTGATATTCACACCGGCGGTATTGATCTTAAATTCCCACATCATGAAAATGAGATTGCCCAAAGCTGCGGCTCAAGTGGAGAAAAAGAATTTGCACGATATTTTGTACATAACAATCACATTCTCATTGACGGTAAAAAAATGAGTAAATCTTTAGGCAATTTTTATACACTGCGAGACATTGAAGAAAAAGGCTTTGACCCAATAGCGTTCCGGCTTCTCGTCCTAAGCAGTCATTACGGCAACGAAAGTAATTTCACCTGGGAAATTCTTGAGGCTGCCCAAAACCGCCTGAAAAATTGGCAAGCCGCCGCCGACCTCCGCTGGCAAACCCAGAGCCGTCATCCTGAGCGAAGTGAAACGGAGTCGAAGGATCTAGCAGCAGACAAAGACCAGATCTCTCGACCTAGATCAGGTCACGAGGCATCGCAAGCTCGAGATGACATTCTTAGAGCCTTACAAGACAATCTTGATACGCCTCAAGCTATCGCTACTATCGACCAGTACTTCGATAAAAGTACACCAGATGACGATATTCTGAAGAATATCAAAGACTTGCTTGGGATCGACCTACTAAAGCCAGATATCACTAACGAACAAAAGCAACTCATTAAAAACCGCGAAACCGCTCGCGACGCCAAAGACTGGGCAAAATCTGATGAACTTCGAGACCAGCTCAAAGAACAGGGCCTAGAAATTAAAGACACCGACCACGGCTCCATCTGGTCACGTGCCTGAGCAACACTACATATAGCGTAAGTACGCTAGGGCTAGTGTGCGCCACTGGTGGTTAGCTGGCGGCTTTTTTGAGGCTGCTTTTAAGTTTGCTGGCTAAGTTTTTTGGCGTATCAGAGGGGTGAGTAGGGCGATTATCTAAATAATCTTGCAGCAAAATCTTGGCACAGCCGGCTGCAGGAATTGCAAACAAGCCACCGATTGGCCCCATCAGTGCCACACCAAGTACCACTGAAACAAATATGACCAGTGTTGGTAGCTGGGTAGTGCGACCCTGTACCAATGGCTGCAAGGTAGCGTTTTCAATTTGTTGATACAGTACGAAGAAGGCTACTAAAATAAGTGCTGCCGTAAGATCTTTCAAAATCAAAGCGAATAATACGACGAGTATGGCTGCAATGGTATTGCCGATCAGCGGGATGAGACCAAAAACAAATACAATAGCGGCCAGCGGCAGCGGATAAGGCACCTTAAGAACAAACAGTGCCCCTAAGGCGACCAGTGAGGCAACCAGTGCAACCACGACTTGCCCGTTTACATAGCCGGTAACCACACCATACATCTTGCCAAAAATCTTTTCATGTCGCTCGCGCAGGAGATTACTGCGGTACAATTTATCTGCCGAATGCTTAAGGAGTCGTGGGCCATTGAGTAACATCAACACGGTAATTACCAGGCCGGTCACAGATGTAATTAAACTATTGCCAAACTGACCCGCCTTACTCACGGCACGCTGAGCAAACTCTTGCAGACGATCTTTCGCCGAATTTACGACATTATCAATTTCGTCTTGGAGATTGTATTTGTCAATAACTCGACCCACCGCATTGTCAGTACTATTAAGTTCGGCAATACGCTCTGGCACAGTGTCCGCAAACGCCGAGGCCTCATTAGCTACTGGCTTAATAATAGAAAATATCAGCACGCTGAGCAGCGCAAAAGCCGTAATCATCACCAAAAACACCGCGGGACCACGTTTTTTCTTTGGCATGTAGCGGCTAAGGAAACTCACAGCGGGGTTTAAGGCTAACGCAAAAAATGCTGCGGTAGCAATTAAAACCAATGCGTCATACATCTTTATGAGCGCAAAAACACCAACAGTAAACAGTACTGCCAGTGTAAAAACTTTAATGACATTTCTTGTTTCGACATTTATGTTGAGCGTCATACTACTTATGAGTATACCGCAAAGTTTTTAATAATCCCACTAGCACCGACAGTCTACTAACTGCTGGCAGCCGGCGGGCCAAAAATCTTCGCTATAGCTGCTTCATGTATCGTCGGTGACAAGCTGCATTCTTGAATCTTTATTTCATGAGCATATAATACTTGGTATGAGCACTCTTAAGACCGTGGCAAATGATGGTAGTGTCGAAGATTTTTTACAGACGGTGCCAGATGAAGTAAAAAGAAACGACAGCTTCACACTCCTTGAGTTATTTTCAAAGATCACCGGCGAGAAAGCTAAAATGTGGGGCTCGAGCATGATTGGCTTTGGCCAGTACCACTATAAGTCCGAGAGAAGTAAGCAAGAGGGAGATTGGCCATTAACCGGTTTTTCACCCCGCAAACAAAATTTGACACTCTACATTATGCCCGGCTTTGACAATTACCAGGAGCTGCTAAAAGACCTCGGCAAACACAAAACCAGCGTCGGCTGCCTCTACATCAATAAGCTGAGCGACGTAGATATGTCAGTTTTGCAGGAAATAATTCAACAATCATACAAAGATATGCGAAAACAACACGCCTAACGACGCTGAGAGTGCCGGCGCGTGAAAAGGAGATCATGAAAAAACATCGCATCTACACCATTAGTTTTGCAAGTGTCTACCCACTCTACACTGCTAAAGCAGAGAAGAAGGGGCGCACCAAAACAGAGGTCGATGAAATTATTTGTTGGCTGACAGGGTATAGCCAGAAACAGTTAGAAACCGAGCTAAAGAAACAGACAGATCTTGAGACCTTTTTTGCTCAGGCTCCCCAAATGAACCCCTCTCGAAAACAAATTACCGGCGTAATTTGCGGCATACGCGTAGAAGACATTAAAGAACCGCTCATGCAAGAAATCCGCTACCTCGACAAATTAATAGATGAACTCGCCAAAGGCAAAGCAATGGAGAAAATCCTACGACATTAAAAGTACAGTAGCGTAAATGCTTACTGGACTTTAAATCAACTATCTTGGCTGAGTTTAGTGGATGTGTTTCAGGAAGAGTTAAAACTCTCAATACACAATGGTTAAGCCCCAAAAGAAGTTCTATCTGGTACGATTAGTATATGAATATAATTGCAAAAGGCTTTCATGGGATAGTCCTGAAAAAATCAGCCACGATCGTTAGAAAGTATCATACGAGTGAGCAACAATGGCGAGATGAGATAGATAATCTTACCTACCTGGCGAACATTTCAAACCTAGATATCGGCTGCACTATTCCCAAGCTATACGACAGCGGTTCAGCAGTCGAGGTTATTGACGGCACGTCTTATTCGTACTGGACGGAAATGGAGCTTATCCCCGGAAAGACTGCTCATGAGCTGGTCATTCGTGCCAATACAGGTGACCCAATCTTAATCGGCAGAAGTATAGGTACAGTATTATTTAAAATGCATAATGCATCCAAGTTAATTGCAGATGATGATCGATTGATAACAAAAAATTCTGACCGTCTTTTAAGACATATACTCAGTGACAAGGTCGCAAAGATCATTCATGTAGACAAAGACCCCGTAAGGCTGTCTATTGTTCAGGAGGCAGCGGACTACTTATCTCTCCATGCGCAGACCATTGCCCAGCAAGCGGTACTCAGCCATCAAGACTTAAATATGCAAAACATTATTATGAATGATGACCAGACAGTTGAGGGGCTTGTTGACTGGTCTAGCTTTGGCAAAACACACCCTTCGCTTGCTCTCTACCAACTGGCAAAAGAAGAGATTTGGCCTTATCTTGAAATGAGATATGAGGAGTTGGGAGGAAGTATACATAGAGACATCATGTATGCCGCAACCACGATTCATCTGGCATGGGCTAGAGCGTACTGGCTAGAAGCGGGTGATCAGGCTGCCAGTAATGAATCAGGTGCAAAACTAGAAACATACTACGATCTATTTAAGTCGCATGAGAAGTATTTTAGCGACATAGATTTGAAGTCTCTTGGGTAAATGGATTCGAGCCGAGCCTTTGTTGTCTGATGCTAAGGTGGAGGGATTCGACCTACTTTCAGCAGGCCCGAAACATACATACTTTCAACAAGTTGAAAATCTGAATGGCTTCCTTGCATATTGCCACTGGCAATCTTCACCCCGAATGTGCGCCGCGGCGGACCACACCCTCTTTATGATTACCCTTGGCTGGGACGGCAGGATTCGAACCTGCGAATGC
>CAYRKQ010000007.1:0-35252 GCA_964424985.1 uncultured Candidatus Saccharibacteria bacterium | reverse complement strand
TGACCTTTTTACCTATCAAAAAAGCACTTACCACCTGGCGCTACGGGTTCGTCGATGAAGAAATCTGCCCCATCTGCAAACAATAACCCCCGCTAAATGACCATCTGCACTATTGCCTTCGCCAAAAGGCCTGCTAGAAATATTGTAGTATTACATTTTTGTATGAACTCGTACTTTAGATTGTGAGTAAGATCACAGCTGGATTTTGATTTACGTCAACGACATTAAAACAGGACAGTGATAAAATAAAAACAGCAGGAGGCATTATGATCAAGCAACTAAGAGCAGGCTTTTATAAACTAATTGAAACCAAGGCTAATACCAAGGTCTTATATCTGGACAACGAAACATATGCTTGGGTTGAACCACCAGCTATTGGCGAAATTCTTGTCTATTCTCATAAAACACATCGTGAAGACTGCTCACTTGCCATGGGCCGCTACACGCTCTACGGTGTAGAAGACGAGCCTCATCTTTCAGACAATTACCATCTTGAACTGGAGTATGGTAAATCCGCCTGGCAAGGCTATTTGCTGCTTACTGGACTGCCTGACGACCACCACAAACGAGCCCGAATTATTCCTACCACCGAAATAATTACCGGCAATCCCAGATTTAAAGGACGGAATCTAAAAAGTAATCTTGCGAAGGCTAGGACCAGCTCAACAGTCATCCAGGCCAAACCTAAATTATAAAAAATGTAAGTAAGCGTCAGTCAAACCCCACCCATTTCTTCTCATTCTTTTCAGGGTGGAATCTTGAAGATGGGCTCCTGGAAGTGACTTATGATTGGGTCTTGAAACCCTAGCCTGTCCTGCTGAGCACCCATTTTTGAGAAGGGCTCATCTCTTTATCGGTGCGATGAATGCAGCCAACCCAACAGCACGGGCGCCGTTTGCCTTCTAAGAGTTCTTCGCACGTTCTTTGAATACGACGCTTTCTAGTCTCAACTGCTTTGGCGTTCTCAACCCAGCAAATAAATTCATTCCGGGCGAGTGGCGTAATGTCATTCCATAATGTCAATGTTTTTGCATTAGCAAGCAGTGCCTTCTTAAGATCATCGGGCAATTGGTGTGCCGTTCCAGCCGAGATTTTTGTACTACTCATACATCTTATTGTATCGCGAAACCAAAATTTTCAAAGTAACCTTTCATAGCAACAAAACCCAAATTGCTATGGTAATGTTGTACTTGAGCGGTGAACACTTAATGAAACGCCGGTCAAAGACTGGTTAGTCGTTGAATCAACAACACTGCTTATGTTACACTAAACACATCTGTTTGTGAGGGGAAACTAAGCGAGGAAAATAATGAGTAAGAAGGCTACATTTAAAAGTCAGTTGTTGGCGGTTTTTAGTGTGTTTGCGGCAGCTTTACTGTCGGTATCATTAGTTATGCCAGTGTTTGCGGCGGGAGAAGATCTGAGTACGCCGGTGAATAAAACCGGTCAAATGGGCGAGCCTGTTGCGATCACTGATTTGCAAATAACCGGCACTGGCAACGATGATGTTAGTATTGCCATCACCGCAACAAGCGGAGCCTTTGCTTTTGGCACGGAAGATGCCGATGTGACAGGTGGTGGCACGGCTTCTGTTGTGGTCAGTGGCCCACCCGAAGACGTCAATAGCACTCTAGCGACACTCACATTTACGGCAAATACACCAGGGGTAGTCACCGTTACGGCTGATTATGGGAGTAGTGTTACGGACGTTATTATTGACCCTGTCGGCGGTCATGCCTATAAAATTATCGACGCCGAACTTACTTGGAACCAGGCACGGGATGCTGCAAAACAGCTTGTTTACGGTGGAGTGCAGGGGTATCTTGCAAATATTACCAGTGAGTCAGAAGATAGCTTTATTGTTGAGCACTTGACCACTGGCAATGGCTGGATTGGTGCCAGTGACCAAGGCCAAGAAAATAAATGGATATGGATGGATGGTCCAGAAGAGGGCCTCCATTTTTGGCAGGGCAACGATGGTGGTCAGCCGGTTGTCGGTGAAGGTGACGAAGACCTGTATAACAACTGGAACTCGAGCGAACCGAATAATAGCAGTAACGAAGATTGTGCCGAATATATCGTTGGGCAGGGTTGGAACGACCTTAACTGCGATAGCGAGCAGCGTAATTACGTGGTTGAATTTGGCGCTGCCTCAGAAACTCCAGTCCAAGTAACCAGAGAGTTCACCATCACTACAACAGCCGCTACGCGAAATATCTCAACCTGTGAGCAGCTCTTTGCCCTCACGAGTGACAGCAACCGTTACGACACCATTAATCTCACTGGCGATATCAACTGTGCTGGTGTGTCAGATCTAGAACCTCTCTTTAACGACGGTAGTTTTCAGGGTATCTTTAACGGTAATGGTCATACAATCCGCAATGTAGCAATTGATGAAGAGTCAGACTGGGACATAGCACTATTCGCCCAAGCAAACGGCGCGACATTTAAGAATGTCACACTCAGTAACTTTACGGTGAACGGCGCGGGCAGGGTGGCTGCGCTGGTGGGCTTTGCGACCGGTTCGGTGGTGATCGAAAATGTACACGTAAGCAATGTATCGCTGGGCGTGGAGGCTAGTCGAGCCGGCGGCTTGGCAGGGCAGATATCAGTGGATGGAATCTCGCATATTACCGGATCGAGCGTTGACGGCGGTACGATAACGTGTACCAACGACGGCGCCGGGTGCAGTTATTTTGGCGGCTTGGTCGGCCAAGTAGAGGCGTATGACGGCGGCTCCCTGCTCGTAGAAAAATCGTATAGCAATGTGCGTATTACCGCCACAGATGAAGGTGGTGTGTACATACTCGGCGGGCTGATTGGCTTCGCGAATGTTGCCCAATATTCCGTACCAGAAGGTGAGTCATCGTCAATAACACTACGTGATGTATATTCGTGGAGTACGATTGATATCGCCGACAGTGTCGATGTCGGTGGCTTAGTAGGGTCTATCGTTGGTTACAGCGTATACCAGCAGTATCCGGTTGCCTTTAGTATCCAGCGCGCGTATGCTTGGGGCGACCTAACGGGGGCAGGGGGAGTAGGCGGCCTGGTGGGGAGTATGAGCGATTACAACAACACCGAATTTACGTTGCAAAACGTGTTTGCCATGGGCAAGGTAATAGCGACCGATACCGTTGGCGAAGTATACCAGGGTGCGATTGTGGCACAAAGCCAAGGTGTCGAAGTGGACGACAACCTGGTGGCGACAGGTATCTATTATGATCAAACGCGTACTACCCAAGATACTGCCGGGTTTGTAGATGGTCTTGACGGCGTGGTGACCGCAGTGAATAGCGACGACAGCCAGGCGACATATTTTATAAACAATACCAGCAATGCTCCGCTGAGTACCTGGAACTTTGAAGATGTTTGGGTGGCCAATGAAGATGTGCCGCCAACGTTTGCACCATATGAACTTGGCGAGGATCTCAACGGTGACGAAGTCCCAGATTCCGAACAGCCAAACGTCAGTGGTTACATCAGTCCGATTACTGGTAAAATTGTCGCGATAGACGCTGGGGAAGGGTGCGAACTGACTACCGATAACCTGGTAACTGAGAGCAGTCTCGCCGCCCAAGATCCAAACTACGATTACGCTAATGGCCTCTTTGATTTTGCCGCTGACTGTGGCGAGGAAGGCTTCACCACTACGATTAGCTTGTACTACTACGATGTTGATAAAGCTGACGCAATCTTCAGAAAGTTTAATCCGAACACTAACCAGTATTCAACTATCAACAGCACTTCAATTTCTGAAACAACAATCCATGGTTCGTCAGTAATTGTTGTAAGCTACCAGCTTACTGATGGCGGCGAGCTTGACATGGACGGTGAAGAAAACGGCGCCTTCGAAGACCCAGCCGGTCTCGCCACAGCTACGTCAAGTACAGCATCTAACCTCGCTTCCACCGGCCAGTCAAAAGCACTTTACATGTGGCTGACCGGTTTACTAGTGGTCGTTGGTCTCGCTACATTCGCACTGCGCAGAATAATCACTTCAAAAAAGAGTAAAACCCAAAACTAAGCCACCAACTAGACAAGCAAAAAGTAAGTCATAAAAATTCAAAGGTATTAAACAAAAAATTAAAGCGACCTGTTTGAGAAAACTACCTTACTTAGTCTCATTAGTTTATGTCGCTTTAGAGTACAATAGGTGCTAAGCTGTACTCTGTATGGTAGAGGAATAATGAATGATTACAGCCTAAGCCACAACAGTAAAGAGAATATTCGGTATATAAAGCGCCGAAAAATGGCCAGCATACTGCTCGTGGTGTTTACGGTTCTTATAACCCTTGGTTTAATAAAATTTGTACATTTTATCTATACCACCTACCTACAATTTCCACCTTCAGTTTAACTGAACCCAAAGCCTGCATGGGTCAGGTTACTGATACAAAGTGAGAGGATCTATCCACGTAGACAGTGCTGATGTGCTGGAAACGTAACCGGCAAAATTAATCTGTGTTGTTTGTAAGATGGCAAAGTGCAGATGTTTACGTTCTCCGTCGGTCTGAGCCGATGTGTTTTTGCCGAGTGTGCCAACAGGGGCACCCTTTTTTATCTTGGTGCCCACGGCAGGCAATGACGTCTGGTCTAGGTGACCATAGAGTACTACTCGCTGCGCTCCATTTACTAAGTGCTCAATAACAAGCACTCCGCCGTACCCTGAAACGTAGCCTGCGTAGCGTACTGTGCCATCAGCAATAGCTTTGACCGGGGTGTCAGATTCTACATCGCTATATTCTACGTCAACTCCTGTGTGGTAACCGCTGAAACGCTCTGGCTGAACGGGGGATGTTTGCGGTGTAATATAGGTGCCAAACTTCTTTTTAGTAATACGTGCCTCAAAGTTATCAACCGGCTCATGGTAGGTGGGCTCAGGTGCAGTAGCCGGCTTCTTCTCGGTTGGCTGGCTTGGTGCGGGAGCGGTAGCTTGGGGAGGGGTTGAGCCGCGTACATAGTAAAAAAGAGCAATAGCGCTGCCAGCTAACATCAGTATCAGTACTATAACGCTCAGACGGTATTTCACTCTTTAAGTATAGCTTAATCTGACTTTCAGATTCCCCTGCTCGTCATTCCTGCGAAGGCAGGAATCTAGTTCTATTTGCTGGATCCCAGCCTTCGCTGGGATGACGCTGCACGGGTTTTAAGAGTCGGGTTAGACTAAGCTTACGCAAGTGTGGCATAATAAAGCTTATGCAACAACCATTTAAAACAATCAACGGTAAATTAAAAGTAATGGTGGTACGTCACCAGGCTGATGGGTCTTCAAAGCCGCACTCCGATACATTTCATAAAATTTCTTCAAACGTTTCGAATAAAGTTGGTTCACCGATTGCTTTTTGTCTGGCAGTGTTCCTCGTAGTGGTGTGGGCGGTTTCGGGGCCACTGTTTAACTTTTCAAATACCTGGCAGCTTGTTATCAACACCGGCACTACTATTGTCACTTTCTTGATGGTGTTTATTATTCAAAATTCTCAAAATAGAGATGGCCGCGCCATGCAGCTAAAATTAGATGAGCTGATTAACACCAGTAAAGACGCCAGGACAGAATTTGTTGACATTGAAGATTTAACCGACGCCGAACTAGATCAACTACAAGATGAGTTTAAGGTAATTCACGAAAAACTGCAGAAGAAAGCTTCAAAAAACTAATCGTTTGAGGCAGCGTTGAATTTTTTAAGCGCTTCTTTGTAATAAGGGAGGAACTCTTTAGAAACGCAGGTGATTTTCCACTGGGCAAGTACTTGTGCGCCGTTACCGGTTTCTTCAGCGTCGTCTACTAGGCCATCTATGTTTTTACAGTAACGAGCTCGCACATTTTCGTATACTTCACGGTTGTATGTATCAGGATTGGTGAGTACCACAAGACCTACTACAAAGAATATATTAAGCAGCAGTGAGGCAATTGCCACGCTTGTAAAGAGATCACTTTTTACAACTTTATGAACCTTTTGAGTAAACCGTTTATTCGTCTTCTTTTTTACCATATCTGTACTTTAGCATAAGTATTATGCTTATCTCAAGTCTTTGGTACCTGAACGCCGAACCCTCTGCGTCATCCTGAACTTGTTTCAGGATCCAATACAGTTTATTAGTAGATCCTGAAATAAATTCAGGATGACAAGCTAGGAAAGCTCAATTGAGGCAAGATCAGCTTGCATGCGGCGTGCGAGGGGCGTACAATTAAAAGTGTTAACAATTTGTACTCACCTGTAGGTGGAAGTCCGGTATGAATACATTTTCTACTCCGGCGCTGTGCCGCAACGGTTCCCCGCATATTGCGGGGTGAGAGCCCGATACACGCTACAATCAAAGTGAGTCTTCCGAGCAGGAGTAATGTTTATACGAAGCAATTCATCAGTTGTTTCAAGGGTTTATTGTTAACTAAAACTCCTGTCTCGGTTTAACACCAAAAACAGGAGTTTTTATTTTGGAGGCAATAGGGGTAATTCGCGAGGTGGGCGAGACGGTCGAACGACCGCTCGATTCTGATATACTTTCTCCAGCCCCAGAAATGTATGCACGTTCCCTGAGAGCACTTAAGTATTTGGGCAGTATTGCGCTCGAGGCTGGCAAAGATGTATCAGATCACGAGGATGCCCAAGAGGCCTGGCAAGATTTCACGACAGCAGCTGGTGAAAACTTGGCGACGGACGCCGAGTACGGAGATCGTCTTGTTTTTAATCCAATGAGGCCATACAAGCGTATAAACGGCCATGCTGTCGATTCAAAAGGGCGCACAATTGTCGACATGGTACAGGCGGGGCGCAGAGCATCACTTCAAGCGGCAATAGATGAGCCAGAAATGGTCATTCAGGCTGAGCGTGACGACGGTGATGTCGAAGTAGCCCAGATAGTTGATAGTCTCAAAGAAGGTGAGATGTATGCTGTGGTCTGCATGGACCCAAAAGATGCACTGCAAACAAATCCTGATTACTGGAGAATAAGAGGGTATCGAGAGGGTATGGCAGTATTGCAGGTGTACTACCATTCGTCTAACGGCCAAATTCTCGCTGGCGCCTATTCAATTAAAGACAGCGACAAAGATATGCTACGTCACTTACAAGCTGAAGATGGCGTAGACATACCTGAAACTGAAACCGATAGCAGGTGGATAAAGCATGGCCTCAGACGCTCCGTAAGCGACGATGAGGCGATGAGGTTTGGCGATGAATTTATAAGAAGGTATAGAGACAGTATTGGTGATTCTTCAACCAAAGTCTCTGTTACTGACATAATTCGTGATCATCAAGGTCTGGCAAAACGCTACTTTAATGAATTTATTGCTCCACTTGCTTATTCACATGAGCAAAATGTGCCTGACACACGCATTCAGCAATTAGCTACATCAATTATGCAAACATCTGTGCGACACTCACCAGAAGAAATGCACAGTCTCCTTCGCGTCTCAAATGGTTTAGTGCCAACTGAGCAGGACACCATATTCCTTGAAGAAAGAATCCGCTTTGCATTCGTCGAAGAAGTTCGCAAATATATCCCTTCATATGTAACTCGCGTAGAACAAACATCAACAGCCGCCACCGATCGAGTAGCCAGCACATTGAACTCCGTGGCTATGCACATTCCCATCTATGAACAAGAACTTCTTCGACAAGTAACAGAGAACATTACGTCGGGCACCCAGGCAAAGCGAACCTATGGTGGGTGTTCAGGAGTCGGTAATAATGAAAACCTTCTTTCCCAGGATGGCATCAATGAAAGGGGAGCAGAGCAGCAAGATGTCTTTGGTGGTAAAGGGAATTTACCAGATGATAAGTATGGTTCAAGATACTTCAAATGCCCGAAAAAAGGCTGCACAAATGTACGCCCGAAAGACAAGCTGATACCAAAGTGTCAAAAATGCGGAGCTGATGTAATGTGCAAATAATAGGCGCTGATATATGTATATAAAGTCTCGCTTACGAAAAATAGTAACTGAAAAACGTTCCATTTACGGAGGGCAAACTGTTCAGAGTGTGAGCCTGCGTATTCTTGATAAACTCAAGAATGTAAAACTCCTGGAATCAAAAAAAATAGTTCATGTCTATTTACCAATTGCCAGGAAGAATGAAATTGATACGTGGCCAGTTGTGAAGTGGCTACTTGAGGCGGGGCATGAGGTGTGGACGTCATATTTACCTGAAGACGAGTCGGAAGATGGGTTTTGCTTGGTGCGAGAGGACACCACCTATGGTATAGGCAGGTACGGCATTCCCTTGCCGCAAACAAAAGTTGAGAAAGATTGTACACCCGACGTGGTGATAGTTCCGTGTCTGGCGGCAGACGTACAAGGGAATCGTTTGGGCTACGGCAGTGGTTGGTACGACTGGTTTTTGGCTAACCACAAAAAAGCCGTAAGAATTGGCCTGGTGTACGGTGAATTTTTATATGACGAGATTCCTCATACTAAAGACGACCAGCAACTTGATGTAATTGTGACTGAACGCAAAATCATTCATACTGGGCGTATATGAAGATAGGAATTTACGCGGGTACCTTTGACCCCATTCATGAAGGGCATATTGAGTTTGCTAAAGCGGCGCTCACGCAGGCGGGGTTTGAAAAAGTAATTATTGTGGCGGAAAAAGAGCCGTACCGAAAAAAACCGCACGCCAGCTGGGATCACCGCCAGGCGATGATCGAGCGAGCAGCAGAAAAGATTGATAATATCGATCATAACTACGAGTTTGCTAACCAGCTGGCTCACCAACATACCATGCAAGATATGCTGGTTGTTGCCAGCAAGCATTACGGCAAGGAGCATGAAGTTTGGTTTTTGGTCGGCTCAGATATTTTTGAACACCTCCATGAATGGAGAGATATTGTTCATAGTTCAAGCTACGCCGGTTTCGTGGTGGCGATGAAGAACGATCACACCAATGAGTGGCTGAGCCAGAAAATTGACCAATTAAAGCAGCAAGGGTTTGATTTGAAGGCTGTCGTGGTAAACCATAAAAAATCATACGCTAGCTCATCTAACGTTCGCGAAGCCATCAAGACAAATAACCAGCCCCCAGACGAAATCCCTAAAGTTACAAGCTACATTAAAGACCACGAACTCTACCAACCACTATAACCTCGAAATTTCCCCCATAGGAATACAAGCAATAAATCAAGTATACCAATAACCATAAGCTTTGTCAAGGCTTGCGAATCCTTAGGGGGGGGTAAACTTATAAGCATTACCACAACAATTCCCGTACCAGTTGAATTGAAGGAGAAAAATGAAACACTTAGTTAAAACACTAACAGTTCTCACTGCCACGCTAGCATTACTACTGTCAATTATTCCAGCTCATCTAGCCCAGGCAGTTCCTGGAGGTATTACCGCATATAATACACCAACTCCAGAGAGCAGTCCGTTTGATATCACCACCGGCTCCGATGGTAACCTCTGGTTTACAGAGTATGCAGCTAATAAAATTGGTAAAATCAACCCAAGTACTGGGGATATTACTGAATATGATATTCCAACAGAGGACAGCGAGCCAGGAGGCATCACCAATGGCCCTGATGGCAACCTCTGGTTCACACAGTGGGGAGGGAACAAGATTGGCCGCATTACCCCTAGTGGCACCATCACCGAATATTCGTTTCCAACTCCCGGCGGCAAGGCATATAATATCACCACCGGCCCCGACGGCAACCTCTGGTTCACTAAGCCTGACGGCGATCATATTTCTAAGATTGATCCAAGTACCGGCACGATTACCGAATACCCAGCTCCATACAACTTCTACAGTATCACCGCCGACCTCGACGGCAGCTTATGGGTGAGCGGGTCTAGCCACATTGCCAAAGTTGACCCGGATACGGGCACCATTACTGAATATCCCGATGTATCACCGGGCGGAGATATCACTACTGATTCCGACGGCAACTTATGGCTGCTTCAGAGTGGTCAACAGAATGGTCAAATTGCCAAAGTTGACCCCGGCACTGGCACGGTTACCGCTGAATATCCTCTTCCGCCGGCGTATGGCGAGGCATATAATATCATCACCGGCCCCGACGGCAACCTCTGGTTCACATTATATGATGAAAACAAAATCGGCCGCTTGGAACCCCTGCTTCCCGGGATGGATCCAGTTATTGACCTTAGTCTGTCTAAAACATTGCTGAACACGGGCGAAATTGAAACAGGTGACAGCGTGCAGTACAAATTGACCATAACTAACACAGGCAACATGACGGTGAATAAGTCAGTATATCCAGCAGATATATACCCAGTGTGGCTTGATTTTGAAAGTGTCTCCGGTGCTAATAGCTGTAACCCTCCTCCAGAAGGAACTGTAGAAATGCTGCTGCCAAATCATGCCAGTGAAGGCTACAAGATAATTGGTTGTAACATAGGCTCAGCAGTATCTTTGGCTCCCGGTGAAGAAGAGGTAGTCACGCTAACTTTCACAGCTAACCAAGCGCCAGTTGCTGGGCTGGATAACTACGCCATGGCTACGGCTGGGCCTGGATATGCCTTTGAAGATGACGCGGCTACGTACGATCTGTTTAACCCGAGCCTATGGGATATAGGCACAGATGATGTGATTGACGAATGGCTCGACGGCAAACTTACCGGCTGGAACAACTTTGCCCGGGCGGTATATGACCCAAATAGCAGCAGTGAGGATACCAATGTTGCGGTTCTCTCTAACGCTGAAACTAACCAGCCAGTGAGATTGCAGACTCCCGAAGGCACCACCCTCACCTGCTCTTCAACAAGTAAAGAATCCGACCTTACCACCCAAGACCAAGCCCACAACTACCCGCTTGGTCTCGTCAACTTCTGCTTTGACACCGAAGCCCAGAACAACGAAATTTCTTTAACCTTTGTCACCGACCTAAAACCGAACCAAGTCACTGCCCGTAAGTACAACAGCAATGACAATACCTACTTCAATATCCAAAACGCTACCATCACCGAAACTACCTATCAAGACCAACCAGCCCTCAGGCTCACCTACACCATTACTGATAACGGCCAGCTCGACCTTGACCCAGCTACCGGGAAGATCAAAGATCCAGTGGGGTTGGCGGTCACAGCAGATGAGTTGGCGGGGACGGGGAGTAACGTGGCACTACTTATGCTGGTTGCACTGAGTGGTGTTGGCGGTGCGCTGGTGTATCTTTCCAGGCGAACGTATGCTCGCGCTTACAGATAACGCTTATGCTAAAATAAGGTAATGTTTGCAATTGAAACCTATGCTCTTTTAGTGATGGGCGCCTTCCTGGTGGCGGGTTACTTGGCAGTTCGTTTGCCGGTGGTGAATAAAGTATTTTTGCCTGGCTCTCTGGCTGCTGGGTTATTGCTTTTACTGGCCAGTCCGCAGGTGGCGGGGCAGTACTTTCCAGAGTGGCAGATAGATCCTGCCTTTTATGCATTTTGGCACACGCTTCCCAAGCATCTTATTAACGTCGTCTTTGCCTGCTTGTTTTTAGCTCGGCCTATTTCGCCAGCTCGTAAAATGTGGAAGTTGGCCGGACCGCAAGTGGCTTTTGGCCAGATGCTTGCCTGGGGGCAGTATGCTCTTGGAGGTTTGCTGACGCTGTTTATACTAATACCTTTGTTTAAAGTCCGCGACATCACCGCTGCTTTAATTGAGATGAGCTTTGAGGGCGGCCATGGTACCGTTTCAGGTATGACGCCGGTGTTTGAAAAACTCAGCTTTGAGGCGGGTCAGGAACTGGCAGTTGGTTTGGCCACGGCCAGCTTGTGTACGGCGCTGATTAGCGGCATTATTTTAGTGAACTGGGGACGGCGGCGCGGACACATAAAAACGGTTTATAAGGCTGGGCTGCGCGAGCGAATATATCATCGCCGAATTGTCTATGAACTGAACAAAAAAGGCATTAAACTGCGCGATCATCTTACACCAAGAAAGGTGCTAACACATCTCATTTTAATTGCCATTAGTGTATTTTTTGGTTGGCTTATTTATCAGAGCCTGGTGCAGATTGAAATCCGTACCTGGGGGGCGAATGACGGCGTGCACGCCCTTAGATACATACCGTTCTTCCCGTTTTGTATGTTTGGCGGTATGTTAGCCCAAGCCCTGTGGTCACGACTGGGTTTTAGTACCTCGCGCCCGCTGGTAGAGCTACTCAGCTCAATTGCCCTGAGTGTGCTTATTGCCAGCGCCGTGGCGACCATGTCACTTAATTACATTGCCAATAATCTGTGGGTGTTTGCCTTACTGGCACTCACTGGTATCTTCTGGATTATGTTTGGCTTCACGGTGTTGGCACGACGTATGTTTAAAAAACACTGGTTTCAAAACGGCATTGTTAATGCCGCGCAGAGTATGGGGATGACCGCTACGGGCCTTCTCTTTTTACACATGGTTGACCCAGATGATAAAACGAATGCCATGGAAAGCTTCGGCTACAAGCAGTTAATGTTTGAACCATTTGTAGGTGGTGGTATAGTCACAGCACTGGCCATGCCCGTTATTATTGCCATTGGCTTACCACTTTTTACCGCTATTTCCTTGGCTATTTGTCTGTTTTGGATGGTGCTGGGTCTTGCGTACTTTGGTCGTCGCTAAGTTGATCTGCGTGAGAGTAGTGGTTTTCTAAATACAACAAATGTTTTTGCCGAAACTTTTTGAATTCAGATTTTTTAAAGCCAGAGCGTTTTACAAAATTACTAATTTTTTCCGATCCGATAAAGTGAGGAATCATTACGTAGGCGGCGCCTTGTTCGTATAACCTCGACGCTTCAGCCGCATTTTCAGCCGAGCCAATAAAGACGGCATCTGGGTTATGGGCTTCAAGCCAGTCTGCTAAAAATTCATTTGTCGGGAAGTCGCTAATAGTTGAAACCACCAATTTAGTTTTAGCCAGATTTACCTCTTCAAGCAGTTCCATATCTGTAGCATCACCGTAAAAGAAGTGCACTTCTTGCCGCTCTAAGGTTTCAATGGCTTCAGGGTCGTAGTCAACCACGGCGAATCGTTTATTCATAGATTTAAAGGTCCGAATAAATTCAGCTCCGCCTTTACGGTAGCCAAATAGTACCACCGGATAGTGATGCATTGATTCTTTGTGGTCGTGCAGGGTGGCGCGACGTTCAAAGAGGCGCAGGTGCTTTTCAAGCAGTAAAAACAGTTCGTCGTCGTACTTTATTAAGTAAGCTGATCCGGCAAAGGTGATGAGCGCCGTAAACCCAATCACCGCTTGTACGTCTGGTCGTGCGAAGCCACCATGCACAGCCGCAACGGCAAAGACTAACGAAAACTCACTGACCTGGCTCAGTGACACGGCGGTTTTAAAGCTGGATCGTTTGGTATAGCCAATAACACCAAGGGTGGCCAGCACCACAAATGGTTTTATGAGCAGCGTGATAGCTGAAAAGATTATAATCGGTACAATGTAGTTGGTGCTGTTGGCGGTAATTAAGGAATGCCCGAGGGTAATGAAGAAGATGATGATGAAAAAGTCGCGCAGCGGCCGCAGACGGGTGGTAATTTCCCGCGCCAATGGCAGGTGAGCCATGCTGACACCGGCAAAAAGGGCGCCAACTTCAACTGAAAAACCGATGCGCGTGAATAACACTGCAAAGCCCAGCGCCCAGCCCAGCGAAAATATAAGCAGCAGATCTTTCGACGATTGTAGTAACTTGGCAATTTTAGGCAGCAGAAAATTACTGGCCACGTACAGAAGCAAACAGACAAGTACGCCGCGTCCAATTAAAAGCCCGAGCCGAATTAACGAGTCGCCCTCGGCTCTTCCGGAGAGGATTATCTTGGCGAGTGTAGCCACAATATCTTGCAACAGCAGCACGCCAAGGGCAATTTGGGCATACAGCCGCGTCGTCTCTTTTTTATTATGAAACAGTGAAACAATAATAATGGTGCTGCTCATGGCCAAACAGAGTCCAATAATTACCGATTCCACACGGCCAAAATGCAACAGGCGAGCCGCCACGGCGCCAATAGCCGTTACTGCAGTTATTTGTACGAAAGTAGTTGTAAATACCGCCTTGCCCAGCCGCGAAACAATTTTCAGGCTCAGCTCCAGCCCCACAATAAAGAGCAGCAGGGCAACACCAAGTGTGCTCAGCACCTCAAAGCCTTTTTCGTCACGAATAATGTTTAAGACAAGCGGTCCCGCCAGTAAGCCAGTCAGAATGTAGCCAATGAGCAGTGGTTGCTTAAGCTTTTTCATAATAAGGGCTATAGCACCGCCAAGCACCATTACCAGACTGATCTGCGTAAAAAGGTCTGCACTGTCCATCTTTATTTTCTACACTCCGTTTACTACCCTTGATTATTCCACAAAGTGCTTGCGCTTGTCCATGGCATGATATATCTGAACCTCAAAACCCCCAGCGTCATTCTGAACTTGATTCAGAATCTAATCAATAAACTCACTGGATCCTGAATCAAGTTCAGGATGACGAAGTATAGGTGGTTTCAGACGGACGACGCTATTTCTTTGATTCGGCAATTGCTTCTTTGAGGAGTGCCTCAAAGGCAGCTTTGTCAGACGGGTTTTCAATTTTCTCACCGTTTAGTATAAAGGTCGGGGTACCGGTAGCGTTAAATTGTTTGGCGCTGGTTACATCACGGTTGATTCGCTCGGCTACCGCCTCGGAGGCATAATCAGCTTTAAATTGTTCCATGTTCAGGCCAAGATCTTCGGCGTAGCCCTCAAAGGTTGCTTGTTGATTGCTTGTTAGCTGTCCCCATAGCGCTTGAGTCTCAAATAATTGATCATGCATCTGCCAAAACTTACCCTGGTTGCTGGCGGCTTCAGCGGCTCGGGCGGCTGAGAGTGCATTAGGATGAATGGTGGTGAGTGGGAAGTGGCGAAAGACAAAAAGAACTTCTTTGGAGTACTCTTCTTCGAGTTCCTTCAAAATCGGATAAGCAGCAGCGCAGCTTGGGCACTGAAAATCGCCATATTCAATTAACGTTACTTTCGCTTCTTTGTTGCCTTTGGTGTGATCATCATCTTGAATCTGGGTGGCATCACCGGTAAACTCACTATTTTTACTTTCAGGTTTCGTCAGTACAAACAGCCCCACAAGACCGACAATAACTACTGCTAAAATAATCCAAAATCTATTCATTATGTATTGCTCCTCATCTGTTCTTCTATGATATCACACCCTGGCTATTACTTGGTTATTACCACCTGAGGGGTTAAAATAAGCTCATCATGAGAACGTTATTGTGGGTACTTCTTATTCTCGACCAACTATTTTTGTTAATTGTAGGTGCGGTTGATCTGAACCGCTATGCGCTGAGCGATTTTCAAATAAAAGAAACCTATGAAGGCAAGCATGACGCCAGGAGTAAACTCATGCGCCGCCTGCATAAAAATCTGCCTTATGTTCGCCGTCAACAACAGCTTGAGCTGACGCTGGCTTTCACCGTTAGCGTCACCTTGTGGACGTATCTGCTTGATCCCGTTGTTCTGGGAGTGGTCTGGGTGCTCCTTATGGCGCTGATTCTTATGATTCTTCGCCGATTTACCTGGGTGCAGCACCCCGCCTACCAGCTATTTGAGCGTATGCTGGAGCTTATTCTTACTATTTCTTTAAAGCTAAAGCCACTGTGGTGGGCAATTGGGCTGCCGCCAAAACAAAACGTAATTATGCCTAGCTCTGCAGAAGAACTCGCTGACGTTATGAGCCATACAGCGGCACTTGCACAAGAAGAAAAAGAGCGTTTGCAGCTAGTGCTAGAGGTAAGTGCTAAAACAGCCAAAAACATTATGACACCTGCCCGTAAAGTAACTCACGTGACGCCAGGGGCAACTCTGGGGCCGGTGCTGCTGGCAGATTTAGAAAAAAGCGGCCACGGCTACTTCCCGGTAATCAATAAACAAGATGGGGTAGTGGGAATGCTCAGCCTGAAACAAGTTGCCGATATCTCTAGCGCCAAATCCCACAACAAAGTAGCGGATATTATGAGCGAAGATGTCATCTGGGTGCCAGCAGATCTGCCTGTACTTGAGGTTGCCCAGATGTTTCTTTCCGCCAAGCAGTACGTCCTGTTGGTTCAAAACGAAGAACAAGAATTCGCTGGCCTCCTCACCATCGCCGACCTCCTAAAACACACCCTCGCCATTCACTAGCCTCACTGTGTGTAGCTAATTGTCAGACAATCATAGCGCCAACTAAGATCTAAGCTCTATCATCTAAGGTCTAACTATTGTATAATGACCTCTGATGAGTTATTGGTTGAATAATAGTAATCTTCGGGCTGGCGTATAAATTCGCTTGGATTTATGCACGTCAATGCCCGAGACCTACAAGCGTTCAATCAACAGCATAAAGGAACAATATGACACGAGTACTTAGTAAGAATGTAAAAACACACAGTGGTAAACAAATTACCATCTCAGGTTGGCTTCATAAAAAACGCTTGCTTGGCGGCCTGACATTTATCAACGTTCGCGACCGAGCTGGTTTAACCCAAGTCTTAGTGGAAGATAAAAAAGAAGTCGAAAAACTCAGAGGCCTGCAAATTGGCACCGTTCTTTCAGTCACCGGAAACGTCTTTGAAGACGAACGTGCCCCAGGCGGAGCCGAACTGCACGAACCCACCCTGGAGATCATCACGCCGGTAACAGATGAACCGCCCATTGAAATCGACAAGCCGCTGAGCCACAAATCAGAGCACCTTGAAACACTGTTTGATAACCGCGTTATAGGGCTGAGAAACTTACAAGAGCAGGGTTTATTTAAAACAAAAGCGCAGGTCGCAAGTTCAATTAGAGACTTTTTTGCCGAGAATCAGTTTACGGAAATTCACACTCCAAAACTACTGGCTGAACCAACTGAAGGGGGGGCTGAAGTTTTTAAGTTAGATTACTTCGGTAAAACCGCCACCTTAGCCCAATCAGCCCAGTTTTACAAACAAATTATGGTTGGCGTTTTTGAGCGGGTGTTTGAGATCGGTTCAACTTACCGAGCAGAACCAAGTGCCACGACTCGCCACATGTCAGAATTTTTAACTGTTGATGCTGAAATGGGCTTTATTGAATTTGAAGATTTAATAAATACTGTCGGAAGCTTACTAATTCATGTTGTTGAAGATTCTTGGGCAAACTGCGAAGATGTCTTCAAAAAATGGAATGTCACAAAAAGTAAGCTACCAGCTACACCGGAGGAGATTCCTCGAATTACAATAGATGAAATCCACGAAATGTTCTTCAAGGCTACAAAAGAAGATCACCGAGAAGAAGGAGATCTTGCTCCATCTGAGGAAAAGTGGATTTGTGAGTGGGCTAAAAAGAACAAGGGCAGTGATGCTGTTTTTGTGGTCGGATGGTCAGCAAAAGATAAGACCTTCAAGTTCTACCATAAAGCCAGCGCTGAAAACCCAGATGTTGCTGAACGAGCGGATCTACTTTTCAAAGGCGTTGAGATTACGACTCTAAGTATGCGCCAGCACGACTACGGACAGTTGATTAAACAGCTTAAAGCTATGGGCGGAGACCCTGAAGACCCTGGCTTTGTGGCTTACATCAGCGCCTTCAAATACGGTATGCCACCGCACGGCGGCTTTGGTCTTGGCCTGGAGCGCTTGGTTGAAAAACTATTCAACCTAAACAACGTCAAAGAAGCCACCCTCTTCCCACGCGACATCAACCGCTTGACGCCATAAATATGGTATAATGTAACCATGAGCACAGTGTTAAACGCAGTTATAACAGAGGAAGATGGCGGGTTTGTTGCGATGAATCCGGATACTGGTGTTGCCAGCCAAGGCGACACGCTTTCTAATGCTTTAGTAAATCTGCAAGAGGCACTGGTACTATACTTTGAAGAAGTTGGGTCAGACAAGATGCAAGCTGATGTTGCTCACCGAACATTTCTAACAACTGTTACGGTCTAAATATGCCAATCAGCGGTAAAGAGGCAATAAAACGCTTGCAGAAAAAGCATAATTTTGAAATTACTAGGCAGCGTGGATCACATGTTGTCTTGGTTGCTCATAAAAACGGCAAAAAATACACTACCGTTGTGCCGCTGCATAAAGAATTAAAAACAGGTACGCTAAGAAGTATTGCCAAACTTGCTGACATACCAAAAAAGGATTTGAAATGACCAAACAAAACGAAGCCACCCTCTTCCCATCCTCTTCCCACGCGACATAAACCGCCTTACCCCTTAAAGTAGCTTCAGATCTGGTATACATTGAAAATCGGTATCAGTGGTGAGCAGCGGCAGGTTATGTTCAATAGCCAGCGCGGCAATCCAGATATCGTTGGAGCCAATCGGCTTGCCTGTTTTTTTGAGCGTTGCAAATATCTCGCCGTAGATCTCGGTCGTTTTGAGGGTGGGAGCAATAACATTCACGCGTGGGCTGTCAATGAATTTTCTCAGTTTGCGTTCATTTACCTCATGCTGCGTGCCATACCTTGAGCCGCCGCGTATCTCGGCAATTACGATGAGGGGTAAATGTATCTCTGTAGCAGGGTTTATAAACTGCTTCATTTGTACGTTACCGCGGTCATAATGCGAGTACGCACTGGTATCAATAACAAACGCTAATCCCATAGCTTTGGATCAGGCTTTCGCATTTCTTTTAGGATCTCGTCAAAATCATCACCAAGTGTGTTGGCACCAAACAGTTCTTCAAACACATCCTGCTTGCCTTGTTTTGGCACGCCCTTGGAAAGCTGGTTCACGAGTGTTTTATTTAGTGACTGGCCGGAGAGCTCGGCACGCTTACGCAACACCCGAACCACATCTTCTGGCACGCCGCGAACAGTAAGTTGTACAGTATTTTGTTTCATAATGCCTACAGTGTATACAATGCATGCACTTTTGTCAAGTACTACAGCATTGTTTGTAATAGTGGTAAGATTGCACGTATGAGTAAAGGTAAAATTTTAGTAACTGATACACTTTTCATCTTTGATGAGCATGTAAAAAAATTTAAAGACGCTGGCTATGAAGTAGTGAGAGTCAAAAAACCAGATATGAGCGAAGGTGAATTGGTTGAAGCAATAAAAGGCAAGGTCGGCTATGTGCTGGGGGGGGGGTAGAATATGCCACTAGTAAGGTGTTTGAAGCTGCAGATAAGTTAAAAGCAGTTGTATTTACCGGTACTGGTTTTAAGGGGCATATCCCTGGTTGGAAATATGCGCTAGATAAAGGTGTACACATTGGAAACACGCCATATGCAAATGTTTATGAAGTCGCAGAGTGGGCTCTTGCTGCAACGCTCGCCATGCAACGGGATCTTTTTGATCTCGGCTCTCAAGGCGCTGTAAAATTTCACACCATCACTAGTTTGCCAGATCTAAGAGTTGGTGTACTTGGTCTTGGTCATATCGGGAAACAGTATGCGGACATGATTAACTCAATCGGTGCCAAAGAAGTTGTGTACTGGAACAGAAGTAAAAAAGAATCCAACTATACGTATGTTAACAAGAATGAATTATTTTCTAGCTGTGACATCATTTTTGTTGCTCTTGGTGATGATGCTGGTGAAAACTTCGTGAGCGGGTCTGATCTAAGCCTAATGAAGCAAAACGCACTGATTGTAAGCATTGCTCATCATGGGATTCTTAATGAAGAGGATCTTTACGATGCCATAAAATCTGGAAAAATCCGCGCGGCATTAGACATTGTCAAGAATCAAGAGAAATTTAAAGGGCTATCATTAGGGAGGTGGTATGCGTCGAATTCTAGTGCAGCTTACAATTCCGTTGGATTCTTGCAAAGGTCAAGTGATATGGCTACAGAGACTCTTATAAACTTAATGGAAACCGGTGAAGATAAAAACAAGGTTGGGTAGATTGTAAAACTAAGCATAAGGTTGTACACTTTATAGTAGTTTCCTGGACGAGAACAAAAAGGTAGAGGTATGGGGAAGAGCAAGAAGAATTCACCTGAACTAGACGCTAATGAAACGCTAAAGCAAGAACCTCAAGTTGAAGAACCAACTTCAGCTATTTTAGACGTGCCGAAAGAAGATCATACCGAAGTGATTGTGGCTGAAGCGGTGGCGGAGAGTAGTGAGGAATCAATTGAAGATACATCTGATCTGCAGCCTGAACTAACACCTGATGAACCTCAGGTAACAGTTGCCCAGGCGAAAGAGCCACCTCAAGCTCCACCAGAAAGTAAGGCCAAGCCTAAACCTAAGAATTGGTGGCAGCCTGCGCTCATTGGTGCAGGCCTTGCGCTGACGCTGCTTATTTTTGTGGTTGGCGCCTTCGGACAACTCTATAAAGGGAAGGTGCTACCAAGTGTGACAGTGGCCGGTGTTGCCAGCAGTTCGAAATCGGCCGATCAACTGACGACGCAGCTGGAAAACCAAGCCAAAACCTACACCGTTACGCTGCAAAGTGGCGAGAAACAGCTCAAACCAGCACTGAAAGAAATTGGCTATCAGGTAGATGTTGATAAAACGGTTGAACAGGCTCTCAGCGCAAAACGCGACAGTCCTTTTGGCCGTTTCCTTTTCTGGCAGAAAAAAGAAGTCCCCGCCGTGGTTGAGGTTAATAGCACCTTGCTCGCTCAGTACGTCGAAACCAAGTTTCCGAGCTTAACGAAGAACGGCGAAGATGCCCAGTTAACCTACGACGCAGCTACCGCCGCATTTGTAATTAGTACCCATAAAGATGGCACCGGGCCTGATACGACGCGCCTCACCCAGGAGCTTCAAAGGTCAGCGGATAATCTCAGTCCCCAAGTGGTGAAAGTTGAAACTACCAAAAAGCCTGCTCGTATTACCGAAGAAAAGCTCAAGCCACTTCTAAAACCAGCAACTGAAGCGGTATCACGAACAATTATGTTGCAAGGTTCAACCGGAACCTACCAGGCGCAACCGGCCGATATTGCCGTGTGGCTGACACCCACCCCGCAAAAGGATGGCTCCTTAAGACTGGTTGTTGACGGCGCCAAGGTGCAAAGTTACGTGGAATCTATTGGCAAGTTGGTTTCAAGCAGCCCTCAAGATAAAAAAGTGATAAAAGATAAGAAAACAAAAAAAGAGGTTGTTTTGCAACAAGGTCGTGATGGCACCGAGCTGGCCGATAAAGCTGGTCTGGCTGCAAAAATTACTCAGGCAGTTGAAGATCAGCAAAACGTTACTTTGCAGATGAGTATTAAAGTCGCCAAAGCCAAGACCATCAATCTTGAAGGCTATGACAAATGGATTGAGGTTGATTTAAGCCGCCAAACTACCACCGCCTATGAGGGCGCCACACCAGTCAAAACATTTGTGATTGCCTCAGGTCTCCCGGGTTACGACACGCCAACGGGTGAATATGCCATTTGGCTAAAAGTACGCAAGCAAACCATGCAGGGCGGCTCAAAGGCAGATGGCAGCTACTATAATATTCCCAATGTTGAGTGGGTGAGCTACTTCTACCAAGATTATGCTTTGCACGGTGCCTGGTGGCGCAAAAAATTTGGGGCGCCAGCAAGTCATGGCTGTGTAAATATGACAAATGCTGATGCCCAGTGGGTCTATAATTGGGCGCCAGTGGGTACGAAAGTAATTGTTCACTACTAACGTATAAAGGGTGGCATGGCTGAGGAACTGAACCAAAAAAATAATGAAGAAGCAGCCCCGCTCGAAGAGCTGCGTATTTCTGATGATGATCTTGAACAAGTCGACTCCCTTAGTAAAGAGGAGAAAAAAGCCGCCAAAAAACGTGCTAAACAGTTGCGCACGCCTGAAGAGAAAAAACGCCACAAACGCAAAGTGATACTACTGGTGAGCGGCGGGGTGTTAATGGTAGTGGGTGCGCTCTTTGCATTGCCACTGACCCGGTGGTTTATTCTTAACTCACTCGGTTTTCGCGGTAGCCTGAGCGTTTTAGTTCAAGAAAAAACAAGCAACGTGACTGTCACCGATGTTGATGTACTCATTGACGAAGTGGTTGTTGGTTCAACTGATGTCGCTGGGCAGCTACACGTTTCTCAGGTAAAACTCGGTGACCGTACCATCCGCTTAGAAAAACCAGGCTACAGCCGTCAGCAGCTCAACCAAACAGTTGGCCTGGGGCTGACAAAAATGAATGCCACGGTGGAGGCAATTGGCGTTAAGGTGGTGATTAATGCTAAAAATTGGCTCACCAACAAACCAATACCTGGCGCAAAACTGACAAGCGGTGAAGCGACGGCAACGGCTGACAAAAAAGGGCTGGCCACGCTAATTATTCCACCATCAGATGAAAAAACTGACATTAAAATAGAGGCACCGGGCTACCATGCGAGAAACATAGAGCTTGACCCGGGAGTGTTCAGTAAAGAGGTTACCTTAGTTGCCAGTGCTAAAAATTACTTTATCAGCAAACGTGATGGCAACTTTGATATTTTCTCTAGTAATCTCGACGGCACAAATCAAAAGAAAATTATTGAAGCTACCGGCAAAGAAAATGCTGACTTTTTGCAGTTTTCGGTGCATCGCTCCAACAAACAAGCAGTGCTAGTTGCGACGCGCGATGGTGCGCGCCAGAATGATCGAATTATTGCCGGTGTGTATAAAGTTGACCTCGAAAAAGCCAGCCTTACGAAAATAGACGAAGGCAGCGATGTCCGTCTGCTGGACTGGGCGGGTGACACCATGCTCTACACTAAAACTATTCCGACCGTAAAGTACGACGACAAAAATTTTGCACGTATTCAAAGTTATAACGTGCTCACCAGTACCTTAGCCGAGCAGGCGCGCGCTAACTATTTTCAGCTGGCTCTAGCAGCTGGTGATTCACTACTATTCATGGCAGCCGATGCCTACCGACCAATCGCCAACGCTGACCTTACCAGTGTCTCGCTTACAAATAATGCACGCAAAACCTATCTGAAAGACAAGCAAGTAAGTTATGGTGTTCAGACCAACTACGGGATAGTTCAGCTGGAGACGGTCGATGGACAGTATCATCAAATAGATGTGAGCTCGGGTGTTGCCACCCGAATCGACCGCCAGCCAGGCAGTGTCAAACAATTTGGTCTCAGCCAAAACGCTACGCAGGTTGCTTTTGCCGACAAGCGTGATGGTAAGGGCGCGCTGATTGTGCGCAACACCAAAGACGGCACCGAAAAAATAGTCACCAAAGAGGGCGGATTGGTGTATCCAATTCGCTGGGTCAGCTCCGAGCTTATTGTTGCCAGAGTCGCTACCAATCAGGAGACGGCTGACTACGTGGTGGACGTCACCACGGGGAAAATGGCAAAAATTGTCGATGTCTCTAATGTTGGTTACGGCCAACTTTAGTATACTGGCCTGGTAGTGCACACCGATCAATTCATACAAACTGTTCAGACCTATTTTAAAAACCATGGCCGTCAATTACCCTGGCGCCCACCAGCATTGCCGCTGAGTAGAAAGAATCAGCTGAGTCCTTACCACATACTGGTGAGTGAACTCATGCTGCAGCAGACGCAGGTACCACGAGTTACCCTGAAATACCATCAGTTCATTGAGCGTTTTCCGAACCTTCAAGCGCTGGCCGCGGCTCCCCTGAAAGAGGTGCTCACGGTGTGGCAAGGGCTGGGCTATAACCGCCGCGCGTTGTATCTTCATGAGGCCGCGCAAGTACTCAGTAATTATCAGGGCGAGTGGCAGGTTTCAGATCTTGTACACCTCAAAGGTATTGGTGCAAACACTGCTGCGGCAGTTTGTGTATACGCCTACAATCAACCCCACATTTTTATTGAAACAAATATTCGAACGGTGTTCATACATCACTTTTTTGCCGACCAGCAGGTAGTCAGTGACGCGCAGCTGCTGCCGTTCATTCAAGCGACGCTTGATGTCAAAAACCCGCGGCAGTGGTACTGGGCGCTGATGGATTACGGCTCTCACCTAAAAACAGTTCATAAAAATCCGGGTACTCGCGCTGCGGCATATAAAAAGCAATCAACGTTTGAAGGATCACTTCGTCAGCTGCGCGCCCAAATACTGCGCAGTATTTTAAGCGAACCAAAAAATCTGCCAGAACTACAAGCTTTATTTACTGACACCAGACTACAAACAGCACTCAGGACACTGGAGAAAGATGGTCTGATTGTAAAAACAGACGCGTACTACCAAGTGATCTGATGCTATACTTGAAAGTGTGAAAAAACTATCCCTCCTCTTAATTATTGCCCTGCTTGTCTTTGCGCCAGCAACGTACGCCCGTCAAACATCCCCTTCATCCGAGGTTGTTAAAAATCAGTGCAAACAGGCTCAAACGTATCTTGAAAATACCCTCAGACCTAACGATCTGCGCGGGCGCGTCAACCGTCTGCAGGTGTATGAGTATCTGTATCTTCATTTAAACGCCGTAGCTACCCGGTTAGAAAATAACAACCAGGCTAGTGCCAAACAGTTTCGAGCAGGGGTTACTGATTACCGTCAGACTATTGATGATTTCACAAAACACTACGAAACATACGACAGCTCACGCGATCAGCTGGCCAGTGTAGAAAATTGCCAAAAAAACGTCAGTGACTTTCAAAAAGCATTGGCTGATATGCGCAAAAAACGAACGGTGGTTGCAAAAGATATCATAAAACTGCGGGTAGTCATGAGTGAAGGTATCTCGCCACAACTGCTGACCTTACAAGAGACGCTGCAAACAGCAGGAAGGGTAAAAAATGACTGAAATTACCAGCAGCAATCCCGCTGAAGAGTCGTCAGCTGGCCACTCAATGAGGCTGACAACCGCACTGCTTATTGTGACGGCAGTCTCTCTGGTGATGGTGGGTTTTAGTTATGTTCTCTACACTAAAAACAGCCGGTATAAATATGATATTGCCAGGCCAGATGCCAAAAGCGCAGGCAGCTCACTAAGCGGTGGAGAAGTAGACGACACCACCACGCCAGTTAACGAAGCTACCATTATCAAGACACAGGAACTTATTGAAAACTACACAAAGACCCTCGAAACCCTGAATGATTTTGATGAAAACCCTGTCAGTAATCAATCACTGAATCTTACCGAAAATACGAGCCCATCACTATAAATAAGGAGTAGCAATGACATTTGATGAATACCAAAAGCAGGCAATTGTAACGGATGTGTTCGGCGGAAAGCCCCAGCCAATTGATTCCCATGCCTTCATGACAAAACTTCTTGGGCTAGTTGGTGAAACCGGAGAGGTAGCAGATAAGTTCAAGAAGATATTTCGCGATAAAAATGGCGCTCTTTCTAAAGAAGATCTTGGAGAAATTACAAAAGAACTAGGTGATGTACTCTGGTACTTGAGCGTTATTTGTACGTATCTGGATGTCTCACTTGAAGAGGTTGCAAATGGTAATCTCGACAAAGTCCTTGACCGCAAGGCTCGAGGAGTAACTGGTGGTTCTGGGGATAATCGCTAACGTGAATCAACTTCCGAAAGACGGGCTTGTAATCACTCGAAAGCGTAAAAAGTGGAAGTTTGCCCATTTTGATTCGTATGCCAATTGTTTTTCGCACGGTCGGCAAGCTGATCCCAAGGTCACTCAAAAAGAGCTGAAAACTTTTTTTGCAAAAAATCGTCCACTCATTCTTGAGCTTGCTGCTGGGAATGCGCAGTTTAGCCTTGAGCTTGCCAGGCGGCACCCGGAATATAACTTTGTTGCTATCGATTCAAAATCAGACCGGCTCTATACCAGTGCCAAGCAAGCACTGAAAGAGGGGGTGGGTAATATTGCTTTCCTCCGCTGTCATCTTGAGCGGAGCGAAACGAAGCCGAAAGATCTAAGGCAGATTTCTCGACAAGCTCGAAATGACAGGAGGGGAATGTTAGAGGAGATATTTGGTAAAAATTCAGTTGACAAGATCTGGCTGACCTTTCCTGATCCGTTCCCGCGTGAGCGTTCTGCGAAACATCGCTTAAGTCATCCAGGCTTTTTGCGTTCGTTTAGCACTATTTTAAAGAAGACCGGGAGCCTGAAGTTTAAAACAGATAATCGTGATCTATTCACCTGGAGTTTGGAGCAATTCGTGGCCGAAAAATGGCAATTTCAGGAACTTTCATTCGATCTGCATGAATCTGATCTTTCAGACGAGTACAAAATAAAAACCTACTATGAAGAAAAATTTACGCAGCGGGGTATCCCAACTAATTTTTGCTCGCTACACCTCTAAGCCAGGCGTCGAGGTCGCCGGCGGACATGCCTACTACTAGGTCGCCAGCCTTCAGGTGGTCTTTTATTTTTTGCGACAGTGTCGCATTCATATCAGCTGACTCAATTTTGGTGTTGCTTGCAGTTTTTGAAAGTTCCTCTGGTGTCACAATTTCACTGCCGTCTTCTCGGCTCAGATACGTTGGCAGCCAGTAAACTGTATCTGCCTCGGCAAAACAATCACCGTAGCCGCCACTACCTAACAGTTCTCGTTGGCGGATGTTTTGGTGTGGCTGATACACCACGACCACATTTTTATTAACCTCTTTGGCAAGTTGAAGTGTGGCGGTGATCTCAGCGGGGTGATGAGCGTAGTCAGTGTACAGATTCTCGGCTAACTTTTCAAAACGGCGTGCAGTGCCCGGGAAGGTGCTAACCTTTTGCAGTAGCATATCCCAATCTTCAACATTGTTCTTCACGAGCTCGAGTCTATTAACTGCTGTGGCTGCCAGCCAGGCGTTACGTCGATTATGTGCACCTGGTAATTCAACAGGGCTAAAGTTTCGATCGTCGGGTATAACAAAAAGATGGCTCTGCGAATTAAGCTCCTGAGCGTCTGATTGCCAGAGCACCGTTACCTTTGACTGGTCGGCGAACTTCGAGAAGGCGTCAAAATAGTCACTTTCTGATGGGTAGGTATCTGGGTGGTCATAATCAAGTGAGGTGATTAGTGAAAGGTGTGGATGAAACTCTAAAAAGTTCCTGTCAAATTCATCACATTCATACACAAAATACTGGGAAGTTTTTTGATACTGAGCCGGCGGCCCAAAACTGATGGTGGTACCAATGGAGTAACTGACGGGGATACCGAGTTGCTGAAAAAGCCACACCAGCATAGCGGTGGTAGTGGTTTTACCATGTGTGCCGGAAACGGCTACCAGTTTCAAGTTGAGCTCGCTCAGCAGCTGGTTTAAAAAATCTGCTCGTTTAGAGATTTTAATGCCCTGCTTTTTGGCAAAGACTCGCTCCGGGTGATTGGACGGCAGTGCAGAAGTGTAAACAAACCAATCAATGGTGTTTTTTCTGTGGGTTGCTTGAATATGCGCCTGAGATTGTTCGTACGAAACTTCCACGCCACGTTCTTCTAGCAGCTTGGTAAGTTCGGAAGCTTGTCTGTCTGAACCGCTTACCTCATAGCCAGCATCCAGTGCCAGAAGCGCTAAGGGGCCAATACCGACGCCACCGATGCCAGAAAAGTAAACATGCATATGAGTAGTATGTAGTATGTAGTATGTAGTATGCAAGAGAGCGGGAACTTCAAAGCTTACCACATCCGTCGAACTAACTTCTCACTATCCACTCACCGCTCACCACTAACTCTGGTACAATTAACAGTAAATGAGTGGGTGGAATAAAAAACAGGCGCATGGCTGGCGCAAAAAACGGGTAGCAACCGGGTATCTGTTGGTGGCATTTATAATAACGTTGCTTAGCAGCGTGTATTTACTGCGCCAGAATAACGTAAAGATGGTGGAGCTGCGCGAGGCGGTCATAGCAGCTGACAAAAGTGGCAAAAACCTTAGCCAAGCGATTGAAGAGCTCAATACGCACATTTTTGACCATATGAACACTACCACTGTTCGGCCAGTAGAACTTGTCTACACCTATAACCGTGAGGCGCAGGCTCGCATTGAGGCGGCCAGCAAAAAGAAGGGCAATGATATCTATCAGATTGCTGCCAAGGCCTGCGAGCGACAAGGTGTGCCTCTGACAAGTATTGCCCAGTGTGCTGCCCAATATGCGCTTAAAAATGGGGGAGAGGTGGGTCCGCAAAAGATTACCCTGCCAGATAAAAGCCAGTTCGTGTACAGTTTCGCCAGCCCACGTTGGACTCCTGACGCAGCGGGTATCAGCGTGCTTTTAACAGTAGTACTGCTACTGTGGTTGCTCATTCGACTAGGTGAGTTTTTACTTACCAGACTACTCATGCGACGACGGCTGAAGAATGGCTTTTAAAAAATAACAGTTGACAACAGATTACCCCTTCGCTACTCTAGGGGTACGCGAACTTAACCTAAGGAGGAGTATCACAATGGCACAGTATTCGCACACAAACTCAAAAGGGGTAACATATTACCTGTTCACATCAGTTACAAAACTGCGTGGTGGAAAAGAACAGCGAATTTATTACTTCAGCAAAAGCGACACAAACGCTAAAGGCGAAGCAACTGATCTTCCAGATGACCGCAAGGTTGAGGAAAATCCACGAAACGGTTTCCTCGTTCTTAAAAAGAAATAATCTAGTTTCTAGATTATAAAAAACCAGCCCCTTTGCGGGCTGGTTTTAGATTGGCTCTCACTCACAAAATACTAAAAAACGTCCAATTGGAACAAATGTAGTATAAAAATCACTGTTTACGCACGTACTTGCGCCTTGCCAAAACCAAGGGTGGGGGGTAAACTTAAAAGCATTACCACAACGGCTCTTTGAGCAAACGTACAAGATAACTCTAGGAGACCAATTGAAACGGACATTAAAGCTACTTATTATCTCAGCACTTGCTTTGGGAATATTCTCATTTGTCAGAACACCTGCCGCACATGCTGCGACTCTCACCGTAAATTCAACTGCAGATGTACAAGCTGATGATGGAAGCTGTACTCTACGTGAAGCAATTATTGCCATTAACAACGCAACCTCTAGTGGAGCCGCCTCGGGTGAGTGTGTTGCTGGTGACGGGAACGACGACACTATTACATTGCCAATCGGAACAATTACGCTGAATGCAGACTTGCCAACTATTACAGAATCAGCAATTGTTCAAGGCCAAGGCATGGGTCAGACGGTGGTAAATGGCGTTGGAAATTATCGTATCTTTCGCACCGACCGAAGTGGGGATACGCTTCAGCTTAGTGATCTGACCGTTAAGGCATGGTATCAGCGTTGCATTGATGCCAGTAGCACCAATCTCAGTGTTAAACGTGTAGAAGTTGATGGCATAGGGGGCAGTGATAGCGGCGAAGGTGGTATTAGCGCCTTTGCAGAAGACGGGGGAACATATACGGTTGGACTAGAAGATCTCTACATTCACGATGTGCCTACAAATTCTTATTCTTCTACTGCCGGGATTAATACAGGGGCGGCCAGTGGAAGTACCTTGAATCTTACTGTTGATCGCGCGACGGTAGCCGGCATTTTTGATAGTACCCATAATAGCGCTAATGGTATCACTATCACGGCTGGGTTCCTGGACTCCGCTCTGACTCCAGGCACTGTCAATGCAGTATTACGTAATGTTACGGTCTCTAATGTTACATCGTCCACAGCAAATGCTACCGGTATATCACTAGCCGGAGCAATAAATGGTGGCGAGGCAAATATTACTGCCAATGCCACAAATATTACAATTACTGACCTTGATGGGGAGCCCGGGCTTTTCCCTACAGGGAGTATAGCCGTAGTCGTGGCGGGTATGGCGCTGGGTGCCAGTGATGAGGCGAATCTCACCCTGGACCTGACCAATGGGTTAGTTGATGGTGTGTGTGCGGCTCAAACAATTGCCGTAGGACCGACACCGGCCGGAGTGCACAATCTATCGCTTAACTCACTTGGTGGCAATATTAGTAATGATGCCTCATGTGCGCCGTTCCTTAATGACGACTCAGATCAGAATAATATAGGGAACCTGACTTCCACCCTTGGCACTCTCAGTAACAACGGCGGCTACGTCCCCACCATCCCCCTCCTCGAAGACTCACCAGCCATAGACGCCGGTGTAAATGTCTCCGGCCTCACCACAGACGCTCGCCTAGCAGCCCGTCCTCAAGGTAATGCCTTTGATTCCGGAGCTTACGAATCCTCTTTTACAAGAACTACTACAACTAGTCCAGACGAGAGCTTAGCCAGCACCGGTGAAAGTACCAGGAATTTTGTTTTGATTGGAGCTTTGTTGGCGGTGTTTGGTATCGGGGCATTCGCTTTGTCGACAAGAAAACGCTAAAAAGCTACAATAGTTTACATGGTAAAAAAATCTGACAGTGTTATTCTCTCGGCTAAAAATCTGACGAAAAGATATGGTGATGCAACGGTTGTTAAGGGCATCAACTTTGAGGTTAAAAAAGGCGAGATCTTTGGCATTTTAGGGCCAAATGGTGCTGGTAAAACCACGACGTTAGAAATGCTTGAAGGGCTGCGCAAGATCGACGACGGCGAGGCCACCTTGGCAAGGCTGGATATCAAAGAAAACAGCGATCAAGTAAAAGCGCTCATTGGTGTGCAGCCGCAATCACCAAGCTTTGAAGAAAAAACAAAGCTGACTGAACTGATTGAATTTTTCTCTTCGGCATATGGCGAAAAAGTTGATGCCATGGAGTTTCTTAAAAGTGTTCAGCTAGAAGAAAAGGCCAGTAGCTACGTTGAGCAGCTTTCAGGCGGTCAACGCCAGCGCTTTTCAATTGCTGCAGCCTTAGTTCATGGCCCTAGAGTTTTCTTTTTAGACGAGCCAACGACTGGGCTGGATCCACAAGCACGCCGCAACCTGTGGGATCTTGTGCGCGAAGTACGTGACCGCGGCGTAACGGTAATCATCACCACCCATTACATGGACGAGGCCGAGCTGCTGTGTGATCGGATTGCCATTATGGACGAAGGTAAAATTATAGCGCTTGATACCCCCAAGAACCTCATACGGGCACTTTTAAAACGTGGTTTTGCAAAAGAACAGATTGTAGAACAGGCAAATCTGGAAGATGTCTTCATAGATTTAACCGGAAAGGCGTTGAGAGAATGAATCAGATAACAGGAAATGGGGGACATGTGGCAGGAAGCAGACTGGCAGAGAACAGAAACTTAGCAGATTTCAGGTTACAGACGGGCTACGGTGTCTGCTCTCTGAGTTCTGATACATTTCTGTCATCTGTAATCTGTTCTCTGTCAACTAAGCGGAGCTCTGTATGAAAAAAGCATTTCTACCTGTCTTCACCTTCGCCAAAATAGATATTCGGCGCCTGTTTCGCGATAAAGTCGGCATCTTCTTCGTCTTTATTTTTCCACTTATTTTTCTTATTATCTTTGGCAGTATTTTCGGTAGTGATGACAATGTTTCGTTTCGCGTAGCGCTCCTCAATGAATCAAACAGCCAGTTTTCTCAGGAGTTCGTAAAGCAGGTACATGAAACCAGTGTCTTCGAAGTTGATGACGAAGCCAGTTCACTTGATTTAGCAAAAGAAAAAATGAACCGCGGTCAACTCGAGGCAACTATTATTTTGCCCTCCGATTTTGGCGACGTTCAAAAGGGTGAACAGCATCCGAGCGGCCAAGCCCGCGTGCTGTACGATCAAAGTAATGAACAGGCTGGCACGGCGCTCGGCTCTATTTTGAACGAAGTTTTTAAAGAGGTAAATAAACAGTTTGTGGTGATTCAAATGCCATTTGAAGCCAAGACTGAATCAACCGCCACCAAAGGTCTGACTCGGTTTGACTACACGTTTGCCGGTATCTTAGGCTTCACGCTGCTCTCACTTGGTATATTCGGGCCAACCACCGTCTTCCCACGCCTTAAGCAAAAAGGGGTGCTTCGCCGTTACCACACCACTACCCTAAAGGTGTGGCAGTACTTTACGGGCAATGTTATCTCAAACGGCACCATTGGCTTGATTGCGGCCTTATTCATGTTTGTCGCCGCCGTATTGTTCTTTGATCTTAATATGAGGGGCAACTACCTCATTCTTGGCTCAGTAGTGTTGCTTGGCACCATTATGCTCTTTGGTATTGGCCTGGCGCTCGGCGGCTGGGCAAAGAACGAAAATCAAGCCGCACCATTAGCGCAGTTAGTAACCTTACCGATGATGTTCCTCTCAGGCGTCTTCTTCCCAACATTCTTGATGCCAGAAGTGCTTCAAAATATTACCCAATATATTCCGCTCACTCCTGTTATTGATTCCATACGGCTGGTGATTACCGAAGGAGCGGGCTACGTAGATCTAGTGCCGCAACTTACCGTGATGATCGGCTGGACGATCATAATTTACTTTATTGCCTTCAAAGTCTTCCGCTGGGAATAAGCACAAACATCATTACCCCTTGACAAACCAACCACAAGCGTGATATAATGAAAGTATGAGCAAAGAATTTATAGCTCCACACATTTTACCTACTCCAGCTGATCTTAGAGATACGGCTCCTGAACAACTTGCAGCCAATGTTGAAAATATACAAAGAATTCGAGCAGAAATAGCTGCCCGACGAGCTCAACAAATACCAGGGTCTGCTGTCCTAGGCGATGCAGTTGAAGCCCCGCAATTTGATCAATAAATTCAAGGTTAAGAGATTATGCCACCAAAAACACGACAATTAGAGCAGCTCCCAGGACTTGAAAAGCCCATCGACCTTGGCAGCAGAAACGCTTTTGGGCGTGTACCGAAACCAGAATATTTTGGTATAGACCCAAGTGAGTTTAGTGATGTCACCGATGAAGAGCGTTTAGCCGTAGCTGTAGATCACTGTTTTACACGACGGCTTTATAGTGGCAAAGAAGGAGAGACGGTAGATGGTCTTGCGCTTAATTCAGTTGAATATGAGGCAATCGTCCGCTCCCCAGCAGCTTTTGCTGTTGCGGCGGCGGCAAGAACTAATAGTGCGCGCGAATTAGATACAAATCGCGAAAGGCGAGATGCAACTGTGCAACGCTCAGTTGAGCACGCAGCCGAGTCAAAACAAGAACGAGCTGAAAAAGTAATAGCTGGTCTTGAGGCTGAACGAGCCTCCCTCCAGCGGTTATTAAAAGAAATGAGAACACCAGGGTATGCTCATATGAGCGAAGCAGATATGCGAATTTTAGCTGAGACCGCCAGAACCAGCTTCGATAACTTATTAGAAGTAGTAGGTTCACAGGCTGGGTGGACTCCTCATCAGCGAGAGCGAGCAGAGAAAGCCATGAATGCCCGCTTATTTGATTCAAACTACAAGAACGCATTTGGCTACTGGGAGGATCTTACAACTCTGGCTGAAAGATACGATGGCCAAAAGATTAATCTTTTTGCTCGTAAGGCTAGGGCTGCATGTAGAACAGCTCGCGGCTAAGTTACTTCTCAACAGTAGTAAACTATTGTACAATTGGGCGGAACCATTTTATCAAACCAAGACGGCGATCTGTTTGATAAAATGAAGAGGAGGCATAGCGGAAAGTGGACGATTCTGGGCGTTAGCTCATAACGGTAACTTGAAGTGAATGCTGACGAGGGGGTGTAGCTCAGTGGTTAGAGCAGTCGGCTCATAACTGATTGGTCCTTGGTTCAAATCCAAGCACCCCCACCATGTTGGAATTCATTCAATGCAACTAATGACGCGAATGGCTCTTTTAAGGAGTAATGCGTCATTTTTTGTTGGTCAAAATAGAGTTTCAAAAACAAATTGCTAACAATAATGTCTTTTTGAAACACATCGGCTGCTTTAAGTTTTTCTGCCATTTCCTTGATTGTAGCCTTGAACAACTCCTTATCAATAGCAGGTAATGTGCTGCGCTCAAGACTTTTTTCGGTGCGTTCAATAAGCTGTTCTTGCTCTTGAATAAACTGTGCCACCTCAGCAATTTGCTGATTAATCGTTTCTTTGGCTCGCTCATTTTTGACTATTGATAAGCTTGGTGACAACTCTGCAATCCGTTTTTCGTAACCGGCTTTTGTTGCCTTAGCCCTAGTGAGTTCACTGCGCAACTTAGTTTTTGCACTATCGCTGTGCGATTTAACCTCTTTAATATACTCATCGTATGCACTATCCGGAAGGTTGATTAGTTTCTCTGTTATAAGTTTATCAATCTCACTAAACACTAATTTGCCACGAATGCTCTTAAAGCCTCTTTCTCGCGGGCAAGCCTTGTTTTTACAAGCATAGTTTAAGCGAGAAATCTTGTCCCTGCCTGTCGTATGACCAACTTGCATCGGCTGGTGGAATTGGCATACATCACAAAACACCATGTAACGAAGTGGCAAGAAAGGTTTGCGGCTGAGTTTGCTTGTGCGCCTTCTGGTCTTACTTAGCTCCTGGACAGTAAAGTACAGGTCACGGTCAATCATCGGTTCAAAAGGAACAGGCGCTGCCACTAAATCAATTGTTTGACCGGCTTGGTTCAGCTCACCGAAATAAAAGGTCTCCTTAAAAATATTGCTGAGTACACTGTCGGTCATTATCCAGGTAACATGACCGCCGCGTTTGGCTACATACTTTTGGTATCCCTGTGAATTCATATAGTCACAAATCTCTTGCTGGTTTATACCCTTAGCTCTCATGTGCCACGCTTTTTGGAGTATCACAAAGTTGTCACCATCTTTGCGGTAGATACCCTCACTGTCACGAACATATCCGTGTTTAGGCGTACCGCCAGACTTATAGTCGCGGAAGTTGCCCCTAACGCCGCGCGTAACCTTAGTAGATAAATCATCGGAGTAATGTTTACTGAACACAAACAGCATGCCTAAAAGCATCTTGCCGTTGGCATCATTTGAGAATTGGTGAGATACAAAACGGATATCCTTTATGGCATCCGTATCCAGCATGTGTAATATTTTGCCGCTCTCAATACTGTTGCGTGATAATCTGTCAGGATGCCAAGCAATGATTGCGTCAAATTCTTTAGCCCTTATGCGTTTGAGCATGTTTTTAAAATCATCTCGCTTGCCTGGGATTTTAGCTGATTTTTCTTCTTTTATGACATCAACAACATTTAATCCTAAGCGTTGCGCCAGTTCTTTGCAGTCTCGCTCCTGGTCTGGTATTGACCTTACTTGGCGCTCCGTACCCTCAGTAGATTTACGCAGGTACATCACATACCTAAGTGTTCTTAAATCAAGCTCCTGTTCACCATCCATATTGCAATTATAGCGTTAGATTACAGAATAATCCTACCACCGTTATTGTCGTCAATGGACTGTTCGTTAATTTCTGCTTTTGGACCTGAGGTGTCTATTTCTTGCAATACTTTTATTAGTTCTGCTAAGCTACCGACCACACTGGTCTGGTTTTGAGCAACGGTACTCACGGTTCGTCTCCCAAGCCATAAGTACACAAAAGTACCTAATGGCATAGTTAGCCACGCTCGTAAGTCCGTTTTTTGCCGAGGTCGTATCTCGTATTACTTACATTTCATGTATTGTGCTGCCCTAGACTTTTTGACGGTCCTGTCTCTGTTGTTGGCTGCTACATGAAATACATAGATTGTTAATATTGTGCTTTAACTATAA
>CAYRKQ010000006.1:32121-35811 GCA_964424985.1 uncultured Candidatus Saccharibacteria bacterium | reverse complement strand
AAGGCAACGGGTTCTGGTCCCGTGATCGGGGGTTCGAATCCCTCCACCCTAGCCAAAAGGACGAGAACTATGAAAGAGCCTCTTTGGGTTCTTTCACTAATTTTAAAATATTCACATGACTAAGAAAATCGAAAACGTGCCACTACTTCATGTTCGACAAGATGTCGGTACCGGGCGTCCTTTGGTGTTGCTGCATGGTATGTTTGCAGATGGAACGCAGTGGCGGGTGGTGGCGAACCGGCTGTCTCGGTATTACCGAGTTATTGTAGTGGATTTACTTGGCCATGGTCTATCGCCTCGCCCAGAAAAGGCAAAGTACACTGCGGCAGAACACTCCGAGTCTCTTAGAAAAACATTAGAAAAACTGGATGCAACTGAGGACACTACCGTGGTTGGATATTCAATGGGCGGGTCGGTTGCACTGCAGTACGCTGCCAAGCATGATGACGTAGTGCAGCTTTATTTAATTTCAACACCCTTTTATCTTAAGCCAGAGGAAATGGTCGCTGGCGGCTATGCGAACTCGATCTTTTACACTAAGCTTTCGCTTTGGCTATTTCACCTGGTCGAAAAACGACTTAACCATGGCACGTTGCTCTACAAGATGGTAGAGAACGAAAGCATGATGCAGTGGCTTCATGTACTGATTGATTCGTACGACAACAAGCTCGACCCAGACATTCTTCGCATGAACTTAAAAGAACTGATTACTGACTACCGGTTTGCTGCTAATCTGAAAAAGGTCAGTGCCCCGATAACTTTTTATGCAGGTAAGCGAGATGTGTTTGTCGTGCAAGCGCAGCTCAGGGCACTCAAGAAAATGCAGCCACTTATGGAAATTGAAACACTCGGGCTCGTAAAAAACGACCATGCCGTCGTGCAGTATCTTCCCACTCAGATTACGAATTTTTTGAAGCGCTATCACAACCAAGAGCTTAACGTGAAAGACGACCTTGGAACGGGCAAGCCTCTGGTATTGCTGCACGGCATAGAAAGTTCTGCCATCTACTGGTCAAATATTGTCACAGCACTTGCCAGCAACAGACGTGTCATCACCGTTGATTTACTTGGTTTTGGCAAGTCGCCTAAGCCGCTTAACATTGCCTATTCGCTTGATGATCAAGTGGAGTGGCTGAAACGAACACTTCAAAGCAGGGGTATTTCCTCGTTTGATCTTGCCGGGCACTCGCTTGGTGCGCTTGTGGCGCTTTCGTATGTCGCGACCTACCCTAAAGAGGTTAATGAGCTGACATTAATTTCACCAGTGTTTGTGGACGTTTCAAACACCTCTAAAAAATTCATTCTCAAAAGGCTCAGTTTCATAGAATATTTTTCTGGTACCAGCTATCTGGTTTCGTCGCTTTCAAAAATGGTCGGGTATAAGCGAATTCGCAAATTCATCCCCACCATTCGTACAATTACCAATTCCATTAAAGCCCAAAATACGGTTTTAATAGCCCAAAGAGCAAAAGCAAACAAGATTAGACTGATCTATGGCGACAAAGATCCATTTATTGACGATGATCAGTTAAAGAAGGTGGTCAAGGCGCTGGGTAAACACGAAACTACCGTTATAGAAGGGGGTTCGCATAATATATCACTAGCCAAACCGAGCATTTTTCTCGCCAAATTCGAACCCAAAAGGCAACATAGTACAAAGGTTAAACGCTCTAATGTTCAACCGAGTCAGTTTATACGACAGCTGCTTAAGCTCGCTTCACCGATATTACTGCTTAAAGTATCACTTTATATTGGAGCTGGCTTGCTTCTTTTCACTCAGTACAAAGCTGAAACGTTGGTTGCGATCGTGGCGTCCCTGGTGATCTATCAGAGTATTCAATTCATTCGCGGTTCGTTTTCTTTGAAGAACGAGGGGCTTTCACACATAGGCTACTTTATGGTCGGTGTGTTTGGTGGAATTATAGGCTTTGCACTCACTAATCACCTTAACTTAACGGTAAAGATTGCCTTGTACGCTACATGTGGGTACGTACTTTCGAACGGACTCTCTCGGTTGCTAGCCGGCAGTTTTTGGACAGCGAGCAAGCCGCTGAGGAGATCGCAATTAGTTAGTGGTGCTTTGTTGACGCTTGTATCGATTGCGGCGTTCTTGGGGAGCAGCGTAAGTGTGAAAGTAATTGTCTATACGCTGGCCGTAGCGGCAATTGCGCGCGGTGTTATGATTCTCTCCTATCTGGCTAGTGCGTTCTTCGTGGCATATGTTCGCGGGTATCAGTAGGCACATTTGTCTGCAGTGGTTTTCTGCAAAACAAAATCGGTATATAATGTGAGGGTAGTAATATAAAAGGAGGTCTACGATGGACGAGTCAAACGAACCAAAGAAAGCTAAAACTTCTAAAAAGAAAACGGTAAGCCGGACAGTCTGTATCCTCATTGCACTGTTGGCCGTAGTGCTTGGTGGTTTGGCGGGCTACGCGTATGGTACCGATAAAGCAAAGTCTGATGCTGAGGCAGAATACCAAGAACAGATCAGTGCACTTGAAGGTAACATTAGTGGTGCTCAGTCAGCTGTTTCCGCAAAGTCTGATGCAGATCAGCAGAGTATAGAGTCCTTGCAGTCAGAAAATGCGACACTCAAGCAAACAAACGAAGCGTTGAAAAAGCAGATTGCCGACTTAGAAGAGCAGCTTGAACAAGCTACGACTACCCCACCCGTTAGCCAATAGTATTACGGGCTAATAAGTGTCATGGTAGCGGTAACCTAGCCTCCTAGCCCTAGGGGTGGAAATTAGCGGCTTAAGGTTGTAAAGTAGGTAGTGAGATAATTAATGAAAGAAGAGGTGTTATGCGAGGACCAATCGATTACATTGTTGTAGGGTTTGAAGGAAACAAGTTTGATGGAAGTGTTTTAGGAGCGCTCACTGATGCTATTGACCAGGGTGTCATTAGCTTGGTAGCACTTTCTTTTATTACAAAAGATGAAGAAGGCACCGTGACTAATGTTGATATTGCTGATACCGGTGATGAAACAGTCATTGCATTTTCACAAAAGTACCAAGCCGGAAACGACACCGTTACCAGTGATGATATTGAAGAAGTAGGTGAGCTGTTAGAAAATAACACATCGGCTGGCCTTTTGGTCATTGAACAGCTATGGGCAAAACCGCTTAAAAAGGCACTGCTTGACGCCAATGGCGTGTTGATCAGCGAAGGGCGCATTCACCCAGAAGCTGCTTCAGAATTAGAAAATAACGAGGAGGAAGCATAATGCCAGGATTACTACGAGGCGTCGCACGCACAGCCGTAATTGCAGGTACGGCAACACACGTATCAAATAACGTCAGCCGTCGTCAGGCGCGACGTTGGTCTCAAGATGAAGAGGTTCAAGAAGCTCCACAACAAGCTGCGCCAGTTGACGGTACGAACGACCAAATCGCTCAACTTGAAAAGCTGGCAGAACTACAAAAAGCTGGCATTCTAACCCCAGAAGAATTCGCTGCTAAAAAGAGCCAAATACTTGGGCTCTAGAGCTTAACTCGAAGAACTAAAAAGCCATCCCTTTATCAGGGGGTGGCTTTTTTCCGCTAGCTATTCCATTATAAGGTCTCACCTTGAGATCTGTTATTTCTTGTCATATAAGATTGATGCTTAAACGGTCTGTTTTTTGTCGCGGGCAGCGAGGTGTCGTTGAAGGCCGGCCTGGACGGTTGAACCGACAGGGATTGCAAT
>CAYRKQ010000006.1:0-32111 GCA_964424985.1 uncultured Candidatus Saccharibacteria bacterium | reverse complement strand
CCCAGCAATAGCGCCCCCAATACTCACCACCACTAAAACAGTAAGCGGCGAGAGCTTGTTAGCCTTGTTGTACACTACTGGGCTAAGAATCTGATTTTCAAACTGCTGATAGATAATGACGTACACAACTGAAATAACTGCCGCATCCCAACCGAGAAAAAGGAATGAAAAGAGCCCAAGTACCAGCCCAAATAGGTAAGCGCCAAACATGGGGATGAGATCACAAATTGCCACTGCCACACCCATAAGAGCCGGGTAGGGCAAATCAATCAGCAGGCAAAAGAAGAAGCTAATGACACCAGCGCAGAGACTGATGAACAGGTTGCCGGTAATGTAACTGGTCACCGAACTGTAGAAGGTGCGGCATGTCCAGATGACGTTGGTGATCTGTTCTTTCGGTAAGGCTTTCTTTAAAGTGTTTACCATGCGTGGCCCCTCAATAAGGCCGAAAAGAACAAAACCAAAGACCATTAACTGAGCAAGTAAGCCGCCAAGGAGCGAGTTTATAGAGCTGAATACGAAGTCAAGCACCTCTGGCACCACTTTGGCAATATACGGCAGGAGGGCGTTAACGCTGCCGGTAGGGTTGTTTTCGGCTAACTGCTGAGAAAGCGATTGTCCGCTAATCTGAGCATCCAGAGCAGCCTGGTTAAGTGCGCTCAGCGCACTATTGAACTGATCGGTAAGTAGAGGCAGTAACCGCGCCAATACAATCAATACAATCAGGCTAAGAAAAGCAAAGGTAGTAAGAATTGCTAAAAATCTGCTCTTCTTTGGCATATAGCGCATAAAATACTTAACTAACGGATCAATAATGACCATTATTAAAATAGCGATACCGAGTTTTGAAATCACCGACCGACTGGCATACAGTAAATAAATACCCAACGCCACACTAAATAGCACAATAAGTTTCTTCTTAAATAGGTGTACTTGTAGTTGCTCGTTCATTGAATTATTGTTTCTCTAGTTTTCACTATGATACTACTGTTTGGTAAAAAATAATACAGCCCAGTAGGCTTAGTCGGATTTTCCCCGTCTTAGACTACGACGTAGCGTTGCTCTTGAGACGTCCTCATTTTTAATATGAGCCGCATGTTGCATTTCGTTTCTGATTTCATCAAGGAGTCCGGGACGCTCTTTTAACGAAGAAGTCGTGGCGCCAGAAAGCGCAGCATACTGCATGTAGGGGAGTGCCTGGCTGAGTTCTTTGGTGCCAAGTGATCGTTTGGCGGCAGCGACAGCTCGAGGCGCGCCAACCTTTGTGGCAGAGGAGGCAATGAATTCGACATTGTCTTTATAGAATGATTTCGGGTTGATGGCAGATTCTGAAAAACCGAAATCAATTAACCATGGCAGGCCAGTCTTTCTTTCAATCATGACGTTCGCTGCCCGCAAGTCTTTATGAATAATGCGGTGCTCATGAAGCTGCTTAATTTGCTGCCAAACTTTGTCGAGCATAACATCAGCAATCTGATTGCTCTTGAGGTGATCAAGCCCGTCAGCATCGAGTCGTTTCAATGCCATGCCGTAACTATTGCTGCCAACTTTGAAAACACCGAGAAACTCGGGTACTCGCACCTTGGCTTTATGTGTAGCCAGCATGGTCAGGTAAGCTTCATGTTCAATGGCTCGTTTTGGGGTCAGTGATGGCACCTCGTCTTCTAACCGGCGGTACTGAACGCGACGAGCCAGCTTGAAGATCCAATCAGCAGCATTATTATCTTGATTAAATACTTTTACAAACAGCTTGCCGCCGTCGTATTCACCAAAAAAAGGTACTGAACCGCGAGCGTCGACTGATGCCGGCTTGAGCTTGGTGACGTTAAGCCCAGACTGTGTAAGAATACGGGCAAGTTTTTTAGAATTAACTGGCGCGTACCGTGAGCCAAGAGCGAGTGAGACGACGCTGTAGCTGAATATACCAATTAACCAGCCAGCAATAATATCAAGTGGGAGTGAAAGACCAAGATATATTTGGCAGCAGCCTACGAGCGCAAAGCTGAGGGTGATCCATTTACGATAGATTCGGGGCACATAGACTGTCAGCATGAGCGCCGTTGCAATTGAAACGGCTGCATAATTTGAGGGAAAGCTGGTTATGGGTAGCGCTGCTCGTTCTACGACGTCACTGAAAAAGTCTGCAGGTGCCGGTCGATTGACAAGTGCATTCATCAGTTGCGCAAGGCCAGATGCCAAAATGACGGCGCAGGCTACTCTCAGCGCTATGTCTACCCTTTGTTTAAAGAGGCACGCGGCAGCTATAACTAAAGGCGCCGCAATTGTTCCCACAAGTGTTATAGAGACTGCCACTGGTGTTAAAAGTTCTGGGAGAGCGTAGAGCACGTTAAACAAGGAACGTTCAAGCAGGCCAACCGTTGGCCGATTAGCCAGTAAACTGACAAGCAGAAAGAGACTAAGCGAACCCAGTGCGTAAAAAACGTACACAGGATTTCTTACATAAGCTGTCTTTTTACTTGTTGTAGCCACTATCTAATTATCATAGTGCAAAGTGTGAACTCAATCAATTGTAAACGGTTTGCCCCTCACTGCGAGCAGCAGCTGTTTCAACACGGGGATGCTAAAAGATTTTCGCTGTCTACTCATAGTGCCGCCTCTTGGAACATACAAACGAAGCGCCTGTGGCAGCACGCGTATGGCAACTGGTGTTTCATATTCTTCGCGTTCGCCATCAACGCCAGCCACAATGCGTTTAGCGTTGCTACCAATGGTGAATTGCTTGGTTTGCCACTGCTCAACTTCGGGTAAGTCTGTAATGGCGCGTGTTCTATTAAGCGTGAGGCGAGTGATGAGGCGCCGTATGAGCCGGTCGGAGAGCCGTTGCAGCACATTAATTTGTAAAATACCGCCAGCCATTTTTTCTCGCTGACCAATTTCAAAAAGGCTACGTGTGCTATAGGCATTTACGCCTATTAAAATTTGAATAGCTGTAGAATATTTTTTAGTACCATGCGAAAACTGAAGTGAGTAAGGCTTTTTAGAGCCGCTTATATGTTCTTGAAGCACGCTTCGTGTGGTCGTTACTTTATTCTCTCGGTAGTCAGGATTATCTACAATATCGGCGTAAAGACCCAGCGAAACATTGTTTAAAAAAATGCGACCATTAATTTCTCCAACATCAATCTTGCGTTCAATGCCGCCGAACCCACCAAGCCCTTCAACAATTCGAGCCGGGGTGAGGCCGATGTCTCGCGCAAAGTGGCACCGTGTACCACCGGCTAAGACAACAAGAGGCATATTATGCTTGATTGACACCTTGGCCACGGCACCGATACTGCCATCACCACCTGAAATACCAATAATGTCGCATCCTTCGGTGATTGCTTGAGAGGCCAGCTTCTCTATGTTGCTACCCTTTTTTAACATAATAACATTAATGCCAAGTGCCTGAGCTTCTTCTTTTACCCCTGCTTTCATGGCTCGTCCGTTACCTGACTTTGGGTTAATAATAAGAACCGGTTTTTTAAACGAAGGCCTAGGCAGACGGTTTAATATGTAGTCTTGCCGCAACGCTTTGTAGCGCTTTCTAAGAATGTACATAATGAGCACGTACGCTGCGCTAAGTGCTGCAATGGCCAGTACCAGACCAGTGCCGGTAAGTTTGGCGAGTAGACTGAAGAATACTACTGCCCAGCCAAAACTTGCTGACGCTGTGAGCAAGTACCCAGCCCATAGTCGTTGTTCGGAACCTGAAAATATTAACCAAAAACCGTACATTGAAAGGCAGGTTAAAACGAACCACACCGTAATAAGCAGCGGACTCTGGAAAAATATATACACCATCAGAGCCGTCGTTGCCAAAAGACAAATCACAGCGCTCAGTGCCAGAATACGCATGGGCAGAGATAATTTCATAAAACAGCTCCTTTCATTTATAGTATACGCTAGAGGTTATATGAAGAAAACTGTCAGAAAATCGTCGCTCTACCCAGATTATATTACTAGTTCGGTCTTGAAAATAAAGGCCGATGAACTGAGCGCTGCAGGAATCACCCACTTAGTATTTGATATTGATGAAACGGTGGTTCCTAAAAGGTATAATCAGTTAACACCGGAGTACATACTGTTTTTGCAAGGTCTCGAAAAAAAGGGCTTTAAGATTTTAATTGGCAGCAATACCAAGCGTGATCTAAGTGAAATCACGCAGCATCTGCACACGGTAGTGGTGAGACCGGGCGGTTTGTCATTTAAACCTTTCAAGAGCTATTTTAAAAAGGTGATTAAACAGGCTGGTGTTAAGCCCGAGCATATAGCGATGGTCGGAGATAGAATACTCAACGATATAGTAGGCGGTAATAGAGCAGGGCTCACCACAATTTTGGTTGAGCCCTACGCGCGTCGTCAGACGTCATTTCATCATTGGTATATTTCGCGTTCTTTTGGAAAGTAAACTACGTTAATTCTGAAAAGGTTTTTGAAGACTTCCAGTATTCTTCTGCCATCTTTGTTTGCTCGCCCAAAATTCTTACCTGCGCGAGGCTTCCGCCAATACCCAACATGAGCCATAGAATGTAGAGCCCAATGTGATCGTTTAAGGTTTGCAAAACGACACCGTTAGAAAAGTCTCCAAGCTGCGCCGTGTTGAACATCAACATTAAGCCGTAAAGTGCAATTGCTGCACCAAGGAAAGACGAGCCAACTATCAGTACTACAATTGGTAACTTCATGGCGATTGCCATAATACCAAAGACTAAACCGACTATGCTGCCGAGTAATACAACCAACCAGTTCCAGTCGATATTAAGCAGCGAAAGGAACCCGGCGGTTAAACTAAAGCCAAGACCTGCAAACAGCAGGACAACCGCGAATGCGTAAAAGAAGTAAGCCAAAAATGCAAAAATAATTGCAATGCTAAGACCAACTACCCATCCTAAGACAGTGCTTAAAAAGCCATCACCTGTTATGCCACTCACAAAACCCGCTCCGACCGAAAAGCCGGTGAAGAACCCGATAAACGGAAAGAAGATTCTCATTAAAATATTTCCCTGAAAACAAAACAGTGCCCCAATTAATACGGCAAATATGCCAACTATAATTTCTCCTGCGCCCATAACACCTCCTTTAATAGTATATCTGTATTGTATGTGAGGTGGTCGTTAATTACAACAATCAATGCTAAGCGGGAGCAATACTTGGCGCGAGAATACTTCAGTTTAAAAACGACACATAATAAAAACTTGCCAAAATTAAAAAAGGAGGTACAATTACATGCATAAGCGTGTTTCTCGCCTATGACGTCATATGCATAGATTCCTCCACCGGGGTAATACGTGAGGGTACTTTATAACACTAGGGAAACAAACGCCACACTTCATAATTTGTGGCGGGAGTAGATATAAAAAAGGATAACGAATGCAAGAAATCTGTAACCTTGCCAACACCGGCACTAGCGTAGCGCTCATCATTGCGGCGGCATTTGGCATTATTGCCATTGCCAGCCTCATACTCTATCAACTCAAAACAGGTAAAGCCTTCTCGAGAGGTCTCTTTAGCCTGCTGCTCATGTTTGGCATACTCGGTAGCCTTGTTCTTGCCCCAGCAGCCACCTTGGCTGGCGGTGCGGCAGATTGCCCAACCAGCACCCAGGCAGTAAGCAGTACCCAGCCTACCATCACGTGCCCGGAAAACTGGGTCGTTGTACCTGGTAACAGCGCTTACAATACGACTGATTTCTGCCTGATGAAATACACTGCCAAAAACGTAGGCGGATCTATTACTGGCACTGAGGACTTTGAAGACGATGATGACAATGTTGTCTTCACCAGCAATACCTACTCTGGAGGTACTGCCACCAGCCAGCCGAATGGACAACCATGGGCAAACATTTCCCAAACTGACGCCATTACTGCCAGCCAAACCGCTGGTTCAGGTGCTCATCTGGTCACTGAAAACGAATGGATGACCGTCGCCCATAACGTTCTCGCTAACCCTGCTAACTGGTGTGATGAAGATGGCTCAAACTGTGGCAACGCTCCAGGTACCGCCGGTAAAATCCTGGCTAATGGGCACAATGATAACGCTCCGAGCCAACCCCTCGAAGCCTCTACCAACGACTCTCAAGCTTGTTTTGGTACTATCACCGCGGGCGTAAACACTCCGTGTGGTACCGAGGCTGGGACTCAAAAAAGAACTCTGACACTCTCTAATGGCGAAGTCATCTGGGATCTAGTTGGTAACATAGCGCAGTGGACAGCCGGTACTGAAACCCGTGGTAACCTCCCAAGCTTTAGTGGAGCAGGTGGCCCAATGGAATACAATCTCGACACCGGCTTTGGCTTAGATGTGCCAGACAACTGGGGCACCCTTGCTTACACGAATCCTGCTATCCAGAACCCGGCTGCCGCCAACTGGGGCGCAGCCCAGCGGGTCGGCGTCCTCTACTCGGGCTTTTCGTCTGGTTCGTCCACGGTTGTGGCGTTCTTTCGTGGCGGCACTTGGGACGGTGGCCCGGGTGCGGGGGCGTTCACGCTCAGCCTGGGGAATACGCCGTCTGACTCCGGTTCGGCTGTCGGTTTCCGTGCTGCCCTGTAATCCTCGCCCCATGTAAGGTGGTTACTTCTTCTGAGCTTTGAGTTTCTTTTTGAGGGCGCGTTTGCGGGTGGCGCTATGCCAGTTTTTATGCTTAGCCATGTTACAATCCAATCGTTATATTTACTCTATCATACCATGGCAAGCGGCTAGGCGAGAATGTGAGTTTTATGGTTAGCGGCGAAGGCGCCTACAAGAACGGCAATTAAGCCATAGATGAGGTTATAATCATGGACATAGATCTGCACAATGGCTACCAGTGTAGCGGCTACAAAAATAGTCGGGAAAATCATGCCACCGCGGTAGCCAATTGCTTTTGACCAACTGATGGCCGTAATCTTAATAATTAGTATCCAGACAAGACCGGCCAGTCCAAGTTCTGGCGCTTTTTCAAACAGCGGTACAATTGATTGGTTACCCGTAAATTCCACCAAGGCGCCGCCCAGAAGATACAGTGCCGAAAGCCCCAATCCGGCAACCAATGCATTAAGCCACCAGTTTTGTTTGATGAATGATTGTCTGCATTGTACGAAAAACGCATGAGCTTTATCCATGCCAAAAATAGCGGCAAAACCACCAGCTACCAAGGCGAGACTGAGTAAAACAGATTCAGTATTGAGCGCCCAAGAATACGGAGGCAGCTCTATGTAAGCTTCGCCAGAAACGGCCTTCAGCGTAAGCCACGAAGAGGCGGAGGCTAGTGCGGCGACTAAAACGAGCTGTGGCTTTAGTTTCATATTCGCCTGCTTTACTACGAGTGCGAGAGAAAGAACCCCTACTAAAAACGAATGAAAGAAAGCGGTGAAAAGAGCTATCATCCCCGCTGCTGCGAGCAGCCCTATGAGTTCTTTGTCACCTTTGAATAATTGCTTGCCGACATAGGCGCCCAGCACCATACAGGCCGGGACTAAAACGGCCTCGGGACCAAGAGAAGCACCGGCAACAAGTGAAAGAAAGCCGATGGCAAGAATCTTGAGGTAGTTTACTATTGTCGGCGTTGGCATGTCTCCAAGCCCACTGGATTCTTTATGTTCAGCACTTCTGTCAAAAAAGTGTTGAGCGCCAAAATAAACAAACGTGAGCACCACGCAAAGTGGCACCACAAGCAATCGGTTGCTGGCAGTATTGAACCAGTCGTTCCAGATAAGATCTATCGAACCGTGAACGGCATTTTCAAACACGTGGTAGGTAAGCGCAACAGTAATACCTGTAATAACAAGACCACAAATAAGTTTCAGCTGCTTCATTCTGTTAAGTATATCTTCAATACGAGCTCATGTCATGCTTGACTGCGTGGCAGTATATTTGTTATGCTTACATTCTGCCAATTTCACGGCGAGGTAAATATCTCAGATCAAAATCAGTTCTGAGAATTTTTTCTGCGTTTAAACAAAAACACTAATGGCGAAAAAAGACCCATACGCAGGTGAGGTTTCTTTGGTGTGCCAGAAAAGGAAACAATGCGAAAGCTTTTAGAACTACGAGAAGAAATTGATGAAGTGAACTACTTCTTACGAGAATGGCAATTTATTAAATCTCACAAAAACGTGCCTCGTGCAATTTTAGAAGAACCCGAGCTTCGGTTTATTGCCCGGATGATTGAACGCTTAGTTGATGCAACTCAAGAATTAGATCTTTCCCTAGCGCTTAAATCCAAGCCATCAGATCACTCAGGCATTGAACTTACGCAGTACATGAAGCTTACTAATAAACGTGGTGAGAAAATCTCCTATGTTGGCAATAGGCACGGTCTCCTTTCGCTGAGCAAAGTTGCAGAAATGGTCTCGCGAGGCGGCGAGCTAACGTTGCCAAAAGTAACGCTAGATGATTGGGGCGCTTAGCCCTTGTATGCGGCCTCAAGTTCAGCAACATCGAGTTTGTGCATGTGCGAAAGGTGCCCTCAATAGTAGTAAACCTCCTCTTGATATGTGAGGTTTTTAACAGCGGGATGTGTGTTTATCTGAGATAGTAATACTCGGGAGGTCTACGATGAATAAAATGGGTGTATTAGCAAGTAAAGAAGTTGAAAAAGTGGTGCATGAAATGAAGCGCGGCAAGCTAAAGAGTGGAAGTGGAGAAAAGGTGACAAACCGCAAGCAAGCGGTAGCCATCGGCCTTTCCAAAGCTCGTAAAGAAGGAGGAAAAGTACCGAAGAAATAAGAATAACCTAAGACGTAAGGAGGAAAGATGCGTAAATTATTAAGTCGTAAATCAAAACGAGAAAAAGTAAGCGTTCGTAACCTCGGCAACTTTGATATCTACTTTGAAGAAATGGAAAGCTCTACCAGCTACCGACTGCGCAAACTGCAAAACCGCGCCCTCAGAACCCTACGACCAGCCCGCCAATAAGGCTTTAAGCTTACGATTCGATCAGCTTTTTCAGGCGTTTGGTGTTAATTGAAAAGTGGGATCTGCTGTATGATATCACTTTGTCTTGTTCTAGTTTCTTTAGTTCCATGCTGGTTGTTTCACGGGTTAAACCAATAAAAAGTGCCAATTCTTGCTGGGTAATCGGGATTTTAAGCCGTGAGGTAACGGGGTTGACCTTCAGGCCAAAACGATCGGCCATATACATCAGCGTGTAGAGAATTTTATCAGTGGCTTTGGGCTGTTGTACCCCGTGGATACGCTGCTGCAGTGAGGCGATGTGGTTGGCTAAGTTGGCATAGAGTTCAAGGGTGGTTCGGGGGTGGGCTTGTAAAAATCGCTCAAATCCCGCGCGCGGTACTTTGTAGACCGTAACTTTATTAAGCGCTTGATAAAAGTACTCAGTTTTCTCTGATTGCCTAAGCGCCCAGGCGATTGGAAAAATTTCGTGCTTGGTGTCAAACGAAACCGGCTGTTCATCACCGGCGCTGGTGATGTCATATACTTTCACAACACCAGCCTTCACCACATACACCACCTCTGGCTCGGCGTCTTTAAGCAACATAAGCTCACCTTTTTGAAAGGTCTGAGTGGGGCACCCCTCCAGAAACTTCTGCCACGCCGGACTCTTAAAAGCTCTAAGCATTACTACCATTAAAGCCTATCATGAGTATATTTCAAAATATGCCGTACAAGTCTTGATATACTGTAGAAGGTGGAATATTACAAACAAACAATTGAATCACTTCTTGGTGGCTATCATAGTTCACGCAGTAACGGTCTGAGCTATCGCCAGGTTCGAGCGAATCAAAAACGCTATGGCATCAATGAGCTGACGCTAAAAGAAAAATCATGGTGGCGTAAGGCGCTTGAGCCCTTTTTTAATATATTCGTTATTATCTTGCTGGTAGCGGTGCTGATTAGCGTGGTAGCAGGAGAATACCTAGACGGCACTATCGTCGGGGTGGTTATTGCTATCAACGCCATTATCTACTGGGTGCAGCAGTATTCCACTGAACGTGTCCTGCGAGCCCTTAAAAAGCATAGCCAGCAAATAGTTTCTGTCCGTCGACAAGGAAAAATTACGGAAATTGGTGCTGCCGAGCTGGTGCCAGGAGATATTATTCAGCTTACGGAGGGTCAAAAAGTGCCGGCCGATTGCCGCATTCTTGAGGCGGAGAGTGTTGCCGTTAACGAGTCGGTGCTTACCGGCGAAACAGTGCCAATGCACAAACATAGCGCACACATTAGCATTGATACCCCTATTTATAAGCAGCACAATATGCTCTTTCAGGGCACGTTTGTAACCTCGGGAACGGTCGAGGCGCTGGTGGTGGCAGTGGGCGGTGCAACTGAGTTTGGGCGTTTGGCAAAGCTGGCAGAGCCAAACCAGCTGGCGCCGTTGCAGCAAAAAATAGATCACCTTGTGAAGCTGATTATTAAAATTATTGCTGGGGTGTCACTGGCTGTGTTTGTGTTGGGTGTAATTCGGGGCATGCCGCTAAACGAAGTACTGCACTTTATGCTCACCATGGCCGTTTCGGCTGTTCCGGAAGGTCTGCCGATAGCCCTGACAATTATATTAGTGATTGCTATGCGCAAAATGGCCACTCAACATGCGCTCGTACGGAGCATGCACGCCATTGAAAATCTGGGCTTAATTACCGTTATTGCCACGGACAAAACCGGAACATTGACCAAAAACATTCTTTCAGTACAAGATGCCTGGCCAGCTACGCACGTCAGCGAAGCGCAGCTCAAAATGTACGTTAGGCTGAGTGCCTGCGTTCATGACGGCAATCAGGCGCATGATCCACTGGATCTTGCCATGGATACTTTTGGCAAGCGAGCCCCGCTGCCTAAGGAGCTTACCTACGTTCGTCAGTTTAGTTTTGTGCAAGAGCTGCGAATGAGTGGCGTGCTGTGGCAAAAAGGCAAGCACTACGAACTGTACGTAAAAGGCGCTCCTGAGCATCTTCTGCGACTGTGCGGCCTTTCAAAAGAACAGCTCAAAGAAGCCGAATCAACACTACATCAGTTCACCTCTAACGGGCAGCGGGTTATTGGACTGGCAACTGCTACCTTTCATCTACCAATCAAAAAATTAGAGGCCTTTAAAGGAGCGTTTAAATTTAGAGGTTTCATTGCCGTTGCCGATAGTCTGCGTAAAGAAGCGGCCGGGGCAATTGCCAGCGCCCAGGCGGCCGGCATAAACGTTAAAATGATTACTGGTGACCATTACGAAACCGCCTTTCATATTGGCAAAACGCTAGGGTTGGCGCAGCATCCTAAAGAAGTGTTTAACGCCGAACAGTACCGTAAGCACGTCTCCTTGCCAGCTCAAGTGGTTAACAGCCACAGTGTATTCGCGCGAATTTTACCTGAAGATAAACTGAGAATTCTCAAAAGCCTCAAGCGCACTCAGATTACCGCCATGACAGGTGACGGTGTCAACGACGTGCCTGCTCTTGCCTCGGCGCATGTCGGTGTGGCCATGGGCAGCGGTTCTGACATTGCCAAAGAAGCTGGCGATATTGTGCTGCTTGATGACAATTTTAAAACTATTATTAGTGCCATTCGTGAAGGCCGCATTGTGTTTGCCAACATTCGAAAAATGCTCTTTTACTTATTTTCTACCACGCTGGGCGAGATTCTAACAATGCTCGGCGCGCTTTTAGTTGGCCTGCCGTTGCCGGTGACGGCAATTCAGATACTGTGGATCAACCTTGTGACCGACACGCTCATGGTGCTGCCGCTGGGGCTGGATCCGCCAGAAGGCGACGTTATGAAACATGAGCCACGAAAGCCGCGGGCACCACTGCTTGATAAAAAGATGATTACCCGGTTGATTATTATGGGCATCACGCTAGCAAGCGTCACGCTGCTGGTATTTGCCTTTAACGTAAAGCAGCATTCACTGGTTTACGCGCAAGGAATTGCCTTTACCATGCTGGTGGTGGGGCAGTGGGCTAAAGCGTTGGTGGCGCGCAGTGAAACGCAGTCGGTATTTGTGCGCATATTCACCCCTAACTATCCGCAGCTCATAGGTCTGGTGGTGGCCGCCAGCTTACAGGCACTGGTCATATTTGGGCCACTTGGCAAGGTGTTTGAGCTCCCTAACCTGGCGTGGTCTGATGTGTGGCAACCCATTCTCCTCATCACCATTGTCGTTTTGGTGGTTGGCGAACTCCACAAACTGTTTACCAGAAACACTAAAGTAAGTTAAGGTTTCTCAGCTCTTCTGGCAGGAATCCCTCGGGGTGTTTAAAGCCGGCTTCCCATTTGGTGCCCTGTTGATAACCAAGATCTTTCATTAGTTGCGTCGGCGCATTTCTAAGATGAAGCGGCACCTGGGCGTCGGGGTGGTCTTTGGCGGCCTTCATAGCGTTGCCCATAGCCTCGGCCACGGTTCGTGATTTTTCAGCTTTAGCCAGTGCCATAGCACAGTGAAAAAGACTGTACTGGCCTTCGGGCAGGCCAATGCGCTCAATGGCCTGAAAGGTGGCCGTGGCCAGCGCCAGCGCTCCGTTGCCAGCCAGCCCGATGTCTTCAGAAGCAAAAATGACCATCCGCCGGGCAATAAACTTCGGATCTTCGCCAGCGTCAATCATACGCGCCAGATAGTAAAGCGTGGCGTTCACATCCGAGCCTCGCATGCTTTTAATAAAGGCACTCACCAGATTGTAATGATACTCGCCGCCTTTATCGTAACCAGGCAGCCGCCGCTGGGCGGCGGTAGTGACTACTTCTGGCGTCACCCTCTGGGCTAACTGCAACGAAAGCTCTAGGTTGGCCAGCGCCACGCGAGCATCACCACCGCTCATTTCAGCCAGCAGATCAAGCGCCTTGCCATTCACCCGCTTACTGGCTTTTTCAAGCTTGAGGGCACGTTTTAGAATCTGCGTAATATCCTCTTTGCTATGAGGCTCGAGCACAATCACTCGTGAACGCGAAAGCAGCGGGGTAATTACTTCAAAACTGGGGTTTTCGGTGGTGGCACCAATTAACGTAATGAGTCCAGATTCCACATGAGGCAAAAAGGTATCTTGCTGACTTTTACTAAAGCGGTGAATTTCATCTATAAAAAGCAGCGTTCGTTTCTCCAGCCGCCAGTTAAAGGTGGCTTGTTCAATAACGCTGACGATATCTTTTTTGCTGGCGGTGACGGCGGAAAGTTCCACAAATTCAACGCCCAGCTCACTGGCAATAATGCGGGCTAAAGTGGTTTTACCAGAGCCGGGCGGTCCCCATAAAATAAGCGAGGTTGGCTGCTTCTTCTTTATAATCTCACGAATAATTTCACCTTCTTTCATAAGGTGGTGCTGCCCAATAAACTCTTTCAGTGTGCGCGGTCTCATCCGCTCCGCAAGTGGTCGCTGCATAGCTCCTATTATACGCGTTATACTAGTCGTATGAGATATCTGGCATTATTGAGGGGAATTAATGTTGGCGGGAAGGCACGAGTGCCAATGGGGGAGCTTCGGGAATGTTTCGAGAGTCTCGGGTTTTCGGATGTAACCACCTATATCAATAGTGGCAACGTGATTTTTGAAAGTGCGGAGTCCACGTCTGACCTTCGCCCCAACATAGAAAACTGTTTATATGAAAAGTTTGGTTTTCAAATTCAGGTAGTGGTGATTGAAACCGAGCGGTATCAAGAAATACTGGCTCTAGCTCCTAAGTGGTGGGGTAAAGATCCGGCTTGGCGGCATAACTTAATATTTTTGTTGAAGCCTCACACTAAAACGCAGATTTCAGAGGCAATTGGTGAACTCAAGCCGGAGATTGAAGAAATGTTGGTAGGCGAAGACTACATTTTCCAATCCCTTCAGTTCGATAAATATGGCCGCACCACCTTCAGTAAAGTTATTGGCAAGCCATTATACAAACAAATGACAATTAGAAACTACAACACTGCTATAAAACTTGAAGAGTTACTCAAAAACACAAAATAACTTGAAAATTCTTGACAGATGTGATATAATTAAAAGATAGAGTAGTCAAGTATGCGCTATAGAAATCATTAGAAACCTATAGCGCTTTTTTATTAAGTAATAAGCTCAAGGAAACAGATGCAGCAGGATCCAAAAAACATTCGAAACATTGCTATTATTGCCCATGTGGATCACGGGAAGACGACGCTCGTGGACGGCCTTTTAAAGCAATCGCAAACCTTCCGTGACAATCAGGCGGAAATGAGCCAGGAGCTGATTATGGATTCTGGCGATCAGGAAAAAGAGCGCGGTATCACTATCACCGCTAAAATTACCGCCGTGCAGCACGGTGATTACCGCATTAACATTATTGACACTCCCGGGCACGCTGACTTTTCTGGCGAAGTGGAGCGTACTCTAAACATGGCTGATGGCTGCATTTTAATTGTTGATGCTCAAGAAGGTCCGATGCCCCAGACTAAATTTGTGCTGACTAAAGCATTGGCCAATGAACTCAAGCCTATTGTGGTTATTAACAAAATCGACAAACCTGGCAGTCGACTCAAAGAAGTCGAAGATGAGCTGGCTGACCTTTTCTTAGAGCTTGCGGTGCATGAAGACCAACTGCATTACCCCATTTACTACGCCATTGGCCGCGAAGGAAAGGCTTGGAAAGATGTTCCAGAAAATGCCGCTGAAGAAACGGATCTTGAAGTTATTTTTCAAGCTATTATCAACGAAGTACCAGCGCCAAAAGTTGAGCAAGACAAGCCTTTTCAGATGCTCGTAACAGCCCTGAGCTACGATAGCTTCAAGGGCAAGTATGCCATTGGCCGCATTAACCAAGGACAGATTAAACCTGGTGACCTAGTAGCAGTCTGCAAAAAAGATGGCAGTGTGGTTAAAACCAAGGCTGAGCTGGTCTTTATGAGCCGCGGCGTCACTAAATTTGAAGTACCTGGCGGAACGGCTGGTGACATTGTGCAGATTACCGGCTTAAAAGATGTGCAAATTGGTGAGACGGTTGCCGACGCTGAGAACCCTGAAGCGCTGCCTGTGCTTGAGGTAGAGGCGCCAACATTGCAAGTCTATCTGGGGCCAAATACCAGCCCGTTTAAGGGAACCGAGGGTGAATTTAACACTGGTCGTCAAATTGGCGATCGTCTGCAAAAAGAACTTGAGGTGAACATTGGGCTGCGCGTCGCGGAGCAGGGAATTGGCTATCTCGTTTCTGGCCGTGGCGAGCTGCATCTTTCAGTTTTAATTGAAACTATGCGCCGCGAAGGCTACGAATTTGAAGTTGGCCGCCCCCAAGTGGTGACCAAAGAAGAAAACGGTCAAACGATGGAGCCGCTAGAAGAGCTGATTATTGAAGTACCAGCTGAACACGCCGGTGCAGTGCAAATGGAACTTGGCCAACGCCGCGCTACCCTGAAGGAACAGTTCAGCACGTCTCAAGGGGCAACCAAGTTAATTTACGAACTGCCTACCCGCGCGGTACTGGGTCTACGAAACATTCTCATTACCAACACCAAGGGTACGGTCATTATGAACAGCTTAACGGTGGGCTATCAGCCACTTGGTTCGGCGCTGCAACAGCTGCGTAATGGCGTCTTAATTTCGTTCGAGCAAGGAACAGCCACGCCCTACAGCTTGGAAAACGCCCAAGCGCGCGGTGAAGTCTTTATTGGTCCAGGTGAAAAAGTCTATGCCGGACAGGTAATAGGCCTCAATAATCGTGGTGAAGATCTGGAAATTAACATCGTCAAAGAAAAGCACCTCACCAACATCCGTAGCTCGTCATCAGATGGCATTGTGCAACTAACGCCCCACACCATCTTAAGCCTAGAACAATGCCTCGACTTCATAGAAAACGACGAACTCTTAGAAGTCACTCCCCAAAACCTCCGCTTAAGAAAACGCGAACTAGACCCCAACAAACGCAAACGCCAAAACAAAAAATAATTTCCGATAGATTACGTGTCTAGTTTATACTATCTCTATGACTAAAATAGTAGTTACAAACAATCAAAGCTTTACGGCAGAACAAAGGGCAAGACTGGATGCGCTTGGTGACGTTACTTACTACGATTATCTCCCACAAAGCGCAGAAGAATACCTAGAGCGCGTTAAAGGCGCTGACATAATTTGCTCAGGCACGGCTGGCTTACAAGACGCATTCGCTTCGCTAAAAGATGTTTATGTGACGGTTGGTTTCGTAAGCGTTGCCTTTGTTGACCTCGCCATACTTAAAAAGAATAACGTAATTATCTCAAATGCACCTGGAGCAAATCGTTATGCAGTTTCAGAGTGGATTATCGGCATGATGATAATTATGAGCCGTAGTCTTGATGTATTCTTGAATCGTGAAGAGAGCTTGAGAAAAGATGGTAATCTGCCACCCCTGACTCCAGGGTTAGCCGAAAAGTCAGTTGTCATACTTGGCAAAGGAAAGATTGGTTCAAGAGTTGGTGAAGTAGCTGAAAGTTTGGGCATGAGGGTGAGCTATTTTAAGCGTGGCCACAATCTACACGATTTAGCAAAAGAGGCAGATTACGTTGTTAATACGCTAAGCAGTAACCCCACCACCAAAGGATTACTAAATGCTGAGTTTTTCGCAGCTATGAAAAATGGAGCTCGGTTTGTTGATGTTACGAGAGATGAAGTCGTGGATGTTGACGCAATGATAAAAGCGTTAGATCAAAAAAAGCTGGCTGGAGTTGCAAGCGACTGCGGCGGCATACTTGTTGGCGATACTGATGATCCACTTTATCAAAAATTATTACAGCACCCCAATGCGTATGTTACGCCCCATATTTCGTACAACACTCCACTCAGTATGAAGATAGGAAGCGACATTATGATTGATAACGTTGAGGCATTTATCAATGGTAAGCCACAGAATGTCGTGGGTGTATGACGCAGGATGAATAAACGGCTTGTCTCGGGTGATTACGGAAGTTGAACATAATAAATTAGCGTTTTGTGAGGTATTTCACATACAAAAATTCTTATGTTGATATAGTGGGGGTAACAAACGGGAGGTGAGTGTGGAGTTAACCCAGCGTTTGCATACAGGTGTGAGAAGAGATCGGTTTCTAAATGGCGCAATTATACTGGCCGTTGTCGGGTTAGTCTTCAGCGTGGCCAGTGCATCTCGCGGTCAAAGACTCGATTTACCTGTTGCTGCCGCTCCACAGCTCGAGACGGTGCAGACAGTACAGGTTTCAATACCGCCCACTTACGAAAAACTGGCACCAGTAGTGGTGCCTTCTGAGGAAACACAGAAAGATGCCTCGGTGTCTGCAAAACCGAGCGAAGCCACTTCAGCTGCTCAAAGTAAAGAAGCCTCCTCCAGTGCTACTGTTGAAAAAGAATCTTCTTCGTCCGCTGGGTCTAAGAAGAAATCAAGACAAGCCCGCTCACCCGTATCGAGGCTGCTGTCTCATTTATTTTAACCATTAAGATTCGTAAGATTTAACTTTCAAAACCTTATAATTGTCATTCCTGTCGTTCGACTCTGAGGCCTGTGCGGCCTCTTTGCTCAGACTCGAAGAGCGAAGGCAGGAATCTTTAGTCTTACTATCGCACTGGATCCCAGCTTTCGCTGGGATGACGTAGCGCGTCAGGTTCGTAAATCGTTGCATTAATTTTCGTGGGGCATCGGTAGGATATAATGAGAGGGATGGAAATAATGAGGGAGGTTCTGCCGGAGCATTCTATATGCCACTGTAGAAACTGCGAAAGGAGAGATGATGGCACGCCACGACCACGGGGATAACCACGAGGCTCACGTTCACGGCACAAGTATGTCGGCTAAAGCGGCGCTTGACCCAATGGGGCATAGTCTGCGCGACTACGTACCGCTGATTGTAGTGTTTGCCTTTATTCTGCTGGCCAGTGCTGTGCACGTGGCGGTGATGGGCAATACGCTTGAAAACTGGATGATGGCAATTATGGGCTACTTCTTTTTGTTCTTCGCACTGTTTAAGTTTATTGATCTGCCCGGGTTTCAAGAGGGCTTTCGCCATTACGATATTCTCGCACAACGTCTGCCGGTGTGGGGGTACGTCTATCCATTTGCGGAACTAGCGCTTGGTTCACTCTTCTTGCTGGGAAATCAGAGCCAGCTGCTGCTTGTTGCAACAATTATCATCACCCTGCTTAACGTGGTGAGTGTTTGGATAAAGCTTGCTAAGAAAGAGGTATTCATGTGCGCCTGCCTCGGCACCGTGTTAAAAGTGCCGCTTACTACGGTGACATTGATAGAATATGGCCTTATGGGCGCGATGGCTCTCTGGATGTTAGCGAGATAGCAAGGGTGCTATTCAGTTATCAGGTCGCGGCGGCGGAAGAATATAAGTGATGCCAGAATTAAACTAAGAGCAATGAGCGTGAGAATATAGAGGGGCTGTAAGGCGATATTGCTGGCCGGGGCAGAGGGGGTATGGCTGAATGGTGAAAGATTAATAGCCCAGCTTGGCAGACCAAGTACGGCACCAAGCTGGATTACGAGAAGACAGCCGGCAAGTATGGCCCAACTTATAATGGCGGCAAAGCGCGGCAAAGCAGAAAATGCTAGCAAGCCACAGCCAAGAATAATAAGTAGCGCAGGAGCCTGAACCATAATAGCGGCTCCCATTCGAAGTGTTTTTTCAAGCACGCCGCCATCGACTAAGCCATAGAAGAGTCCAGCGGCTACGCCGGTAAAAAGTAATATTAAAAGTGCAGTAACAACGGTGAATATCACTGAGCGGAGCATCCAGCGGTAGCGGCTCACGGCAGTCGAAAGTACCGCCTCTAGACGTCCGCTTGTTTCTTCGGCTCGCATTCGGAGTAGCAGCTGCAATCCGTAAGCCGCGAGTAGGATACCGGTGATGCTGAAGGTGGCACTAAACATCAAGTTAGCAGGGTTATCAGATTGTCCGTAAGCCGCAAGCATTTGCTGTATTTCTTCATTGCCAGCCACTAAATCGGTAAACTCATTTGCAATACCGCCAAGCGTAGCGCCGAGAATAACACAGCCGGCAAGCCAGCCAATAAATGCCGCACGATTGAGTCGCCAGAGTAAGCCGAATCCTGTAAGAAGTCCTGGTGAGGCCGCTGCTTTACCAGATTTTGCAGCAAAGATGCCAGCGCCGAGGTCGCGTTTTACAAGCAGCGCATAAGCATATACAACAAGCCCGATTATGGCAAATACAAACAGGCCAAGTACCCACCACCTTTCATTATTAAATGGCAGCATATTTGTTACCCAGCCCAGCGGACTCAGCCATGAGATCCAGCTGGCGGTGACACTTACGCCATCCGGATTTACTGTTCCGAGCGCACTGCCAACACCCCATACCATAAAGCTTGCACCAAATAGCAAGCCGGCAAAGCTGTTTGCGGTACGGGTACTTTCAAATAATTGGCTGGCGATGGCTCCAACACCGGCAAAAAACATACCGAGCGCAGCAATGCCAAGGCTGTAGGCAAGTGCGCCAGTCGCGTCATAGTTACTGCGTAAAAAGACTCCATACAGTAGCAATCCAATGGCGCTGTTAACAATCAATGCTTGGAACAATGCGGCAGTCAGGGCGGCTTGCCGGCCGACAATCATTGAGCTCACTAGCTCGCCGCGTCCGGATTCTTCTTCGGCTCGGGTGTGACGAGTCATGGCAAAAATATTCATGAGCGAAACCAATACTGCCAGAAGTGAGAAAGTCTCAACGACGGTAATTTCTCCTAAGCTTGGGCCGCTCAGTGCCCCGGCAAGAAGCCGGGAAACCATGCTAGGTGCAATTGAAGCTGCATAGAGCATCCCTTTTTCTAATGTCCCGTAAGCCCTTTCAAGTTCGGGCAGAGTGGCGGCAATGATGCCCACAATGGCAGTGAGCCAGAGGAGTATTTTTACCCGATCCACCCGAAAGTCAAGCTGCAGTAGGCGCAGTGTTCCTTTCAACGAATGCACAGCTATTTACCCTCTCGCTCACCGTAGTGTCGCATAAAGAGCTCTTCAAGCTTCGGAGGTTCGCTAGTCAGGTGCTCAATATCGAGCGGCGTGAGGTAGGCGAGTACAGCACCAATCTCGTCGTGATCAACATCAAATATGGCAGAATTTCTCTCTAGCTTTAAATCGTGTACACCCTTTTGTTTTTTCAGGCCATCCAGTGGTTTTTTAGTCACGACATGTACCGTATTGCGGCTCAGGTGGCGGAGTTCTGTCAGTGTGCCTGATTCAACGGTCTTGCCTTCGCGGATGATGGTAACGCGGTCGGCAAGTGCTTCAACTTCTGCCAAGATATGACTTGAAAGTAGTACAGTCTTACGTTCTTTCTTGAGTGCTTGGATATAGTTTTGGAACACAGATTCCATCAGTGGGTCAAGACCGCTTGTAGGCTCATCAAGAATATATATTTCAGCATCTGAAGCGAGTGCGGCAACGAGCGCAACTTTCTGACGATTACCTTTTGAGTAGGTTCGACATTTCTTTTTTGGGTCAAGCTGAAAGTCTTCAAGGAGTTGGGCTTTTCGTTTTTTATCGAGTCCGCCACGCAAGTCTGCAAATAAATCAATTACTTCACCTCCGGTCAAGTTTGGCCATAAGTTAACGTCTCCCGGAACATACGTAATATGTTGATGCAGCTCCACACTATCTTTCCATGGGTCTTTACCGAGCATACTTATTTCACCGCTTGTTTTTCGAAGCAGACCCAACAGCACGCGGATTGTCGTTGATTTCCCGGCGCCATTTGGTCCGAGAAACCCATGCACTTCACCCAGGTTAACACCCAGATTCAGTTTGTCGAGTGCCGTAAAGCTGCCGAATTTTTTGGTAAGGTTTTGTATGTGAATAACTGGTGTGTTTTGTTGAGCCACGGATAATCCTTTTGTTTAAACTGTGTTTCATTATAGCAAAAGTCAAGGTCTACGTTAGCCCTAGCGTGCCTCAGAGCAATAGAGGAAGTATAACTACAATAAAGCAAGATTTAGTGATCAGTTAGCGATGATCGCTAATGTATGCGCTTCAGAATTATTCAGATTCTGGAACTGGCGTGAAGAATTTTTTAAACTCTTCGGAGTCTTTATCCCACTGCATGCCTACTGGATGACTACCAGCTTCGAGCTGTGTATATACAACCCTTATGCAACCAGGTAGTTCATGGTTTTCTTCATAGCCATCAGTACTATGTACTACTTGATCGACACGATAGGTTAAGCCGTCATCGTGGCGTACGATCATCTCAGGGGTAATACCTGCACCTTTTTCAATCATAATGACAATGTATCATAATAAGAAACTTGTGTCAATACTTGCGTACTTGGCTCGCCACCATAGAGGAAGTTATAACCGCAATTAAACATGATCTAACAGAGGTAGCTGTGTTATAGTGGTGTTAATATTATGGCAAAGCAATCTAAGTACAACATAATTATTCCTGTCGGTATGAAGCCCCGACCGAAAACACACGAAGAAACAGCAGCCGAAATATTAGCCAATCACTTCAAGAGTGACGTGTATTTTATCGAAACTGCCAGCCAGGGCACGCCCGATGTTTCCGTCGGTAATGTTAAGTGGGAAGTAAAAAGCCCAATCGGCACTGGCAAGAATAATATACGGAAAAACATGCGTGAAGCTGGCAACCAATCCACAAACGTAGTAATTGATTTGCGGCGTTCAAAATTACACCAGACACGAGCCATCGGGTACATCAACCAATACATGACTACGTCCAAGAAGCTAAAACGAGTCACAGTCATAACCAAGTCCAAGAAAGTCTTGACAATAAAGTAGTGCTTACCCTATAATTACGAGCGTAAAAGGCGCATACGGGACTGAATCTGACCCAGAGGCGTCTTTTCTTTATTTGTTTCTATTTTGAATATGATTTTGATGATAAAAAATCCACCTCTGTAGTATTTTCAAGTTCTTAGATCAGAACAATAGAAGAAGTTATAGCCACAATTAAGAGAGACTTAGCTATCAGTTAGTAGCAATCTCTAGTGGACGTGCTTCGCAACTTTGAGTCTTTGTATACTATCAATAAACTGTTCGTAGATATGTCAATCCTTGCACTTACATGGAGCTATATCTTTGAATGAACTGGAATTAGTAAATGTCCTCGACTGGTAGAGTCTCGATGATAGGCTGCCTATCTATCATAGGAAGTGCCATGACCGCTTCGCCAACAACAACTGCTCTCGCTTCACGAACAAGATCTTCGCTTATATCTACCTTAGCTATAAGTTCACTCAGGCTAAAACCGTATGATCGAGCAAGTGTGATTAGTGTCGTGGAGTTAACTTTTTGAATGTTACCTGATTCTATCTGAGAAAGATGAGCACTTGAAAGACAGCCCATTTCTCTTTGAGTTTTTCCAAGCTCAGTTCGTCGTGTTTGCAAAAATGAACCAAAAGTAATCTTTGGCTCGTCGGAACCTACTCTACTTCCATCAATCATAAATATAAAAATAATACTATAAATGCTGTTTGTCAATACCTGGCTCACAACGATAGAGAAAGTTATAGCCACAATCTCCAGTGGACGTACTTCGTAACCTTAGGTTGGAACTAAAGTTCACCAACAATATACTGTTTTAAGCCTTGAGCCACAGCCGCAAGTACTCCATCGCTGATCTCGTCATTTGTGAGCCATCGACTACCCTTATGTGCAAGTATGACTCTGTGGTATCTAATATGTGACAACTTAGCCTCATGCTCATGTGATATGTGCTCAGACTTACTGCCAGCTTGTCCCGTAACATCGTAGAAATCGCCAGTACAATACTTGGCGGCGATCAATGTTGCTCCAGGGGTGTGATCGTGTACCCAGCTAATAACTAACTCTGGTCTTCCCTTTTCTTTAACGAAGTTGTCTAGAGTGGTATTAAAGTGTGCTGTATTCGAATAATCAACAGCTATCGGTACGATACGGCTGGATGAGTCTCGCAGCCTATTGAGCTTGGCTATATCACGACCAACCACACCAACTACATCGTAGCTCTTTGTTAATGCTAGTACTGCTCCAGCGAGCATTCCAGAACCACCAATTACTAGAGCAACCTTCATACGTAAGTCCTTATGCCGCAACCGCCTCTATAATCTCTGTGAACCTTGTAGTCATCGCTTCGTCTACGGTTTTTTGTTCAAAGTCCAGGTTGTTGCTCATAACAACGGCGAAACGATGATAAACTTCACCACCCATGGTTCGCGCGACATCTTGGAGATGTATGCAGGGTAATAAAGCAGTAGATCCAGACCCCACACCGACTAGTACTACCTGCCTATTCTCAAGGGCGTCACCAAGCATACAGTCGAGAGCATTCTTCAAAGCACCTGAATACGAACCATTATAAATAGGACTTACCAAGAAGACAACCTCAGCCTCAGCAATTGCTGAGGCAAGTCCACTAACATTCTCATCATTACTCAGACTTGGGTTTTTGTGCCAAGCATGCTGGGAAAGCGGTAGAGGCTTATATCCTAGTTTCCAAACCACTGGTTGAATTCCAAGATTTATAGCTCGCTCCTCAATAACATCAACTATGAAGTTACTCTTTGATTCTTCTTGCCGTACGCTACCACCAATTATTAACATTTTTTTACTTATAAAATAATGATAACAGATACAGAGTCATTATCGGTTTCAATTCCAGCCTACCATATAAAAACCAGAACTGAATTAACGGTTCTGACTTAATTTACTGTGGCTTGGATCCGCCTGAGGTTGCTTCCTATTGACAGAGGTGCTCAGGAGTAATATTATTCAGGTAGTACTAAATAAGAGGAGGTTCTCTATGGAGACGGTAGTTGTAGAAAATTATAAAAAAAATTGGTGGGTGTATCTTACCGGTGGTATCGTTACGTTACTGCTCGGACTTGTAACAGTTATTAATCCGGCAGTGACATTCTTATCACTTTCATTCTTTTTTGGGCTGTTCCTGCTCATTATTGGGGTACTTGATATGATTAACGCGCTAACAAGCGTACACGCCAAGAGCCTCTGGTTCTTGCACCTGCTTCTTGGAGCGTTGCTCTCAGTGTTCGGTATTTACTTACTGCAACGCCCGGGTATTGCACTGGCTACATTTGTAGTCTACGTAGCACTTGCCTTATTGGTAAAGGCAGTCGCTCATCTGGTTGAAGCATTCGATTCAAGCTATGACGGCGTCTACCGTGTCTGGCAAGTGATTGCTGCCGTAGTGGCCGCACTGGCTGCCGTGGTTATCTGGCGCTATCCGGTGCAGGGTACCTTGGCATTCGTATGGGTGATTGGTGTGTTTGCACTGATTGATGGGCCGCTTATGATCGCCTTTGCACTTGAAGCAAAGAATGGTTTCGTAAAGAAGAAAAAATAACCTAGCGTAACCCGCTTTCCACTCGAGCGTTTTGATTACATTTCGCTCGAGTGGAAATAGTTAACAAAATGAGTAATGCAGAACCACAACTTTCTAGAAGAAGTATATTCAAAATACTTCTTGGTGTACTAGCGCTTTATGTAAGTTTTGGTGCTGCCTTTTATCATTTTGTGGAGCAGTGGTCTTGGCTAGATAGCTTCTATTTCACAGTGGTTACTCTGGCAACAGTTGGTTACGGCGATTTCGTTCCTAAAACAGATGCAGGCAAGCTATTTACCATGCCCTACATTTTTATTGGGATCGGCCTGTTTATATACGTGGCTAACTCATTTTTAAAGAGTCGAGCTGAACAAAGAATTGAAAAACATAAGGCAAAGAAGGAGGGCGAAGGTTAAGATGGCACAAAAAGTGGTAAAGAAAATCGAGAAGAAAGAGCAGCCAACAATTAAGCTGTGGAGTTGGCAAATAATTCTACCGGTAGTTGCCTCGGCAATTCTTCTGCTGGTAGCAAACTCAGCGCTATGGGTTAATAAAGTCTTGTTCAACACGCAGGAATTTACTCGTTTAACGTCGCAGGCACTTCTGAGCGAGTCGAGTCGTACGGCTATTGCTGGCGAAGTAGTTGACAATGCTTTAGCTGATCGGCCAGTTGCCAAGCGCGTCGTTGGGGAGCCGGCCACCAAACTTATTGCGGGGCTGCTGGGTACAAACTTAACTGCGTCGGCAACCGATAAATTAGTCGCCACACTGCAAACCGCAGTCACGACAAAAAATCCTCAATCTATTGAGTTCGATCTGACGGGTATTAAATCTATGGCCGCCAGGCTGATTCAGTTAACGGGCGAAGATAGTCCGATTCCAGAAGGTCGTGAACTACCAGACACGCTTGTCATCCTCGACGCAAACAGGGTACCAAACTTCTATCAGTATGGAGTTGTCTTTTTATGGCTTGCCCCACTTTCTGCCTTGGCTGCGCTGGTGATGCTCGCTTATCCGCACATTAAGAGGAGGCAGTTTGTTCTTAGCCTCAGCGTTCTGCAAGGTGCCGCTTTGGTTGTAACTGGCTTTATGGCTTTACTGGTTGGTCCACTGTTTCGACCCGCGGTATTGGCGCAGATTAATAGTCAGAATCTCCGCGTAGTGGTTGAAAATATATACAACGCCTTTATCGCAACGTTTAACGCTCAAACTAGCTGGCTATTTGCACTAGGCGCTGTATTGCTGATTGTACCGGCCGGGGTTTTGATTTACACGAACTTTATTGCTCCTCGACTTCAAAAGAAGAAGTAGCGCGTGCTACAATAGAGCCTAGGTACATTACTAATTAAACTAATATCAAGAGTATGGCGAGGGATCTGACCCGTTGACCCATCGGCAACCCGGTTTGGTAGATAGAAGTTGGCAGTTGGTTTAAGCCATTTGCCATCTACTATATGCACTATACCAAGCGCAGGGTGCTCCTTTCAGTCTGTTTCGGCAGAGAAGATATGGCTATGAGCTCCTTCGTACTCTTGAGTAAAAAGAAGGAGTTTTTTATGTCAAAAATAGATTACAGAACCGCAGAAAGTGTTTCTCCAAAACACCCTGATAAAATATGCGACCAAATATCGGATGCTATTTTAGATGCTTATTTAACTAAAGACCCAGACGCAAGAGTAGCGGTCGAAACTGTTGGCGGTCATGGAAAAGTGTTTGTGGTGGGTGAAGTGACCTCCCATCATGAAATTGAAGTCCAGCCGATAGTGAAAAGAATAGCTGGTGATGTAGAGGTTGAGGTTCGTATTGTAAGCCAGAGTCCAGAGATTGCCAGCGGTGTCGATACTGGCGGCGCGGGTGATCAAGGCATTATGGTTGGGTATGCCTGTAGTGAAACGCCAGAACGTTTACCAATTGAAACGGTGCTTGCCAGGAAGTTGAATCAGGCGCTGTATGCCCGCTGGGAGTTTGATGGTAAAACCCAGGTGACACTCAGAAACGGCAACATCGAATCAGTGGTGGCGAGTTTTCAGAATGCTTCAAGCGTTGAGCTAAAAGAAGCGGTGGCGGCGTGGCTGAAAGACAAGCCCTGCGTGAGCGACGTCAAGATTCACGCCAATCCAGCTGGTGACTGGAGCGAGGGTGGCTTTGACGCCGACACGGGGCTCACTGGTAGAAAACTGGTGGTTGATAATTACGGCCCGGGCATTCCGATTGGCGGCGGTTGTTTCTCGGGCAAAGATCCGAGTAAAGTTGACCGCTCAGCGGCCTACATGGCCAGAAAGATTGCCCTTGACTACCTGAAAAAGGAGGCTGCCAAAGAGGTCTATTGCTATCTTGCCTACGCCATAGGCTACTCGCAGCCACTGGAGGCGACCGTCATAGTGGACGGCGTTCAAAAAAGAGTTGAAGGATACGATCTTTCACCACATGGAATAATTGAGCTTCTTGATCTTAAAAAACCGCAATACGAGGTCACTGCGTGCTATGGGCACTTTGGCCACACTAAGTTTAGCTGGGAACAGTAAAACTACAGACGAATTTTCTTATTGCCCGCTCGCCAAAGCTTTATAGCCTGCTGGTAGGGCTCAAAGTTTCTGAATATCCATAAATCAGCTTTACGGCGAATGCGCCAGCCGCGAAGTCCGGAGATTACTTTTGTGCCACTTTGCACCACCGCCCATTTACCACCGGCGGTGATGACGTAAAGCGGTTTGCGTGGCCTGTACGACACGGGCTTTTTACCAGTATGTTCTCTGATGAAGTTACGGGCGACGAACTTCGCGTCGTGCAGAGCGGTTTGAGCCATGCCGGAGTACGGTGTCTGCGCGTTGTCACCTAGCACATAGATATCTTTGTGACCCTGAACTTCCAAGTGCTCGCCGACCACCACGCGCCCACCCCGGCCAAGAGTAAATACCGGTGAGTTGGCTCCAAAGAATGCCACCGGAGTTGAGCCGGCTGTCCAAATAAGCAAATCGGCATTTAGTTCACCAGCCTCAAGGCAGAGGGCATTTTTTTTACAAGACGTTGCGGCAATTCCTAAATAAACCTCAACTCCAAGACTGACTAAGCGCTTCATCACTTTTTCAGAAGCTTTTGGTACAAGGGCGGGCAGCAGGCGATCGCTGGCTTCAACGAGCAGAACGTGGACGTTAGGCTTTGGCTGGCGGTGCCGCTTGGCAATCAGTTGGGCAAATGCCGGCAGCTCACTGGCGAGCTCAATACCAGAGGGCCCGCCGCCAATAACGGCAATTCGAACTGCCCGGCGCTGTGGTTGGCTAAATAAATCAACCAGCTTTCTCCGTAAGCTCAGCGTGCTGGCAATATTGTGCATGGTTTCGGTGTGCTCTTTGAGCCCCTCAATGCCAAAGTAGTTAACGGTGTTGCCCATGGCAAATACCACTTTGTCGTACGGGTAGATGGTGCCGGTCGGGCTAATTACTAGCTGCTTTTTATGGTCTACATAGCCAATTTCATCAAGAATAACCTCGACATTCTTTTTACCTTCAAAAATCTCACGAAGCGGAATAACCACCTCTTTGGGTGAATGCCCAATTGCCGAGCGATACAGCGCTCCATGATATTCAAAATGCGTATTGTTGGAAATCAGCTGAACCTCAAAACCAGGTTTGTTGGCCAGTTCAAGCGCCGTCTTCACGCCACCAAAGCCACCACCAACAATCACCACCCTTGTTGTCTTTTTACTCATTACGTTTAAGTATACCAAGAGCAGGGGCTAGGGGCTAGTATGCAGTATGCCGGGAAACCTCATGCCATTCCTACATACTAACCCCTATATACGATATACTAGTACGTATGGGGCAAATCGGGTATAGAGGAGTGTATAAAAAAACTGCGAAGGCACCGTTTCGGGTGAGCCGCTCAAAAATCGAGTTATTTACGCAGTGCCCGCGATGCTTTTGGCTTGAAGTAAACAGAGGTATTAAGCGACCATCTGGTCCGCCTTTCAATATTAATAAAACGATTGACGAGCTGTTCAAAAAAGAGTTCGACATGTATAGAAAAACTCAAAAGCCACATCCAATTCAGGTTGAGTATGAGGTGGATGCGCTACCGTTTGCGCATGAGGAGCTCGACCAGTGGCGCGAAACCTTTATTGGTGTGCAGTATCATCATGAGCCGACAAACCTGGTTGTCTTTGGCGGTGTTGATGATGTCTGGCATAACTCGAAGGGGGAGCTGATCGTGGTTGATTACAAAGCAACCTCAAAAGACCGCGACGTTTCAATTGATTCAGATTGGCAAATGGCGTACAAGCGGCAAATGGAAGTCTACCAATGGCTGCTGCGCCAAAATGATTTTGATGTGAGCAGGACGGGCTATTTTGTGTACACTAATGGCCGCATTGATCTCGACGGCTTTAACGATCGTTTAGAGTTTCGAACCAAGCTTATCCCATATGAGGGCGACGACAGCTGGATTGAACCAACCCTACAAGACATGAAGGTCTGCATGGAGAGCAGCGTCATGCCAGCCGTTGGCTCTGCTGCGATGGGGGGCCCGTGCGATTTCTGTAGCTATGCCCGCGCCCGTACGAGTCTCACGCTCGACTATATTAAAAAATCATAAGTTTGCATTTGTGCTTACGGCAGGGCTATACTGTAAGAGTTATTTAAAGCCAAAAAGAAACATGTAAGTTATGAGCGCGCACGCACACTATCATTGGGCAAAGCACAAAAAGAAAACAAAGAAAAAATCCGCGGGCCGTGAGCCCTTGCTTTATTTTGCGGTCGCCTTCGGTCCACTCATGACGCTGCCACAAGTGTATGATATTTGGGTAAAAGACAGTAAAGATGTCTCAATGATAACCTGGGCAGCCTACATTGTTACTTCAGTAATATGGTTAGTACATGGTTTTAAAATAAAAGACCGAGCATTGATTTTGGTTCAGATAATTTGGGTGGTACTTTCAGTAGCAATTGTGTTGGGATTGATTCTGCCCAACTAGGGTTTCTGTATACTGGTGATATGAAGTTGGAGTTTTTAAGATGGCAGCATGAAGTCGGGGAGGTGCACTCGTTCTTTTTTAGCACTGATCCCATGCCTCGGTGGGAGCCAGGCCAGTATCTTAATTTGAGTATGCCGGAGGTGGCACCGGTATTTGCCGATAGGCTGTTTACCATCGCTTCAGCGCCCCACGAAAACGTGATTCAAATAACAACCATCATGACGCCAAGCCCCTTCAAACAAAAACTCGCAACTCTCCAGGTGGGTGATGAAATTGAAGCCGACCAACTGGGCGGCGACTTCACGTATAACATTCCGCCACATGTCATCCCGACCGAAGTGGAGGGATCTGATGAGAATACTAAAAGCAGATCTCTCGACAAGCTCGAGATGACAAAACGCCTCTTCATCGCCGGCGGCATCGGCGTCACCCCGTACATCAGCATCATCCGTGATCGTTTGCATAAAAAACAACCAATTAACGCAACGCTTCTCTATGCCGGCAAGTCAGACCGCCGCCCTTTTCTTAACGAGCTAGAAGAAGCTGCCAAAACAGATCCTACACTTCAAATAAAACATTATGCTAGCACCCGGCTTACCCTCGAGCAGCTTAAGAATGATACCCCTGACATTAGCAATTGGATCGTGTATCTCGCCGGCTCCCAAAAATTTTCAGAAACCCTCGGCGAAGGCCTGGTGGCAAACGGCCACCCCAGAAACCAAATCAAATACGACTACTTCGACGGCTACATCGACATCGAATATTAGCGCTCATGCTTGCCACATAGTCTAGATGAGTATTACTATATCTAGTATGCAAATTTTACGAAGAACAGCTGAACGACAGCCTGGTGCAGTGGAAGTGCGAGGCGACCTTCAAAAGTTTGAGCATCAACTACAGGCGTACGCAGAACTGCTACTGACCGATGCGGATGGCCTCCCTCGAGAAGCCAGGGCTGAGCACATACTCTCTGGTTCTGTGGAAGCTGGCGACCATAGGTCGGCTCAGGCGGTTTTCTACCGTGATGAGAGCGGAGGTTTTATTGTTGACGAATATCGTAACGGATCTAGTGATCTGTTATTTCAGTCATTTGCGAGACCTAATCCAGACTATGATCCAAGTGATCCCGGATCTCATAAGTGGGACACGGGAATGTTGCCTATGAAGTGGATGCGTTTTTCAGAGTATGATAAAGACAACCTCGAGCCTGTTATCGGTGTAATCGAGGCTTTCTTTGGTGAAATACCTAAAGATCGTCTATAGCGGTCTGATATAAACTAGGGTAAACTAATGGCATGGAAGTGCTTTTGGTTTTAGTGGTTTTAGGTTCTGGAGCCGTTATTTTCGTGTTGAATCAGAAACTTTCAAGTCAGGGGAATGACCAGGCGACGAATTTGTTGAAGACCGATCTTGATAACTTGAATAAGGGGGTTGGCGAACTCAAGGAGTCGCTGCAGGAAAATATTAATCAGAAGTTGGCGCAAAATCAGGCGCAGATGACGGAAAATATTCAAAAACAGTTCTCGCAGAGTGCCAAGATTATTGCCGATGTCACCCAGCGCCTGACTAAGCTAGATGAAACCAACAAACGGGTAGTTGATGTGGCCGACGAGCTAAAAACACTGCAAAATGTGCTGCAAAATCCCAAGCAGCGCGGGGTAGTGGGCGAGTACTATCTTCAATCGGTGTTAGAAAACGTCATGCCGCCAGGCAAATTTCAAATGCAGTATAAGTTTGAAGACGGTGAAACGGTCGATGCAGTTATATTTCTGCAAGACAAGAAGATTTTGCCCATAGATTCAAAATTCTCTTTAGAAAACTACAATCGGCTCATTGAAGAGGCTGACCAGAAAACCAAGAACGAAATTGTGAAGAAGTTTAAGATGGATCTTAAAAATCGTATAGATGAAACCAGCAAATACATTCGTCCGAGCGAAAACACCATGGATTTTGCCTTTATGTTCATTCCCAGCGAATCACTCTACTATGATTTACTGATAAATAAAGTTGGTACCACGGCTACCAACTCAAGAGATTTAATAGAATATGCTTTTCAAGAAAAAAAGGTGATTATTGTTAGCCCCACCAGCTTCATGGCCTACCTCCAGACGGTTCTGCAAGGCATGAGAAGCCTGCAGATTGAAGAGCAAGCCAAGGAGATTCAAAAACGCGTCGGCGAGCTGGGACGGCACATTGGCGGCTATGAGGTATTTATGCAAAAACTAGGTAACTCACTCGGCACCACGGTCAATCACTACAATAACGCCCATAAAGAACTGAAGAAGATAGACAAAGACGTCGTGAAGATATCCGACACCACTCCAGCAGTCGAACCCCTGTTTCTCGACAAGCCTTCAACAGATGAGTGATTGACAAATGCTTGACAAGTATGCTATAATTAAAGTATACGGATCATTTGTGAGACGTTGGCGAGCAAAGTGAGCCGGCTTGTGCTAAGCAAGTCACGTTAATTTCTTCCGAAGGAAATAATAAAAAGATAATGTAATGTAAGTTGAGAAAAAAATTTGAGTGCAGGTATTGAAAGAGTAGGTTTAGTTGAGATGGGAGCAGAAATGCGTAATGTTTGGCGTACTTTAAACCCAAGTGGGCTGAGCTCAGAGGACAAAAGTATTTGGTTTAATCCCACGGACTTAGAAGAAGATCATGTCGTAGGGGTCGAGCTTGCGATAGTCAACCTAGAAAATGGCCCCACTACCTATCAGGGCGCGGCGTATACTGGTGGGAAGTTCGGTCCAAGACGACATAAACCACTTCAGAATAATGTTTTGTCTTTACTCGTCACCGTAGAGGTAGATCAGGAGGATGATGTTGATGTCTTACGGTTAACGACACCCCCTCCTCGCGATCGTACGCGAGACATTGCCGAGCCCCCAGCAAAGACCTCTCCGGATATACAGCTAAGAATATTCACATTGGATGAGGCATTGGTGGTGGCGCGTGAGGGTCTTGGAA
>CAYRKQ010000005.1:0-39465 GCA_964424985.1 uncultured Candidatus Saccharibacteria bacterium | reverse complement strand
CCACTTTGTGGGTTTTACTACCATCCGGGTAGGTTACTGTTACATCGACGCGCTTTAAATCATCAGCCGCATTACTAACGACAACCGTACCGGTGCTACCAAGAGGTAGTTTTGGTGAAAGTTCATTAGTGAAATTGATATCTTGACCAACGACTAATGAACCGTAGTTATTGTTTCTAAGCGATTCAATTTGTCGCTGAGCAGCCCTGGTAGCACTTTCTTTATAATTTGCCTGAGTCTGTGAGCGTGAGATGCCTATAAAAAGTGAGGAGAGGGCAGCCACAATAATGCCAGTTACAATAATTGTCACTATAATTTCAGAAATCGTAAACCCATCCCGCGAATGTTTCATGCTTACGCTTAATTATAGTACTAGTGGTGTAAAACAAAAAGCATAGTTTTTGCAGTTACGAAAAAACCGCCCAAACGGACGGTTCATTCGTGGAGGGCCAGCTGGGGTATAAGATATATTCTGCAGCAGTGCTCGGAATATATTCCTGCGCGCTGTTTTGAATAGCGAGCCCCAGGACACAAGCTTCCCTTGTACGCCCTGAGATCAAGCCGCAAGAAAGCTATCCAATTCAAAAAGCCACACAAGGTGGCTTCATGAATTGGAGGGCCAGCTGGGGCTCGAACCCAGGACACCGGGCTTAAAAGGCCCGTGCTCTAACCAACTGAGCTACTGGCCCGCGTCAGAGCAAGGCCTTGGATTTGCTCTGACGCGCAAGCGCGCAGAGCTTCATTTTCGGCACTTCCTCTTCCTTCTAAGTTGAAAAAAGTCACTTTCGTTTTGTTTTTTCAACTTGAGTGGGACTAGAATAGTAAAGCATAACAGATGTAAAAAATCAACAGGCACAAATAGAGTAATGGACATCAAAAGCATAATCGCCAACTTACTCCATCCAAAAACATTAACAAAAAGTTCACGATCGTGAAAAAAGTATTAATGTTTCTAAACCTGAATCTCAAAACCCTAGTTTGTCATTCTCAGCTTGACTGAGAATCTAGTAAATAACTGGATCCCCGATCAAGTCGGGGATGACATCGGAGGGATTTTGAGATTCAGGTTTCTAAGTGTTGACTAGTTTTGTGCTTGAGTTTGGTATCATAAGCGGTAATGGCGCGGGTGTTTGCGAAATATCGGCTGAATCGAGTGACGTTAATTGGCTGGCTGCTGGCGGGCGTCATTGTCGGTTTGTACGCGGCAAAGTTTGGTGTTTTTGTGCAGGCAAGCTGGCTGCTGGTGGCGGCTGTGCTAGGAATCGTTTCACTGAAGAAAAAGCTGATTGCCATTCCGGCAATTTTGCTCGCTGGACTTATTATTGGCAGTTGGCGGGGCGGAGCATTCTTTCAAAGTGTGGCTCGCTATCAAGGTTATTATGGCAACGCTGTCACCGTACTCGGTACGGTTGATGATGACACTAGTTATGACGAACGCCTGCAGACGGAATTTCACCTCACGGCAGTTGAGGTGAATGGTGAACACTTGCCGGGGCGCATTCGGGTGCGGGGCTTTGGTGCCAACAATGTAGCTCGTGGTGACAGGGTAAAGGTGAGCGGTAATTTAAATCGGACGCTTGGCACCAGTCGCCAGGGAAGTATCACGTTTGCCACCATTGAGGTAACGGGTAAAAATACGTCGCAGGTTGAAAAAGTTCGCGGCCGTTTTTTTGCCAGCACGTACTCTAGTTTGCCTGAACCACAGGCGAGCCTCGGGCTTGGATTTTTAGTGGGGGTGCGCACGGCACTGCCAGAAAAATTTAGTGAGCAGATGGCGCTTGTCGGTTTAACGCACATCATCGCCGTCAGCGGCTACAACCTGACTATTTTAGTGCAAGCCGTGCGGCGGATTTTTGCCAAACGTTCGGCCTATCAATCGGTATTATTCTCATTCATCCTGATTGGCGGGTTTTTGCTCATGACTGGCTGGAGTCCTTCCATTATGCGCGCTGCCATTGTGACGGGCTTGAGCCTGATTGCCTGGTATTACGGCCGAACATTTGCTCCGCTGCTACTCATTTTACTGGGCGCCGCCATTACGGGTTTCATCAACCCCTTTTACATTTGGGGAGATGCCGGCTGGTATCTTTCATTTTTGGCATTTGCTGGCGTCTTAATTCTCTCGCCGCTGTTTGTTGCTCGGTTTTTCAAAAAGAAGCCCAATTTCTTGGCTATGCTGCTGATTGAAACCATGTGCGCCATTATTCTCACCGCCCCTTACGTTGCGTGGCTGTTTGGCAAAGTCTCGCTGATTGCCCCGCTGGCAAACATCATTGTCGGCCCGCTGATCCCTTTGGCTATGATAACCATTTTTATCGCAGGTGTGGTTGGCGTCTTCTTTCCGGTTCTGGCTTTGTGGCTGGCAATCTTCCCGCGGGCTCTGCTGACCTTTATTGTGTGGGTAGTTGAAAAACTAAGCCAAGTGCCCGGTGCGCAAATTTCAGTTTCAATCGGTGCCGTAGAAACAATTGTTATGTATATAATCTTGTTTGGCGTCATGTTGGCGCTCTGGCTAAAGCAACGCCAGGCCGAACGAGCCAAGAAAACCGAGCAGATCGACTGGAATCTGGTATAATATTAGATATGAAGAAGCAAGTTGTAACGGATAATAAGAAATCAGATCACATATTATCACAAGGTATAGTTGCCAACGGTCTCGTGTTCGTATCTGGGCAGATACATGCCAATTCTGAGTTAGAGTTGGTCGGAGACACGGTTGAAGAAAAGATTGCACAAATTATGGAAAATATCCAAGTTGTACTTGAGGCGGCCGGATCAAAACTTGATGACATTGTTAAGGTGATTATGTATGTTACAGATATGTCGGTAATGCCTGAGTTAAACGAAGTCTACCCATCATATTTTAATGCCCCGTACCCTGCGCGGGAGGCTGTTTGTGTAAAAGCTCTTCCTCTTGGTGCAGATATTGAGATTAGCGTGATAGCTACCACGGAGACGAACTAGGTGTCGGGTCACAGCAAGTGGTCGACAATTAAGCGACAGAAAGAGGCGACTGATGCTAAGCGGGGAGCTATTTTTACGAAAATGGGAAATCAGATTGCCATTGCGGCGCGTGGTGGTACCGACCCAACCATCAATTCAGCCCTAGCGCTGGCTATTGAACGAGCTAAAGCTGCCAATATGCCACTGGCTAACATTCAGCGAGCCATTGATAGAGTTGCCGACAAAAACGCGGCTCAACTTGAAGAGGTGGTCTACGAAGGTTACGGCCCGGGCGGTATTGGTTTGATTGTAGAAGCTGCAACGGACAATAAAAACCGCACCTTCCCTGAGGTGAAAACGGCACTTACAAAAAATGGTGGCTCAGTTGCCGAACCAGGTAGCGTGGCATTTCAGTTCACTCGCAAAGGCGTAATCACCGTGGCAGCAACTGGCGAAGATGCACTTCTCACCGTACTTGATGCTGGTGCCGAAGATGCAGTTGAAGAAGAGGGTGCATTGGTTGTTTACACCAACGCCAAAGAGTTGGCCAAGGTCAGAACCGCCATCAAGGAAGCTGGTCTAGAAGTAAAAGACGCTGAGTTGCAGTATGTGCCCAACAACACAATTGAAATTACTGACTCTGAAACAGCTCGCAAAATTATGAACATCATGAACGCACTCGATGATCTTGATGACGTCTCAGCAGTCCACAGCAACTTCGACATCGCTGAATAATTTTAAGCAAACGCTAAAACCTTTGACAAAATTACAACACCTAGCTATCATTTTTCTATGAAACGGGTGGGCACGCTTCTTTTTACACTCTCCTTGATATTACTTGCTGCATGTCCAGTTTCCGCTTCCGACAATCATCAAAAGGCGCTGATCTCAGCCGTAAAGACAGATTCTACGACCGAATTCATACAAATATATAATCTAACTGATACTAGCCTAGTATTAGATAATTGGAGGCTGCACTATACTGAGGTGTCGGGTAGTACTAGCAGTTACGCTACTTGTCGATTGCTTGACTGGGCGCCGCTTAAGTCAAATCTAGGTTTATCAGGAGTGATAAATCCTGCTGGGACCGTTAGTTTCAAGATATCTATGAAAGATGACACGTCTGCTGCACTCAGGTTGGTTGAGAATAATGGATCAAATGATGTAGTGCAGGATGTTGTTGGCTGGGGCAGTAGCGGGGCTCCAGCCTATTGTGCCGAAAATAGCAGCGCACCAATAGCCGGCAGTCTGAAATATATAGCCAGGTGTACGGTTGATAATATTCCTCAAGACACAAATGACAATGGCATCGACTTTAGTGAGGTCTCCTACAGTCAGTCGCAGGGAATTATATTACCAGCGTGCCCAGAAGGTGCCAATGATGACCAAGAAAATCCATCAACTCCTCCCGTACACCAAGGTGCGTGTGAGGGTCTGATAATTTCTGAAATTGGGGCTAATTTAAATTCAAGTGAGCAGTTTGTCGAGGTGTATAACAGTAAAACTGGGTCAATGAATCTTGAAGGCTGTAAAATTATGACAAATCGTAGCAATACAAATGCACATGTATTTAGTAATGAAGAGCTGGCATCAGAGACTTACAAAACAATACTCATCAAAGATACTCCGCTCACATTAACTAAAACAACATCGGGTACAGTCTATGTGCTATCGTCGGACAATACAGAAGTTGACAGTCGATATTACGAGAACTTGAAAGAAAATACGTCGTGGTCATGGTTTGGCGGGGATGGTTGGAAGCAAACATATCAGATGACGCCAGGAGCATTAAACTTATTCCAAGAGTTTGTAGCCTGTCCCATTGGTCAAGAGCGCAACCTTGAAACGGGTAGATGCCGAAATAGTGAATCTGAAACCACGCAGGCATCTTGCCCGGCGGGAAAGTTTCGAAATCCGGCTACGAACAGATGTAAAAATATAGCGAGCGCCCCATCTGCTTTAAAGGGTTGTGCAGCAGATCAGTTCAGAAACCCCGAAACCAACCGCTGTAAAAAGATTGCATCCGCTTCATCAACCCTTACTCCTTGCAAACCCGGGCAAGAACGCAACCCGGAAACTAACCGCTGCCGCAAGATCGGCGCAGACTCAAAAACCCCAAAGCCCTGTCAGCCAGGTCAAGAGCGTAACCCTGACACCAACCGCTGCCGCAAAATAAAAGCTGCTAACTCAACACTTGGGGCACCGGCTGCCATAAACCCCATCAGCATGAACAGCCGAATAGTCAGCTTGCTCATCGCCATGGCGGCTGGTTACGCAGCATTTGAATATAAGACCGATATTAAAAACTGGCTCAACAGACTCAGAAATAAACGCGGTGATCCGAGACCGCCTGGCTGATAAATCGTCTTTCACAAAACCGAGCCTCACCGCTCGGTTTTTTCATCCCAAAAAGTTATACTGTGAAGTAATGGATGACGCTAAACTACAAGAATATCTCGAGTTTGCCAAAGGTCTCGCTCAAGAAGCTGGCGAAATCATGCTTCGCTACTTTCGATCTAAGGACATCGGAACCACCTGGAAAGAAGATAATTCACCAGTTACAGTGGCAGATACCCAAATTAATAAGCTGGTTATTGATAAGGTACAAACAAGTTTCCCCAATCACGGAATAATTGGCGAGGAGGCATCTTATAATCCTGAAAAAGAAACCGTATGGGTGGTTGACCCAATTGACGGTACCGCTCCTTATGATCTGGGGATGCCTTGTTCTACATTTTGCTTGGCGCTTGTTTATAAAGGCGACGTGCAAGTAAGTATTGTGCTAGACCCTTTTAGCAACCGGTCATTTTCTGCTGCGAGAGGCAAGGGGGCTTTTTGTAATGAAGAAAAGATTAGAATTCAAAGCAGAGGTGAAATCGAACAATCCTACATGTTCATTCCAACTGGCACAAAAGAGGAGCCGCATAAATACGAGCAGGCGATCACAAGTTTCAAAAAACGTGGCGCCAAGATTTCATTTATTCCCACCTTTAGCTATCTAGCTACACTAGTGTTAGAGAGCAAGGCGCTGGTTTGTCTCATGGGATATGGCTCACCATGGGACGCTGCAGCCATCTCGCTAATTGCCGAAGAGGCTGGCGGCAGGGCGTCAGATCTTAGGGGCAACCCAAGGAAATATAACGAGTGGAGTGATGGCATCATTATTAGTAACGGTGCCATTCACGAAGAAGTAGTGGAGCTTATCAATGCGCATCCTCGGAATTGACCCAGGGACGGGGATTGTGGGGTTTGGCATTATTGACCGTGCCGGGATGAAGAATACGCTGGTTGATGCGGGGGTAATTCGAACACCGGCCAATACGCCTGCTCATGAACGGCTGGAAACGATCTACAACGATCTTAAGGGAATTATCGAAGAGCATAAGCCGCAGATTATGGTAGTAGAACAGCTGTTTTTTGCTAAGAATGTTACAACTGCCATGACGGTCAGCCAGGCGCGTGGCGTTATTTTACTGCTAGGTCAACAACATGGGCTAGAAATTCATGAATTTACCCCGCTGCAAATTAAGCAAGCCTTAACCGGGTACGGGAGGGCAGAGAAGAACCAGATTCAAGAGATGGTGCGGCTGCAGCTTAACCTAAAAGAAACCCCAAAACCAGATGATGCCGCCGACGCATTAGCCGCAGCATTGACTTTTTCGCACTAATATTCAAAAAAGTATTGACAAACATAAGCTTTTTTGCTACTATAAGATAGTTAGATAATAAAACAAACAAGAAAGGAACGAGCATCATGCCCGAACATCTTAAAAACGCCCCAAATTCAAAAGAATTTGAAAAATACATCCAAGGTTTCATCAAACGAAAAGAACGCCAGCACCGTACAAAAGTCTTAAAAGAGGCAGCCCTCTCCCTTTCACTGATGCTTGCTGGCTAAAACTGATTAAAAATCGGTAGGGGATAGGCAATTACCACTCCCCTCTCACAATATTACTAGAATAACGTGCTAGAGGACGGACCCTTAGTGGTTCGAACGGGTGCTTATTGATCGGCTAACTCCCATTTTAGTTCGTCGAGTATACGTTTGTTGTCTTGGTAGTCATGCATGAAGGTATTGTACTCATGCCAGTTACTGTTGAATATTTCTAATATCTTCTGTGGTTGCATCCACTCAGCATGTTGCGTGCCACTGTAATAACCGATACTTGAATAATTGTAGTTTTCCCAATTGCGGGGGTTAAGGTGGATGTATCTTGAAATGTGCTCCAGATAACTCTGTTGATCGATGTGCCTTGCTCGGTATCTACTTTGAAAAACAGGACCAACACGGTCGTACTTTCTATTGAAGTACATACTGTAACTGGTCATAAGCGATCGCATAAAGTCAATTATGGCAGCTGAGTCTTGTTGATAGACGAGGAGGTGGATATGGTTGGGCATAAGACAGTAGGCGAGTAGTTGAATGCGAGAACCGTAACAAGGATATTCAACCCGCGCTTTACTCATAGCTGGCTTGTCCGAGAGATAACGTTTAAATAAGCTTAGAAAAGTAGAGTAGTCTTGTTCATCCAAGAAGACAATATCTTTGTTAACACCACGGCTATAGATGTGGTAATAACTCTCTGGGGCATAGTCTTTAATAATATTCCTACCAGGCATAGCCACATTATATGCTAGAGGACGGACCCTTAGCAAGAGGGAGTGTGGGATAATGGAGGCATGATTTCGTATCTTCGTGGTATTGTGACTGGGGTGGGCTCCCCTGCTGTGGTTGAGTGCAGTGGTGTTGGCTATGGGGTGATGGTTACTGCTGTGGATTCCAATCTGTTACAGCTTAATCAAGAAGCGAAACTGTATATTTATGAGCATATAAAAGAAGATGCACATGACCTGTATGGTTTTTTGTTGCCTGAAACTAAGCAGCTGTTTGAGCAGCTGTTGAGCGTGAAGAACGTTGGCCCAAAAGTTGCCATTTCCCTGCTTGATATTGGTTCGGCTGACATGGTTCGCTTGGCAATTGCCAATGGTGATGTGAAACAACTGCAAAGTGCTAAAGGTGTCGGCAAGCGTGCCGCTGAGCAGATTGTGGTAGAGCTCCGCGATAAAGTCGGCGCGCCGGTTGGCGATAACGCTGAAAATCTCATCACCCGAGCCGGCGTGAATCAAAATGACGAAGCCTTGCAAGCCCTCATCTCCCTTGGTTACACCGATACCGACGCCGCCCTAGCGCTGCAAAACATCGACAAAACTCTCTCAACCGAAGAACGCATAAAACAAGCTTTGAAAGGTAACTCCAGATGAAAATTGGTGTGGCAGGAAGCATGCAGTTTACTGAGGAGATGATTCGTGTCTGTGAAGAATTGGAAAAGCTGGGACATACTACTTTCATGAGTAAGTTTAAAGACAATTATGTTGGTAAAACTGACGAAGAAAAAGAAACCCAAAAGTTGTATGATAAGTACACACATGATGCAATTCGTGAATTCTGGAAACCAATGCAAGATGCTGACGCACTGCTTGTCATTAATAAAGACAAACACGGAATCAAGAATTATATTGGCGGAAATTCATTTTTAGAAATGGGCTTTGCGCACGTGCTTGGGCAGAAGTTATACTTAATGAATCCGATCCCTGACATGCCTTATTATGGAACTGAGATTATTGCAATGAATCCCATTGTTATTAACGGCAAGTTGGAGGAGATAAAATGAAAATTCAAGACAAGATTGCACTCGTGACTGGGGCAAGTGACGGCATTGGTCGGTCTGTTGCTGAAAAGTTGGCGGCTAGTGGCGCAAAGGTTATTGCAGCAAGTCGGAGCATTGAATCAGCGGACGGCTTTCGTTCGGAAAATATTGCTGTAAAGAATTGTGATGTTTCAAGCAAGGATGACGTTAACCAGCTCGCGAGTTGGGTTCAGCAAGAATATGGCAAGCTCGACATTGTTGTGAATAACGCTGGTCTGTGGCAGAAAGTTTCGCAGTTAGAAGAAATTGACGATGAGGCTATCGAAGTAATCATCACTACTAACTTATTGGGTACGATCTATGTTACCAAAGCATTCCTGCCAATGCTGCGCAGTGCGGATGAAGCAGCGCTTGTAAATGTAATTTCTAAATCTGGAATTGTCGCGCAAGCAGGCCAATCGGTCTATACTGCAAGCAAATATGGAGCGAAAGGTTTCACGGATGTTTTGCGCGAGGATTTAAAAGAAACGAACATTCATATTCTAGGGGTGTACCAGGCAGGTACGAACACAAAGATGTTTGAAAAAACGGGCGAAGACTTTCCGACAGAAAAATTCACCGAGCCGGATGATCTTGCAGATAAAATTGTTTCAGCCATTAACTCCCCAGACAAGCTCTGGATTAACGAACTTCATGTAAACTATAGGTAGCCATGAAGTATAAATATACTCCAGAAGAAGCAAAACAATTCCATAAGTTTGGAATTGATCTGACCGTTTATGGCGAAGATGTCCCAAGTTCTAACTTGGTGTATGTAGAAGTTAATGAAGGTCATCTGGAAGAATTTTATGATGAAGTAAGCACATATATGTATTTGATCTTTGAAGGCAAAGGAACGTATGTGTTAAATGATGAAAAAGTTGAAGTTCAAGCTAAGGATCTGATTGTTATACCACCTAAAACTCGCATACACTATTTTGGAAAGATGAAGATGGCCTTATGTGTTACACCGGCGTTTAACGAAGATAACGAACGACATGTTCGGATGGTTGATATATCTGAAAGTCCTTATGAAAAGAAGGAAAACTAAATGGCAGTTGATCGAATTGTGAATACGTTGAATGAGGAGACTCCGGTTGAGGAGCAGTTTGAGCAGTCGCTTAGGCCGAAGAATTTTAAAGAATATATTGGGCAGGAGCGGCTGAAGAAAAATGTGAAGCTGGCGATTGATGCCGCCAAGAAGCGCGGTGAGCCGGTTGATCATGTGTTGCTCTACGGCCCACCAGGGCTTGGTAAAACTACTATGGCAAGTGTCATTGCTAATGAGATGGGCGCGCAGATAAGAATCACTTCAGGTCCAGCGATTGGACGGGCTGGTGATTTAGCATCGCTTCTGACAAATTTGCAAGATGGCGACATTTTATTTATTGACGAAATTCATCGGTTGGGCCGCAGCGTGGAAGAGGTGCTCTATTCGGCCATGGAAGATTTCAAACTTGATATCATGCTGGGCAAAGGCCCGAGCGCCAAAAGTCTGCGGCTTGATTTACCGAAGTTTACCATCATTGGTGCTACCACTCGAACGGGTAGTTTGGCGGCGCCGCTCAGAGACCGGTTTGGTATTATGCACCGCCTTGAGTTTTATACACCGGAAGAAATTGCCAGCATTGTCCACCGCTCGGCTGATATCTTAAAAGTACATATTGATCCAGAAGCTGCTGACATGATTTCAACCCGCGCACGCTTGACGCCGCGTATTGCTAACCGTCTTTTGAAGCGAGTTCGTGATTATGCCGACATCAACGGTGACGGTATTATTGATACACAGGTTGCGCACGGTGCTTTGGATCTTCTTGAAATTGACGTCAGCGGTCTTGACCCGGCAGATCGGCGGCTGCTCACGGCTATTATTGAAAACCACTCCGGTGGACCTGTTGGCGTAGACACGCTTGCAGCACTTACGGGCGATGAACGCTCAACAATTGAAGATTTCTTCGAACCCTACTTGCTGCAAATTGGTTTTTTAGAACGAACGCCTCGCGGGCGCAAGGTAACGGCAAAAGGTTATAAGCATCTTGGCAAAAAACAAACGGGTAAAAATCAGCCCGAGTTACTGTAATAGAAGCACCGCATAATATATCAAGCAAGCTGGTATATTTCAAATACTGCATATTACATTCGATAGGATATAATAGAAACTACGATGCCAGAACGAAAGAAGAAACTAGTTGGTTCCGTTGCCGTTGATTCTCAAACCGGCATGGAAACGTACGGTGTTCCCAAACAATATGGAGCAACCTCGCCGCAAGATCAGAATACGCCAACTAGCGCCCCAGGTGCCAGCAAGGATGAATTTAACCCTCACTCACCAACCCCAAATTATGGCGAAGCGGGAGCGGGAATGCATGCCGGCAAAAATTTGGCGGGGGTACCAGATGAATTTCTCAAGCTGTTTGAACACGACCCCAGCGAAGTTATTATGGTACAGACAACCAGGCACCCGATTGGGCTTGTCGGAATTTATGGTGCTACAGTTCTGGGTATTATTTTTATTATGACAACGTATGGCTTTTTGGTCACCGACACCTCCATTGCTGATTCAATTGGGCTATCAACCACCGCAATAAAATCCCTTGGCGGCCTTGTGATGATTGTACTGGCTGCTATGCTCGGGTTGGTTGGTTTCGTGGCGGCCTACGTGTATAACAAAAGCCGCCTGATTTTAACCAACCAAAAAGTTGTCTATATTAATTACCACAGCCTTATCAGCCGCCAGATTTCTCAACTCAATATTGGTGAAGTTGAAGATGTTAGCGTGATTCAACCAAGCTTAATACACCGTATTTTCAAAACCGGCACCATTACTATTGAAACTGCCGGCGAACAGCATAATTATAACTTTAGTTATGCTCAAAATCCCCATGAATTTGCACACCGTACTATTCAGGCGCATGAGGGGACTATACGAGAGTATGGAAATTAAAATCCAAATACCAAGCATCAAACTACAAATAAGCTCCAAATCCAAAATCCCTAAAACCTGAATCTAAAAACCCAAAGCGAAACGTCATCCCCGCGACCTGTGCGCCGAAGCTTTAGCGTAGGAGTAAGGCGGGGATCCAGTCTGTTTATTGGATCCTCGGATCAAGTCCGAGGATGACATTGTGAGGTTTTGAGATTCAAGCTGTAAAATCTTTATCAATTGAGGCTGAGTTTGATGTAGGTGCTTTCGCGCTCTAGTTCGGTTGAAAGTTCGAAGCTCTGACATTTTGTTTTAGAGCAGTCATTCGGTCGGTAGACATAGCTGGCTCCCTCGGCATGTACGGCGAGGTTGTCTTGGTCGATCAAGCTTTCAGGATCAATACCCGGCAACGTCTGAGTGCTCAGCTTTTCAGGGTAGTAGTCATTTTTTTCGTAAAAACTTTCCAGCTGGTAGTAAATAGCATTGATGTCAGTCTTGCGAGCTTCATCTCGATTATCAGCTCGCAGAGCTCTCACGTTTGCAACGCCAATACCTGCCAGCACAATGACACCTAAAACACATACAAGTAACTCGATTGCGGTAAAGCCAGTGTTATTTAAACGTTTCACTAAGAGTATTGTAGCAAATTTTCCACTCGGCAGTATAATAGAGAGTAGCAGGGTGGCTAACATTACACAAAAGTCTCGCCCACCATATTTTAAATAAAGTGGCGGGCAGCATGAAGGAGGGCGTCTATGTGTCAATCAACGGAAAATGTAGGAGGGGAACGGTAACATGGCAAAGGCAGCAAAACCGAAGAAAGAAATAACAGAGTCTGACGGTAGTGCAAGTGGTAAGGACAAGGCGTTAAGCCTTGCCATGGAGCAGATCACCAAGCAGTTTGGTGATGGGGCTATTATGAAACTGGGAGATTCACATAAAAGTGATGTAGAAACTTTTGGGACAGGATCGCTAAGCCTGGATCTTGCGCTAGGTGGTGGTTTTCCAAAAGGAAGAATTATTGAAATTTACGGGCCGGAATCTAGCGGTAAAACCACGCTGACACTTCACGCCATTGCGGAAGTGCAAAAAGCTGGCGGCACGGCAGCTTTCATTGACGCGGAGCATGCGCTGGATCCGCAGTATGCCAGGCGAGTTGGGGTAGATACCGAAAATCTCTTTGTTTCCCAGCCAGATAACGGTGAACAAGCGCTTGAAATTGCCGAAACCTTGGTGCGCTCGAACGCCGTTGATTTAGTGGTAGTCGATTCCGTTGCCGCCTTAGTACCGCAAGCAGAAATCGAAGGGGATATGGGCGATAGCCACATGGGTCTTCAGGCACGGCTCATGAGCCAGGCGCTGCGAAAGCTCACCGGTATTATCAGTAAAAGTAAAACGACTGTCATCTTCATTAACCAGATTCGTATGAAGATTGGGGTGATGTTTGGTAACCCAGAAACCACCACCGGTGGTAATGCGCTGAAGTTTTACGCATCAGTGCGTGTTGATATCCGCCGTATTGGCCAAATTAAAGATGGCGAAAATATTATTGGCAACCGAACAAAAGTGAAGGTAGTGAAAAATAAGATCGCTCCCCCATTCCGCGTAGCGGAGTTCGACATTATGTACAATGAAGGCATCTCCGCAACGGGCGACGCCGTCGATCTTGGTGTGCAGTACGGCATTGTTGGCAAAGCTGGCGCCTGGTTTGACTATAACGATGCCAAGATTGGCCAAGGCCGCGAAGCTTCCAAACAATACCTAAAAGACAACCCAAAAGTCATGGCTGAGATCGTCAAGAAAGTAAAAGAAGCCGCCGCCAAGGCGGAGCAGGAGTAATTAGTCATGTCGTCAGAAGGAATAATAGGCAGTGGTGAGCATGAAGCCGAAAGACGTATATACGAAGTAACGCTGACCGACGAACAATTTAATCGGTTTGAGGAAAGAGCAGGCGATGGGGTTGCTGATCTAAGGTATGTTACTCCAAATGATGTACTACAGCATTGTCCTGAAGGCATGCTCGCCCACTTTCTATGGAGCGACAAAGAAGGCGAGGTCATAATTCCTGGCAAAGATGTCGCCTGGTGGCTTGATAGGTTGGATGAAATAAGCGTAAGCGAAGGCGAACAACCCTGGAGGAAACCTTACGCGGAGGCTTATAGCTCACACCCAAGGAAGGGCTATGCAATACCAGTAGAGCAAGTTAACCTAGCAGAGCCAGCGTCGTTGGAATAATTTTGGTATGAAAAAAGCAGTTTTATTACACGGTACCGATGGAAGCCCAGAATATAGCTGGTTTCCGTGGCTGCGTGGATTGCTTGAAGAAAAAGGCGTTGAAGTTTGGGTGCCGAATTTACCTGGTAATCACACTCCCAACCACACAACCTACGAAGAATTTCTAAAAAGTTCAGGTCAAGACTTTTCTGATTGTTTGCTAATTGGTCATTCTTCGGGTGCCACTACAGTTTTGAATCTACTACAAAGTGACTGGTTTCCTAAAGTAGACACGGTTATTTTGGTGGGTACATTCCTCAACGAGAACTTGGTGAGAAACGCCGAGTGGTATGAACCTGGACAATTCGATAATCTATTTCCCGATGAGTTTAATGTCGAAAAAATCAAAGCCAAAGCCGACAGTTTCTACTTTTTGCACGGTGATGACGATATATATTGTGATGTGAATGACGCAAAAGATTTTTGTAAAAAAGTTGCGGGTACATTTATAGAAATACCAAATGGCAAACACCTCAGCAGCAACCGAACAGAGTTATCTGAAATCGTCCCATTTCTGAAGGAGAAAGGTTATTTATGACGAAGTATGTTTTGAATTCAGGAGGGCTTAAACGGAATATTCCTGGTGCTAAAAAATTTATTGCTGAAATGGTAAAAGAGCTAGGGTCAAATCCGAAGATTCTTTTTTGTTTTTTTGCTGAAAAGCGAGAAAATTGGGAGGAAAAGTTTCCTCAATACGTTGAAGGTTTTCGAAGCTGGTCACCAGAAGGGGTTGTTCCAGATATTGAATTAGCCTTTCCAGGCACATTTGAACAACAGATTAAAAAAAGTGACATCGTCTATATCCATGGCGGAGATGACCACCTAGTACTCCATTGGCTTAAGCAATTTGACATACCTAGCATTTGGGAAGGTAAAGTCGTTGGTACAAATTCAGCAAGTACTCATGCGGTATCGAGATCATTCTGGACATGCGACTGGCGTGAGCTACAAGATGGTCTGGGTATTTTGCCAATAAAAACGCTTGCTCACTTCAACTCGTCCTATGGAGAAACTGATCCGCGTGGGCCAGTTGATTGGGGGGCTGCTAAAAAAGAATTGGCAGAGTATGGCGACAAGAGTTTGCCGATCTACGCTCTGGAAGAAGGTGAGTTTGAGGTGTTCGAGGTATGAGGGTTGACATGAGTACACAAACGCGTACAATAAAAAGTACGTATAAACATACTGAGAAAGGTACACTATGCAAGTAACATCAGTTTCAGATTTTCGAAAAGATACTAAAAAGTACATTGACGCGGTTGACCAAAACCACGAGCCGCTGATTATCACGCGCTCCGATAACGTTTCGGTCGTAATGATTCCCCTGGACGACTACAATTCCATGAACGAAACCGAATATCTACTAGGCAACCCGGTAATGCGGCGGCGGCTTGAAAAAAGTATTGTCGACGTGAAGGCAGGCAAAGTTACGCAGCGGACGTTCAACCCAAAGACCGAACTCTATGAGTAAACGAACCGTCCATTTCCATGACGGGGCGTGGGACGACTATTTGTATTGGCAAACCCATGATAAAAAACTGGTTACCAAAATAACCAAACTCATTAATGAGTGCCGTCGCACACCATTTCAGGGCAGTGGAAAGCCCGAGGCCTTGAAGCACGGGCTTTCCGGGTATTGGTCGCGGCGAATCACTAGCGAACATAGGTTGGTCTACGGCGCTACCGAGACGGCAATCACAATTCTTTCATGCAGGAATCACTACTGATGAATACATCAATCCAAATTGTTGATGAGCTTATTAAAATACTCGGAGAAAACCGGGCATGACGGCTACGGCGCATGCTATGACTGGTGCGGCGATTGCTGCGGTTATAAAAAAGCCGAAATTGGCAATACCTTTAGCCTTCCTTTCACACTTCGTGTGCGATGCCTTGCCTCATTTTGGTGCTGAGCTTATTTTTGGAACAACAAAAATGTATACCTACCTCTTTATAGAGGGGCTCGTGATGTTACTACTTGCTGCATTTTTGCTGAAGAAGAAAGTGGCGAACCCATTACTTTTGGCAGTCTGTGCATTTGCAGCGATGTCTCCGGATTTGGCCTGGTTGTTCTATGGCTTAAAAGATCAGCAGGGGCAAGTGGCATCAATGGATCCACTTTCCCATTTTCACTACGTAATTCAGTGGGGAGAAACCAAAGCTGGTCTTATTTTTGACGTGGCGTGGGTATCGTTGATGCTCACCATTGTCTTAAAAGTGAACAGTAAAAATCAAAAAGATATCAGACTCAATAAAACACAGTAAGAACAGTCGTTTTGCGACCACTAATAATGAGTCATACTCAACAAATTTTACCATATGGAAGAATTTATTGAAGAATGAACGATGGGGGTGGGGCTGGTTGTGTGTGAGATAATACATGGCAGAGTGCGTCTATGAAAATTACTAAGATATCACAACAAGTTAGGCGGCAAGACAGATATTCAATTTATGTTGATGAAAAGTATTTATTTTCACTCAATGAATATCAGCTGGCAAGTTCAGGTTTAAGAATTGGTAAAGAGCTAACCGAGAGTGAGGTTAAAAGTTTTGCGACTGAATCGCAATTTGGGAAAGCCTATGAACGTAGTCTTAATTACGTTATGATTCGACCTAGATCCGAAAAAGAAATTAAAGATTATCTGACTCGCACCTTTCTCTACCCTAAACCAAAAACATACGTAAATAAAAAGGGTGAGCGTGTTTTTAAAAAACAAGAGGTAGACAAAGCTAAGGTAACTGATATGATCGCTCGCGTGATTGGGCGGTTACAGGACAAGGGGTATATTAACGATGAAGCCTTTACGAAATCTTGGGTGGCCTCGCGGCAATTACATAAAAAACCCAGCAAACGGAAATTAGAACAAGAATTATACGCTAAGGGAATTGACCAAAAAATAATTGCGACAGTGTTGCAAAATAGTGAAGAGACTGAAAAAGAGAACCTGCTTGAGCTTGTAAAAAAGAAGCGTCGCCTGGTACGATATCAAGATAATCAAAAACTAACGACTTACCTTCTGAGACAAGGATTCAACTATGACGATATCAAAGAGTGCATCTCAAGAAGCAATTGAAAGACAGGCTCGCACCACTCGACTCGTCGATACCTATGCTGCCGAGTTAATGGATGAAATTGTAGCAGTGAACCGGCGAGCCTTCTTTGATCGTGGGCTTCTTGCGGTGGCCGGGCTGCTTGGAGGGTCAGATGTAATACCCCAGCTACAAGACAACGAAAGCCTTGTCCGTGAAGTAAATAGAGCCACCCAAGTGGTTATCAGCTTCGCGAATAATAGATCTTAGCGTCTTTTAGAAACGTGATGCGTACTTGTCGATTCGGGGGATGGTGCAAGTGAGCCCTGAGCCTTGCGGAATGGGTTCAGTGCTTGCATCAAACCCACCGGCTCTTGCACTGAGCCCGAACGAACCACAACGAACTGGTCGTTAATTTCGACAATTTGGGTACGCGAAATAATTAAGTTGCTGCTGGTGATATTTTTCATAATTGACTGGGCAACATAGATTTTCTGAACGAGATAACTGCCAGTTTCTAGGGCGTAATCAACTACCTTCCCCAGCTTATGTTTACGCTCGTCAATAACCGTTTTGCCAAGCAGCGTAAAGCGTAAGTTGACTACCTCTTTCAGGCGTACCAGGTGGTCGTCAAATTCCATAATTGAATCGGCGTTATCAACAATGAAGCCCAAGGGGCCATGCTCACGAATATCTGCCACGTGCAGTACGCTTTGGTGCAAAATGCGCGGGCCGGCAACCCAGTAGGCGGTAATTTGTAGTTTGCGGGGGTCAATAATAGCCTCACCTACGTTTCCTAATTTGGCACCATTTTGGAGGCTCATAACAGGGAGATTTTCTAAATTCTTCTGAAGCACAAGCATATACTTAGTATACCACTGGCCTGCTTTTGCAGCACTAGAGTAGGTAGTGCTTATGCTTTTTGCTATACTTTTAACATATGCGTATAGCTGACAAAATGGTCAAACAGATGGTGCTTGACAAGAAGAAGGTTGCTCAAAAGGAGCTCGCCAAACTTGAGGACATGGCAGCTCATGATAAAAAGTCTTTGCAAGAAATAGTGTTAAAGCAAGGATTGATCACTGAGGAAGAGCTACTAAAATGGTACGCCGCTGAATCTGAAACACCGTTTATTCAACTGGATCCTAAAGCAATTGATCTGACGCTTTTGAAGCTTATCCCCGAACGTATTGCGCGGCGTTATAGCGCGGTGGTGTTTGCCGAGAAAGACAAAGTAAAACAGCTTGCCATGGAAGATCCTGAAGATGTGCAGGCGGTTGATTTTATTGAAAAGCAACTTGGTTCAAAACCAACCCTGTTTCTTGCTACCAAAGAAAATATTGCCGGCATACTCGATCTGTATAGGGGTGAAATGAGCTCTGAGCTGACCAAGGTGATTGCTGAAGATACGGAAGGTGAAGCCGAGGCAGCCGAAGAAGTGAGCGAGGAAGATTTAGCTGAAGATTCCCCAATTGCTCAAACCGTGACACTGTTGATAGAGTACGCTATCAAAGCCGGTGCCTCAGATGTACACATTGAGCCGCGTGAAGAACTCGTTCAGGTACGCTACCGAGTAGATGGAGTGCTGCGAGAAGCAAATAAACTCCCTAAAAAAGTACAGGCCGCGTTAGTCAGCCGTATAAAAATTCTTGCTAATTTAAAAATTGATGAACGTCGAGTGCCGCAAGATGGCCGCTTTAAAATCTCTCAAGCGGGCAAGACCTTTGCCCTGCGTATTTCGACGTTACCAATTGCCGATGGCGAAAAGGTTGTTATTCGTTTGCTTGATGAAACCAATAAAGCTTTGAATCTTGAAGAACTCGGTTTTTGGGGCAATGCCTTGAAGGCTATAAACACCTCAATTGTGCAGCCCCACGGCATGGTGCTCGTCACTGGCCCAACTGGTTCCGGTAAATCAACCACCCTGTATAGTGTGCTTTCACTGCTGAATGATCACACGGTTAACATTTCAACGGTCGAGGATCCAATTGAATATAAAATTGTGGGCGCCAATCAAACACAGGTAAACCCCAAAGCGGGCATGACCTTTGCTTCGGGTCTGCGCGCGCTGCTGCGGCAAGATCCGAACATCATCATGGTAGGTGAGATCCGTGATGGCGAAACGGCTGATATGGGCGTGCAAGCAGCGCTGACTGGGCACCTTGTCTTTTCAACCCTCCACACCAACAATGCGGCCACTTGTTTGCCGCGTTTGCTTGACATGGGTATTGAACCATTCTTAATTGCCTCAACTGTTCGTTCCGTTATAGGTCAGCGCTTGGTGCGTCACGTCTGTCCGAAGTGTCGAATTGCCTACAAGCCAGATGAAAAAGTGCTGGGCGAGCTCAAGCATCTTTTTAATCTACAAGACGCTGCTACCTTAAAAATTATGCACGAACTTGAGGTGGTGGCTCAAAAAGAAGGTATCGGAGCCGACAGCAAAGAGCTCGCCACCAGCGAAAAAGGTATCACGCGGCTCTATAAAGCCAAAGAAGACGGTTGTGATAATTGCGGCGGTAGTGGGTACCGTGGGCGTATGGGTATTTATGAAGTGTTGGAAAACACCACCGATATTCAACACATGATAATGGAAAATGCCACCAGCGACATTATTCAAACAAAAGCGATGCAGGGCGGAATGGTCACGATGCAGATGGATGGTTTTATAAAGGCCTTGCGTGGACTGACAACTGTTGAAGAAATTTTAAGGGTAACACGAGAATAAATATGCCAATGTTCACCTACACCGCACTGACCAAAGAAGGCACTCGTTCACAGGGGAGTGTTGAGGCAGAAGATAAAGCTGCTGCTCTTGAGACAATTCGCAAACAAGGGCTCAAGCCGCTCTCAGTGGTGGCTGGTAAAAAGAAAAGTAGTTTTGGCTCACTAACACTTGGCTCTAAGGTGAAGACGAAAGATTTAGTAATTTTCACTCGCCAACTTTCAACGCTTGTGAATGCCGGCGTCCCACTGGCTCGCTCACTCAATACCCTGCAGCAGCAATCTGAAAGCCCCATCCTTAAAAAACAGCTTGAGGTTGTAGTAAAGCGGGTGGAGGGAGGCGCTTCACTAGGCGATTCGTTGGCTGACCACCCTAAAACCTTCTCGCCTATTTATATCAACATGGTTCGCGCCGGTGAAGAGGGCGGTATTTTAGACGATGTCTTGAAACGCTTGGCGATTCAGCAAGAAAAAGATGCTGCTATCCGCGCCAAAATTAAAAGCGCCATGACCTACCCGGCGGTTATCTCAATTATCACCGGCGTGGCTTTCATCTTCCTGATGACCAGTGTGGTGCCAAAAATCGGTGGCATCATTAAAAACATTGGCGGCGAAAATGCCAAACTCCCGATTTATACCGAAATTATGCTCAGCATTAGCGATGTCATGAAGACGCCAGCATTTTTGCTCAGCCTGTTTGTCATTGTTCCGGTGGGCTTCATTATGTTCCGACGATTCATTAAAACCAAAAAAGGTCGCTATATGTGGCATAGTTTGTTGCTCAAAATGCCAATTGTAAAAGTTCTGATAACAAAGGTAGCAATTGCTCGATTTGCTCGTACTTTCTCGTCACTCATGGGTGCCGGTGTCGGCATTTTACAAGCCATTAACACCACTGCGGGGGCAATTGGTAACGCTGTGATTGAAAAAGAGTTAGTTGATAGTGCCAAGGCCGTGCAAGCTGGAGGGCAGCTTTCAGAGCAGCTTGAAAAAAGTAAGGTCTTTCCACCGCTGGTTAGTCAGATGTTAGCTGTTGGTGAAGAAACGGGGCAGATTGATCAAATTTTAATTAAAGTTGCCGAATTTTATGAAGAAGAGGTGGATGCGTTTGTTGGTGCTTTGGCCTCTATTATTGAACCACTGATGATTGTGGTTTTGGGTTCAATTGTAGGGGTTATTGCCGCAAGCGTCTTTGGTCCAATCAGCCAACTTTCTAGTCAGATTGGCGGGTAGTCCACGCCAGCTTGTTTTTAAAGTTTCCACAGGTTGGTAGATAACTGTTGACATGAAAGTAAGCATAAGCAATAATGACAACTAGGATCGAGCCATAATTACGTGGTTCACCGAAAAATAAATTACACCTGAAGGAGGGTGGGCAACATGAAAAGATTTAAAAACCTAAATCGAAGTGGCTTCACGATTGTCGAGCTTTTGATCGTCATCGTAGTCATCGGTATTTTAGCTGGACTGGTATTTGTTCAGTTTAACAATGTTCAGGGTCGTGCACGTGATAGTGAACGAAAAGCTGACATTCGTTTGATCGAAAGCAAGCTTGCCGAGTATCGTGCTGACAACAGCGCGTACCCAGCTGCGCTATCGGATCTTCCTGATACGCCAACTGATGCGTTGACAGATCCAAACGGTGCTACATACACTTACGTTGCGACGCCAGAAGGCTGTACAACCGCAGCTGACAATTGTACTGGCTACTCACTTTCAAGTGCCATGGAGAAAGAAGATACCTACACTCGAACTCAGTAGTTCTTGAGTAGATGCTGTAAAAACCGCTTTCCTCGGAAGGCGGTTTTTATCTTGTCGCCGACTTGTATCTACAGTAAAAAACGGTTATGCTTATATTTGAAGTTAGGTAAACAACATACACTATGAAACGATCACTTTTTTATCATAAGCGTCCGGTGTTCGGACTTGACATTGGCTCCCAGCGCATAAAGGTTATGCAGCTTGAACGTCATAAAAACAAGGCACGCGTGCTTGGCTATGGCAGTGCGCAAACAGATGAAAAACTCATTAAAAACGGTGTCATTAATCAGGTGGCTGCAGCTGCAAAATTAGTTGACGAACTACTTGCTACGCAACTAAAAGGAAAGCTTTCTACGAATGCAGTTGTTATGAGTATTCCCATTGCTCATGTGTTTACTCGCGTGTTAAGTTTGCCGCAAATGTCCAAGAAGGAATTAATTGCCGCGGTGGAGCTTGAAATTGAACAATCGGTGCCGCTTGCGCCAAAAGACCTCTACTTTGATTTCGAAACGAGCTCAGCAGAAGACGACGGTCAAGTATTGGTTCGCATGGTGGCTGCGCCACGAAATATTGTTGATTCATACGTTGCGGTTTGTGATTTATTAAAACTAGAACTTGCCCTTATTCAAACAAACATCGAAGCTGATGCCAGACTTTGTATGCTGTATGAAGACATCAACGATGGGAGCCCGTATATCATTATTGATGTCGGAGGCAATTCGATTGATGTCGGAATTCTTGACAGTACGCTGAGGGTGACAGGTACTGTTGATATTGGCGGCGAAGACCTCACAAAATCAATCGCCGCGGCTCTTCATGTGAGCAGCCAAAAGGCGCAGGCTATTAAGGTTTCTCAGGGTTTGAATGCCGGTAAGCAGCAGGCAAAAATTAAGCAAGCAGTTGAGCCACAGCTTGAAAAAGTGGCTGCTGAAATTAAGCGCATAAAAAAGTTTTACCAAGAACGAATTCAGCAAGGAGTCGACATTTCTCAGATTGTTATTACTGGCGGCGGCGCCAATATGCCCGGCCTTGGTGATTACTTGACGAACTCGACGCGTATTCCAACGCGTGTTTCTTCCCCTTGGGTAAACCATATTTCTTTCGGAAAACTAAAACCACCAGATGAGGCCGATCTACCTCGTTTTCTCACGGCTGCCGGTTTAGCCTTGGCTGACGACAAGGAGGCTTCACTATGATTAACTTGCTGCCCCCAAAAGAACGTCAAGCAATTGCAACTGCCAAAAAGAATTCCATCCTGCGACGTTATATTGAACTTTTTCTACTTTCGGCAGCTATACTCGCACTTTTAGTAGCTGGATCATACTACTATCTCAAGCGGCAAGAAAAAAACATTCAACAAACTGCCGATTTAAATAAGCAGAAGTTGCAAGAACTTGAACCAGTTCAAGAAGAGGCTCAGCAGCTTGCCGCAACCATGGAGACTATTACTGCTCTTCTGGCGCGTGATGTTAGCTTTTCTCAGATGCTCAGAGATATTGGCAAGCTTATGCCGCAAGGCTCAAGCCTTACCGGACTCGAACTTTCTGGCGTTGACAGCCAGGCTCCTCTTTCTATTAGTGCTCAAATTGAAAATGAGCAAACTGCAGCTGTACTGCGAAACAATCTAGCTGCCTCTAATCTATTTGAAAAGGCTGAAATTAAGAGCATTATTCGAAAAGGTGAAGACGAGACAACTACAACGGACAAAAACAAAAAGGAAGACGAAAAAAATAGTCGATATCAATACACTGCCACTTTGGAGGCATATTTTAAAAGTAGCGGAGGGCAAGCGCAATGAGCCCTAAGAAGATGAACCGCACCCTTAAAATAATACTGCTGGTAATTATTATTCTGATTGTTGCTGGCCTCTTCTTTGCCGATAAAAAGCTGCAGCATGTTTCAAAACAAACGGTGGAGCTAAAAGCACAGATTGAAGCAGATAGTAAAAAACTCGCCATTTACGAGCTGACCAAAATTAAAGTAGATGAGCTCGGTTATATTAAAAACCTTGCCGCACAGATTTTGCCCCAAAATGAAGAACAATCAGTGGTAGTGGCAGAGCTTGCTGCGTTTGCTAAGCGTTCTAATTTACAAACTGGCTCCATTACCTTTGCCGAAGGCACACAGGCCGCAGCACCAACTAATTCGAAGAATAAAGATAAAGCAAAAGTGTCCACTGTGCCAAAAGGTGTCGAACTGGTGCCGGTTGTGTTCACCGTAAGCGAGAGTGCCTCGTATGAAGATGTGCTGGGCTTCTTAAAATATATTGAACAAAACCGTCGCAAGATGCAAATTACACAGATATCGCTGACACCAAATAGTGACGATGCCAACAAGCTTGATGATGTGTCGGTCTCGCTGAACCTGTTTGTGAAATCTACCGAAGCGGAGAAGAAAGCGCCATGAAAGATACATTCAAAAAAATACAACTAAAAGTAAGTACCCTACTAGTACATCATCAAACATTTGTGGTGGTAGCACTTCTGCTGGCGCTTACAACCGGTGTTGTTTTTAGACTAACGAACCTCAGTAACATGGAGCCTTCTCAAGAGGTGATTGATGATCAAGTCCGCTCAGTAAAATCAGTTATATTTAACGAAGATGCAGTCGAGAAAATCGAAGCCCTGCGCGATAGTAATGTCAAAAAGCCAGGAACCCAGGTTCAGCAAAATCGTGACAATCCGTTTCGTGAATAAGATAGTTGCGAAACTATTTTCTCTCAGGCACTATAGAGAACATGAAACAAGTACTTCATTCGGACAGTTATGAACAGACGATTGACCTTGGTGCTCAAATTGGCAGTAGCCTCAAAGGCGGTGAGGTCTTTGAGCTCATTAGCGATCTTGGTGGTGGCAAGACGGCGTTTGTGCGGGGGTTAGCCAAGGGTTTTGGTTCAAATGACCCAGTAGCGAGCCCGACGTTCACGCTCAGTTTTGTGTACGAACGTGCAGATGGTAAGCGTTTACATCACTTTGATTTCTATCGACTTAACGACGCGGGCATCATGAAACATGAAATTGACGAAGTGGCTGGTGACGAACAGGCAGTCGTGGCGGTCGAGTGGGGTGAGGTAGTGCGAGATGTTTTGCCGGCAGACACGATAACTATTCATATTCAACGTGCAGGTGAGGAACAGCGGCAGTTTACGTTCGATTATTCTGAGTCACAGGCCTATCTGTTTGAGAAGGTGCGCCAATGATAATACTTGGGCTGCGCACAGATAAACCAGAGGCTGAACTTTACCTGCTAAACAATGAAGGTGAAGTTGGCCGCATCTTCTGGCAGGCACACCGCCAACTTTCTGACACTCTACTTAAAAAAATAGATGAACTGCTACTTGCACATGACTGTACTCAGGCAGATCTTGAAGGGCTTGTTGTGTATAAAGGACCGGGTTCGTTTACCGGATTGCGTATTGGCATAGCAGTTGCAAATGCGATGGCGTACAGTCTGAAGTTGCCAGTTGTCGGCTCAGAAGGTGACGGCTGGCTTGAAAATGGCCTGAGCTTGCTAAAAGCTGGCCAAAATGACACACAGGTTGTGCCAGTTTACGGGCAAGATCCGCACATTACCAAACAACGCAAATAGTGTACCGGTACTAGCAGTAGTGGAATATTTAGACAACCTACACTACAGGTAGCGTTATTGACAGTTGCATCAGATATTCGTACACTGATAACCATAAACGGAACCATTTACATTATGAAAAAAATTACACAAATAGTACCCACAGTCGTTATGTTACTAGCATTGTTGCTCATACCCCTGAAAGCTCAGGCACAAGCACCAGTTGAAGAAATTGATGGTGATTCATCAACGAGTTCGAGTACCCTTGATACTGATACAACAACCGACACCTCAACCTCAGAAACTACTGCCACGGAAAAAGCTGGTGCTCCTGAAACAGGATTTGCGCCAAGTGATAACAAAGTACTTACCAGTACCGCTGTCTTTGTTGGTGGCGCAGCACTTGGTGGGCTCGCTGGTCTTGGCATTATTCAGCTTAAAAAACGCAATCAAAATTCTTAAATAATTGGCTAGTGAAATGAGTTATTTTACGCTACACTAAATGTAGTGTCGGCGCAGCTATTTAAAAAGCACTTAAGGCGACCGTAACGAGAGTACTAATTGGAATTTTGCAGAAAATAAGTACCGACACCACCATATTTTAAGATCAACGTGGATTGTCCGAATGTGGTGTTGGTGACACACTTCTCTGCGCGTAAGAAAGAAAGGATTATATTATGGAGATAATTGCACTTATCGCCCTACTTGCGGGTGCTGCTGCTGGTTTTGGTGGCGCAACGGTGAGTACAAAGAAGAAGCTTGGTTCAGCGGCTGATGATGCTAAGAAAAAAGTTGAAGAAGCAAAAAAAGAGGCTGACAAGGTAGTGCTTGAAGCTAAGAAAGAAGCGGTTGAAGTTGCGCAACAGGCCAAAAAAGACGAAGAAAAACGCCGCAGAGATCTTTCAGAAACAGAAAAACGCCTGCTGACTCGTGAAGAGAGCTTAGACAAAAAACTTGATGAACTCGATAAGCGTAGTGAAAAACTTCGCTCGAGCGAAGACGAACTCGAAAAACTAAAAGACGAAGTCCGAGCCATCCGCAGCGGCGCCAAAGAAAAGTTAGAAAAAATAGCCAAGCTGACCAAAAAGGAAGCTACCGATAAGCTGCTACAGATGACTGAACGAGACATTAAAGTTGATCTTGAAGGACTCATAGCAAAGCTGCAAAAAGACGCCATGGACACTGCCGAAGAACAGGCGCAGATGGTTATCACCCAGGCTATGGAGCGCATGGCCAGTGAGGTAACAAGTGAAAAGACTGTTACGGCACTCAAGCTGGAAGATGAAGAGATGAAAGGCCGTATTATTGGCAAAGAAGGCCGCAACATTCAGGCCTTGCAACGGGCGACTGGTGTCGACATTTTAGTTGATGACACGCCGGGCATGATTATTCTTTCCAGCTTTGACCCCATTCGTCGTCAGATTGCTCGTGAAGCTATGCAGCTGCTGCTTAAAGATGGCCGCATTCATCCCGGGCGCATTGAAGAGGTGGTTGAAAAGGCTCAAAAGAATATCGACAAAGAAATCGACCGCGCCGGTGAAGATGCCGTGCGTGAAGTTGGGGTAGTTGGCATGGTGCCCAAAGAAATGCAGCGTCTGCTGGGTGAGCTTAAATTTCGTACCAGTTATGGTCAGAATGTACTCAAACACAGTACTGAGATGGCGCACATTGCCGGCTCAATTGCTGAAGAGCTTGGTATTGATGTTAAAACCGTTAAAACCTCGGCCTTGCTGCACGATATCGGTAAAGCGCTGACCCATAAAATTGAAGGCAAGCACCACCACATTAGTGCCGAAATGGCGCGTAAGTACGGTATGCCCGAAGAAATTGTGCACGCTATTGAAGCTCACCACGATGACATTGAGGCAACGACCCCGGCCGCTATGGTGGTGCGCGTCGTAGATGCACTCTCAGCAGCGCGACCGGGCGCCCGTAACATCAGCGCCGAAAACTTTGTAGAACGTATGCGCGAGCTGGAAAACGTTGCCACTAGCTTCCCAGGCATAGACAAGGCCTACGCTATCTCTGCCGGCCGCGAAGTGCGGGTGATTGTGGAGCCAAAAAACATTGACGATCTTTCAGCCATTAAACTTGCGCGCGACATTGCCAACAAAATTGAAAGCACCATGCAATACCCAGGCACCATCAAAGTAAACGTCATCCGCGAAACCCGCGCCATCGAATATGCCAAATAGATGTTAGATGACAGAGCTTAGATCTTAAAGGAGGAGTCAAAATGGTAAAGATATTTTTTGAAGCGCATAGCACGACAATAGATAATGAAGCTGGCCGTGCCAGTGGCTGGAATGATGTAGATCTTTCTGAGCTTGGGCTAAAGCAATCTGAAGAACTAAAAGAAAGATATCTCGATAGACAGATCGACGCTATCTTTCCATCAGATCTTCAGCGCGCAGTTAAAACTGCGGTGCCTTTGGCTTCAGCAAATCATATACCCATGTACCCCGATGCCCGGCTTCGCGAATGTGACTACGGAGATCTAACACAAGCACCGAAGAGCGAGGTTGACTCGCAGCGTGCGGATCGGGTAACTACTCCGTTCCCAAATGGTGAAAGTTATCAAGATTGTATGAAACGAATGGGCGACTTTCTTGAGTGGTTAAAAGAGGGTTTTGAGGGGCAGACAGTACTCATTATTGGCTCTCGTGCGACCCACTTTGGTTTAGACCATCATATTAACGGCATGGATATCACCGATGCGGTGAGTCAAAAATTTGTATGGCAGCCTGGCTGGCAGTACGAACTCACGTAGACCATTGACCAATTATCTTACAGTCTGCTAATGTTTGAGTAAGGTATGAAGCGATTATTGCTTACAAAAATTAGGCTCAGTTGGTATTTTGCGTTTTTCGTCATATTCTATTTTGTGCTTCTTCCACTATTGCCACGTTTTAGCTTCGAAAGTCCAGCACTCACGCTTTTTTCAGTCAACTCATTTCTGTATGGTTTTTATATTGCACCAGTTCTTTCAGGTCAAAAAGCCCGTATTGATGAGCTGCATAAGGTGGTTCGGGCTGAAGCGAACGCCATCTTTACAATGGTACTGGCCACAAAAAAACTTCCGGTGGCATTACGCACTGAGCTACAGACACGATTTGATGAATATGTTGAAAATTGTTCTAAGAATAAACTGAAAAAAGCTGAAAATAACTATGAAGAACTCATTACTTTTTGTCTGTCGTATAAAGGGAAAGACAAAGACGAGGTAAATTCCTTGCTTGAAAAAATTGTTGCTAATCAGCAGAATCGAACAAACTTTTATTTGCAGATGGGAAATAAAATATATAGCAATGAATGGATGATTATGACAGTACTTTTTTCTATCACGCTTTCATTTATTCTGTTGATTGATACGGGCTCCATGGTGAGCGTACAGATTGTGACAGCTATGCTCTGCACGGGTATTAGTATGTTGATGATTAATCTTATAAAGCTCAATAGCCTTACTCATAAAAAAGCAAAACAAATATGGACGCCGTTTGAAACACTAATTCGCACAAGATACTATCGTATGGATGAACAAGATGAGACGACAGGGTTGGCCTAGTGCCTGCCTTTTGGTACAATAAGCATAAGTTAAATAAGGAAAAAATATGGATCCAAATGGTGGGATTACTCCATCCGCTCCACGACTAGACAATACGCCGCCGCAACCTGACCCTGTTCAGCCGCCACCGGCACCTCAGTTTATTGATCAGCCCACGCCCATGGGGCCAAGTATTCCACCTGAAATGCCCTCAAGTGGGCCAGCTATGCAAGATCCCTATGCGCAGCCCGACCCCATGTTCGCAGCTCCGCAATTTCAAGACCCTAGTGCTCAATACAGTGTACCGCCACAAATTGATCCTGATCCGATGCTTTCGCAGCCCATGGCTGACCCGGGCGTTCCTGCTCAGGGGGGCGGCAAGAAAAAGCCACTTATGATTCTCTTGTCAGCAATACTCGGGATTGGCCTTATAGGTGGCGCTGGTTTTGCTGGTTACACCATGGGCAAAGAGGCTGGTAAGCAAGAAGCCGCGGCTGAGTTCCAGCAGCAACAAGCTACTGAGCAAGAGGCTGCTACTTCTCAAGATCAGACGCAAGACGTACAACTTGAGCTTGGTGAATTAACCGAACTGAATCCTAAAGAAGAGTCCCTGAAGGGAACTATTGGCGAACAAATCGATGCCAGTGATGGCTTCGTCCTATACGTAACAAACATTGAACGTAATTTTGCCACTAATGACACCAGCTACCAGTTGGATGACGGCAAAGAGCTTGTTAAAGTAAACTTTCTTATGGGTAACACCACTAAAGATCGTCCAAAAGATATCAAGAGCGCAGATTTGTATCTTGAGGAAAAAGACGGCACTAAAATCACTCCCGAAAGTCGACTTTCAGACTATGAGGGAAATTTTGATACCGTCACCATAGAGCCTGGTAATCAAGCCTCTGGGTCAATTGTGTTTGCCGTAAAGAAAGATGCCGCGCCGCTGGTGTTTGTGCGCGAGCAACGCTATAGAATTACCAATCAGAATAAAGAAGTCACCACGAAAATTTCCATTACTGTCGCAGAATAGCTTTTCGTAGTGTCATCCTGAACTCGATTCAGGATCCAGTCAATCATCTGAAGCACAGCTTCTCAATCTTCTCTTCATCACTTTTGACAGCAAAAGTGATACAAAACTGCCAACCAGATCTAAAAACACGATGATACAGATGCCTTTTCAGTCTTTGGTTCCTGCGGAACTCGTCCGCTGCGGCGGACTCAAACATCCTCGTCACGCAAGGACTGAAAAGGCATCTTCCTCTCGGTTTTTAGGTGGTTGGGAGTAAGTTGTCTCCGCTTTCAGCGGAGTGTGTAATTAGGCTTCTTGGCCGCCACGGAAACCGAGTAAGGCTACGACGCCGCTGGCTGCCATGTTGATGAGGACGACGTTGATAACATCGAGGTTACGGTTAATAGCTAAAATTAAGGCCGTGCCAATCCACATGGTGCCAATGACACCGGCGGTGTAGGGGTACTTCACAAATAAGATAACGTCTTTAAACATACTATTATTATACCATATTATTTCTTATTATCACTAACTTCCTTTTTTGGGGCGGGCTTTGCTGGTTTCACACTCTCGAGCTTCTTAATTTTGTCAACAAAAATTTTAAATAGCTGTGGATCACGAGTCGCCACCCGCTCTAACCACTTGCTGACCACTTCAACAGCGCGGTTGGCGCTCATGGTACTCTCAGTTTCCTGAGTGTATTCGGGACGCTCTTTGGCAACGTAGGCCAGCCCTTCATGAAAGGCCTCGGGCAGCACTGAGCGAAAACCAAGCGATTCAACCAGAGTGATGTAGCTTTGGGCAGCTCTAAGCATTTCGCTATCTTCAAGTTTAATGACAATACCAAAGCGGTTCCCCTTATTTACCACTTGGTTCATTGTGGAGAGAATATTACCGCTTTCAACAATGCTCTCCAAGTCTTCACCGCCGCTGAACTCTTTTTTAAAGTTAGATTCTGCCACCACACCCATCTGGTGAGTGAGGTCATTGGTGGCGTCAGAAGCGGGGAGCATGCTGGTAATTTTCTTCATGGCTTTATACAAATCACTTACAAAAAAGCGCATAAATTGGCCAAGAAGCGCGGGAATGTTAACGTCACCGCGCAGTACTTTTTCATACTCGCGCAGCACGCCGTAAAAGGCAGGTTTCTCTTTAGGTGATTGCGCAGAAATGCCGAAATCAATTAACGCAACGCGGTTATTGGAGAGGATTTTTACGTTGCCTGGGTGCGGGTCGCCCTGAATGCGCGGCAGTAAAAAGATACCCCGCACATATTCAAAGCCAACCAGCTTGAGCTGCGTTTTTAAATCGGAATTGAGATGCTGTTTCACGTAAGCTTCAATATCTATGCCTTGTTCTTTGAGCCGTAGCAGCTGGGCACAGGAGATACCATCAACGTAGTCTTGCACAATGACATTGGGCGTACACAGTTCGGTGTACGTTTTAGGAATAATAAAGTCTTCTCGGCCAGCATAGGCTTGATGAAGCTCATTGCCAAAACGAGCCTCTTCAACGTAGTCGGTTTCACGCATGGTGGCACGGCGAAAATCTTGCAAGGCACCAAGAATGTTCATATCAACATTGCGATAAATCTTGTTTACAAACGCTCGGAAGAAAAAGCTGATGAGTTTTAAATCATACGCGAGCGTTTCGCGAATCATCGGGCGCAGAATTTTTATAATAACTTGGCTGCCATCTTGAAGTTGCGCAAAGTAAACCTGACCAAAGCTTCCGGCGGCAAAGGGCGTAGGGTTAACGGCGGCAATGTGCGCCAGACGCGCCGGCCCAAGCTCTTTTTGCAACACCGCGTTAATATCAAGCGGTTCGCTCTCTAAATTTTCAAAAATTCTAAGCCTATCAGTGCTCTGCCAATCACGCATGAGGGAACTCTTAAGAAGAACGCCTTGCAAGAACTTTACGTACACGCCACCGAGCTTTGTAAATTCTTCACAAATAAGGCTGTTCATCTGAGCGTGTTCTTTTTTGCGGTGCAGCTTATAGGCCTTGGTAACAAGGGCAGTCAGCACCTTGCGCCGGTGCTTCTTCAATTGCTTGATTTGCTTGTCTTCCATAGATTTGGCGCTCATAGGCGACCTCCTACTTGTTTTTGCCAAAACCGATGATGAATAGTGCAAGGGTGAAAATAATCAGCCCAATATAGAGTTTGAGCATGTCGCCAGAATCACTGACCACAAAGGCCATTAAGACCACGGCGATCCAGACAAACAAGATGGTGACAAAAATTGATGCGTATTTCATATCTCTTTACATTCAAACCTATTCATTTTGCACTATTATATCAAATATGGTAAAAAATGTCCACCTTGCAGTTCAAATATACAAAAAACTGGCCTCGAAGCCAGATAATATGGTCGGGGTGAGAGGACTTGAACCTCCGACCTCGCGGTCCCAAACCGCGCGCGCTAGCCAACTGCGCCACACCCCGATAGTGTGAAAGACAAACGTAATTATAGCACTACTCCTGTTATTAAAAAAGCAATGTTTTCAGAAAACGTACAATGTGCGACGCAAGCTTAGGGTCCAATATTTCAATGTTCGTGTTAAAATTGGCGGTATAATGTTCTTCAAGAAAAAGTCGTCTAAAATCACGTCCGACCATTGCTTATCTGCACTTGCTGGCGCAAAAGATATTCCGCTAAATAACGTAAAGGTATGCAGTGGGGTAACGGAGACTATACTTAACTCAATTTTCTGCGATGACATATCTTCCTACGAAACGTTCTATAAAGCTTTTGTAATGGGGTATTATTCAGGGGATCTGTCCACAGGAAATAAAGAGACAATCGACACAATTTTCAGTCATGCTTTTGGTAAGAATAATATTGCCTTGACTACCCTTGTTAAGGCACAGAAATTAGATGGAGAAATAGGCGCCGTAGTTCAAAACGCAATAATTTATGCTATAGCGATGTACATATCTTGGGAACATCGAAAACCTGAAATTCAAAATATCATAGAATTTGCTACCAAGCTTCCTGATACACGCCAGCCTAATAAAACTCTTGAGCAGCATAATAAAGACATGGCTGAGAATAATCCACGGGCAGCAGTGATTGCATGGTCATTATCCGCTGTAAAATCAAAGAAACTTGCAAATACAGTGACCGCAAAGATGGACTACCTCTTATTTACTTGCGAGTATGACAAGGAAGAGACCGAAGAAGAGCTAGTAAATCGTATTTTTGATGAACAGAAATATAACCCATTACAGTCTACAAAAGATAGTTTTCGAGAATTATCAAAGTAAGTAGCTAAGAAGATAAAGTTAGCTAATACACTAAGTTTTCTATTTGAACCGTACTAGCTTTTGGCTCCCTGCGTAGCCTGACCAATAGCCTATCGGAGCTTTCAGGGTTCTCGCAGATGTATTTGAATAGTTCAAGTAGAATGCGTGGGTCTCGACCATAAGCACCTCAAGCGGGGGTGTTTTTATTTTAGAGAGGATAACTAGGGTATCTTCTAATTATAGCATACTGTTTATGTTTTTGTCAAGTTATTGCAAAGTGCAGTATACTTATTATGGTTAAGTATTGAAAGTAAACATGAAGAAAAGACAGATTGGTTTCGTCGCGGTTGTTCTGGTTGTTATGTTTGCTGTTGTTTTAAATCATACATCGGTGACTACTTTTACTGATATACCAATTGACGATTCACATACGGCGGTTAAAGATGACGTGGCCACGCAAAAGAGTAGTTCGAAAAAACATTCGTCGTCTCGAGCTGACCTGCAAAAGAACAATGCGGGGAATGCGCCGAAACAGGCACAGATAAAACAAAGTATTGGTACGGAAAAACGATATTATCTGCTCAGTGAACCAAATGATCCGTATTACAGTTCTAGTTGGGCGCTACAAAATATTCAAGCACCCGCTGCATGGGAAGTGAATGAAGACTCGTCTGATGTGACGATTGCCGTGCTTGATAGCGGTTTTGCACTGAATCATCAAGATCTTTCAGGTCGCTGGTATCTGAACCCGGGTGAATCCGGCGGAGGTAAAGAAAATAATGGTATTGATGATGATGGCAATGGCTATATTGATGATCACCGCGGTTGGGATTTTTATGCTATGGACAAAACGCCGCAAGCGGGCAGCGTAGACCCAGGCGGCGAGGGTGTTTCGCACGGAACGGAAGTTGCCGGCTTGGCAGGTGCCACCAGCAACAATGGTGTGGGGATTGCCTCGGTGGCACGCAATCCGATCATAATGCCGCTACAGGTTATGGGAGACGACGGTTCAGGCTACAGTAGCAGTATTGTTGCCGCAGTTTATTATGCAGTGGATCAAGGTGCCGATGTTATTAATATGAGTTTGGGTACAGCGGGTAATGACCCGGCAGTACGAGTGGCGGTAGATTACGCCGTGGCCAATGGCGTTGTGGTGGTGGCTGCGGCGGGGAACTGTGGCAACAATACGCAGGGCGTGTGTGCAGGTCAACCAGCGGGAGTGGTAACATTCCCGGCCAGTTACGACCGCGTGGTGGCGGTTGGAGCCTTGGCACAAAATAATACCCGCGCTAATTTTTCAAGTTATGGTGAACGTTTGGACATGATGGCGCCAGGCTCTGGCTCGCTTACCTCAACTACGTGGACTGCCGGCAACGGCACCTCAGCCTACAAAACAACTATGCACGGCACGTCGTACGCTTCACCAATTGTGGCGAGCAGCGCGGCACTCATCAGATCAATTCGACCTGAAACGAGCGTTGATGACGTGCGAGCTTTGCTGCTGGCTTCAACCCAGAAAGTTTCGGCCATGAGCAGCGTTTTCTATACTCAAAACTACGGGCACGGTCAGCTCAATATTGGTCGGGCAATGACTATTGCTAGTGATCTTAATAACACCGCCGAACAAGTACCAGTTGTTATGCAGGCAGGAAATTCGCAGGCTGAAAAGCGTTACCAAACAGCAGACTCACTTGGGAGTGGCTGTCAGGTACCGAGTGGAACGTGGTGTACGGTGTGGCTCAGAAACACCACCAGAAGTTACGACCGCTTCTTGCCCTATGCTCAAACAAATGGCGACAATGAACACGGCTGGACGTGGAGTGGCTCAGTCTTGCAAAAAGGCGAGTGGTCAATTCGCGGCGTACAAGGCGAACGTCTGAGTGATACACCGATTCTTCTTTTCAGTAAATAGAGAGCTGGTCTGATATACTAGAACCAAAGAAAAGGAGTTATTGTGGGAGTTATTAACAGAGTAAAAATACATTTTGAAGATTATCTAAGAGAGTTTGTGTATGGTGGTATTGACGGAGCTGTCACAACCTTTGCAGTGGTGGCCGGTGCCACGGGTGCAGGGTTTGATGCAAAAGTGGTGATTGTGCTTGGCTTTGCTAACCTGATTGCTGATGGTGTTTCGATGGCGGTTGGTTCATATCTTTCAACAAAATCTGAGCTTGAAGTTGAGGCGAAGAAGGGTAAGACGCGCGAGGAAGATGTTTCACCTATTATTAACGGTGCCACCACCTTTGCGGCCTTTGTGGTGGTTGGGCTGGTGCCACTGCTTTCGTATACGGTTGATCTTTTTGTTGAAGGAACGGTGTCTCACCAGTTTGCGTGGTCGGCAGCTTTGACCGCACTAGCATTTGTTGGGATAGGTTTGTTAAAAAGCAATGTGGCCAAGACGAGCAAGGTTCGTGGAGTGCTGGAAACGCTGATTCTGGGTGCTGTTGCTGCGGCATTCGCATATGGTCTCGGTAGCGTTCTAGAACGCGCCATCTCGTAGGCGCGTCATCCCAGCGAAGGCTGGGATCCATTTCCCATGTCTCGTCATCCCGGACTCGACCCGCCTGTCTGTTCGAGCCCCCTGTCATTCTGACAAGGAGGCCAGACAGAACGGGCAGGTCCGGGATCCAGTGCTATTTTTTGAAGCGTAGCTTCTCAACTTCTTCCTCATCACTTTTGACAGCAAAAGTAATACAAAACTGCCAACCAGTGTCTAAAAGACTCGATGTTCCGTCACTAGCATTACTCTCTGGAGCCTGCGGAACTCACTCACTACCGTTCGCTCAAACATCCTCAACTCGCAGGGAGTAATGCCAGTAACTCCACTCGGGCTTTTAGGTGGTTGGGGGAAGGTGACTTCACTTTACAGTGAAGGATTTATTAATCACTACTCAGCGACTCCTATAAATGGTACAATAACGCTTATGATATTGATGGATCTCTTGGGGTGGTGGTATATTCGTGGTTGGGAGCAAGTAATTCACCACTTTTTTATTGAACGCAGCAGACGAACCCTGACCTTCTTTTCGTTCTCCGATCTCATCAGAACATTTTTTGCGCCGTATCGCCAAACATTCTCTGGTCAGGTGCGCGGCGGACTTGGTGATAAGTTTCGGGGATTTGTTGACCGAACTATCTCACGTGTCATTGGTGCAATGGTGCGCGGCGGCCTCTTAGTTGGTGGCATCATTTTTCTTTGTATGAATCTCGTGCTCGGCATTGTCGCCTCGGTGGCGTGGCCATTTGTACCACTTTTGCCAGCGATTGGTCTGATAAGTGCATTTTTTGGAGTAGGCAACTATGGAGCTTAATTACCACAGTGCTCGTGCACGACAAGCGCGCCTCAGAAACCGGCTCAATCAAGGATGGCTGCGAACGGTTTTATGGGTTGTTGCTGCTGCCATCATTTGTCTGTGGGTATGGTCTGTCTTCATTGTTTCGGAACCGCTCGGTAATCTGCTGCTCATATTTGTTTCGTTGCCACTGATGCTGCCGCTATGGTGGCATGCTCATCTTAAAAGTCTACCACCCGCTCGTTCAGCTCAGGTAATTGATGACGTCCTTGAACCAGAGCTGCTTGGCCTCTTATCACCCGAGGTGGCGCCAAAAAAACTTGCCCAGTTACTGCAAAAAACCGATGGCGCCCGTTTCTTCGGTGCTCGATTTGCCATTTCAACAGATTTTCTGGGCAACGTCGTTGAAGATTCGACTGATATCAAGGCGGTGTGGCGCAGCAGCTTTGATCTTTCACGTAGTAATAATGAACCATATGTCACCAGTGCGTCGGTACTGGTGGCGTTACTCTTCGCGGCTCCTGAGTACCAGTATTACCTCAGTCAGCTGAAACTCAGTGCTGAAGATGTGCTGGCAGGGCTCGGCTGGCACACTCATATTACAAGTGTTATTGAACGGGCTCGGCAACAACAAAAAAAGGGGATCGGGCGTGATCTCAGCTTTGGCTACGCGCCGCTGCTGAATCGATTTGGGCTTAATATTACCGAAGAGGTAGAGCATGGCGGGTTGCTGCATCGTAAAATTGAAGGTCATCAAGAAACACTCTCTCAAATTATTCATCTGCTTTCTCAGCCAGGGCGCCGCAATGCAACATTAGTCGGTCAAGTTGGCGCCGGAAAAACAACCTTAGTCTATGCCCTAGCGCAGCAACTTATCACCGACAAGCGGGTGGGCAAAGCGCTTCGGTACCAACAAATTATTGCACTCGATAGCGCCACGCTCATTGCCAATAGTAAAGGTAAGGGTCAGCTTGAAGATCTGCTCATTCGGTTGTTGAACGAAGCAGCGAAAGCTAAAAATGTGATTCTCTTTTTTGATGAAGCCCAATTGTTCTTAAAAGAAGGAACCGGCTCAGTTGATCTTTCCAGCATTTTGCTGCCAGTGCTAGAAGGCGGCGGCATAAAAACAATTTTTGCGCTGGACGAGCAGGAATGGTTGCGGCTGTCACAAGCAAATCCGGGGCTGGCGCAGTTAATGAACCGCGTGGCAGTTACGCCGTTAGAACGTGACGACACGCTGCGAGTTTTGGAAGATCAAGTGCTGCTTTTAGAAATTCAAAACCAAGCAACATATATGTATCAATCACTTCACGAGGCGTACCAGCTAGCGGAGCGGTTTGTGCAAGATCAAGCCTTTCCTGGCAAGGCAGTCAAGCTACTTGAAGCCGCCGCTGGGTTTAAAGAGCAACAGTACTTTGTAACTGAAAAGTCGGTGCAGCAGGCGGTTGAGAAAACCTATGGTGTCAAAGTCCAGGTGGCTTCGGAGCAGAGCGATCGAACTGCGCTCCTCAACTTAGAAGGTAAGATTCATGAGCGCATGATTAACCAAACCAGGGCGGTGCAAGTGGTGAGTGATGCTCTCAGGCGCGCCCGGGCGGGTGTCAGAAATCAGCAAAAACCAATGGGGACCTTCTTATTCTTGGGGCCCACGGGTGTTGGTAAAACAGAGCTTGCCAAGGCGCTTGCCGCCGTTTATTTTGGCGGAGAAGACAAGTTAATTCGAATTGATTTGAATGAATATTCGCAGGCTTCGGATACCTCAAGATTAATTGCGACACCGTCGCAATATGCCAATAGTCTTTCAGCGCTTGTTTCCAAGCAGCCCTATTCGGTCATCTTGCTCGATGAAATTGAAAAAGCTCACCAGAGCGTGCTCGACGTGCTGCTGCAGGTGCTTGATGAAGGTACATTACGTGACGCTGAAAATAAATCGGTTAGTTTCCGCGATGCCATCATTATTGCCACCAGCAACGCCGGGGCTGATAAAATCCGCCAGCATATTGAACAAGGTGAGCAATTAGAGCAATTTGAAGCTGCCTTTATTGATGAGCTCATTAGCGCTCAAGTGTTTCGCCCTGAATTCATCAATCGGTTTGACGAAACAGTTCTCTTCCGCCCACTTACCAAGCCAGAGCTCGTTCAGGTAGTAGATTTAATTCTGGCCAGTATCAACAAAACCCTGGCCTCGCAAAAAGTATCAGTTGAGCTTACTACTGCAGCAAAAGAATTCTTGGCCGAGGCCGGTTACGATCCACGACTTGGCGCCCGCCCGCTGCGGCGCGTCACCCAGCGTTCCATTGAAAATATTGTTGCCGGAAAACTACTTTCCGGTGAAGCCGGCGCTGGCATGACAATCCACATTGACGTCCCTGACGTTCAGGCCGCGCTGAGCCGACGAGCTTAATTGTCAAAAATATTGACAAAATTTGTTTAACATGCTAGTATAAACAACATGGCATTTGAATATCCATCACAGAACCCTGAAGGACCAAGCAAAGCAGAGCAAGAAGCCCTCCTGCTGCCTTTGCTTGCAGCAAATATGCAACGCATACTGATGGATAGAGACTTTTTCGCTAGACTCAAAGAACGGTTTGCCGAAGTTCATCCAGAAACTAAAGATTCAGGAGATAGAACCGTAGGAGTTGCTCATAATAGGTATGAAAGAGGACTGGCGGATGGATCGTGGGAAGACGGAGAAGCTATGATGGTGGGTTTCAAAACTGCTTGGGGCAACGGCGCTTCCACCACTAGCTTTGTGCAGGTTCTTAAAAGAATAGATACCGAATCCGGCACAGCAATACGTATTGAACCTGGCTTTACACAAGAAGATGCTGAAATGGTAGTAGAGATGGTTGATGATCTGATGCTTGCAAAGGCCTCAGGTCAGATTCCAAATTTACACGAGATGGATCTGAATAGCATATATATTCCTAGACCACACGACGAGCACTTGGACTTCTAGATAGTCTTTGAGATAGTAACAATAGAAAATTCAAATTAACAGATGTGATAATATACGTGGTACCCTGGGCAGGATGAACACTTTGCTACTCCCTTCGCCTCTTTCTCGAAGCAAGCTTCTGTGAGAGAGACTTGTGATCGAACCTGCTCTACAATCTTTTCCTCAGAAAAGATTGGTCGCAGAACCAAATAGTGCAGAGATAACCAACGTAAAAATCCACCAGTGGTGGATCGTTGCGTTGGTACCCTGGGCAGGATTCGAACCTGCGACACGCGGGATAGAAGCCCGCTGCTCTAATCCACTGAGCTACCAGGGCAGGCTCTTTTGCCTGTTAGCAAAAGAGCAATTATCAATTATCAATTATCAATTATCAATTGTTGTCAAAAGCGCTGCTTTTGTAGTTTCCAAATGGTAAATGGTAAATGGTAAATGGCTAATTGCTTTTGCTCCATGCAAAAGCGTGGTGCGGGTGGAGAGAATCGAACTCTCGTCTCCAGCTTGGAA
>CAYRKQ010000004.1:52812-54937 GCA_964424985.1 uncultured Candidatus Saccharibacteria bacterium | reverse complement strand
GCCCAGCTCTGAGCACCTTTTCAAGTCCGTCAGGAGTGTGGGCGTAATCTACCACTACTTTGTACGGTTTGTTCAGTTTTACCTCTTCCAGACGCCCAGGAATGCTCACAAGGCCTTCCAGCCCCTCTTCAATCACTTCAGGAGCGATGCCAAGCCCACAAGCTGCCGTGGCCGCTGCTACCGCATTGTAGGCATTGTACAGCCCTGAAAGCTGCAGCGTAATCACCGATCGGCCAGAAGGTAGTTTCAAGGTAAAATGAGCACTGCTACCAGTAGCTTTGTAACCGCTAAAGTGAATGCTGCCGTCTTTTTGACCGTAGCTGAGCACCGTGCCGGTGGCCTTTTCTTCAAAATATTTGTACCATTCATCATCTGCGTTGAGCACCGAAAGCTTTGGCTCGAGATCCCATAGCCTCCCTTTAGCGGCCGCGTAACGTTCCATGGTTTTATGGTAATCTAGATGATCTTGCGTTAAGTTCGTAATAACCGCCACCTCACACGGGATCCCCCACAGCCGATATTGGTCGAGTGCTTGGCTGGTAGCCTCCAAAACAACGTATTCAACCTCAGCCTCTTTCAATTCAGCAAGCTTACGTCGCAGCTGCACCGGTTCAATTGCTGTCATGTTTGTATCGTTGAGCTGCGAACGTTCGTTAACGCGAAATTCCGCCGTGGAAAGCAAACCCACTGAATGCCCGGCTTCCTTTAAAATAGAGAAAAGAAAATGCGCCGTAGTCGTTTTTCCATTAGTACCAGTGACCATAATGACGCGCATACCCCGAGCCGGCCACCGAAAACGCGCGTTGGCATAACTGGCCCGCGCCAAACGATACTCGTTTTCAATCCCACGCAGTACCTTGCCTTTTAAGACTTTTCTAGCTAGTTTTTTTGCACTCTTTGGCATACCTCAATATTATCACGCATCCGTTTTGTTTATGGTTGGTGCGTGCAAAAAACGTGAAACATAGCTTGACATACATGCACCCGCAAACAGCTGCAAAGCCCTAAAGCCTCGGGCAACTCTTTTTATTTTCTGTTCTTTTGAGGTCAAGACTTCATCTACATGACATGTCTTGGTTGAACCGTCAATAAATTCAGTGAATTTTTGCATTACGAGGTCGGTTGGCGCTAACGGCTTCGTAACAGAGGTGTCAGACAGACCTGGGCCAACGCGTCTTTTCGAGGTGAGACAACTCCACACGTTGTCTGGGCTTTTAACAAGCTGCCAGCGTGATATTTCACCTGGATGAGATGAGATCGTGTATTCATCTGGCGGAGGAATATCAACCTCCACACATTCTCCACCCCTGTATATTGCGTGTCCAGCACCAGCTAAGTCCACACTTTCAAAACACAATCGAAAGTCGCTGATAGTACTTTCAGGTCCATGCATTACGCCAAGATTTTTCATAAAAAGCTCTACTTTACAATCACGAGAGTTGGTGGTTTCAAAAGACATATTATTCGTATATTAGTGTAATCGGATAATTTTGTATACTGTACTGATGACTATTCTGGCAATTGAAACAAGTTGTGATGAGACTTCTGTGGCGGTAGTTGAAGATGGTGCTACTGTTCATTCACTAGTGGTGAATTCCCAAATTGATCTGCATAAGGCATTTGGCGGCGTCGTACCAGAGGTAGCGGCGCGGAGCCATCTTGAAGTAATGCTACCAGTAATCACTCAAGCCTTGGAGGAGGCTTTCGCAAATCATAAATCCCAAGCACTAAATTCTAATAAGCAAAATTCGAAACCACCAACCACCAACGTCCAACTTCTACCTTCTAACTACTGGGATCAAATTGACGCAATTGCCGTCACCCAAGGGCCAGGCCTCCTCGGCGCCCTGTTAATCGGCGTCCTCACTGCCCGGACGTTGGCGTGGACACTTGGCAAACCCCTCTACCCCATTCATCACATTCTTGGACACGTTTACGCAAATTGGATCCTGCCAACAACACCGGCAGGAATGAAGAATGAGGATCGTAGAATAATGGCTCCTCCACATTCCTCATCCTCCACTCTTCACTCTACAAAGCCGGAATTTCCAGTTTTAGCTTTAATCGTCAGCGGCGGCCACACCCAGCTCATGTACGCCACAAATCATACTGACTGGCGCGTTAT
>CAYRKQ010000004.1:0-52802 GCA_964424985.1 uncultured Candidatus Saccharibacteria bacterium | reverse complement strand
CCCAAGATGACGCCGTGGGCGAAGCCTTCGACAAAGCCGCCAAGGTACTTGGTCTCCCCTACCCTGGCGGCCCCAGTGTGGCAAAAGCCGCCGAAAACGGTAATGCCGATAAGTACCACCTGACCACCCCGAAAGTAGACACCATTGATCCGGGCTTGGCGGATCTTAGATCTCAGTTCTTAGATCTTAGAGAAGTCGCAGCCGGCTCTGGTGTCGAGTCTAAGATCCAAGATCTACCATCTAAGATCTCTTATAATTTTTCGTTCAGCGGGCTCAAAACAGGCTTACTAAGAGCAGTGCAAAAAGAATGCGGTGTCGAACACGACTTCCCTAGTTTTGAGCTTGCAGCCCGCTTAAATGACGCTCAAAAGGCAGATTTTGCGGCCAGCTTCCAAAAAACGGCCATCAACTACTTGGTTTCTAAAATTAAACTGGCATTTGAGGAATTTCAGCCCAAAACGGTCATTATTGGTGGTGGTGTCGCAGCCTCACTCCCCCTTCGCCAGGCTCTTTCCGAAGCGCTGCCAATTGAAATCACTTACGCCCCCCAAATTTTATGCACTGACAACGCTGCCATGATCGGCGCCCGCGCCTACTTTCAATCAAAAAGCGAGGATCCAATCGACCCTCGCCATCTCGACCCCAAACCCTCTTGGCCGCTATAACCTCAATCACGAGGCACCGCAAGCTCAAGATGACAAACTAATAGATCGGGGGTTTTGTGATTGAGGTGCCATAAAGTTGACAGCTACTCATAGTTGTAAGTACAATGTATTACATGAAAAGTGTATATCCATCGAAAATAGCCAAAGGCGGGAACAGTTTCGTAATCCGTTTGCCACGAGCAGCTCGACTTATCGGCGATCTTGGCGAGAACGTTGTTCTTGAGGTCACTCCGGGCAAAATTGTCGTTATGGCTCAGCAAAACCCACGCGCTGCCTGGCACGAACAAACCAAACAAGCATTCGCGCAGCAGGCCGAAACAACCGATGAGCAAACTGATCGACAGCTTTTCGATAGCGCGGTAAGTGACGGTCTTGATGAAAACGAAGATGATTACTGGTTAGACCTCTATACGAAGGGCTGTCAGTGAAACGGTTTGATGTGTACTGGGTTAATCTTGACCCCACAATTGGCAGCGAAATTAAGAAGATTCGACCGTGTGTTATTGTCTCGCCAGATGAAATTAACAGTGAGCTGAAAACAGTAGTGGTGACGCCCATTACCAAAACACGGCGCAATCTTGGGTATCGGCTCAACATCACCCACGACACGACACCCGGTTCAATCGCCTGTGATCAAATCAGATGTATCGATAAAAAGCGACTACTAAAAACCTACGGCAGACTAAAACAATCAGACGCCGAACAAACCTGCACCATTTTAGAAACCATGTTCAGCTTATAGCCAACCAATACGAATTGTGTCAGGGGTAGGGAAGTGGTACAATCTGGGTAGTTATGTTGATGCAATCTGTGAAATTTCATTTTGGAACTGCTCGAAGTGTTGTGCCCACCAGGGCTTAATATTACAACTTCAATTTCACATGAATGCAACTAAGTTTTGGAATATCTTCCAGATACAGAAAGAATATTTTCTTACATGAATTTACCGAAAACATATGAACCAGGGAAGTACGAAGCTGATATTTATCAGCTGTGGGAAACCAGTGACGCCTTTAAACCATCTGGAGAAGGGGAGCCCTTTAGCATTGTTATGCCGCCGCCCAACGCTAACGGCAATCTTCACCTTGGTCACGCTTTAATAAATGCTGTTGAAGATGGGCTGATCCGTTATCATCGGATGCGTGGTAAAAAAACTATCTATATTCCGGGTGCTGATCACGCCGGCTTTGAAACCTGGGTTGTCTACGAAAAACAGCTTGAAAAAGAAGGTAAGACTCGTTTTGATTTCAGTAGAGAAGAGCTGTATCAACAGACCTGGGACTTTGTGGCCAAAAATAGATCCAACATGGAAGTTCAGGTTCGCGAACTAGGTGCTAGCTGCGATTGGAGCAAACAAGTCTTCACACTCGATGATTCAGTCGTCAATGTTGCCTACAAAACCTTTAAAAAAATGTGGGAAGATGAATTAATTTACAGAGGTGAACGGCTCGTTAATTACTGCACTAAGCACGACACCAGCTTTGCTGATATTGAGGTGACTTTTAAAGATGAGAAATCTCATATTTGGGATATTAGCTACCCTGCCAAAGATGGCTCATACGAACTGATTGTTGCCACAACCAGACCTGAAACCATGTTTGGTGATACTGCCGTAGCTGTTCATCCAGATGACGAACGTTATAAACACTTAATCGGCAAGAAGCTGATGCTGCCGATCGCCGAGCGTGAAATCCCGGTTATTGCTGATGATTTTGTTGATATGGAGTTTGGTACTGGCGCCGTAAAAATCACCCCGGCCCACGACCAAAACGACTTCGAAGCAGGGGAACGTAATAATTTAGAACGAATCAACGTCATCAATTACGACGGCACAATGAACGAAAACGTACCAAAGAAGTACCAGGGAATGGCCGTCAACGAAGCGAGAAAAGCAGTAGTAGAAGATCTAAAAACCCACGACTATTTGGTGGCCGAAGAAGACTACAAGCACAGCGTTGGCCACTGCTACAAGTGTGGCACCGTTATTCAACCGCTCCTAAAAGATCAGTGGTTTATTAAGGTTGAGGGCATTGCCAAAGAGGCAGTCAAGGCCATTGAAGAAGGTGAAGTGACATTCGTGCCTGAAAACAAGGGCAGAGTGCTGGTTAACTACCTAAAGAACTTGAAAGATTGGAATATTTCTCGGCAAATTCCTTGGGGCATTCCAATACCCGCCTTCCAGAACGTAGATGATTCCGATGATTGGATTTTTGACGAGAGAGTCACAGAGGAAACTATTGAAGTTGATGGTAAAAAATACCAGCGTGATCCAGACACCTTTGATACCTGGTTTTCCAGTGGTCAGTGGCCATACATTACCACCAAGTATCACGACAGCGGCGAGCTAGGGGAGTTCTTTCCGAACACCGTCATGGAAACGGGGCACGACATCTTATTCCCATGGGTTTCACGCATGCTCATGATGAGCCTTTACGTTGAAAAGCAGGTGCCATTTAAAACCGTCTATCTGCATGGCCTAGTGCTCGACCCACATGGCCAAAAGATGAGTAAAAGCAGGGGTAACGTTGTTAACCCGCAAGAAGTTATGGAGCAGTACGGATCTGATGCCCTCAGAATTGGCCTGCTTTCATCTCGCTCAGCTGGCCAGAACCAAGCATTTGGGGCAGACAAAGTTATAGCTGGCCGCAACTTTGCCAACAAGCTGTGGAATATCGCCCGGTTTATAGAAGGAGGAACGCAGAATGAAGAAGGGAGAAAACCACATTCTTCACTCCCCACTCCTCATTCTTCTCACGACCACTGGATTATGCGCGAGTTAGACGCGGCTGCCAACGAAGTGGCCGCTTTGCTGGAAGAATATCGCTTTTCAGAGGCCGTAGAAGCCGTTTATCATACTATTTGGGACAAAGTAGCCGATTGGTACTTAGAAGCCTCAAAAACGGCTGAGGAATCGCCTCAGAAGGCGTCTGTTATGAGTTGGGTATTGGAAACCTGCCTCAAAATTGCGCACCCCTTTGCGCCCTTTGTCACCGAAACTATTTGGCAAAGCACCCATGAAGACTCTCTCCTTATCACCAGCCCTTGGCCAACCAGGGTAGACTACGACGAAAAGCAGGCTGAGGCCTTCGAACAGCTGCAAGCAGTCATTACCGAAACACGAGAAGTGCTGGCAGAAGTTGGCACGCATGACATCGCTCTCACCTCAACCTCGGCGCTTATTCTAGAAAATGCTGAACTGATTAGAAAGATGAGCCGCGTTGGCTACGTTGAAGAGCTTGAAGAGGGCAGTGGCTTACGTCTTACTAGTACGCATGAACCGGTCTGGCTGAGTCTTTCACCAGAGCAGATCACCACCTATAAATCATCGCTTGAGAAGAAACTTGAGAAGTTTGAGGCCAGCTTGGAACTGCTAGAAAAGCGCCTTTCCAATGAAAGCTACGTCAAAAATGCGCCCGAGGCTTTAGTAGCCGAAAGCCGCGAAGAACAAACCCGCCTCAACACCCAAACCGACCACCTGAAGAAACAACTAAAACACCTATAACTGAATGATACCTGTTTAAAAGGCGAGTTTTTTGGCAATGTCTGCGAGTGCTTCGTGATCTGGTTCAGCAGTGCCATCTGGCACATGGCGGAATTCAGCTTCGCCACTAAAAGGGAATACTTTTATGTGAGCGTGGTCGGTAACATCGAGCCCTTCGATAATCACGCCAACTCTGTCTTTCTCAGGGAAAATCTCTCGAATCCGCTTGCCGACTTTTTGCACCGCCTCCATAAGAGCATGGTAATCATCGGCCGAAAGATCCCAAACAAACCCAACCTGCACTTTTGGAATCACCAGTACCTGACCTGGTTGAATGGGGTGAATGTCTAAAAATGCCAGTACTTTTTCATCTTCATACACCTTATGGCAAGGAATTTCACCTTTAATGATTTTCGTAAAAATTGAATCTTCCATAGTTTTATTTTAGCAGTTTTGTAAAAACTACACTTGAACTCCATCTTCCAAAACACAATACTAGAAGTAATGTCAGAGACACCACCACAAGCAGACGAGCAAGCTCGCTTGAGCTTAAGAATGTACGAAGCCGTTGTTTCAGGCATATCCTCCAAGCAAGCCCGAGTAGCCGCCCTGGGTGGGGCTTTATGGCTAGGAGCTGTGGTGGGCGGGAACACCGCAATTGAGCTGGCTGGTGAAACAGAAGGTGAGGTCTGTGCGGTTACGGCCACTGTCGAACACACCCCTTTTACCATTCACACCTCTGAACCTTCGGTAGAGGCACAGCTTGCACCGGGCTTTTCGGCAAATATACCCAAGGCAAGCAGCAACCCCTTTTTAAAGTCCTCTGTCAGCATCACGGATATTGATAAAGAGGAAATTAAGACCCTTCAGCAAACGTTGGAATCCGGTTCGACCAGCGAACTTCAAGCGCTCGAGGAGGTGTGTCGACGAGAGGCGCGCGCCCTTGTTGTGGAAAGCGGCAAGAATGCAATTGCTGTTGGTGGAATTGGCGCACTTATAGGCTCACTTTCAGTCTATGCAGGCATTAACGTACTTCGTCCGACAGAAATGAACCGTAAAAGACGCCTGTTACTTCTTGCATCAGCCACCCTTTTTGCGGCGCTTCCGGGACTTAGTTCAATGGCATGGGCAGGGTCGACGGTCAACGAAGAGGCTTTTAAGAACCCGCGATACGAAGGATACTTAAAAGATATTGAAGAAATTGTTGATAGTGGAAAGCTCACGCTTAAAGGGTATCAAGAAAAAAGCGGCGAGCTTACCCGCTGGATTGAGCAGATTGCTCAGTTGCAGCAAGAGTTAACAGCACCAACAGAAGATGACGGCTACCTGCGGTTTATGGTGATCTCCGATATTCACTCTCGCCCCTGTGCGTACGAGCGAATAGCGCTCCTCGCCGCAGCCTATGACACCGAGTTCATCTTGAACCCCGGCGATGAATACGAATGGGCTGAAACGGAATCAGGCTTGCTCGCACCGAAAGGAGGCTGCAACGGCGTGAACGGGCCAGACGATATAAAACAGCCTATCTTTCAAGTAAAAGGCAATCACGATCCCGATTCGGCAATGAAGATGCTCGATCAAATTGACAATGTCACCGTTTTAGATGAAGAACCTTCTACCATTTACTACACCATTGGTGGCGTTAAACGAAAGCTCACGCTCATGGGGATCCCTGATCTACGCTATACTCCCGACGATGAAATGCAAGGAGCAGACGAAGCCAAAACTAATCTGTTAGAGCTGTACCTTCCTGAACGATTCGAGGCTATCGAAAAAGCCAAACCTGATATTCTTATGACGCACGATCCGCAGCTACTAAAGGAAATGAGCCAAGAAGATTTAATTCCGGAATCAGCTTCGCTGCTGGCTGCCGGACACACCCACACCGCAAAGGTTCATCAGAAGACCGACTATAACGCGCCTCTCTTGGTAACGGGAAGTAGTGGCGGGGGTGGCCTTAGAACGTATGAGGGCAACGGGCAACCATCGGCGTACAGTATGGTCTTTATGGATCCAGCTACCAAAAAAGTCGTTCGCATTGAGTTGATCTCCGTCTCTAACGAAGGCGTAGTTACTATTGAAAATGTTGATGTGCAGCAAGCAACAAACTAGTTGAGAGCTTGATTAAGCGTAGTGAAGGCGGTGTTGACGTCTTTGTCGTAGAGAATAATGTTGAATTCATCGTTGGTTGAAACAAGTTCTACGACCGGAATACCGCGCCAGGCGAGCAGCTGCAAAGGATAGGCAAGTATGCCGGTTTGATAGTCGTGGCCATGGGTCAGATGAAGTGTAATGGCCGTCAGGCAAGGTGTCTCAATCAAAAGCTGTTCTTTTTGAAGCGCACCTTTGATGAGCTCAAGATGATGCTCGTGAACCACAACAGAGGTCTGCAGCACACCACGGCTGATAGTGAGGTAGTGCTGCGAGGTCAGGTCGTGGGCAAATTTTGCTAAAAGCCGCGGCAAGGTGGGGGAGTTGACGTAGGTAAGATCCACGAGGTTGGAGCGCAGACTCATATCACCCAGAAAATCCTGTGGTCGGCTCGTCTGTTTCAACTCAACACTCTCTTGATAGCGCCTGATGGCCATCAACACCGCCGCCTCTGATACCCGTTCGCCAACTTCGCGCTCCACCTCTGGCTTTAAATAACGCGCCACTGCCGAGGTATTAAGCAGATCAAGCTGCAGCCCTTGCCGAAACAATGGCCACTGTTCAATAAGCTGTTCCACCCGCTTAGCAATGGTAATCATGTACTCCCGCCCTCCGTCATCCCCGCGACCTGTGCGCCGAAGCCTTGGCGAAGGAGTAAGGCGGGGATCCAGTAAATCGAGTTACGGTAACTAATCATGTACCAAATTTTAACACTTTTATCTATTTCTTAACAATATTCTAAAACTTTTCCATTCGGCTCCTGTTTCGAGTAAAATTTTCACATAACAAATTAATGCGAGGAACGTAATGACCCAATCAGCCGACCAATTAAATCTTATGCCCCAGTGGCTATCCCCAGAAGCAGCAATAGCTTTGACCGAAGAACACGGGACACCACTTCATATTTACAGTCAGGAGGCCTTGCAAGAGCAAGCTTTTGCAGCCCAAGAAATGGGCGCGCCTTATGGCTTAAATGTTAGATTTGCAATGAAAGCGAACTCTAATCCAGAGGTACTACATACTTTTCTTACGGCAGGGTTAGATATCGACGCCAGTTCTGGCGAAGAAGCTGAAATGGCCATGGAGGCTGGGTTCGAACCTTCGCAGATACTTATTACCTCTCAGATGATCCCGAAGAATTTGGAGATGTTAGTTAGGGTTGGGGTTTTATATAACGCAACAAGTCTTCACCAGCTAGAGAACTACTGTCAGCTCTTCCCTGGGGGCAACGTAAGTGTACGGATAAACCCTGGAGTAGGTGACGGAATGAATAACCGTACGAACACTGGCGGGCTCAACTCACCGTTTGGTATCTGGCATGAAGAAATCCCTCGAGTACATGAAATTGCTAAGCGGAGTGGAGTGACAATTAACAAGGTTCACACTCACATTGGCTCAGGCACAGACCCTGAAGCATGGCAAGATGCAGCCCTCACAAGTCTGGCTATTGTTGAACAGTTCCCAGATGCTACATCTCTTGATTTGGGAGGTGGTTTTAAAGTAGGGCGCATGCCTGGAGAAAGCTCAGCCGACATGTCCGTCATTGGACGACGCCTTGAGCAGCTGTTAAAAGATTTTGCAGCCAAAACTGGCAGAGAGCTACAGTTGGAAATTGAACCAGGCACCTTTTTAGTTGCGAATGCCGGGGTAATCCTTTCGGAAGTGATGGATCTTAAAAATACTGGCACAGGGGAGGGTTCTAGAAGTTTTTACCTTGTAGACAGTGGCATGGGTAACAACATGCGTCCAGCAACTTATGGAGCACAACACCCCCTAACAGTGGTTGGCAAAGACGGCAGATTACCCGAAGAGAGTGCCGAAGTAGTGGTGGTTGGACCCCACTGCGAAAGTGGTGACATCCTTACGCCAGCCCCGGGTAACCCTGAGGAAATTACTGCTCGGACACTAGGAGTGGCGGCAGTTGGCGATATCGTTGTTATCGGGGGGACGGGCGCCTACGGAGCTACAATGTCTGCAAAGCGCTATTGTGGATTTGAGCCAGCCGAAGAAATTTTGATTTAAGATAGGTTTTTCTCTAAATACTCTTTGAGCATTGCTCTTAATGTCGTATGGCCTTTGCTGCTTTTAAGATATTTCTCTCGTCTTAAAGCATCGTACTTATCAACGTACGCTTCGTAGAAAACTAGAGTTACAGGACGTCGGTTTTTTGTGGCAGTAACATCCCCTTTTTCATGCCTTGAGTATCTTTTCTTAAGATCGGAAGTGAATCCTATGTAAAAATTGTTATCTTTACTAGACAACAATACATAAACGTAATACATATTTCGATTGTAGCAGTTAGTGGCGGAGCCATGTACCGTACTGATAAAGAAGAATAAAGGGTTCAAAAGTGTTGGCGGAGCCATGTACCGTACGGTACATGGCGGAGAGGGAGGGATTCGAACCCTCGAGACCGTTGCCGGCCTGCCGGTTTTCAAGACCGGTACCTTCAACCACTCGGTCACCTCTCCTCCTCGGAAGCTGCTAAAAAGTTCTGTTTCTGACAAGATCAGAAAAGCTCCACTTACCGCACTTCCTCGTCTCAAATTGAAAAAGTCGCTAAGGCTTTGTTTTTCAATTTGTTATAGACCATCCGCAAGTATAGCATATCTCATCTGTTAATGAAGGAACATGTTGAGAAAGCATACTGCTTGAGCTAGACTAAACATATGCAAGAAGGTGATGAGCAAGACAATTTTCACTATACGTCGGGGCAACCTGTCGATCCCGTTTCTGCTCCCCAGCCTCAATCAGCTCCTACTGACAAGCCCGAAAATGGTTTAGAGGGTATTTTTTGGAAAGCGTCGGAATTTATTGATCATCAGAAGTCGAGTCTATGGTTCTTGGGGTTGATAGCAGCAACTATTGTAGTTGGCCTGTTAATGTACTTGCTGACACGTGACATTTTAGCCACGATTGTGGTGTTAGTAGCTGGGGCAACGGCAGCGGTCTTTGCAAATAAAAAACCGCGAACACTCAGTTATACGCTGCTCCCTTCAGCTATTAAAATTGAAGGTAAAACCTATCACTATGAGGATTTCCGTTCGTTCAGCGTGATTCAAGACGGCGCCCTTTTTAGCGTGGTGCTGCAACCTGTAAAACGCTTAATGCCGCCTCTCACCATTTATTTTGATCATAGCGACGGTGAGAAAATCTTTGATGCCCTCGCTCAGCACCTCCCGCACGAAGAAAAAGAACTCGATTTTGTCGACAAAATGATGCGTAAAATCCGTTTTTAATAACTTGCTGACAGAAGTAGGCATATTGATGCGATGATGCATTGATGTTATGATGATATCCGAAAGGATACGCTATGAGAACAACAATTACCTTAAACGATAAACTTTATAGAGCACTAAAAATACGTGCTGCCGAAAGTGATGAGACTATCTCTTCTCTAGTTGAAGATGCAATTAAGTACCAGATTTTAGAAGATTTAGATGACTTAAGGGTTGCTAAAGAGCGTGAAAATGAACCAGCAATTGATTTTGACGAGTTCGTGAAAGAACTTAAGGCCGATGGGCTCTTATAGAATTCAGATCGTACGTTCAGCGCAGAAAGACATCAGAGGGCTGCCGGGCACTGTTCGTAACAGAGTTGTAATAAAAATTTATCAGTTAGCTCAAACTCCTCGACCATCTGGTTGTGAAAAGCTAAAAGGAAGCAAATCTAGCTACCGCATACGTATTGGAGACTATAGGGTGGTATATAGGATTAAGGAAGAAATGATATTGATTGAAGTTTTACGAGCAGGGCATCGGCGTGATGTCTACAAGAATCTTTGATGCCTGTATGTAACTATGTTACACTGGCCTCTGTTCTGCCCTTTAAAATGCAGAAAGTACCTCAAATTTAGTGCGGCGTGATGTCTTAGGACATTCGCCAAACGCACGCACGTAGCTCAGCTGCCCAGGTGAAGCCGATAATGAAAGTTAGCGGCCTGCTCTAGACAGATGAGTGAAGTGCTTGTGCGCGCGTAGCTCAGCTGGATAGAGCGTCGGCTTGCGGAGCCGAAGGTCGTAGGTTCAAATCCTGCCGCGCGTACCACGTGAACGCCCCACTTCTTGTGGGGCTTTTGCGTGGTACATGCTGCCAGGTTTGGTTCTACGACTCAGATGCGAAGCAGATGGTAGTCGTGGGTCGTGGAGTGAAAGCTCTCGCAAGAGCTTGCTTTGAGAAAGCTTGAAAGAAGAAGCGTCAGCGCTAATCCTGCCGCGCGTACCACGATATTCTGTATCTGCTATTTTTGTAAGACCATCGTAGACGCCCGAACTACTGATACTCCTTGACAATAAGGTATAACTAAAGTTATACTCATAATATGAAGACTGCGATATCAATACCCGACCAAGTATTTAAGTCTGCTGAAGAGTTAGCCAATAGATTAGGGAAATCTCGCAGCCAGCTGTATACGCAGGCTATCAGTCGCTATCTGGAAAAATATCGCAACGACAGCGTCACCGAGAAGCTTGATGCAGTGTACCGTCAAACTAATTCCCAACTTGATCCTGTGCTGAAAGATTTGCAGCTCCAGTCGTTATCGAAAGATAAGTGGTGAAACGAGGACAAGTTTGGTGGGCCGATTTAGGCGAACCAGTCGCGTCAGAACCAGGCCTTAGACGTCCAGTCGTTATCGTTCAGTCTGATGACTTTAACCGTAGTAGCATAAATACCGTAGTAGCTGTTGCTTTAACTTCCAATCTCCGATTAGCCAAAGCTCCGGGTAATGTAATTTTGCCTAAGACTAAAACGGGCCTGATCAAAGAATCAGTTGTCAACGTATCTCAAATTATAACGATTGATAAACGATTCCTATCAGAGGAAATTGGCCAAGTAGACCATGTAATGATGTTACAGATTGATGAAGGCATTCGTCTAGTTTTATCATTATAGTGTTGGGCCGCCGTACCTAACCCAACAAGTAAATTTTTCTAACCTCGTTGATAATGCCGTACCATTCTACTTCACATAAAGTTTCGTAGAATTAAATTAGTAGAATGCCCTCCGAAGCCTGGTGCGAAGGGGGGGCTTTTTAGTTTAAAATCAAAGTAATGTATTACGTTTATATCTTGGGTAGTGAAGGGCATAATCAAATTTACACTGGCTTCACCAAAGATTTAAAGAGAAGATTTCTAGATCACAATGCTGGTCGCAGTAATCACACAAAAAAATACAAGCCATGGAAATTAGTGATGTACTTATTGTTTGAAAGTGAATCCAAGGCTCGCAGCTTTGAAGAATACTTAAAAACTGGCTCAGGAATTGCTTTTGCTCGTAAGCATTTCTTGTAGGATGTGAAGCTTGAACGGAGAAGCGTAGCGCTAATTCTGCCGCGCATCATCACGGAAGTGGTGATTTTCTGTTAAAATAACAGATATGGAGAGGTGCAGGAGTGGTTGAACTGGCCGCTCTCGAAAAGCGGTAAGGTGCAAGCCTTCGAGGGTTCGAATCCCTCCCTCTCCGCCATGTACCGTACGGTACATGGCTCCGCCAACACTTTTGAACCCTTTATTCTTCTTTATCCGTACGGTACATGGCTCCGCCAACACTTTGAGATTTTTAGAAGTTGAAAAAGGTGTTGGTTTTTTAGGTTCGTAATTTTTTATGTCGTCCATAGACCTTTACCTAAGTAGCAACAATAATAAGTGCCCCCGAGACGTACGTTTCTAATGAGCTATGTTTATCAACGTAACTTAATTTCTGTTTTATTCTCAGCAAAATCATGTAGTACTGCGCCGAGGAGCGTCTGATAGGGTATATTACCTCGCTTTGCCTTTGCCTTTATCTTAATGAGGTCAGCTTGCTTGACGCGCAAAGTAACAGGCTTGCTGGTCTGTAACTCAATATGACGTTTTGCGGCTGCTTCAGCTTGTTTCTTCACCTCTTCAAAGTTGTCGACAGATTCAAATTCACCCCGCTCCAGAGCATTCTCAAGAGCCTGCTCTTCATCATCTAGAACTAGATTGGTGTAGGGACTGGATGTATCACTCATGATTATCTCCTTGAATATATTTACGCTTTAAAACTCTGCTGGGATAGGCTGTTTTTAGGAAAATCTCCTTAGTCTTTGGGTTAACAACATAAGGGACTGCATAGACGTACGTACGAATGCGTACCACGTATACTCGCTGATGAGAGTACTTCTTGTTTGGGTGCCCCATGTCGTCAAGTAAGTTACCGGCCTCGATAGCCAAGATAATCTCATCAAACCCAACGCCTCGCATAGCTTTTAATAATTGATTCTTTTCTTCATTGAAAGATATATCAAAAGCCATATTTACATTATGAGTAAGTGTACATCTATTGTCAATACATTTTTATTTTTTATCTTCCCTCGTATAGGCCGGATCGTCAGTACATCTCACTTAACATAAGTTATCCACCGACACCCAATCTATCTTATTTACTCTTCTCTATTTCTTCTCTTTCTTTTCTTCCTTTCTTTATATATAAATATAGAAGAGAAGATACAAAGTGAGTGATGAATGGTTGCAGGTAAATGTTTAGGTATAGGTTTTGTGGATTGTATGGCTAGAGCACTAATGAGGCATATCAGTAGTTTAAGTGATGTAGTTACGTATGCGCTCGTGGATATTGAGATCGTAGTATGAGTGATATGGTCGTTAACAAAGCCAGCACAGCGAAGTACCGCAGACCACTCAATGCCCAGCAGCTTCAAACTCTGCACCTGCTGTATTGGTACCGTTTCTGCACCGCCAAACAATTGGCTCGCTCACTCGGTAGATCCAGCCACAAAGCAATACAGAATAAACTACAGGTACTTGAAGCCCAGGGCTTCATTAGCAAACACTATAACAAGAGCTACAAGCTGGCGGGCAGACCAGCCGAGTACTTTATTACTCCCAAAGGCGCATGTCAGCTCGAGAAAGCCAAACCAAACACCACCAACCAGTGGGCAACCAAGAGCCTATACAAAAACAAAACAGTATCGCAAGACTTCTTAGCTCACTGCATCACTGTTACTGAAACATCTCAGCAGCTCAGAGCCATGTACGGTGGCGGGGATAAGTCCCAAATCTTGCCTAAAAGCCATATGGCACAGTACGACTATTACCCTGTTTGGACACCAGATTTGCATCTTGAGATACCAGGCAGAGACGACGCTCCAGCCAAGCACTACTTCCTCGACATCTGGGATGGCACCAAGCCCTTCTTTGTCAGTATCAGAAAAACCAGGAACTACGCGAACTTCAAGGAAAGCGGTGATTGGCAAGCAGATGAACCCTTTCCGGCAATCCTCGCCATATGTGCAAATGAACGAAGCCAGAAGAAGCTTAACAGACAGATGAAGCATATCTTGGATGAAGCCTGGGATGATGAGCTGGTGTTTGGTACGACTACCAGGCAGCAGCTTATGAAAGCGACAAAAGCAGCCGACAGAGTGTGGTTGAGGGTCGAAGTTGATGATGAGCCAAGGTCTATGAGCCTAAAGAGCTTGTCCAAAGACGTATAGCAAGCGTATATCTACCCCTGCTTGTCTGTTTACCCAACTTAAATAGGTTCGAGCGTGGTCGTAGAATTACGCCAGCAGGGGAGCGCTCAGACCTTTGTCTGGGCGTTTCTCTTCTTGTGAAACGAAAAAAACGACCCATACTATCTACCAGCAGTAGTTCACACGGGTGCTTTACGACAAATCACTGCCGCGTCGACATGAGCAGCTCCATTTTTTCTCAGCAGTTTAGCAGCTGCCTCCAGACTGGCGCCGGTAGTCAGAACGTCATCAATAAGCAGAATTGATTTATTCTTTAAATCAACCCCGGACTTTAGTGCTAAACTATCCTCCATTGCTTTTAATCTATCGTTTCGACGCATCCCGATGAGTTCTTTCTGATCAGTTCGGATGAGAGCGGGAACCACCGAAAGGTCTCGAGCCCTGGCGAACGCTGCAGCCATCATGACAGCCTGATCGTAGCCACGACGCCGTATACGACTCGTAGCGGTAGAAAGCGGCACTACGAGCGTCTCAGGGGGTAAAAACGGCAGGGTATCCGCAAGGTATCTGCCCAGCAACCGCGCCGTGGCTCGTTTTCGTTGATATTTTACTTGCCAGACAAGATCTTTATAAACGCCGCTATACCCTGAAAGCCACCAGACACGACGAAGACGTGAACGTGATTTGCAGCTCTTACAGACGCGGTTTTGAGCAGTAAGCTTGTTGCAAATGTAACAACGAGATTCTAAAGTATCAAAACTGGCAGCAAAACACCCCTCACAAAGTTGTTCACCGGCGGCGTTACAGATGAGGCAATTTTCAATCGTTAAAAGTGATAGTGCTGATTCTAGAGGTGACTTAAACATTTTTACAACAACCCATGGCCAATTATTGCATATAGGGCAAAGTTTTCGCTATAATGCAAATTAGTAAAAACTGCGAGAAAGTGGAGGTTTCACATGGCACGACGCCAAAAAAATGACAACGATCTGTTAATGGAAGATGAACTGACGGCGGCCTTTTTAGATGACAGCACACCAACAGGTGTTGCCGATTCAAGCGCTGATGAACCTCAAGACGCAACTGTTCCTGCATCAAACGACGATTGGGACGAAGACCAAATGCAAGACATGCCCGGTATGCTTGCGGTAGATGTGTACGAAACCAAAGAAAAGTTGATTGTGAAGGCTCGTACAGCCGGTGTAAACAAAGATGATCTTGATGTAAGCATCTCTGATAATACGCTGACCATTAAGGGCACGTTGACAAGCGGTGATGAAGTTGACGCTGAAAATTACCACGTACAAGAATGTTACTGGGGTGAATTCAGCCGAACTCTGGCGCTTCCAGTGCCGGTAAAAGAAGATGAGGTTGAAGCAGTACTAAAAGACGGCGTACTAAGCGTTATCTTTACAAAAGTGAAACAAGAAACCGTTAAAAAGATTCAAATCAGCTAAGTTAGTGGATAGTGATTTGTGATGAGTGGTTAGGGCAGGGTCGCCATAGGGCGACCTTTTGCTTCGCGTCATTCCTGCGATCCAATTTTCAATTTTGCAGTTTTCAATTTACAATCAATGATCAATTTTTCAAAGTAGACGTTATCTTCTGAAAAATAAGTACGAGTTCGTGCACCTCTTGCCAAAGCGTGCGGAGCTCGTCTTTATATTCTGGAGAGGCAACGCTGAGCATGCGAAGCCAATGTTGAGTTTCCTGAGCCTCTTTCTTACAGATGTGTATTTTATTACGAAAATCTTTCTTAGAACTTGCCCCGTTGGCCTCCATGTAATTTGCGCCAATACTCGTCGCAGATCGAATAATCTGGTTCACAAGCGGGTTAACCACTTGGGTTTTTGGTAATTTTTGACATAACTTTATGGTATCCTCACCAAATAAAGCAGTGCGTTCTTCTAAATCAAATTTTTGCTGCCCACTCATTGCTAAATTGATTGTAAATTGAAAACTGCAAAATTGGAAATTAGGCGGTAGTTAGTTTTGTGGCTGGCTGGTGTTTGAAACCGGTGGGGGAGTCGTGGGGGTGGAGAGGTTTGCTACGACAAACCGGACAATAACTTGTGCAAACAGGACAATAACCAGGCCAACTACTGCGTAGAGGATGGTGTTTTTAGCGCCACTGACACCAGTTGAATCGCCGCCTGAAATAATGTAGCGGAAGCCGCCGATAATGATCATGATGACTGAAACAGCACCCACGACAATGGAGAAGATGTTGATGATACGCCGAATCACATCATTGAACGTCTGGCTGCCATTTTCTTTACAATCCGCGGCCGTGACGGTGGTATCCACATTTACGTCTTGCGTACCAAGCACACCCTGACACACGCTATCCGCCACCGTCTGCTGTGTAATTGGCGGGGGAGTTGTTTCCTGCGCATAAACTGGAGTTACGGCCATGACACCAGCAGCCAGAATAAACGCAGTTATAAGCAAACAGCTGAGGAGGTGTCTCACGGTGTGTTTCATATACTAAAATAGTATCACTTTATAAGGAGTCAGTAAACTAAAAAGACCCCTGAGTACGGGGTCTTTTAAAATCTAGGCCGATTATTTATACGTCAGCAGTTGCGTTTGAAAGAACAAAGCGGACAATAATTTGAGCGAAGAGCACTACCACTAAACCAACGAGGGCATAGAGGATGGTGTTTTTGGCACCAGACACCCCATTGCTATCACCGTTGCTAATGATGTAGCGGAAGCCGCCAATAATCACCATGATAACTGAGATGGCACCAACAACAATCGAGAAGATATTAATGATACGGGTCATAAGTGTGTTGAAATTCCCTTGTGAGTCGCCAGGGGTACATTCTGTACTAGTACTCAGATTCGCACCTTGACAGGCAGCATTCTGTATATCAGTTGTTACCTGAGGCACCTCAGATTGCGCATGCGCCACTCCGGCAAGTACCGCTGTCTGCGGTACTACAACAAGAGCTGCAACGCTAATTAGATTGACAATTTTTTTAAGTAGAGCTTTCATTATATTTATTGTTTCCTTTCGATTAAAAGCTAGCTATAAGGCAAATTATAACGGACACAGCCACATTACACAAGCGGCTTTACTATGGGGTGGGTGTTGGGTTTGTAGCAGTAGAAAGCACAAAACGAACAATAACCTGTGCAAATAATACCACTACAAGACCGACCAATGCATACATAATAGTATTTTTGGCGCCTTGAACCGCATTGCTATCACCGGCCGAAATTACATACCTTACTCCGCCAATTATAACCATAATTACAGCAATGGATCCAGTTACCACTGATAGTATATTTATCACTTTTATTGCAATGTTATTACCAGCTTCTTTAGAAGTGGCCGAGTCACAAGTTACGGTATCGTCAATACTCTTAAGCACGTCACAAGAATCAGATGCCGGGCTAGCATAAATTGTGGGCGTAAGCACAACCCCCAACCCCACTACTAGTAGAAGAGTTGCGGTAATGTTTTTAATTATGTTCTTCATAGCTTCCTCCATGGTATACCACTTAGATAAATTTCGACAAAACAAAAGTTACAATTATTTGAGAAAATGCAGCGACTACAACACCAATAAGTGCATACATAATAGTATTTTTGGCGCCTTGAACCGCATTGCTATCACCGGCCGAAATTACATACCGAAAGCCGCCAATTATAACCATAATGACCGAGAGTATACCGACAAGCCAAACAATAGTTTGGGCAATCATATAAAGCATACTTTTATCACCAAATAAAATACTTCTTGAGCTCTCTGAGTTTACATTTTTACAAAATTCTGTATCGGCACCAACGGCATCATCACATGTATAAACAAACGGGTCTTGCGCGTTTACCGATACACTCCCGTAGACCAAAAGTGACTGTATGCCGATAACTAAGAACAAAAAGGTAGCAATAAGCATGCAGTATTTTTTTATATTCATCCCAGCTTCCCAACCACAAAATCAACAATCGCAAAAGCCGAAACAGCAATCACCAGCCCAACTACCGCAGATAAAATAGTGTTTTTGGCGCTTTGCACAGCATTTGAATCACCGTTACTAGTTGTGTACTTAAGCCCGCCGTAAGCAATAAAAATTATGGCCAGTAATGCTGCCACTCCAAATACAATTTTCAACAACACGGGGACTACGCCCCCGACAGACTGTTTAGGGAGCAGGGGGGCCGATACTGTTTGTGCCAAAATACCAAGTTGTATGATCGTATTCATCTATAATCCCTACTTCACAGCGAATATTCGCCCTATAAATTGTATCAAAGCAACGGATAGCAGTGTGATAATCAAGCCAATCAGGGCGTTTGCAATAGTACTCTTGGCATTGCTAAGTGATTGTGAATCGCCTTGGCTAACTATGTACTGTATTGCACCGTATATTACAAACCCAACAGCTACGAGCGCCGCCAATCTTGTAAGTAGTTCAATGATTGCAATAAGAATAAGGGTAGCCGTTCTGGCTGGATTTGCATTTGTTACATCGACTCGACATACACCTTCAGAATCTTCTACACCGTCTAGATATTTGTACCAAGGGGGAAATATGTCTTCAGCAAAACCACCGTCACCCGGAACTGGATCACAAGCGTAGGTCGGCTGCGTTGTAAATACTAGCCCAGCCATGATGATGGTGCTAAAAAGCACTATAGAAAATAAGGCACGTTTTAACATATGTATTTATAGTACCTCATTTGATCATATTATTTAATGATAATTCAAAGAGTAGCGTGGCTATTACTAAAAAACGCCGCCGGGTATAAGCCATTGCAAAAAAGCATACCCAAAGACAAACAAAATAATACTAATTACAGTAGTAGTTATTCTATTTTTAGCATCTGAAACTTGCTGGGCATTGTCCCTGGCTGTCATGTATTGATAGCCAGCAATAATCATGCTAAGCACAAAAAGCGACAGTGCCACTACGGAGAGTACGTTAATAATCATACTAAGCCAGTCGTAGACACTACCACCGGTGGGCGGCGTGCCGACAGTAGCCGGGTCTAAATCTTGTGCAAAAACAGACTCATTTAGTACTGTAGAGAATACCACTAAAAATAGAGAACCACGAAGAGCTAGTTGTTTTATTTTTTGCGTCATGTCAGAGATAGTATAGCAAACTGCTCGGCTTCCTCGGTAATTTGGGGAATTTGACTTTGTGAACAGGTAATTTATTGCTATCATTTAAGCATGAGTACATTTTATAAGACTGGGGATTCTCAGACTCGGTCTTCTAATGGCAAACGTCGCCTACTATTAGTAGGCGTTACTTTGCTAGCTATTGTCATCGTAATTATTGTGACAGTTTTAGGAACAAGTCAGGGTAATAAAGTCGGGCAAGACGGAACACTCAGAGAGGATTTTAACCTCTACAGTAATTCCTGGTTTTCAATTAACTTTCCGAAGGCATACCAGCGAGAAGGAGACTACGTTAACGTTACCTTCACGGCCAAAGATAGTAGCCAAGGAGGCACAACTGATTCATATAAGGTTTCAAGATATACAGATGTAGGTGCCGTACCAGATATCGAAAAGTTCAAAGAGGCGATCTCTTCGTCCGGTGCCACCGTAGAAACGACCAGGATTGGGGAGAACGACGCAGTTGTTACCAAAATAGCAGGTGAAACTCCCTACACGGACTATTACATTTTCGGTGAGGCTTTTGTATGGAAGATAAGTTTTTACTATACTAGCGGATCGCAACTTGAGAAAAACGCTGGGAAAATCGCCTCTACATTCATACCCAAAGATAGTGCTACCAAAGACCTCCTTTCGCTGCGGAGCTATAACCGAGAGATTGCAAAATTATGAGAAAACTACGCAGACTTGGGGGTGGTTTTCTGCTGTCTCTCTTTTTAGTTTCTGTTGGTATCTCCGCCCTGTCACCGTTAGTCATTTTTGCACAAAATAGCGGGAGTGCGCGTATGCCGGGTAATCAAACAGTTGTGGTTCGCTATGAAACTCTACGGGCACTTACAGGAGCGAAAAAGACAGATAATAACAGTCAGTCGGTCTGTTTGCTCGACCTGAAGTCACTCACCAAAAATGATTATGAAAATCCAAGCGTCAGCCCGTTAAAGGCCACTGCCGGCAACACATTCTCAGTGCCTTCAATACTATTTGGCTCATCTAACTCAAACTTAGCAACTATAAGCTGTGCGAAGGCTCTGTCCGAGTACTATGAGACTGCTTACCAGGGAGCTTCCAAGCCGGAAAAGCGTCAAGCATTTATTAAAGACCACTACAATACCGGTTCATTCCCTTACACCCCGAGGACTAATTGGAGCAAACTCCAAACTGATATTAAAAACTATGCAACAAGTCTCATTGCTGGCAGAAGTGATAGTTTTAATTTATGGAGAGACCACGTTATTAGCGATGCTTTTGGTGCCTGCTGGAAATGGAAGGACTCAAGTATCGAAAGAACCGACGAAACACGGGCGAAAAAAGAAAACTGGATACCAGAAGATAATCGACTTCGCGTAGTGGGCTACATGGGCGCGATGCGTATTTACGGTACATACACCACCGGGCTTGCAGATTGTGATTCCATACGAAGTTTCATTATTGACAACCCCAGTAATCGATATTTATTGACCTTTGGTGAAAGTGCCCTTGAAGAAGCACTTGATGAAGAAATACTGCAGTACAAGCTTGAAAAAGCCAGAGAGATACTTGCAAGTGACAATTATGACTCAGTTAAGTTCTGTGTTGCTGGCGCAAGCGCAGAATCGTCATTTTCAGGCATGCCCATCGCCGACCAGGCATCATCGATTGCTGAAGGTATTATAAAAGAGTACGATAAACTTAGGTACGCTCAGGGCAGACTGACTGTTAATGAGCTGAGTACCGCCTATATAAAAGATTGTATAGTTAACAAAAGCCCGCTGGCTAGTAAAATAAAGAGTACCCTTGAAGTAACCGCTCCAACTACTGATGGCCTCGGTGATCAAGGTAATGATGACCAAAGTGTTGATCAAGATTCATGTGATGCAAACCTAAACAGTCCACTTTCGTGGATTCTTTGCCCAATCATTGACACAATTGAAGGTGCTCTAAGGATGTTTGGTGATTACCTTAAAGATAATTTACGCTACGAAGTAAGCGACTCGCTTTACGAAGCCTGGGCCATATTTAGAAATATTGCCAATATACTGTTTGTAATTGCATTTCTTATACTGATCATTTCTCAGACACTTGGAGGGAAGCTATAGTGCTAGACGCTTATACAGTTAAAAAAATGCTGCCAAGGTTAATATTGGCAGTAGTATTTGTAAACTTATCGTGGTCTATATGTACAATTTTGTTAGATTTTTCAAATGCATTAGGCGATTCAGTTCAAGCTATGCTAACGAACATAGGTGGTGCGTTAAACTTAAACTATGAACTAATATCTAGTTCTAACGCTGGAACACAAGCCGGTACCTTCACGTTAATTGGCGTGGTGATAGGCGCTACTCTTGCTTATGGTTCGTTTCAAATATTCGTCCCGATGCTCATGGTTGGCGCGGTGGCACTTGCTTCAGCAGTGATGACTGTCTTATTCCGTCAAATAATGATTATATTTTTAATTCTGGCTTCGCCAATTGCCATCGCGCTCTGGATTCTGCCAGGAACCGAAGCTCTCGCAAAAAAATGGTTTAACACCTACATTAAGGTGCTCCTCATGTATCCGATCATAGTACTCTTACTTATTAGTGGTAAGTTTGCGTCTGGATTATTTGAACTTAATGGAGACGGAGACCCTGGGGTTTGGGGTACGCTTGCTCGCTTTATTTTAACATTTGCGCCGTTCTTCTTAGTCCCGTTCACCTTTAAGTTCGCAGGCACCACAATGGGAACAGTTGGCGGCCTTCTGAAGAATGCCACGCGTGAATCTATTAGCCTAAGACGCAAGTCAGCCCATGAAGCCGGAGCAATGAGTAGACAGGCAGCTAGACAGGGTCGTAAATTTGACGGAAACAGTAAACGAGCGAACTTCTTTAATAAAGCTGCGTTTATAGCAAATCGGCCTACCTCAGTGCTCCACGGAGCAACAGGAGGTCGAATAGGTGGAAAATCAGCAACTGATTTTATGCGTAATCACTCTAGAGAAATTGATGAGGCTCAGGAAGAGATGATGAAGTTGGGCATAAAAGATCACGACACTGCCAATGAATTTGCCCGACATGGAGCATCAAACGGGACATTGCGTAGAAGAGTTAAGCAGTTACGCGAGAGTGGTGACGATAAGAAGGTCGCACAAGCCGCAAGACTTGAGCGCATGTATGGCAAAACTGGATCCCGATACCAAGTCGCCGCCATGGGTATATCTTCTGGCTTCGGTAAACTAGATGACTCCGCACTTGAGTCGCTTAACACAATCTATGGGAATAGCTCTATGGATCGAGCATTTAAGCAAAACGCCGTCAACAAACTTAGAGAAACTAATAAGGGTCAGGGGAACTTTTCAGGATTCGCAGCCGGCTATGATGCTACGTCTGGTCAAGTGTACACCTTGTCTAGCGAGGATCCTGGCTTAAGGTCAAAGGCCTATGCAACTCTGGACAAAGCCACAAGAGAGCTTGGCCCTGGCCATCTTGGGCAGCTTAAGGATTACGATATAAACTACGCACAATATGACGACTCTGGTAACGTTATCGCCGGGACAGAGAGTTCCTACAACAACAAGCAGGTAGTGGTGGAGTCACTTGTAAGAAACGCCGCCCGGGATGATAACGAAGGAGTGACTTCCGACGTAAGTACTGGCAAGATGTACGACAGACCAAATGCCGACGGCACTCGCGGCCCAGAAGTCACACAAGAAGAGTATGACAACCGCGATCGTGAAAAAGCCGCTAGAGTCGAGATGGTTGCCATGCTATCAATGGAGGGTAGCTACACGGATGCGAATACCAAGGCACATGTTGCAAACGCACTGGCAAATAACCCAGATGCCGCTAGAGTTGTTGAAGCAAAAGTCAATGAAATGCGCACTCGTGGTCTTGGCACAAGAATGGGAGCTGACGGTGATGGCAATATGATACCTCAGCAACTTGTAATGCCCGGGCCAGCAGCTCCCAGTGGTTCAGCCGGCCCACGACCCACGGCAGATTTTGACGCCGAAAGGGCCCGGAGGGCTGCGGCAGGAGAAACACCAGATGGAGGAAGAACCGAAACCACTAGAACCTGGGACGATGCAGATGATTAAGAAAAGTAAGTCGGTATCTACCACCTGTCGCGCACCAAATGGTATACTTATGCTTATATGGCAACGTACCGCGTACCACAAGATGTTGAAGCTGAAGATAAGCTAGTTGGCTTTTTAAGCCTAAAGCAGTTTATTTTTGTGTTGGTGATGGTGGCATCTTTGTGGATGTGCTGGATGCTGGCAAAGATAAACATTGCGCTCATAATTATCCCTCTACCGATTGCTATCGTTAGTGGCGTGCTGGGGCTATACCAGCGTAGCGACCAGCCCGTGGAAGTATTCCTCGCTTCGTGGCTTCGCTTTAAACTAAAACCTCGTGTGAGAAAGTGGGATCAAGAAGGGCTGGAAGAGCGGGTTATTATTACTGTTCCTAAGTTTGTGCAAAAGGTCTACACAAAAGGCCTTACTCAACAACAGGTAGATAGCCGCCTTAACCAACTTTCTTCTATGTTAGACAGTCGTGGCTGGGCTAGTAAGTACGCCACGCAGGTACAAACCGGGCAACGGCTCTTTAATGCTGAGGAACTTTCTCGTTTCACCCAGCCCATAACCCCGATTGAAGCCGAACGCGATAGCATGCGTGATCAGTACGACCACGAAGATCCACGCAACCGTACCGCACAAGTAATAACTCAGGATTTCTCGCAGGCGGAGAAAGCACAGCGGCAAAATGCACTGAGCGTTGTTGAACAAGCACGCAGCGAGGTATCGTCAGAGGAAGTGACGCCCGCGCCGATAGTAGACATTCCCGCCCCCACACCGACACCGCCACAAGACCCACTAGTCGATCAGCCGCAACAAACAGAGCCGCCATCCCCTGAGAATCAAGCTCCAGTCGCCGTACCAAGCCCCGAAACAGAGGCGACAATGGCAGATGATGGAGAAGTCGTCATCAATCTGCATCATAAGAAATAAGCATAACCTGTACATACTGGCCTCTGGTGTGACATAATAAGGTGTATTTATGCAGCCAAATCAACAACCATTACAAGGAGTGCCGACTCAACCTCAAGCGCCTCAACCGGGCATGCCTATGAGGCCGGCAGCAACACAACAGCCACCAACGGTAAATGTTGCGCCGAGCAATCCTAACAGTACCCAAAACAGCCTGCTAGTGGCCGAGATCCGTGATGGTATTACCATAATGGCCGACGGCAGTTTTCGTTCAGTGGTGCTGGCAAAAAGCATCAACTTCGACCTCATGAGTGAGCAAGAACGCGAGGCGGTGGAGTATGCCTACCAAGGCTTTATTAATTCCTTGTACTTTGACATGCAAATCGTCATAAAATCGCGCAAAATTGATATGCGCCCGTACTTGGAGAGACTTGAAAATATTCATAACAATCTCGACAATATGCTGCTTGGTATGCTGATGGAAGACTACATCTACTTCATTAGCGATTTGGTAAGCCAAACAAATATTATGAGTAAACAATTTTATCTGGTGATTCCGTACTACCCAGAAGTAAGCGGCAAGCAAGCCTTGGCTAGCAGCAAAAAACTGCTTGATGGCATTTTTGACAAAAAGGGTCCCGTGGTACACATTAACGAAGCTGATTTACAAAAAGCTAAAGTCGAGCTAAAAAACCGTGTTGGGGCAGTTCTTGATGGCTTGCAGCAAATGGGCGTACAAGGCGCGCCGCTCGATACCCAGGAGCTGATTGAACTTTACTATAATTCGTATAATCCTGATACCGCGCCTCGTCAGACGCTAGCCGATAGCCAGGCTGTTGGTGTGCCAGTTATTACCAAGGGCGTTGGTCGGGCTCAAACCCAGCCGCAACAGGGGGAGAACTCGTAATGGCGGGAGGTCAAAAACCGGTGGGTAACACGGTGGATCTGGCTACGCAGCAGCGTATGCGCGAGCAGCAAGAGGTTGAGGCCGCCTTTAAAAAGGGCATCTCGGAGCTGCGCGACTTTATTGCACCAAGTTCGCTGGAGCTGGAATCTGGCCATTTTCGTCTGGGAACCAAATACGCCCGTTCGTTTTACGTTTACGGCTACCCGCGGCAAATTTTCACTGGTTGGCTCTCACCAGTCATTAATATCGATGAAGAAATTGATATTTCTATGTTTATCTACCCAGTGGCGAGCCGGGTGGTGTTGGAAAATTTGCGTAAAAAAGTGAGCCAACTGGAGGCTGGTTTGCAAATTGATGCCGAAAAAGGCCGCGTTCGTGACCCAGGCAAACAGGCAGCCATTATGGACGCCGAAGAACTTCGCGACAAACTTCAGGTCGGTGAAGAACGCTTCTTCCGCTTTAGCCTGTACTTTACGCTCTACGCTAACTCAATTGAAGAACTCGAGGTGGTGCAGCATAAGGTGGAAACTATTTTGGGGCAACAGCTGGTGTATTCAAAGCCGGCAACTGTCCAGATGGAACAAGGGCTAAACTCTACCATTGCCCAGTTTACCGACCAACTGCAAGTACGCCGCAACATGAACACCGGTGCTATTTCTACCAGCTTTCCCTTCACCAGCGCCGATTTGACGGATGAAAAAGGTATTTTGTATGGCATCAACATGCACAATAATGGCCTGGTCATTTTCGACCGTTTTAGTTTAGAAAACGCCAACATGGTGGTCTTTGCAAAGTCTGGTGCTGGTAAATCGTTCATGGTGAAGCTCGAGGCCGTACGCTCCATGATGATGGGCACCGAAGTTATTATTATTGACCCAGAAAATGAGTACCAAAAGTTATGTGAAGCGGTTGGCGGCTCGTATGTTCGCATGGCACTGAGCTCAACGACCCGCATCAACCCATTTGATCTCCCTCAAGTGGTCGATAAAGACGAGGCCAATGACGCTTTGAGAGCCAATATTATTACCCTTCACGGGCTCCTACGGCTTATGATGGGCGGTGCACTCAACCCCGTAGAAGAGGCCGATCTTGACCAAGCCTTGATTGACACCTACGCCAAAGCTGGCATCACCTCAGACCCTCTGACACACCAAACGTCGCCGCCTGTGATAGGGGATTTATACGAAACGCTCCTGCACATGCAAGGAACCGGACCCAGCATGGCGCAGCGCCTGAGAAAATACACTACGGGAACATTTGCCGGCATCTTTAGCCAGCAGTCAAATGTTGACGTGAATGGTTCAATGGTGGTCTTTAACGTTCGTGATCTTGAAGACGAGCTGCGACCAGTTGCTATGTATATTGTCTTAAATCACATCTGGAATAAAACCAAGTCAGACAGGAAGCGCCGCATGCTGATTATTGACGAAGCCTGGCAGCTGCTGAAATATCAAGATTCAGCCAACTTTATGTTCTCTTTAGCCAAACGAGCCCGTAAGTACAACTTGGGCTTAACCACCATCAGCCAAGATGTCGAAGATATGATGAGCTCCCAAACTGGCCGGGCCATTGTTTCCAACTCTTCCATGCAGATTCTTCTAAAGCAGTCGACGTCAGCCGTCGACGTGCTTTCAGCAGTGTTTAAACTCACCAGCGAGGAACGCAAGCGTCTTAGCCAGTTTCCGGTAGGGCAAGGATTATTGTTTGCAGGCCAAAATCATGTTCATGTTCAAGTGGTGCCAAGCCCCACTGAAGCCAGCCTTATCACCACTAACCCTGAAGAAATAAAAAAGATGCAAGAAATTGCCTTAAATGCCCAGCAGGCCTACGAAGTCATGGCCGGCGGCAACGCAAGCGGACAACCTCCGCAAGCTGAGGCGCCTTCGCAACTAGGACAGTAACAAGCTCATGAGCACAAAAACAGACAAACCCGAACAAGAAGTACCGAATCCTTCCGAGGAGAATTACCACGATACCTTTGATTCAATTGTCGGCCAGCCGGATATGCAGGCCTTGGATGACCGAGGCAATGCAATAGCTCGCGACCACGAGCTTCCCGACCTTGAAAAACAACCTCCACCCACCGAAAGTGAAGAAGCGAAAGCTGAGAAAAACGCAATCTCTGAAAGTGCTGGAGAGTCTTTATATAAACCATCTCCTGAAGCTACCGATCCAACCATAAAGAAGAGCAGAAGACAAAAATTTACCGGCTTCATACGCAACCATAAAGTATCCTCGGGCGCAACTGTGGCTACCGGTGTTGGCATTGGGTTACTTATTGCAGGATTTATGGCAATTCAGCCATTTCAAATACTACAGATTTCTAAACTTTTGAGTGGCTTCGGTTTTGACGGCACGAACAACAGCTCAGAAGACCGCTTAGGTCGCGCCTACCGCTATCTTAAGTATCCCGACCAAAGAGAAATGCGTCGGCTTGGGAAGGTGTCAATGCTAAGCCGAAGGTCAGTAAAGAAATTTGAAGCAAAGCTAGGAGCACAGGGTATGGAGCCTGTGTTTGAACGGGGAAGACTCGTGCGTATCGAGATTGATCCAGCCAACGAAGGAAAATTCCGCGCCTCAGGCGTCGGGGGGGAGTTTGAAGTCAAGGCCGGAACGGTCGACACTGGGGGTAGACGTTATATAGAAATTGACCCTTTTGGTGGACGCGCAAATACAGCACGAGCAAACATCATGAAACTGAAGACCGGACTGAAAAATCTTGACGTCAAGCCAGGCGTGCTTGGTGCGCGAGTACTAAAAATAAAAGCTGGTGTGAACTTTGCCAACGTAGAGTCTCATCGTTTGGCACAAAATGCTAAAGTAAAATACGATACTTACCGTGAAAAAAAACGAGCAGCGATACGAGAGGGTGCAAAACCAGCAGGATCGGTTACTTCAACCGGGGACTCGGGCAATGTCGATCCCGATGGCAACAAGATACCTGAAACAGATTCCATCGATGTAAATAGTGAGCCCGAGATAAAGTCCCGGGTGAACAAAGCGGCAAAAGGAGTGGCCGTAGTCGGTCTTGTATGTGCCGCTTATCAAATTGTCGACTCCGCATCTGAGTTGCGTACAGCCAATGTGGTGTTACCTCTGATACGAACAGGCGCAAGATATATGTCACTCGGTACGCAACTACAGTCGGGGCAAGTTGATATAGACGAAATCGGCTTTGCCACACAAGATCTTTATGATGCAAGCGCCGAGAAGAGTGAACGCTCTTGGAACCAAGCAAGAGAAGTACAATATCTTAACGGCCAGCCAGCGACTGGCCCCAGCCTTCCAAATGAAGCCCACCCAACAAATGCAGGCAACCCTGTTATAGAGATATTTAGAAAAATTGGCGGCGAAGAGTTAATCGGTAAGGCGTGTGGGTTTGTAACCAATAGGGCAGTTGGCTGGACTGTTGATTTATTGAGTGGCGGTATAACTGCGGTTGTGTTAGGCGAGATACAGAATGCCGTTATAGCAAGTAGTGGTATTGTGGAGTGGATGGTGTCATCACTGGCTGGAACACAGATTAAGGACGATGTTACAGGGGCGGTATTAGGTAGCTACACAGTGTGGGGCTCTTTGCTAGGAGGTAACGAACATGCCCTAACTTTTGGCGGGAGGGAACTCACCGACCAAGAACAGAGTAAGCAGCAAGCTTACCTGCGAGATAAACGGCTAGCGGAATTTAAAAAGAAGCCATTACTGGCACGGCTATTTAGCCCCAGAGAGCAAGATTCAATAACCTCAACGGCACTAATGTCGCTACCCGCAACGCGAGACCCTAGGGTCGCACTAAGCGGCATGGCCTCTTTTGCATTTTCAAATACAGTGAGCACCCCTCAAATGTATGCTGGTGCGCTCACCGGAACCGCCAAGGCGCAGGGCTCATCAAGCTTTAAGGAAGTCTTCGGTGATAAAGTTAAGCAAGTTGGCTTCAGCCAAGCTGAACTTAATGATGAGCGGTATGAAAACCCGTTTGAAAACGAAGATAAAGTTATCAATGATATAGGGTTAGATAAAGATAGAGTTAGAGATTGCTTTGGCTTTGAAGTCGATGATGAAGGCGGCTTAACTCCGGTTCCTCAAGGCACAAGATATCTTAGTAAGGCTCGTGATGAAGCCGCCGGATGTAATGACACGAGCGAGGACTGGACGCGTGTACGATTTTACATTATGGACGTAATGACTCTAGAAGCAGAGAATTGCTACAACGGCGAAGCCGACTCCTGCCAACTGCTTGGATTTGACACCCCTACCGCTACAGCCACGACAGCCGATGGCGCTGCCGACAGCGAAGATGATACCGATGATGTACCCTGCGATTCAAGAACCGTTGAAGACAAAGACTATAAACCCGAAGACGGCGCCTACCTGGGATATGCTGACGGTAAGCCTAGAAAAATCAAAATCTGTATTATCCCAAATATTTCAAGCTTAGCCGCAGGCGCTAAGGTAAGAGTCAACTCAACGGTTTCTAAAAACTTTTATGAGTTAGCAGAGGCGGCAAGTGCAGCAGGCCACCCACTTGTAGTCAACGGCCTCGACAGCAGTTTCCGAACAATGGAGCAGCAGAAAAGATTATATGACGATGCTCCGCAATCAAGCAGAGATAACGGCTTGGTGGCCGAGCCCGGGAAGTCTAATCACCAAATGGGCTTCGCTATTGATTTCAACTTTGATGGCCTTGGAACCGGAAGCGCCGCAATGAGTGGCAGATGTTTACAAAAAACTACTCAGAAAGCTCGCTGTGAGCTTCCAGAATCTGGGACATGGACGTGGATGAACAATAATGCCAGTACACATGGTATTAGTCAACTTTGGAAAGAATATTGGCACTGGGGCACACGAGAGGTGTCAACGCCTCCGTAATAGGATTTATAATGAGAACTATACTTACTCAATTAACCACCATCAAAAAGCTACTCAACCCAATGCTTTTAGTAGTGCTGGCTCTGGCATATATATTTTTACAGATGCAACCAGTTTATGGCCAAGGTCTGAGCCCCGAGCAAATACGGCTTTTCAACCTAGGAATTGATTACTATGATATCGATCAGTGTAAAGCTGCTGCCAACTCAGTACAAACACCTTTAGCCCCTGGGGATATATTTGTGATTGGTGATTCACTTGGCGAGGGTCTTATTAAAAACCCGGGGACACTACGAACAGAGCTGCCCGAAAGTAGTGGTTGGTCTATAAAGGGAGACGTCCTTCAAGGCAGGACATTGAGCAAAGGGATAGAAGTTGTAAAATCATTGCCTCAAGATCTTACTGACGCCGATTATGTGCTTGTAGTACTTGGTTCAAATCTGGACAGTGCGAAAGGCAATCCTGAAGGCATCAAGGAGATGGTCTCAAATATAAAAACAGGTGCGCCAATATTTTGGCTTAACACAAATCTTCAGAAGGGCTCACTGATTGACGCAAACGAGGATGCCAAAGGGGAGGAGTTTAACACGCACCTATCTCAAGCCTCGGGCATAACCGTTATCAATAACACTGTGGTACCCGGCTCGGACGGAGTGCACCCAGACTACACAAAACTGGCGCCGGTTGTTGCAAGTGGCATCAAATCAGGAACTACTGGCGGGCGGGCAGGCACTTCGCCATCGCAGGACTCCACAGGCTGCGCCCCCTGTACCACCACTGCCAGCGTTCCCATAGATGGTGAAAACCCAAAAATAATGTTTCAGCATCTATTAAATATCGGTTTGGCTCCGCACCAAGCAGCAGGAGTGGTCGGAAACGCCATGGCAGAATCTGGCCCTAATATTGACCCGACAATTGTCAGTCCGTCTGGTTATCGTGGTATTTTTCAATGGGACAAGAGCCATCGGTGGCCAAGACTTGTGGAGTGGGCAAAAGGCGAAGGGCTTGACCCGCTTACACTCGATGCTCAACTTCGGTTTAGTATTGTCGAGGCGGAACAGCGAGGCGATATCGAAGGCCTGAAGCAACAGCAGGATTATCAGCACGCCACTTGGTACTGGGGTCGCTTCTACGAAGTTGCAGTAATTGGAGGTAGCACAAGCAAGACGCCTTTAACGAATGTTCAGCACCTGGACAAAAGAACAGCGTATGCATTATCAGCACTTAATCAATACGGGTCGTTGCAGGGAGAGGCTTCCAGCGCAGAGACCTGTAACGGAGGGGGCTCGGGAAGTATGGTTGGCGATCTTGCCTGGCCAGTTGATGTAAAATACTGGAACGAAAATCCTAACTGGTTCACCAAGCCCCATCACGACTATCCAGCGTCTGATATACCAGTTGCCACCGGTACACCAGTCTATAGCATGACCTCAGGTACTGCGAGAAAATCGGGTGGCGCATGTGGTGCCGGCGTTTCCGTTGATATGCCGGGGGGCATCACCTTTAATTACTGTCATGGAATTCCCGGGAGTGAAAAAATAACAAACGGACAACAAGTGAAAGCTGGGCAACAGATTTTCACATCTGACAACACGGGGAATAGTAGCGGCCCCCATCTGCACATTGGCATTTCCATTAATGGAACAAAACACTGCCCTCAGGATTTATTTAGACAGCTCGGGGAGGGCAAAACAAACATTAACCTTTCAACATTACCAACAAGGGGGTGTTCAAACTAATGAAATATATTAACTACATTAAGGGCCACAAGCTTCTTGTCATACTCCTGTGTTTGATAGCAGTAGCATTGTACGCGGCAAGCAACTATTCTTTTCTTATTATTAGCGGTGCGCCGGATCAGGCGCCAGAACAGCTCACACTAACGGCTACAGAAAACGGCGCCAAAGAAAAAGCATTACGAAATGGCATAAATATTGTTCGACGAGGTAACTACAGCCTCCGAGCAACCAAGGGTATGATGAAAACAACAGCCTACCCACGCGTTCGGGCACTACGAGTTGAGCGTTTATATGTTAGCTTTGAAAATCAAAAAGTGGTGGAAAAAGTAGCCCCGAATCAAGTTGAGGCAACCTGTCTATTTGGAGATGTGACCAATGTCTACATCTACTGCTCTGGTGGAAAATTATTTAAACGACAAGCTGGAGACGTATTTAAAAATCAGCCATACCTGACCAGTGTCGCTATCCAGACTGAACCCGTTCCTTACAAAGACGGTATTTTGAGCTTTATCACATACGAAGGAACCAGCGAGGAGGCCGATAATTATATACAGTTGGCGTATATAAGCCTTAGGGGAGTGTCGATCATTGAGCCACGAGTTAGCAAATTCATAGGTTCGTCTTTTGGGAAAATATCAGTGCATGGCAATGAATTTTTAATCACAAATGACGCAACAAAGAAACTTTACTACTTCTCAGACTATAATAAGCAACCTATTGATTACTCCTTCGCCAAAGACGCTTCGAATCTAGCCGACTCATCAAATGTAGTAGGTGTACTCGGCGAAGGAATAGCGATAGTCACATACAATGAACGACCAACTGTAGAGAAAGATGAGTTTGGCGAACAAATGGGCAAGGCCTTCGGGCTAACATATGTCGTTAATGACAAGATTGTAAGAAAACAAGAAGCACAGGTAATTGGAGAGGGTCATGGAGATAACATAGGCTTGTCGGGTAGTGGCAAGCTACTTGTTTTTCATGATTACTTCTCTAAAGAAACCGTTCTATTCAATGCTGAAAATCTCAAGAAAGAACTGATGATCCCAAACACAGATTTGGCAGTTATGGTTAGTAACAACCTATACTACACTCAATCAGACATGCTTTACCGTTATGACACCCACAGGAGTATGTCGTATTTACTGCGAGAAACTGGCTTGGCAATCGACTCATTAGTCGACACTAAGGATGGCGTGCTTTTTACCGGCTCCCACAGCTCTAGCTTGGCAACACTTAGCACTTACTTTTCTTCGGCGAGCTCAGTTAGTAAAAGTCCCACCGACCCACTTGATCTAATGAACGATACTATAAAGGAGTTGCCAGTTATTACGAGCGACTATTCTTCGAAGTCTATTTTCTTCGCGGTTCTACTCGACTCAGCATATGCAGACAAGGGTAACGGCAGTTTTATCTACGACAATAGTGAATACGTGCGTAAAAAAGAGTTGATTATCAAACAGCTGAAAGAGTCCGGACTAGATATTAGTAGTTATAAACTCTACTTTAAAGCTGGCCCATAAAAATAGTAGTAGCTAGCTTTTGAGGGGCATTACTATGTGCTGGTAGTCTGGTTGTTGTTTTGAGCTCAGGACGCAGGGGGCGATTGAGTCGCCGAAGCGGAAGGTTATTTTTTCGCTTTCAAAGCAATTAAGGGCGTCGCTGAGGTAGCGAACGTTGACTACCACGGCGCCACTGCCAGAAACCACCGCGTCAACCGAGGAGCTGTTATCACCAACTTGCGAGGCTACAGAGGCGATCATAACTTTTTTGTCATCCTCACTAGCGGTAATAGTAATGCTGCCACCACTTTCCCGGGCAAATAAACCAGCCAGCTTGGCTGCTGTTTGGAACTCCTGTCGGTTGATTTCAAAAGAAATACTGCTTTTTTCAGGAATCAGGCGGCGATATTCCGGGTAGGCTCCTTCCACCAGTCGGCTAATAAGGTGAGTGTCTTCAGTTTTTACGGCAAACTGCCCGTCGCCAAAAAAGAGCTCACTGGTTTCTTCGCTTGTGTCTTGTACCATTTTGAGCACCTCTTGTAGCGCCTGTGAGGGCACAACACAATCGACATCAAATGAAAGTGGTGAGGTTGCTGCTTCCGCTAAGCGATAGCCGTCAGTGGCCGTAAAGTAGAGTTTTTTACTGTGCGAATGAATATAGACACCGCCCAGTATCGGCCTGGTTTCATCATGCGAGGCGGCCAGAATTGTCTTGGTTACTGCATCTTGCAGGGTGTGGTTTGAAATAGTGGTATGCTGCGCATTACTAACCTGGGGGAGAGCAGGAAAGTCTTCGGTGTTGGTGCCTTGAATGTGAGAGCTATAGTTGCCCGCCGCAATGAGGAGTTTATTTTTTTCGAGCGTCAGTGATACCGTTTCATCTTTGGGCAGCTGCGAGACAAACTCGTAAAACAGCCGGGCGGGGACCGCCACCTTGCCGGGGTTTGTTACCTTGGCGCTGGCTCTATGAATAACCGCCACTTCAAGGTTAGTGGCTGAAAGTGACACCATCTCTTTGGTGGCATCAATGAGGACGTTGGCTAAAATGGGCAACTCGGTTTTTGTGCTTGCCACCCGGGACATCACCGCTAAAGCCCGCTGTAAGTTCTGCTGTGTTATTTGAATTTTCATATTCATCTCCTTCTGCCCCCCAAGTTGGTTTCATTATTTATATACATAGTAGTAATAGTAGGCACTGTGGATAGCGTGGAAAAGAGGCGACGTTCTACCTGGCACAGAAGCGCTAAAGACATGTGTGTAAAGGTGGTAAAAGCGCGTCGTAAACCTGCGGGTAAGTCGTGGATGGCCGCCACTCTTTTAAAAGCCTGTGTACAACCAGTGTTTATCCACCAAACTATCCCGCGCTTTTGCAAAGGTTGTACGCAGTTTTTACACATGTAGGAGCTCCCGAATCTCTTCTAAATGCTGACGCATAACGTAATCGGTGGTTAAAAGGTGTTCAATTTTATCAATGGAGTGCAGCGCCGTAGTGTGATCGGTTCGCCCTAGTTCCCGGGCAATTTTAGGAAAGCTTACATGCAGCTCACTCCGTAGCAGATACATAGCCACTTGCCGTGGCAGCACAATGTCTTTATCTCGTTTGGGGCCAGTGATTTCTTTCACACTGATGTCAAAGTGTTGGGCGGTTCTTTCCACCACCATTTTTGGGGTGAGCGATCGGGGTCGATGATGGCGCCCTTTCAAGAGGGCTTGGGCGGTGATGAGGTCTGGTTCAATCTGCCGGAGCTCACAAAAAGCCAGCAGCTGATTCAGTGCGCCTTCCAGTTCACGAATATTCGTCTGGATGTTTTTAGCTAGGTATTCAACCACCTGCGAATCAAGCGTGACGTCGTGCAGCTGCGCCTTGGCCTGTAAAATGGCTTGGCGAGTTTCAAAGTCTGGAGCTTGCACATCAATAGCCATACCCCATTCAAAGCGGCTCCTCAAGCGTTCTTCAAGTGTCGGAATAGCCTTAGGTGATTTATCACTGCTCAGAATAATCTGTTTGTTGGCTTGGTGCAGCGCGTTAAAAGTGTGAAAGAACTCTTCTTGGGTTTTTTCTTTGCCGGCAATAAATTGAATATCGTCAACAATTAGCACATCAGCGCTACGGTACTTATCAGCAAAGCCTTGTTTTTTAAACCGAATGCTATCGAGAAATTCGCTAATAAAGGTTTCGGTTGAAACGTAGACAATCTTGGCCTCGGGCCGGGTTTGTTTAATGCCATTACCAACAGCTTGAATAAGGTGTGTTTTGCCCAGCCCCACACCACCGTAAATAAAGAGGGGATTATACTTGGTGCCGGGGTTCGTGGCAATTGATTGGCAGGCGGCGTACGCAAGTTCGTTACTGGAGCCAACAATAAATGAATCGAAGGTATATTTTTCGTTAATGGAAAGCTGCTGCCGGGCACTTGATTTTGCCGGCTGAGCCACGTGCGCAGGAAGTGGCTCTGCCTTAGGGCGTGCTTTGCCAGAAGAGGCGAAGGTGTACGAAATTCGCTCGGCCTGCACCCCGTGTTTTTCAAGCAGTTCTTTAATGGTGTCGTTGTACTTAATTTCAAACTGCTGCCGGGCAAAAACGTTGGGCACGGCTATGGTAACGTGGCCATCGCGTTCTTCCAAGAGCTCGGTGTTTTTAAACCACGTCATGTAGTTTCCCCGCGAAACACTGACCTCTATTTCTGCCAAGACTGATCGCCAAACGGTATCGTACATGTAGCTCCCTCACTTTTGTTTCCTACCAACCACTATACAAAAGATTGACACTTTTCCACAAGTGGATAGTGGGCGGTACTGAATCACCACTCTCACAGCAAACTTTTCCACAGCCGCAGATTAACAGGGTAGGGCATGTGGAAAGAGGAAGGGGTTATGTGGAAAAGGGAAATTGTGATACAATATGTCTAACTAAAAATCAACGAAGTTACAGGAGTTACCAACCATGCCTAAACGCACCCATCAACCGAAGAAACGCCACGCCCAAAAAAAGCACGGCTTTCGTATTCGCATGAGTTCAGCCTCTGGCCGGAAAACGCTTAAAAACCGTCGCCTAAAAGGCCGCGCGCGCCTTAGTTACTAGCCATGCTCAAAAAACTTTTTCGCTTTCATGGGCATAATAGCCTCAATTTTGTGCACTCCAAAGGCAAGAGTGTTAGAGCGGGGTTCTTTCAGCTCAAATACACCAACAACGGCCGGCGAATAGAAAATCGCCTGGCGGTTATTGTTTCTAAAAAAGTCACCAAAAAAGCCCCCATTCGCAACCGCATTCGCCGCCGCGTCTACGAAACAGCGCGCCAACACTGGTCAATGCTCGAAACTCCTTACGACTTAGTAATCACCGTTTTCGATGAGCGCGCTGCTACCATGTCGTCAGCTGAGCTCAACAAAAACATCGTTGAACTACTTCACAAAGCTAATCTCTACAAAAGATAGGGCATGGTCTGCGGGTACTAGGTAATGGGGGTGGCTGCAGCGGCTTTGCGGGCTCGCTAGTAACCAGTCCCTACCCCCCAGCCAAATACATTATCCAGAAACTTCAGATCAAAAAAGTTATATTTTCGACAGGGCAAACAGGACGACCAAACTTTTATAGCATAAACATATTGACACTAATCGTATCACTATGATACGATTAAAGCACATGAATGATACGAATAAGAAAATACTAGCTTTGTTCACCGCAGACAATAGTCTTAGCTCATCCCAGGTTCATAAGGGGATTTCTGAGGTTTCTTTGGTGACGGTAAAACGACGCTTATCAGAATTGGTTGAATCAGGGTTACTCTCACAAAGTGGCGCTGGTAGATCAGTAGTATATACGCTTTCAAAAAAAGGGCTACTTCTTAAACCGATTAACGTAGGATCCTACCTAGGCATCAATCCCGATAGTCGTGGTGGGAATACCTCATTTAACTTTACCCTTTTCGAAGAACCATATGCACCTCTATTATCAGAAGAAGAGGTAGTTCAACTTGGAACGGCTACAGACCTATACCATGCTAATGCGCGTCAAGCAGATAACAGTGTTCACAATAAAGAGCTACTACGCTTTATTGTCGAGTTTTCGTGGAAAACATCGCAAATCGAAGGAAATACATATGATTTGATATCAACTGAACGTTTGCTTCGATACGGTGAAAAGTCAGAAAGTAATACTGAATATGAATCCCAAATGATACTTAATCAAAAAGATGCCCTAGAGTTCATATTTGAAGATATTAAGACATGGAAAAATCCGACCATTGCCCAGCTAGAGAAACTTCACGCCATTGTAGGTAAAAACCTCAATATTTCACGTAACCTACGAAAGGGTATAGTCGGTATAACAGGAACAAATTACCGACCCCTAGATAGCGAGTTTCAAATTCGAGAGGCACTAGAACGATTGTTTGCATGGATTGCAGATACCGACAATGTGTATGAAAAGGCACTTCTAAGCGTGCTTGGTATAAGTTATATCCAACCGTTTGTTGATGGCAATAAGCGAACCAGTAGATTGCTAGGTAATGCAATACTGCTTAGTGACGGCCTCGCCCCGCTCTCTTATCGTAGCATCGATGATAGAGACTACAAAGAAGCTACACTCGTATTCTATGAGCAAAATAGCGTGGTGCCATTTAAGAAGCTTTTCATTGAGCAGTATATATTTGCTGCTAACAACTATAATATTGCGCCACAATGACTAATAAGACTATCTCACTTTCGAATATAACAATCGTTTTCATCAAGTAGCTCTCGAATCTCATCTACATCGACAATCGGGTCATCCTCTTGAGTTGAAAAAGTTCTATTAAGGAACTCGAGCCCCAGCCAATCTGAACCACCTTTGCTTCAAGTCCGGCGTTAGCCGGACACCTGCTTGTTTGCGACTAAAAAGGCGACACACTGTTTTCGTTAGCTACTAAACAAAGGAAAAACATCTACTAGCCCCCGGGTCTCGAGGCCCCTACCACCCAGTACCCATACCCCAGTCCCTAACCCATAAGATGTGGTATGATAGGTGTAATGTTTCAAACGCTGATTGTCCAACCGCTTTATAACTTGCTGGTCGCCATTTATGGCTTGCTTCCTGGGCACGACCTGGGCCTGAGTTTAATTGTTTTCACCGTGGTGATCCGTTTAGCCATGTGGCCACTGCTCAAAAAACAGCTTCACCAAAGTAAAAAAATGCGCGATCTGCAGCCTGAGCTTAAAAAAGTAAAAAAGGCAGCAGCAGGGGATAAACAAAAAGAGGCCGCTCTCATGATGGAACTCTACAAAGAAAGGGGCATTAGCCCGTTTGGTTCAATCGGCCTGACGCTTATTCAACTGCCGCTCTTTATTGGGGTCTTCCAGGCGGCGCGTCACCTGACTGAGAACCTAGGCGATATCGGCAACTTTACGTATTCATTTGTTCAGAAGATTCCTCACGTTCAAGAGGTGATTCAAAATAATAGCGTCTTTAGCTATATTAGCTTTGGCTTTATTGATCTGAGTAAAAAAGCAATTGCCGGTGGCGCTGTTTACTGGCCGCTGTTACTACTAGCGCTTGCTGCCACGGTACTGGCGTTTTATCAAACTAAGCAGATTCTCCCCGAACAAAAGAACAAAAAGCGTCTGCGCGACATCCTCAAAGCATCCGGTAGTGGTAAGCAACCCGAGCAAGAAGACATGGCCGCGGCTATGGGTGGCACCATGACCTACTTAATGCCGATTCTAACGCTGTCCTTTGGTCTGTTCACTCAAGGTGCCATGGTTGTCTATCTGCTGGCCTCTAGCGCCATTGGTATCTTCCAGCAGTCACTGATCTTCAAAAAAGACACTGAAGAAATGGAAGAGGTCGCCGAAGTGGTTTCAGTAAAAAAGAAGCCCGTTCCACCTAAAAAAGAAGAACCCAGCGTCACTGAAAAAACAAATAAAGGAAAGGTCACCACCAAAACACGTATTATTGCTCCTTCAGGCGTTCCTCAAAAGAAGAAGGCGAAACGAAAGAAGAGGCGATAATGAGCGAGCAGGATCAAGCGATAGAAACGGCCCGAAAGTATCTTGAAGATATTCTCTCATTCTTTGGTTTAAATGCCGTTGTCACCAGTTCTCACGACGAAGACGTGATTGAGCTGAACGTGCCTTCAACCCACTTAAACGGCTTTTTAATCGGTTCAAACGGTGAAACACTCAGAGCTTTGCAGGCACTGGTGAGCACGATGCTAAAAAATGCAGAGGCACCCCTGACGCGGGTGAATATTGACATTGCTGATTATAAAAAACACCGCGCTGAAAAATTGCTACAGCAGCTCGGAGAGTGGGTAAAAGAAGTTCGCGAAGCAAAAAAAAGTAAGGCGCTACAGCCCATGAACGGAGCCGACCGGCGCACCATTCACCGCGGCCTTGAAGATTACAGTGACATCACCAGTCACTCCGAAGGTGAAGGGCGCGAGCGGCATATTGTTTTAGAATTTAGCGGAAACTAGCACCAGATCAGAAACTACCTTTTAGCGGTCTTATTTATGGTTTTAAAACTGCAAGATACTTGCCTGCAGCTTTTGCTAACTTTAGATCATTAGTGAAAAAGTACGTGCAATCGCCTTCAATGGCCGTGGCAAGATGAAGAGCATCGCCAATCTTAAGACCGTGATTCTTCTGCAGATCCGCAGCTCGTTCAGCAATCGGTTCATTTACTTTTATAAAAACCAGTGAGGGCATCTGGTAAAGTGATGCTCTGGCGTCCTCAAAATTAATTGCTCCGGATAGAAATTCAGTAATTGTCAGGGCGGAAGTTTTAAGTGGAAGTGATAGGGCGGTGAGTTTGTCGGCAATCGGATGCGACCATTCTTTTCCTTCCAACAGGTAAATAAGAATGTTGGTGTCTACATATACCACTTCTTACCTCCAGTTATCACGAAGCTTTCTTACCCGCTTTGTGGCATCGGTCGGTTGCGGCTTAACAGTACCGATCATATCGTAATATGTTTTAGCGGGGGAATGGGGTTTTAGCTCCGCAATAGGCTTGCCAGCCTTAGCGATAGTAATAGTTTCGCCAGCTTCTACCCGGGCGAGCAGCTTAGAAAGATTGGTCTTGGCGTCATAGGTGTTGATAATCATAACTGCAGTATAGCAGACTAGACTAGGTCTAGTCAAGTACTTACTTCAATGTATACTCTCAAAGTATTACCATTGACAAAAAGTATTACTTTTACTAGTATGTAAGAATGAAGAGCACGGTCATTACATCTAAAGGAACAACCACTATACCTAAAGAGGTCCGTGACTATTTAAATTTAAAACCAGGATCTCGTCTGACATTTGCCTTTGCCAAAGGCGGAGTTGTAATAGAAAAGGCACTTACCTTAGAAGAGGTGAGACGTCGTAACCAGGTTCATATACATAAAACTACACCAGATCTTACGCTGGCAGAGGCTAAAAAACGTGCAGATAAAGCGCGGGTGGTAGCTATTAAAAAGAAGTATAGAGCGTGAGAGCTTGTTCACTCGATACAAATGCAGTGTTGGCGTTGCTGCTGCCCGGTAGAGAAAAGGAGCGGTTGGCGGTAGAGCGCCAACTAAAGAGCCAAGAATGCCACATTAGCGACCTCGTATTTAGTGAAGTTGAATACGTGCTCAATAAAGGCTATGAAATGAACAGGGGCGGTGTGGTTGATAATATTCGTGCCATCGTAAACGTAGATACCGTTACGTGTAATAAAACGATGTTACAGCAGGTTTTACCACTTTACGAGCGTAATAAAAGTGTTTCGTTTGTAGATGTCTGCTTGGCAGTGCAGGCCAGACTGAACGACGCTGAACCGCTCTATACATTCGATAGAAAATTAGCCCGTGACCTCAAAGAGGCAGCTCTTTTATAGCCCACCCCAGTAACTAGTAACCAATCCCTAGCCCCGCAAACACTTTTTGTAAACAGAAAGTGTTTGCTCGGCCATGCGTTCCCAAGAATATTTCTTTACTTGCTCAGCACCTTTTTTAATGAGCGCTTTTCGCAGTGTTTCATCTGTTAAGACGTCGTTGATCTTATCAGCCATATCGTTAATATCAAGGGGGTCAAAGTAATGCGCCGCGTCACCATTCACTTCTGGCAGGCAGGTGGCGTTAGAGCTAGCGACGGGCGCACCGTGAGCCATGGCTTCAAGACTTGGCAAGCCAAACCCTTCTGAGAGAGAAGCGAACACATAACAAGCGGTATTCTCATAGAGCCACCTGAGCTGGCCTTCTGAGACGTAGCCGGTGGCAATAACATCTTTAATGTTTTGTTCTTCAGCATAAGCTAGGTGGCGATCGAGGTGCGAATCTTTCTTGCCGACTAACACCAGCTTTAGATCCGGATGGGTTTTCTTCAAAACGCCAAACGCGTCAACCAGACGCATCAAGTTTTTATGCGGCAAGGCTCGTCCAACGTACATAAGGTATTGCTGATTTTGTAATGGCTTAAATTCTTCTGCAGGAACAGTGATTTTATCAGCGGACTCCAGTGTAACGGTGATTTTATCTGCGGGTACACCCGTGTAATTGATAATATCTTGCTTCACAAACTCGGTAGGGGTGATGATGTGCGCTGATTTTTTAGCCACTCGCTTGTTGAGCCAGGCGTACACGGGCATTTTAGTTCTAATGTAGAGAGAGCTTCGTTCAGGGTTCACAAACCGTAGGGTGGTGAGATCATGCATGGTAGTGACGACGTTGCCGCTATAAAAAGCAGGTTGCTGTACCATGCCAAAATGAACAAGATCTGCTTTCAAATTGCGAATCTGTCGCAAAAAGGGAAATTGCTCGGCAAAGGTAAATTCTTTAAAATCAGCTATAACTTTTGAAAAATTCTTCGCTTTTGGTTGGTAGCTATCAAAATCGGCTGATTTTATTAAAACCACATATTCACGGTCTGAATCTGCATCGATCTTCTCAAGGTACTCCAAGAGCTTTCTAATGTATCTACCGGTGCTGGTCGGATATTCTCGGGCATCAATGACAATTCGCTTCATATCTAGACAAGTATACCTTAAAAAACTGGTATGATAGAGTCATTACACGTTAATAAAACAGGAGGAAAAGTTGGCAAAACGTGCATTTATTACTGGAACTGCTGGGCAAGATGGTGGGCACCTGGCAAAGCTTCTTAATGAAAAAGGTTACGAGGTGTACGGCACGATTCGAGGGCAGATTGAAGCCAGTCACCCACGCTATCAGGCGCTACAAAAAGAATTTCCTTTTCTGCACATAGTAACAGCAGATCTGCTTGATCTTTCGTCACTCACCAGAGCGCTGCAAGAAATTAAGCCAGATGAGGTATACAATCTTGCGGCAATCAGTCATGTGGGGTATTCATTTAAAAACCCACTACTCACCGCAGACGTAACTGGTAAGGCGGTGTTGAACATGCTCGAAGCTATTCGTCTAGCGGGGCTTGAGAAGACAACAAAATTTTACCAAGCTTCAACCTCAGAAATGTTTGGTGGTCTTGACTACAATCGACCAGAAGCCGGCTATACAGAAGAGGCCTCATTTCATCCACGAAGTCCTTATGGCGTCGCGAAGCTGTACGGCTACTGGATAACTAAAAACTACCGAGAAAACTACGACATGTTTGCGGTTAGCGGGATTTTGTTTAACCACGAAGGCGAGCGCCGAGGCCCCGAATTTGTAACTCGTAAAATTAGCCAAGCCGTCGCTCGCATTAAACACGGTAAACAAGACTCTATTGAACTAGGTAATCTTGATGCCAAGCGTGACTGGGGATATGCCGGCGATTACGTAGAAGGCATGTGGCGAATTTTGCAGCAAGAAAAGCCAGAAGATTACGTGCTTGCAACAGGCGAAACGCACTCGATTCGTGAGTTTTGCGAGCTAGCTTTTAAAGAAATTGGCATCGAATTGAAGTGGGAAGGCGCGGGAGTAGAAGAGGCTGGTGTCGATTCTGCAACCGGAAATGTCCTAGTAAAAATCAATTCTGAATTCTTCCGACCATCAGAGGTAGATCTACTACTTGGTGATCCTACAAAAGCTGAGAAAGAACTCGGCTGGAAGCGTAAAGTTGACTTCCCTGCTCTAGTGAAGCTGATGGTAGAGCACGACCTTAAGCTTGAAGCTTAGAATCTTCAACAAAGTCGGCAATGGTTTGTTCTAAAGCAATTTCTGGCTGCCAGCCGGTATCATTTTTAATGAGCGAGTTGTCACCGACGATATTTTGCGCGTCATTAGGTCTTATTTTTGAAGGATCGGCAACAACTGCGACATCTTTAGTAGCCGTAGTTTTTTGAAGCAGCTTTAGTATTTCCTCACCAGCCACACTTGTACTTGAGCAGATGTTATAGAGGGAATGGTCTAGTTTTTCAGTCGTGGCTAAAAGTCTGTAGGCTCTCACAACATCACGTACATCTGTGTAGTCCCTTTGTGTTTGCAGATTCCCAACTTTTAGATCTTCACCAGTGCTCTTTGCTTTCAGAAGTTGTTCGTATAAATCTGGCACTAAAAAACCAGCTTTCTGACCAGGGCCGATATGGTTGAAGGGCCGAGCGATAACGCAGTCTAGTCCACGGCTCCTGTAATAATCACACTGTAGTTCGTTGAGTATCTTACTTAGGGCGTAAGGTGAATTGTGGCCCACTGGTGACTCCTCGGTAAGGGGCATTGGGCTGGTGGAATCGTAGATTGCACCACTACTTACTACAATAATTCTGGGCTTCGTTTCAGATTTTAAGTAGAACTCTGCCATGTGGGTCAGTATTGAGCTATTAATTGTTAGGTATGACTGTGGGTCGTCAAATGAGGGTCCTACGGCAGCCAGCCCAGCGAGGTGTATCACTGACGTAACGTCATTAATTTCTGGCCAGCCCTCAGCAAGATCGGCTGAAATAAAAGAATCTAAGATCGAAGCAATCGATTGGTCTGGGCCATCTGCTCGGTCAACTCCAACGACAGCAAAGCCACTACCGGAAAGTTCGTTTACAAGATGCTTACCAACGAAGCCGTTAACACCAGTTATAACAATTTTTTGTGCACTCATCTCTGATATAATATAGCGTACAAATGGATTCACTACAAAAGATAAAGCAGCGCTACCGCTACACCTTCATTCTACTAAAGCAACTTGTTGTCACCGATTTTAAGCTCAGATACCAAAATTCAATACTAGGTTACTTGTGGTCACTGCTCAGGCCATTGTTTTTGTTTGGTGTACTATATGTAATTTTTGTCATAATACTAGATACTAGTGGTGATGTGCCGTATTTCGGCACCTACTTGCTGCTTGGCTTAGTGCTGTGGAACTTTTTCATAGAATCAACCACTGGCAGTGTCACCATGATAGTTGGCAAGGGTGATTTGATGAGAAAAATAAACTTCCCGCGTTATGTAGTTATTTTAGCTAACTCTATTTCAGCGCTCATTAACCTGAGTCTGAACTTTATAGTGATAGGCTTATTTATGGTTATAGCCGGGGCCGATCCAAATAAGTTTGCATTATTAATACCCCTTCTTATAGTAGAATTCTTTGTTTTTTCTTTTGCTATTGCCCTATTTTTGAGTGCCGCTTTCGTTAAGTATCGTGACGTTAATTTCATATGGGAGGTTATTACTCAGGTGCTTTTTTATGCAACACCAATTTTATATGCCTTTTCTTTTGTAGTCGAAAAAGGCGGGGTGACGCTTTCGAAGATATTCATGTTAAACCCACTAGCACAAATAATTCAAGATATTCGATACGGCCTTATAACCGACAAGACGGCTACACCATACAGTGTTTTTGAAGGTGGCTGGTATTGGCTACTACCTTTTTTACTGGTTGTAACAACTATTATACTTGGCTTTAGATACTTCAGAAAAGAATCTAAGTATTTTGCGGAGAACGTTTAATGAGTGAGCACATTGCAATTAAAGTCGATCATATCAGTAAAAACTTTAAGTTACCTCACGAAAGATTCCACTCGCTAAAAAGCAGGATCGTAAATATCTTTAGAAGTGAAAAGGGTTACGAGGTTCAACATGCGCTCAGGGATGTCTCTTTTGAAGTCAAGAAAGGCGAATTCTTTGGGATAGTCGGCAGAAACGGCAGCGGCAAAAGCACGCTGCTGAAAATGCTAGCCGGCATTTACCAGCCAACAGAAGGCAAGATCTCGGTTCAGGGCAAATTAGTGCCGTTCATTGAACTTGGCGTCGGTTTTAACCCGGAGCTTACCGGCCGCGAAAATGTCTTTTTAAATGGCGCCCTACTTGGTTTTACTAGCACGGAAGTTGAAAGTATGTACGATGACATTGTTGATTTTGCTGAGATAGAAAAATTCATGGATCAAAAGTTAAAAAATTACTCTTCTGGTATGCAGGTCCGTTTAGCATTTTCGATGGCGGTACGAGCTAAGGCAGATGTTCTACTAATTGATGAAGTGCTAGCTGTGGGTGACGCTGATTTTCAGAAGAAGTGCTTTGATTACTTCAGAAGACTCAAGAAGGAACACGTAACAGTTGTGTTCGTGAGTCACGATATGGATGCCGTAGAAGAGTTTTGCGATAGGGCAATTCTGATTGAAAATGGGGTTATATCTGAATCTGGCACCGCTCAAAAAATAGGCAAAAAATATACGGAGTTATTTTAAGATGAGTGGTTTAAAGCTTCCGAAAGTAGCTGTCATAACTCGTACAAAAAATAGAACCAATCTGCTGGATCGTGCTATAAAAAGTGTTCACTCTCAAACTATGACAGATTTCGTTCACGTTATTATCAATGATGGCGGCGATAAAAAATTGGTAGAAAATCTAGTAAAAAAACACAAAAATATCACCAAAAATCGTGTAAAATTGTTGCACAATGAAACTTCGCTTGGCGTTGAGGTCGGCTCTAACCGAGCAATAAAAAGTGTTAATTCAACTTTTATAGCAATTCATGACGACGACGACACTTGGCACCCAGACTTTTTGCTAGAAACGACCAAACAACTTGAAAACAGCGGTGCGATGGGAGTGGTTGTTACTACCGATAATATAATTGAAGACTTACATCCAGATGGCTCAGTAACTTTTGTGCGCAAGGAGAGATGGATACCAGACCTTAAAGAAATTAGTTTATACAGGCAGTGCTTCGAAAATTTAATGACGCCTATAACCTTCTTATACAGGCGCGAAGTGTTCAAAAAAATCGGCTATTATAACGAAGATCTGACTGTGTGCGGCGACTGGGATTTTGGCATAAGATTTATTGTTAACTATGATGTTGACTTTTTAGACACCGAAGTAGCCCTAGCCAACTATCATCACAGAAACTACATGCCAGGTGCAGAAGGTAACAGTGTTTTTGCGGGTAACAACTTGGATAAAAAATACATAAACTACTTAATGAATAAGTATCTCAGGGAAGATCTTAAAAAAGGAAGCTTAGGTATCGGCTATATAATTAACGAAATCAGATATCGTAACGAACAGGAGGGCTCTTCGTTGCTAAAACTTGAGGATAGGCTAGCCAATCTAGGTGAACAGATTCGAGAACTAGAAGCCAAAGTCGTAGAAAGAACAAGTATCGGCAAGCGGATAAAAAGCATGGTCGGTAAAAACAAGACAGAACTACAGTAATGGCTAAAGTTAAAAGACCAGATATCAGTATAATAATATGCACACATAACGAGGGGCTTTTACTGCACCATACTCTTAGAAGTATCAAACGTTCAATTGGGGTCGCGAAGAAAAGTAATCTATCAGCCGAAGTTATAATTGTTGCCGACACAATAGATCAAGAAACCAAGAACTACCTAAACACGCTCAATTTAAAAGATATTGGTTTTGAATACAGGGTGGAATATGTTTCTCATAAAGATGTTGGTCTTTCGAGGAATCATGGAATTAGCCTAGCAAATGGGGAGTTTGTTACCATCATGGATGGGGATGACCTCATGTCAGGCAATTGGTTAATTAAGGCTAGGCAAAGTCTCGTCAGTAGTAAAAATGCCACTATTGTCCATCCACAGTATCAATTTTCATTCGGGGCATTTACTTTACTCTGGAAGATGGGTTCGTCAACTTCGGATTATTTTTCTCATGCCGGTTCCGTTGAAGTTAATTATTTTTGTTCAATGATGATGACAACCAGAGATGTAGTTAAAAAAACACCATACAGGTATACTAATGCAAAAGATTTACTTGGGTATGAAGATTGGCTCTGGAATTGCGACACTTTGCAGAAGGGCATTGAACATATCATAGCCCCTAGAACAATGTATGCCTACAGGCGGAAACAACAGGGTTCGCGACTTTCTTCATGGGCTGACTGTCTTATGCCTAGAACTGACTACTTCGGTTCGGTAAATTCACCTAGGGCTATAACAAACAGCTTACAGGCTTCACCCCAAAAACTAAAAAAGAAATATTTAAAGCGCGTACTTTTAAAACTACTCACCACAGCCAGTAGATGCTTGTTTATTTTACTTTCACCATTCAAACCTCTACATCACCGCATTGCCGCGTACATACCTAGTCTGAAAAACGAAACACTTCATTTTTTTAGGCCCCCGGGTATGCCTGATGTCGAAAGAAAAGAAAAAGTACCAGATTGGCTTATAGATGAGATACGGGCTTTACATGAATTTGACCATAGAGTGTTTCTTTCAAAAACCCGGGCTAGATACATGTATTTCTATGAACCGAAACCCAGTATGTTCACTCAGATTTACTGGGACTTAGCCAAGCAAATTGGTGATGATTGCACGCATTTGTTTCTACTGCCATGGCTAAAGAAGGGGGGGGCGGATTTAGAAGTTATAAATTATACTAAAGCAATTTTAGAGATTAATCCTTTGGCTAAAGTTGTTCTTATAGCAACCGAAAACAGTGAATCGCCATGGGCGAAAAGGTTAGATAAAAGAGTAAAATTTATAAACTTAGGAAAAAAAATGTATGTAATGTCTATGTCGGATCAAAGAAGGCTGCTTACGACCGTATGCATTCAGCTAAAACCGAAAAGAATTCACCTGGTTAATTCACCGGTCGGGTATAACATGTTCGAGATGTACGCCAAAATCTTAAGTAAGGCTTCGAAGCTATACATCCAAGTCTTTTGTTTAGACAGAACGCCAGATGGACAGACAGTCCATTACTTTATAGAACAACTGCAAGACAAGGTCAATTACTTAACAAAGATCTTTACTGATAATCATAATGTGATCGATGAGATTGTTAAACTCCAAGCACTTCCTAGAGATAAGTTCGCATGCCACTATCAACCGATGGAATCTGGCTCCAAAAAAACTAAATTCAACAAACTTCGAGATTTCTCCCATCAAAAACCGTTGAGAGTTTTATGGGCGGGTAGGTTGGATGCGCAAAAAAGACCCGACCTACTACTAAGGATCGCGGATGAAGCATTAAAACAAGATTTGCCGGTTAAGTTTGACGTTTACGGCAGCCCAGTTCTTGATGGTAATGATATTGTAAAAAAGTTAAAGAGAAGCAAAGCAATTGATTATAAAGGATCTTATGATAATGGCCTAAACTCGCTAAATTTAAACGAATACGATGTTTTCTTAATAAACTCACAGTGGGAAGGTCTACCAAACGCAGTTCTAGAGGCCATTACCGCTGGCTTAGTAATAGTAGCGTCAGATGCGGGAGGCCTTCGGGAGATTATTGTCAATAAGAAAACAGGTTATTTAGTGTCACCGTTCGATAAGGTAGGATCCTACATAGGTGCTTTGAAGGATATTATAAAAGACCCGAGTAATTTAGAAAAATATAGGGTAAACGCCCAAGCCTTAGTTAACGAGAGACATACCTGGCAGCACTTCATAGAGCAGGTAAAAAAAGACAAAGAGTATATAGAGACATAGATTTCAATGATGTGCAGATCTTTTTTACCAAACAAGCAGCATAGGAGAGACTAATATGATAGTTGCTTTGCTTGCAGCTGGCTTGGGCAATCAAATGTTTAGATATGCCGCAGCCAGACAGTTATCAGAGAGACATAAAACAAAACTAATTTTAAACGGAAGCTGGTTTAAAAACATACCTGTTGGGGAAACTGTTCGTCACTACGAGCTTGACCAGTTAAATATACAGGCAGAATACACAGAGAAGCCTATTGACGGAAAGATCTATGAACCTGGGTTTAAGTGGCCTGTACTATATGGGCCAGATATGTACAGTACATATTTCAACCCAAGCTTTGGTTTTAACGAGGAGGTCCTGAGCCTACCAAACAACGTTATTATAAATGGTGATTTTCAGAATGAAAGATACTTTACAGATGTAAAAGAGAATTTGTTAAAAGAATTTACACCTTCCTATAAACTCTCAAGGATAGTTAGCAAGAATTTGTCCTTGATAGAAAAAACCAAAAATAGCGTATCTGTGCATGTAAGACGTACTGATTATATAGATCATAATACTTACAGCAAAACACACGGCCCAAAAGGCACTAACTACTACAAGTTAGCCGTGGAAAAACTAGAAAAGCTTGTCGGAGGACAACTTAGCATATTTGTTTTTTCGGATGATCAAGCTTGGTGTAAAAATAATCTAAAGTTCAAATATCCTACTAGGTTTGTAGAGGATGCTGAAAGAAGTTTTGACGACATTTGGCTAATGAGCCATTGTGATCATAATGTCATAGCCAACAGCTCGTATAGTTGGTGGGGCGCCTGGTTAAATAAAAATCCAAAAAAGATTGTTGTTGCACCACAGACTTGGTTTTTAGATGGATCGATAAACTCTTCTAGTATAGTGCCCGAAAGTTGGATTAAAATTTAGTAAAATAATAACTGAAGTATAAAGTGAAAGATATAGAATGAACACCACTAAGCCATTATTTACAGTTCTGATGCCAGTGTACAACGCCGAAAAGTACGTAGGTCAGGCTATCGAGAGTGTACTTAAACAGACTCTAGCTGAGTTTGAATTTTTAATCATTGACGATGGGTCTACTGACGGTAGTTTGGCTATTATTAATAAATATGCCAAAAAAGATCAGCGCATACGTGTTATTACAAGGAGGAATAAAGGCGTCAGCACAACTCTGAACCAGGGGTTAAAGGAAACTAAAACCAATATTGTCGTGCGGATGGATGCCGACGATATTTCTTTGCCTGAGAGATTTGAGAAACAATATAATTTCTTAATTAAACACCCCGAATATTCAATAGTTAGTTGCCAGCTAACTCTAGTTGATAAAAATGGCAAGAAGAAACATATGGATCCTAAGCCAATCGGCGATCATGGTACAAAGTTATTTTTAGGTTATGGTTGTGCTCCTAGTGGAGCTACAGCCATGTTTAAGAAGAGAGTGGTCCAAAAAGCTGGCGGCTTCCGCCAAAATATGGCAGCCGAAGATTATGCTTGCTGGGCTCGTGTAGCAGCATCTTCTAAGGATGCAACTACATATTATACACTTCCAGAGTCCCTTTATCTTTACCGCGAAAACGAAAATGGAATATCTTTTACGCGTAGAGCTGAGCAAATGCAAAGAACTATTGATATAGGTAACGGGTTCAGAGAGTCAATGATTGAACAGGGGTGGCCGTTTCTTACTTTTAAATCTCATAAAGAATGGTTCAATGAGCTTCAACTAATTAATGAACCAGACGCAAGAGAAACTCTGAGGATAATTTACTATAAGGCCCAAACCTGGTTTATTAACGACTTAAAAAAGCGAAGTAAAATAAAAGCGTTATATAACCAGGCAAAACTAAAGGTTTTCACTAAAATTATTAACCCAAATAATTATCACATGATATTTAACCAGCCCTTAGCCCACAGACCACCGGAAGCTTAGTAAGTTTAAGACAGTGCTTTAATAATTTGCTTGGAAGTAGCAGACCATTTATAAAACGAAGCCTGCTTTATTGACGTATCGTTAATCTTGCGAGTATCTTTGGTTGAAAGAAGCTGGTTTATGCAGTTTTCGGTAGATATAGCATCATTGGCATAGAAGGCGGCGTCCTGGGCGACCTCAAAGATAGAAGAATTGTTACGTGTTATAGTTGGTGTTCCGTAAGACATGGCTTCTAGCACTGGTAGCCCAAAGCCTTCATACAAACTTGGGTAAACAAAGGCCAGCGCATTTTTATATAGATCATTTTTTTTACTTTCTGGCACAAAGCCCATGTAGACTATATCTTCTTTATATGAAGAAAGCTCAAGAGCGTTTCTCGTTTCGATGACAGGTATATTTTCTGGCCCTTGCAATATATCTCCCACTAAAACTAGCTTAAGTGGCTGACCAGAAGCTCTTATTCGATTGAAGGCTGTAATAACGTCAGTTAGTCTTCTTCTTGGGTCGACTCCTCCAACAAAAAGGAGGTAAGGAATAGACTTATCAAATGTGTATGGCTTTTCAATATAACCCCAGCCCGATTCTATGTAGTGGGAGTGACTTGTTTCTTGGTCGGATGCGTTAACTTCATTAACACCAAGAGGCGTTACCAATATTTTATTTGGGTTAGTACCTACGTATTTTACAAAATCAGCTTTAGTGTTTTGAGAAATAGCCAGCAAAATATTGGCCCGCCTGGTATTTAGTTTTAACCGGTAAATATAGAACCACCTTTGGACAGATCTCCAAACGGAGCCCTTTATAGAGCAGCCCCTAAGCCGGGCGGTTTTATAAGACCACAGATAGTCAGCTTCGAGTACATAGGGGATAACATCATACAGTACTAAGGCCTTTTTGGTTTTACCTTTGGGCAGCGGCTTCATTTGGTCTAGCTGCAAAAAAACATCAACTTCGCCAACAGTTTTAAGGCGGTCATCCCCAAAGTAAAATACGGCAAGTTTGCTTAGTGATCTAGAGATAATATTTAGAGCGACATCTATTTTGTGAGGTAACGCTAGTCTTCTGGCTTTAGGCTGGGGTGTTTTCTGTTTTGCTAGAGAATATGTACAGTCGGATAGATCGAGTAAGTCAAAAGGATCTCCATAGTCTTCGTCGATTTTTTCATGTAAGTAAAAAACAAACTCATGCTTAGATTTGGCTTGCGCTGACAAGTTATTGATAAAGTGTACTATAACTGCTCCAACACCGCGCAGCCTATGTGGCCCTTGGAGTGGTGTCAAGTCAATTGCTATTTTCATTCTTCTATCTCCGTTGCCGCATCAAGAAAAACCTGCGCACTTTTCTTCCAGCTAAATTCAAGGGCTCGTTTTGGACCATTGATGCCTGCTTGCTTGGTTTTCTCGTCAATAGTATCTAAATACTCCAGCATAGTTTTATGTAGCTCCTCGATGTCTTTGCTCTCAACCATGGCACCCACACCTTTAACTACTTCGGGCAGTGATGAATTATTGGCAGTGATGACTGGAACTCCGCAGGCCAGGGCTTCGAGGGGCGGCATACCAAAGCCTTCGTAATGACTAGGATAAACTAACATCTTAGCGCCAGAGATTATAGCCGGTTTGTCCTCATCGGTAACATACTGGGATGGTCTGATGATTTTTTCACCGGCCTCAACTCTCTTTACGATGTCACCAAATAACCTTTCGGTCTTCCAGCCACTGACACCTACAAGCAGTAAAGAGGTATCTGACCTGATTTTTCTCGGTAACCGGCAGTAAGCATCAACTAGAGCTGACAGGTTTTTACGGGGCTCTAGGTTGGAGAGCGCTAGAATATAATCACCGCTAACGCCGTATTTTTGCTTAACTCTATCGATTTCCGACTGACTCCTTCTATAAAAGACGCTCGGATCGGTTGCTGGATAGGCTACAACAACATCTTTGCCCGCTAGTTTATAGAAGTCGATAATTTCACGCTTAGAATTTTCAGAAATGGTAATAACTTTGCTAGATTTCTTAAGCGTTCTGCGAACACCTTTAGACAAAAATTCAGCGTTCTTCTCGTCAGAGTACTCACGGTGCAGTTCATAGGAAAGATCAAATATCTGAGCTACAGACTTACTAAACAGTAATCTTGAGCCAACAAAGCGGGGAAATATGTAGGTGCCTTTGCCAAACAAAAGATCGAGCGGCGGTAGCCAGCCCCGATGCCATAACCCAGCC
>CAYRKQ010000003.1:45020-60197 GCA_964424985.1 uncultured Candidatus Saccharibacteria bacterium | reverse complement strand
TCTGAATCAAGCATGCCATGGCGACATGCCGTGGTTCAGAATGACAAACAGGGGTTACTGTTTGAAGTGAGGGTGGTTCAAATGTTTGTGCTGGGTGGTGATATAATGTAGGCATGTTCTTATTACTTGCCCATCACACCAGTTTGCATAATGAACAGGTGAACCTGGCGACGTTGCTTTTTATAAGCTTATTCGCCCTGATCATAGCTGTTGTTGTGGCGCTTGTTCGCAGCAACGAATAAATATGCTGCTTATCGTTTCGTTATCAGTTTAAGATTTGCCACGTATTGACGTGGATCAATTAACGGAAATTTCTTAAGCATTGCCATATGCGTTTCAGAAAAAGAGATCTGATTGGTAGGGTATTTCTCGGTATTGTTATGGTAGCGTGAAGCAGTGTTGTACCGCCCATCTTTTTCCATGCCCTCGAGTGTGGACAGTATTTCGGCTTCTTCCACAGCGTTCATTAACCTCGGTTTACTTTTTGATGTCATATCCAAACCTCTTCCGGCAGTCTTCGAGCTATTCTCCACTCAACCGCACATTACTACCCCCTAGTATGCGCCACAACCCCTAAAAAACCTAATCTACCTCTGGAGTATTGACTCAAACATACCCGAAGGGTTTATCCTGAGCTTGTCGAAGGGGTGATCCACTAAAACTAAGCTAGCCTCTAGCCGCTTCTTCAAGTCTGACTAGTTCATCAAGCATCAGTTGGCCAGTTAGTTCAGCAACAATGCCTAGTTGAAGATGGCACCCCATATCAAGATGTTGTCCAGCTGGCGCATTCTCAACTATCTCTGGAGCGGCTGAGGCAGCGTTCGAAGGAACTGTATCTATCAGGGCATCTCTGCAGCTCATATGTACTGTGATATAAGAAACAAGTGTACCGTCATCTGGCAGAAAACCTCCAGCCATAATACCACCTACTTCAGCCCCACAGTTTTTTCCGCTATTCTTCCTACATTTTAGATCGAGAGTACCATCTAGTTTACGCTCACGAATAGTATCAATAACGCCACGAGCTATTGGTTGAAGCTTGTGGTAGAAAACCTTAGTATCTGCTTTGCCGTCATCGTCCCTAGCATCCAGAACATCGATATAACGATCAACAATGCCTTCAGGAAGTTGAACTATAGTTGCCGCTTTTCGCGATTCATAACCATTAAAATAATCGCCCGAGTAAGGTTTTATATTCACCGAAGTTTCAGCTACAGGTCCAGCCACTATTTAACTCCTTAATTTCTTTACTAACACTGTACTATCATTAAAATTGTTTGCAAGCACAAGCATAACAAAAAGCACTCTTCAAAGTGCTTAATGGTTTACCATGAGCGAAGTCGAATGGTGGAGATGGCGGGTATTGCACCCGCGTCCAAAAGGTAACATCTGCTCGTCTACGTGCGTAGTTTATTCTGAAATTTTACAAACCAACCGATCGAGAGAACAAACAAAAACAAGGTTGAGTTGTCATCAGAAAGATGTCGAAGACCTTGCTGATGAGCCAATGGTCTTCCAAGCCAGATAATATAACACCAATCAGACCCTATCTGACGTCAGATGATTGATGGTAGACCTAAATTAGGCTACTTGCGCAGCAAAAGTGTTAACACGGAATGCGTTAGCAAATGTGTTAAACGCTGATGCTACGACTTGCTTAATTGAGTTTGCAATTAAGGTATGGATTACGTCCAAAGTCGACACGCGGAAGCAGATTGTTAAGGTCCCTTTGTCTAAAGCTGTGTCATCCCCGCGTCAGAACTGACGCCACTATTTCGTTTTGAGAAATTCTCAAAAGCTTCATTTGTGGCTATGTTCTTCCTTTCAGATCAATAAACAGGTCGCTGCCTTGGTTTATTAATCTGGGGAACCATGATAGGGTTGACTACCCTATCTTTTAATTATATCATATCTGTCAAGTTTTTTCAAGTATGACGGATCACCTCTTACAACGCTAACTTACTTTAGGTTTTATCTTCATGTGTGCTGGGGTTGTAAAGTATATCGCTTATGGTATATTGACGTTAGGTTAATATAAAGGTTTCACTATGGACGATAACAAAGTTGATCTTAGAAAAATAAATAAAAGTTCCAAGTTGCATCAGGTGGGTGCGTCAGTTCGCACATATACAAGCAGAGTATTTATAAAAAATGATGCCCTCAATCGTGATAAAAAAGGTAAATTTAAAACAGGATCGAGCAGCTTAACTACGCTGAAAAAAATTCACTGGAAGCGAGTTGTGCCGCTTGTTGTACTGGTGGCAATTACCGGCGGCTTTTTGGTATTTAAGAGCAACGCTGCAACCAATGTATACGGAGTTGACGTGAGAGCGGAAGATGAACAGTTTTATGTTATGAACGCCACCAGGAAGAACAGTGGCGTACCTTCACTTTCTCGTAGAAGTTGCATGGATGATGTTGCCCGTAAGTGGGCGCGGGCGATGGCAGCGGCGAATGGCCTTTCGCATAACCTTAAGGCCAATGCAGCACTTGCGGCTCAGAGATGTAAGTATAAGTGGACTAGTGCTGGTGAGAATGTGGGGTATGGACCTACCTCACTAGCGATATTTGATGCATTTTATAAGAGTAAGGGTCATAGAGAAAACATACTAAACCCAAAATACAATGTGGTTGGCATAGGCAGTTGGCGAAACTCAAAAGGTAAACTGTTTATTACTCATCTTTTTATGAAGATTTAGTAGATATGTGGTTGTACAGTGTATGCCAATCTTGAAGGGTAAGTTCCTGGGCGCGGGCATTTGGGGAGATGGTGGCCTGCTTAAGGAGTTCGTCGGCTTCGATTTTAGATATCTGAAGACCACCGCTGAGCGAAGAGCGCAGTTTTTTGCGTTTTTCAGAAAAACCAGCTCGTACAATTTTGAAAAATAGATCTGTATCAACGTCATTAAATAATGGCTGCTGGCGACGAGTGATGTTGATGATTTGGCTATCAACTTTGGGCGGCGGTGTGAAGAGTTCAGTCGGAACCAGTTCTTTCAGCTGAGCCTTGGCATAAAACTGCACCGCTACACTAAGAATACTCATATTCCCTGGTTGAGCCACAATTCGCTCGGCGACTTCTTTTTGAATGAGCAGCACCATCACGCTTGGGGGGTTGTGGCTTTCGAGCATCACACGAATAAGATTTGAGGTAAGGTAATAAGGAATGTTTGCAATTACTTTATAGTCTTTAGGCAGTTGAGAAGTGTCGAATTCTAAGATGCTTTGATGAATAACCTCAAGATTTGAAGCCTTCACCTTGTCGGCCAAGCTCAGCACTAGTGTATCGTCGAGTTCAACGGCAGTGACTTTTTTGGCTTTTTGACAGAGTTTTTTGGTCAAAGTTCCTAGCCCTGGCCCAACTTCAAGCACCACATCTGCACCGTTCACCTCGCCCGCTTGCACCATAGCCTCAAGTGAAGCCTCGTCAAACAACCAGTGCTGGCCTAGTGATTTTTTAGGCATTTGAGCGTATCTGTTTTAAAGTTCCGCCACAAAGATAGAACCGTTCTTCTGAAGTGCTCTGGCTAAATCCGTTCATTCTTACCGCCGTTTTTGAGAGATCATCATATGCAGTCGCAAACATGCCAGACGCCGGAACCTTAAATGCAACATGCTCAACTGCAGCACGCACCATGAATCTAGCGAGTGAAAGCTCAGGACGTCGCAACCATATTCCTCTTATTTCAGGCGTTGCCCCTTTAGTCTCGAGGGGGGCTACGCCTGAAATAAAATCCGAGGCCTCTGCGGCTGCGTCAGCGGCAATGATGACTACTGGATCACCCAGTCCTAGCCGATCACTAAATAATCGTTCAATTTCTGCGAGTGCTTGGCCGCCAATCCGCTGCGCAAACTCACTTATAGTACTCTGCACGTTATTCAACTGTTCACCTTGAACAATCATAAGGTCTGAACTATGATTTGCTGTTCTAACCATTGGTAAGCTCCAGAAATTTTTGTAGGCGTTTTACAATCTCATCTTCGCCTTTTGGATTTGGTTTGGCCAAAAGTTTCATTGCTTCTTTAACAGATACCCAGACTTTTACATCGTGTTCCTGATCTATCTCGTCAACATCTTCAACCCACTTGGCTGCAAAAAATAGAATCGTCTTGATATTACGATTTTTATGAAATGGGTGGATGAAGTCGCGCTCAACAGAACCCAAATAAGTTTTTATTTCTACTCTGCAGCCAGCCTCTTCGACGGTTTCTCTCTCGGCAGTTTGAGTTGGCGTTTCACCAAAGTCAATGTGACCCTTGGGCAAATTGTAGCTATCACCTGGTACGTGATTATAAGAATGTCCGGATTGGCGCTTTAGTAAAAGTACTTCGATTTCATCATTTTTTTGACGATACACCACACAACCTGCTGAAATGGCGTACGGCCAACTCTTACTAGCCCGATATTCTTGACCTTCATACAATAACATAGCCTCATTATACCAAACTATCCGATGAACCCCTCCTGCAGTCATATTTTACGCGATAGCGTAATATACGACTAAAAGGATAGATTGGTCGGGAGTTGGAGAGATAAGAGACTTAGCGGTATTTATCTTGCAGACCAAGACCGGCACTACAGGCAGGCCATGGCTGCCACCCGCGAGCTTTGTAGGTTTCCCAGGCTTTTTGGTCTTGCACTGCTGGGGGTGCCGCGGCAGCATGCGGGTAGCCCTGGTAATTACCCCACGTGCCGATATCAAACTGGTAGGCGCCGTAGTAGCCGTTGCCAGTGTTACTGGTGTAGGCTCCCTCGCAGCTACGGAGCTTTGCCAACGCTTCAGCAAAACTACCACTGAAGCTGATGTTTTTGGCGCCCACTACCGCAACCTGCGTAACGGGTTTTTTGAGCACGACTTTTTTGAGTGACTTCTTCTTGGCTTCTTTACCGTTGCGAATGGTGACTTCGTAGGTGACAAGCTGCCGCCCATTAACGCCCGGCGTTTTTACCAACCGATAGCTTACGGGCTGGTCAGCATCTTGAATCTGCTGTTCTTTAAAGGGAATATCTTCTTCAACGGTTTTGACATTTTTCTCAATGCTGGCAATACTGACGTTCATCCCCTGTTTTATGCGTGTGGCCAGTGGCACATTAACCTCATCGCCGTCTTCCAGCACAATCCCTTTTTCAGTAAGTAGGTCGGCAACGGTTAATTCCTGCGTTCGTAGTTTTGAGGCCGTGCCATATAGCTCAAAGGTAATTTCTTTGGAACGTTTAATGTACAGCCGCGTACCAGGCACTCCTTCAAATGGACTGTCTGAATTTTCGTACTTGAAGCCATCTTCGTCTCGCGGCTTGAATCCGGCGCTCTGGGCAATTGCTCGCGGCGTCCGCTCTGAGGTGGTGATGGTGTAGTTGTTTGGGCCATCAACCACCGTAATTGGTCGAGCCCGGTAGACATTGACCCTGAAATCACTCACCGTAATGGGGGTACTGCTGGCAGGCTCAGTTTTATCATGTTCATAAAGCTCAATGCCACTTGATTTGAGCGCTTCGCCGACCGTTGGCGCACCAGTGGCAATCGTCTTCTCGGTGCCATCGACAAACACGTGTACCAACTTTGTACCTTCTTGCGACTGCGCCAAAACAGGCAGCCGGCTCACGGCAACAAAGGCCATGAGGCAAATAAGGATCCCACCAAATAGTATGCGTTTTTTCATGAATGATTAGATGTAGAAACTGTTTTTTCCGCCCCTACATGTAGTGTCAATTATATCACAGCAGCTCTACAGAAGCTGCAGGCCTTCGCCTACCGTGGGGCTGCGTTTTTCAGGAAGCTGAGCCTCGTTAAACCAATCGGCTTCCATAATTTCATGCCAGCGAGTGACATGCAGAGCGGGCTTTTTTGTAACCTCAACAAAAAAGAAGGTAATATGGGCTCGCGGCCACTTTTGAGTGCGGGGTAAGTAGGCCGTGCCAATTTCTTTAAAATCAGCTGCCTCAAGTTTTACGCCCGTTTCTTCACGCAGCTCCCGCGCGGCGGCCGCAACTAACAATTCGTTTTTCTTCACTCCCCCGCCAGGCAGGCTCCAATCTTGATGCCCAAACGAGCTGCGAATAAGTAAGATGTCATTCTCGCACCGAACAATCACCCGCACCCTTGTGGAATTATGAAGCACCAGGTTAGAAAGTGGCCGCGTCAGAAGATACAAACCATGAAGTATTTTTTGCATGGCCACGTTCATGAAAGCATCTCAAGTGGTGCAAACGTGGCATTGAGTTTTTTAACACCTTTACCGCTAAAAGCAATGGAGATCATTTCGCCCTCAACACCAACAACCGTTCCGACACCAAACAGTTGATGGCGAACTTTGCTTCCAATGGCCACTTGTATATCTGGTGGATCGTAGGTGATGTCTTGCGATTGTTGCGGCATCCCAAAAGCTGGTGAATCAAAGGTGCTCTGAGCTGCCGAGTCATCAATTTCACTCAAAAAACGGGAGGCGGGGTTGTGCTGCGTGCTACCGTAGATCATGCGAGAGCTGGCGTGATATAAATACAGTTCTTCTCGCGCCCGCGTCATACCCACGTAGCATAACCGTCGCTCCTCTTCCATTTCGCTTGGCTCAAACAACGCTCGGGAATGTGGGAAGATTGATTCTTCCATGCCAGTGATAAAGACTACCGGAAATTCCAAACCCTTGGCGGCATGCAGCGTCATCAGCGTCACGGCACCTGCTGATTGATTCAGACCATCTAAATCTGAGATAAGCGCGACTTCCTCTAAAAAGCCCTCCAGGCCAAGGTCGTCAAACTGCCGCGCAGCGCTGAAGAGCTCTTTCACATTTTCAATTCTGTCTCCAGCTTGCACGGTGCCGTCATCCAGATACTCTAAGTAACCGACTCGTCGTGCCACGAATTCTATAAACTCACTGGCATGCTGTTCTTCTTTGGCCGCCCGCAGATCACTTATTAAGTTACCGAGTTCAACCAGACCCTTGAGCGGTTTACCAGAAACCGTGGGGCATGTCTGCACCTGGGCTAGAGCTTCAGCCAGGGTGAGATTCTGGCTCGCCATCCAGGCGAAAAAGTTTTCTAAACTCTTAGCGCCGACACCGCGCGTTGGCACATTGGCAATGCGCAGTAAGCTGGTTTGGTCGTTGGGCTGAAAGGCCAGGCGGACATAGGCCAGCACATCTTTAATTTCTTTGCGGTCGTAAAAACGCATGCCGCCAACTACTTTATACGGCAGGCCGTACCGAATACAGGCGTCTTCCAGGCTGCGGCTCTGGGCATTGGTGCGATACAAAAGAGCGAAATCTTGGTAGCCGCGTACCCGAATGTCAACCTGAGCTTTTATTTTTTGCACAATACTGTCGGCTTCGTGCGTTTCGCTGCCCACTTGGATAATTTGCACGGGGGCGCCTTGCCCGGCTTTCGTCCATAGTTCTTTGTCGCTACGCTGCTCATTTTTTGTAATAACCAGGTGGGCAGCATCCAAAATGTTTTTGGTACTACGGTAGTTTTCTTCCAGCTTGATGATCTTGGCGGTCGGAAAATCAGTTTCAAAGTTTAAAATATTGCGAAAATCCGCACCTCTCCAACTGTAAATTGAATTATGCACTACGAACCCATCGGCAATATAATTATGAACCGAAGCAACGTCGAGGTCGTACACAGAACCTTCATAGCTTTTTCTTTCAACAGATGCCACTTGATCTGCAGTCACCGCACCAGCCTCAACAACTGGCATCATCATACCCGGGTGAATATGACTGGCTGGCATAAAAGAGAACTTTTTATCTGTCAAAAAGGCATACTTGTTAACTTCTACCGTATCGGGCGGCAACGATAAATCAGCAAAAGCTTGTTCTATGTTGCCATAATCAAGACTACTCCGCTCTGCCCGAAGTGTTCCGCTTTTACCAGCCCGTATTCTGTAACCAGCTGATTCAAAAACTCTAAGATCACTCGGATCGGTGGTATTGATAGAAAGTCTGCTCGCAGACCAGGGGCTTCTGGCAGAAGCGCGCTTGTCACCGAATAAAACAATGTTAAGATTAATACGTTTTATACCGTTTCTGCTTGTAGCCTGAGGAGTAAAATGCGGGTAGCTGGGCTGGATGTCTAAATCAGCCATGAGTTGCTTAGCACGTTTTTTCGTGTCAATTGCATCATATACAGCATCAATATGCTGCTGGCTCAGTGCCATAGCGCGATTGGCAAAAGCATGGAACACAAGCATCGGAATTCCATATTGGTACGATAGCAGTGCCTCATTGTACACAGCTTCCTCACGAGTTTGGCAAACCTTTAAAATCCACATACGGTCGGCGCGTTCTTGATTTGCCCGAACACGCAGGCCAATGTCGTCCTTTTTGCCATCAAAACGCGTACCTTTTGCCATACCAATTCGGTATCCCTTATTTTTGGCATACATAAGATACACAAAATAGGCGTCGGTTTTTTCCCACCGTCCAAATAGCAGATGATTCGGCGTACAGGTTATGGTACGCCCATTCGTTGTGGTAACGTGTACCAGTTCTTTTCGCCCGGTAAACTTTCTTTTTTTCAGAACCGGAAAAAAATGAGTCTTGCCGTAGCCGCTGGCTGCCCGCACTTGATCACCGCGGCGTATTTCTTCTATGGGCTTTAAGCCTTTGATGGTCTCTATTTGACTGCCGGGAGGCAGACATTGCCAGTCATCACCTACCACGCAGAGGTTTTGCGTTTCACCAAGCAGTAATTTCACCAGCTTATACTGCGCTCCATTGGTATCTTGATATTCATCTACCAAGATGTGCTTGAATTGCCGCTGCCATTTTGCCTGAATCTCTGGCTGCTTTTGTAGCATATTGACGGTCTTGCCAATTAAGTCATCGAAATCAAGTGCGCCTGCCTCTTTAAGTGCTTTTTCATATTCTGGAAAAACTTGAGCAGCGGCTTTTTGGTTGGGCAACGTGGCTCGGCTAGCGTATTCAGCCGGCGTCACAAGTTCGTTTTTGGCACTGCTGATAAGCCCGCTCATCATCCGCGGTTTAAATTCTTTGTCGCTAATGTGCAGCTGTTTAGCAACTTGTTTGACCAAACTCTGCCGATCCGCCTCATCGAAGATGATGAAGTTGCGTGGAATACCGACTGCTTCGCCGTCTTGGCGCAGAATCCGAACGCAAATGGAATGGAAGGTGCCCATATACGGCATGAAACTGCGATTTTCGTGATTCTCGCCCAGCAACTCGGCAATCCGCTGGCGCATCTCTTTGGCTGCTTTATTAGTAAAGGTAAGTGCTAATATTTCATACGGACTTACGCCGCGCTGAATTAAAAAGGCAATTCGGTGCACTAACGTTTTGGTTTTGCCACTGCCCGCTCCAGCCAGAATTAAAAGCGGTCCCTCTACGTGAGAGGCCGCCGCTGCCTGACGCTCATTTAACCCATCTAGTACATTATTCACTGCTACTTAGTATAGCAAAATCTGATACTACATTTGTGGCAGCATGCCGGTGAAATATAAGTAAGCAAGTCCGCCTGCCAACACTACAAGCAGTAATAAAATGAAAATCGACCAATGGTTTGACGACGAAAGTTTTGACCAGTCGTGTAGTTCCGGATGATACTCACTGGTGTCAAAGGTACTTGGCTTTTCAGAGGTTGCATGCTCTGCACTCTTATCCTCATGATGAGTTGATGGTGCTGAAGTATCATCCTCGCTGCCTGGGCTTTTTTCACTAAAGGCAATGGTTGAGGTGCTTGAAGCTGGCGCAGCTGCCATTTCTTTTGCAGGCGGTTTTGATTCTGCGGGCTTATGTTCATCAGCCTTCGAATGGGAATCGCTATGAGTCTTCACACTTTGTTCTTTGGAATTATCGACCACTGCAATGTGGCTGGCTTTAACATCAGTGGCTTCGGCAGAAGCTGGTGTTATAGGCGCGCCGTGCGACGTTATGATAGCCGGAGTTTTACTTTCATGAGAAGTGGTCTCTAGCGTAATTACTGGTGGCTCGGGTTCTGCTGCATCATCTTTGACACCGGCAACTTCGTTATTGCCTTTGGCAGAAACTTCGTTATTGCTTCCAGCAGAAACTTCGTTATGGCCTGCAGCCGAAACTTCGTTATGGCCTGCAGCCGAAACTTCGTTATTGCCTTTGGCAGAAACTTCGTTATAGCTTTTGCCAGCGTGGGCTTCGAGGAGTTCATGTTCTTCGGCTGGCTTTGACACCGGTTTGGCGCGTTTTACGGTTGAAGGAGCGTGACCGACAATATCAAGATGTGCGCCCTTGGTGTGTGGGATTCGTTTTTTCTTTACTGAGGTGGCGGGAGCAGGAAGCGTTGGCTTTGGCTCCTCTTTTTTTGGGGTGGAGGGAGAAAGCAGGGCATCTGTTTGACGAGCCAGTTCTTGCATGGCGTCTTCTAAGGCCATGTGTTCATCTTCAGCCGCTTTTGATGGTTTTTTTGCACGCGAGGTAGCCATGATTATCCCTTCTTTTCTTTTCCAGCACTAAGCTGAGCAGTCTTTTCAAGTAGTGGTTTAAAGGTGTGGAGGCTCAAGCTGGCACCGCCAGCTAGCAAGCCATCGATACCGTTAATGCCCAAAAATCCAGCGGCAAGATCGGCCGAGACACTGGCGCCGTATAAAATTCTGACTTTTTCAGCGGTTTTAGCACCATACAGTTCAGCAATATTATGACGAATGGTACGCTGCGCCACCTGCACGTCTTCAGGAGTGGCCGTTTTGTGGGTGGCAAAATCTTTGCCGTTGCTAATTGCCCAGACCGGTTCGTAGGCTATTACAATGTTTTGCACCTCATCGGCCGTCAGGTGAGAAATCCCCAGCGTTACCTGATGATGCAGCACTTGATTTGTTTGGCGATGCGTTCGTTCCAGCAGCGTCTCGCCCACACAGAGCACGGGCGTAATTTTTGAGCGAACCGCAGAAACCACTTTACGCATGACTACATCGTCATTTTCTCCAAACACATGGCGCCGCTCGGAGTGGCCAACCAACACATACTGCGCCAAACCCCGAAGCATCGGCATGCTTACCTCGCCCGTAAAGGCACCCTCATCTTGCCAGTAGGCATTTTGAGCGGCAACTTTAATATCAGACTTTTTTAAAACTTCCGCCACGCTAGCCAGCGCTAAACTATGCGGCGCAACCACGACTTCGACGTTTTTATCAAGCGAAAGCTTAGCGAGCTTAGAGGCAAAGACGGTCGCCTCTTTAACCGTGAAGTGCATCTTCCAATTGCCGAGTATTAGTTTTTTGGTTCCACCCATATAATCTTCCGTTTATTGCTTACGCTTATTGTAGCATAAAGCATGATTTGAGGAAGACAAACGTACTCAAGATAACCGCAATGAATGAAATGGCAACCATAACAGTGAGATTCTCGCCAGTCCCCGCCAGTGAATCAGCAGATTCTTCTTCGCTTGTCTTGGTATAAGGAGATTCATAAGCTCCCGAGTCAAAAGCCGCACCTTGCGGACGGACAGCCAAGCGAGCATCGGTTGTCAGGCCAGAGACCGTGACGCCTGAATCTATAGCAGGCGAGCCTTCAAGCAGTGGGATGGTGGGCACAAAACCGCCGTTGTCACTCAGAGTACCGAGAGTTGAAGCAAGATTACCTACATTATTTTGGTCTGAGCTGTGAATAAGGTAGGGCTGGCAGGTGCTACTTGAAGAGAGGTTGCCACCTTGTGAGGTGATGGCTAAGTTATGGGTACCGGCAGAGGGCGGTCCAAGAGACATAGTCTCCGCTACACACGAGCCATCAACGAGTACGTTGGTCAGGTTTACAGTACTGTTTATCGAATCATCTGAACCCAGTGCTGCACCACCTACAACCACGGAAGAAGCATCGCCAAGCATGCCCGCTACCCCATTGATACCAGTAACCGTTGCATTGATTACATCCATAGTAATGTTTGAAGTGCCGCCATTGACGACTCCCGCACTTGCTATACCGACACTTGAACTGGTAGTTGAGGAAATATTACTTACAGTAATATTGCGCAGTATAGCGTTCACCGTACCAGGCGTTAGCTGAAAACCATCAAAGCCAGTCACTGCCTCGATACCAACTGCACCATTTTCGCTGCTATCAAAAATATTAGCCACCGTTACCTGATCTACCGTAGCATTAAGTACTGATCCTCCTTGGGAGCCAAGAATGATACCGACGGTAGAGGTGTCGGTATTAGTGAGATTATGAATGTAAACATCTTCTATGGTAACTGTGTAGATTCCGTCTTCAATCATAAATGCATTGATACCAGATTGCGCACGCAGTGAACCGGTACCGTCTATTTCTACCCGCTGTACGGTTAAGTTCGAGCTGATAACCCCCATGGCTTCATACCTAAAAGCTCGGATGGTGAGATCCCTAATTTCAATACCACCGATAACGTCGTCTGCATCGATAACCTGGTTATTTCCGTTATTACCATCAATCACCGTCTCGCCCATGCCTTGCCCTTGAATAGTCAGAGGCTCATTGATGGTGGGAAGATTATTGCCAAGCAGTATGGTGCCAGTTGGCAAAGTGATGGTGTTAGAAGAATCGCCAATGTCGTTGATTTCCTGTATTGCAGCTCTGAGCGTACAGTTACCTGCACCATCGTCACAGGTAGCATCGAGGCTGGCATCGGCAGTATCAAGCGTGGAGTCAACGGTGAAGCTGGCAGCCCGGGCATCACTACCGAAAAGGAAGAAAGAAAAAGTTAAAAACAGTGCGGCTAGTACAATTTTATGAGTTTTTGTTATGTGTAGTATTTGAAACATGGCCCTCCTCTTATCTATGCGGCGTGAAACTCCATTATGGTAATGCCTATAATTGTACCCCCCCCTGATTTTGGCAAGTAGAGGAGCTACGTTTAAAACAAGTGTTTACTGCGCCGGAAAAAGGTTACACTGCCTAAGGTAAGACTTATGAGAGAGACTATGGTGATGAGTAGGGCGCTTTGGCCGGTGCTCGCTAAATTTTCATCCGAACTAGTTACCGTAGTGCCTGTGAACCCAGATTCATAGGCGCCGATGTCAAACCCACCGCCTTGGGGGCGAGCTGCGCCGCGCTGGTCTTCTGTTATGCCAGCTACTGTCACACCTGTATCAACAGCTGGGGAATTTGCCAGGAGGGGCATGACCCAGGTACCTGCGTCTTCGGTTAAGCTGCCGAGGCCTGCACTGATGTTGTTCTGGTCTGTTGCATGGCTGAAAACACTGCCACAGGTGGCGTCATCGCTCAGGTTGCCACCCAGAGATACAGGATCAAAGAGTGGAGCTGTCGTGGGAGACGCACAATTCTTTGGAGCACCTTCATCGGTATTACCTGCCAGAAGCACATTAGCAGCCGTGACATCTAGGCTCGCACCATCCATACCCATTATGAACCAACCACCAGCCAACGGCATTCCGCCTGTGTCTCCAGAGCGATCATTATTGGCAATGGTTACATTCTTGAGCGAGCCAGCCATTGGTACCTTAGAGACTATGGCTAATGCTGGATACAGGGTTTTGTTATGAGCCAACGTTACATTTGTTATATCAAAAGTAGGAGAGCCCTGATCAGAATCCTTCATCACTAAGATAGCAGCCGAACCCTGGTGATTGACTACAGAAGAATTCCGAATAGCAAGTTCGCCGCTAGAGTATAGAGCCATACCCACGCCGTTGGTGTTATTGTACACATCGGTATCAAGAATAGTTATTGAATCCGAACTCGAATCTGTTGTTACAGCTAGCCCGCCATCATCATCACCCTCGGCAGCGGCAGTGGGAGTATTATTAAATATATTTGTATGTTGCACCTGTACAGTGCTTCCCCTCAGGCTCATGATGCCACGGCACCCTTGGCCGTTATCATACACTTCAACATTGCTCACGGTAATATCAGTGAAGTAAGTTATGTTTATAACATTACTGTAGAGCCAGGAAATATCAGGATCACAACTACCGTTGCGGATAATTGAGTCTTGCAAGCTGAATGACCCGTAGTTCTGCGTGTCTGCTGATGCCGCAATCTGGCTTTGGGTACTACCATCTAAGATAACGTTTTTAATGATAATGTCTATATCTACGTAATCTGTTTTAATGCTGGCACTTGCATTTTGCACTGTTAGGTTCTGTATGGTGATAGTTGAACCTTGCGGAGTACTACCGCCAATACCAATGCCGTAATCGCCCGCCCCATCGAATATAGTACCCTCTCGTGACTGACCAGTTAGTGTAACACCCTCTGTAAAATAAAGACTAACGGAATTTGCGGATATATCATACGTACCATCGGGTACCGTAAGTGTATCAGCTCCCGAGCCAGCCGGGCAGGCGTCGACCGCGGTATCTGTATTAGCAGCCTCAGCCGCCTCAAATAATGAACAGTTGCCGTTGGTTGTTTCGTCAACTGCATCAGGGGTAACCGTGATGGTCGCCGCATAGGTAGACTGTGAGCCGAGCAAAAAGAAGCCTGCGCCAAGAAAGAAGCCAGCTAAAAGTGCTTTTGTGTATAGTTTTTGTTTCATTTTTTGTTCCTTGTTGTTATTTTACTGACAGCAAGGAGTTGTTGTGGTAATGCTTTTAATTGTACGCCGCCTCCAGGAATTTGGCAAATATTTAATAAGAAAAGGGGTTAAAAGCCCTGGCTATGTTTACGAGGTGCTCTTTGTTCGCTTGGTTGGCGGCTTGGTTTTAGATTTTGCAAGATTACTTTTTAGATTCCGGCCTTTAAACCGAGGGTTACCCGTAATTACCTCGGTGGTCGGAATAATTCGGGCTCGTTTATGGTGGTCATCGGGCAAGCCAGTAAGCAGCAAATAGCCTTGCCAGGCGGATGTACCATACTCCAGTTCAAGATGATAATTGTCTGAAAGATGAGGCTCATCTTCTACGCCGTAGAGCGTGTAGCGACCCATGGCAAGCGAGCAGTCTTCACGGTGAGTTTTATGAGAGTAGACAAGAATTTCACCAATATTCGGTGGCTCTACCCAAGCATATGTTTCGTTGTCCAGATATAAAACCTTGGTATTAGCCTTGGTTTCAATTAGTTTATAAAAGCCCGTTCTTAATTGCTTGATCATAGCGTCTCTTTCTGTATTCATTTTATCACTACCCTGTTTTGGTCTCATTGATATAAATCACAGTCTAAAAAGATACTAGAGAGTTTTGTAACAGATTGGTAAGCCTCTCTCCCTTTACGACAAAAATCACCTTGTTGTCATCCTGAACTTGTTTCAGGATCCAA
>CAYRKQ010000003.1:39652-45010 GCA_964424985.1 uncultured Candidatus Saccharibacteria bacterium | reverse complement strand
GATCCTGAAACAAGTTCAGGATGACAGAGTAGGAGGGTGATCCTTGTTGTGAAGGGAGGGGGGCTGATTAGTAGTGGGGCTTTATATTACTGCAGCATAAAGCGTGATTTGAAAATGACGAACGAGCCCAAGATAACCGTGATTAGTGAAAGAGCTGCCATAGTAGCGACATTCCCGCCTGTTCCCGCAAGTGAAGCAGCCGCCGCTCCCTCACTTGCCTTTGTGAACGGTGATTCGTAAGCTCCAGAATCAAAAGCACTGCCTTGTGGACGTACTGCTAGTCTGGCGTCTGTAGTGAGGCCGGACACGTCGACGCCAGCGTCAATAGCTGGTGAGCCTTCAAGCAAGGGAATGGTGGGAACGTAGCCGCCGTTGTTTGAGAGGGTACCGAGGGTGGAGGCAAGGTTACCTAGGTTGTTTTGATCTGATGCATGGGTGAAATAAGGGTTGCAGGTGGTGTCGTCGGAGAGGTTGCCGCCTTGGGAGGTAAATGCAAGATTACTTGTCCCAGCAGGGCTGCCGAAAAAAGAACCGATATCTTCAGCGCCACAGTTATATTTATTGCCACTTGAAATATTATCATAAAGAACAACGTTTCTAGTAATGAGTGATGTGTTGGCAATTGAACCGGCTGACATTGCTGCTGCAGCTACACTTAGTGCACGACCTTCGTATCCAGGTATAAACTGGGAAACATTAGATCTCATGCCAGTAAATGTTGCGTTATTAAGATATACGGTAACATCCGATTGAACAGCTCCACCTAAAACCATAGCGCCTACCAAAAGCCCTCCTGTATTATCAGCAGATGACGAAGGGCCGCTTACTGTCAGGTTTTGAATAGTAGCGTTTAACACCCCTGAAGCGCTTCCGAAATATCCGGAACCTATCATTAGCGCCGAGACCTGCCCCGTTGCAGAAATATCTGCCACCGTTATGTTATTCATTTGTGCTGAAATTGTAGTATCTGCCGACGAGAGAGCCAATGCTATTGTAAAAAGTTGCGGCGCATTGGCGTTTAGATTGTGCGCATAGATATTACTCAGATTTACATTTTTGCTGGTACTGGCAGAATCGTTAGTAATTCTTATACCAAAGATTGCGCTATTTGACGTCATAGTAACGCCATTACCATCTAGCTCAACCTGCGTAACCACTACATTTGAACGATTAGTGTCGATTGCGAAATCTTGAAAGCCTTTAATGGTTAGCCCCTGAATACTGAAATCTCCAGCTGCGTTGCTGTAAAACCCTGAATACAGTCCCGCGGCGTCCACAATGGAAACACCCATGCCTTGCCCGGTTATGATAACCGAATTATCAATTGTCTGGAGATCGTCGGTCAGGGTAATTGTTCCACTGGGGAGAATAATTTCGTCATTATTACCATCTCCAGCTGGGCATTCTGGATAATCTGTGTTGTCCTGGTAGTTAATATTGTAGATTGCTTCTGAAAGTGAGCAGGTTGAATTTGCGTCTAGTTCATCATTACCCGCCGCTACGTTGAAGCTAGCAGCATGCGAACTGCCGCTAAACATCAGGAAGGCTACAGCTGAAACTAGTAATAAACCAGCAAATCTTAGTTTGATGTGAGACAGTTTTAGCATGTGGTTTCCTTTGCATACTTTTTAGGTAATTGTTTCATATCTATCTGTAGCTACACACACCACTCCAACAGGAAGTCGCGCACTAACTCCTTATGCTTCTAATTGTACCCCCCCCCTATATATTTTGCAAATTTACACCTGAAACCCAAAGCCCACGCAGCATCCCAAGATCCCCTTCGTCATCCTGAATTTACTGTGCCACGTGTTTTTTACGTGGTTTCAGGATCTACTAATAAACTGCATTGGATCCTGAATCAAGTTCAGGATGACAGGATAGGAAAGCTTAATTAAATTTTGAGGGTCAGAGCGACAAGACCTTGACAAAAGCATAAGGAGTATGATACAATTAAAAGATAGGTCTGTTTAGGCGCGGGTGCTAGTCTTTAGGCGTTTAACAGCGTTTCAACACCCGGGAGTTTCTTGCCGCTCAGTAGTTCTAAGCTCGCTCCGCCGCCAGTTGAAATATGGCTAAATTGAGCATTTTTATTGTGGGTTTGCCAGTCCAGTACAAAATCTGCCGTATCGCCGCCGCCAATAATGCTGGTCAGCGAAGGATAGTGGCTGGCAAGTGTTTGGGCAACTGCTGCCGAGCTTTTGGCAAAACGGGGGTTTTCAGCGTAGCCCAGCGTGCCGTTCCAAATGACCGTTGCAGCCTCTGCAATAACATGTGTGAAGAGGTCGGTGGTCACCGGGCCAAGGTCAAGAATAGATTCATTGGGGTGAATGTGGTCAAGTTTGCTTTCGTGCCGAGCAGCGTGAATGTCCACTTTTGAAGCCACCGCCACATCAACCGGCAATAGAATTTGCCCTGGCCGCGCTTTTTTCAAAATACGATCAACTTCATCTTCTTGATGAGGCTCGTACAAACTCTTGCCAATCTCAACGCCAGCTTGTTTTAAAAACGTATTGGCCAGCGCGCCGCCCACTAAAATAGTGTCGGCCACGCTCAAGAAACGTTCAATCAAAGGCAGCTTATCTGAAATTTTAGCACCACCAATCACTGCCACCAGTGGCTTTTGTGGGTGATCAATAGCTGCCGAAAGTCGTGTCACCTCTTTTGCAAGCAGCAGCCCGGCCACGGCCGGCTTTAAATGAGAAACGCCCTCGGTGCTGGCATGAGCCCGGTGAACAACCCCGAAACCATCTTGCACAATATAATCGGGCTGGGCGGCGGCCACCAGTGCTTTTGCAAAAGCTGGATCATTCGCCTCTTCGCCCGGATGAAAACGGACATTTTCAAGCAGCAGTACACTTCCGGGCTTGGCTTTTTTTACCGCCTGCCGTGGCCCGTCACCAATGCAGTCACTCACAAACTCCACAGGATGGTCGAGCAACTGGGCAAGGCATTTGGCAACCGGCTGAAGTGAGGCTGACGCGTCTGGCTTGCCATCTGGTCGGCCAAGATGAGCAGTAATGATGATGGTAGCTTTTTGTTTGAGCAAATACTGCAAGGTGGGCAGCGTCTGGCGAATACGAAAATCGCTGTCAATGTTGCCACGCTCACCAAGCGGCACGTTGAAGTCAGCTCGTAGCAAAACGCGCTTACCGCTGACGTCAATATCTGTAATTGTTTTTTTAGAAAAATGATACGCAGCGGCCATATTACTCCAACACGCGGACTTTAATGGTGTCGGTTCCGCCCACAACGCCGGCGTACTTTCCCGAGGCGGTGACAACTTTATCACCGCGTTTGAATATCTTTTGCTCAAGCAGCCAGTCGGTTAGTTTGGTAGCGGCAAGTTTGTCGGTTGGACGCGTAAAGGTGATCACTCCATAGACCAGTGCCATTTGCTGCGCCGTTCGAGCATGCGGCGTGACCACAATTAACGGGAGATGCGGCCGCCAGGAGGCAATTGCATTGGCTGTTTTACCGCTTTCCGTTTCCGCAACGACCGCCGCCGCATCAACCTTAAGCGCTAAATCAATAATGACAGCCGCAATGGCCTCGGTGATTGAGAGTTCTGCATGTGCGTCAGTAAAGTGAGCCTTCACATTGGAGTTTTCCTGGGTGTAGAGAATAATGCGCTCCATCATGTTGACGGCCTCGGTGGGATAGCGGCCGTTGGCGGTTTCGTCTGAAAGCATCACCGCATCGGCACCGACAATAACGGCAGTGGCAACATCTGAAACCTCAGCCCTCGTTGGTTCGGGTTGCTCCATCATGGAAAGCATCATCTGCGTAGCGACAATGCTGACTTTTTCATGCTGTTTACAGAGGCCAATAATTTTGCGCTGCAGCACCGGCACACTTTCGGGCAGTGTCTCGACAGCCAAGTCGCCGCGGGCAATCATCACGCCGTCGCTGGCTTTAACAATTTCTTCAATGTTATCAATGGCAGCTTTGGTTTCTACTTTGGTGATAATTTTAGCGCTGGAACCGAGGTTAGCCAGCATTTTTTTCAGCAGCGTGATGTCATCAGCTGTTTGCACAAAACTGAGTGCTACCCAGTCAATATCTTGGTCTGCGCCAAACACAATATCGGCTCGATCTTTTTTGGTGATAATATCGCCTGCAAGATTAGTGTCTGGCAGATTGATGCCTTTGCGAGCCGTTAAAATACCGTCATTTTCTACCCGCAGCGAAAGTCGCTTGGCGCGAATGCTGGTCACCACGGTGCGCACTTTACCGTCGTACAAAAAGACCCTGTCGCCACGTTTCACTTTTGCGGAAAGGTCGTACTGAATGGGCAGTGGCCCATGTGGCTGATACGCGATGCCGTATTCTAGTTGAAGTTCTTGGCCTTTTTTAACGTGCACAACCCCTTCGAAATCACCGAGGCGAATTTTAGGACCCTGCAGATCTTGCACAATAGAAACGTGAACGTGTTTTTCACGACTGGCTTTTCGAATCCACTTAATTTGCTCCAGCCGCTCGTCGTAACTGCCGTGACTAAAATTGAGCCTGAAGCCATCAACGCCAGCTTTAATGAGCCGCTCGATCGCCTCGTAGCTGTTGGTAGCTGGGCCAATGGTAGCCAGAATCTTCGTTCTGTTGACCACGCCCAGCGAGGATATTGGTGATTTTCCATCATAACTCATCTGTACCAGTGTAACAAACCATAAGCATTATCTAAAGGACAGCTCTACCCGACTCATCGCATCATAAATCCATTCGACTCGCAGTTTGCCCTCTTGTTTCATTTGAGTGATTTCTGCGAAGCTAAACCAATTTACGTCAAGTATCTCGTCAGACTGAACCTTAAGTTCTCCGCCAACAATATGCCCAATAAAACCATGTCGTATAGGCGACTCTACAGTCTCATGATAAATTCCGATTTTCTCGCCAAGCTTAACGTCATAGCCCGTTTCTTCTTTTACTTCCCTGATAGCTGCGGCTTCAATAGTCTCACCCTTGTCGACATGACCTGCCGGAAGATTCCAAAGTCCATATACTTTGGGTTGCTTTTCTTGTACAAGTAAAAACCTGCCATCTCTGTTCCTTATTACGCAACCCGCCACAACGGTGGACCATGCGATACTTTCTTCCCATTCTTTCTGATTCATAAATACATAGTACCAGGTACGAAAAAAGCCCAGCAAGTGCTGAGCTATTTTCGTGGTGATCCCACGGAGAATCGAACTCCGATTGCCAGGATGAAAACCTGGTGTCCTAACCATTAGACGATGGGACCTGGTCGCTTTGCTCCAATTTACATTTGGCAATTCGCAATTTACAAATTGAAGTGGAAGACTAGAAAACTATAGCACAACAGAGGCGAAAAGCCAATGCTTAGGCTTGTACTTTAGGTAG
>CAYRKQ010000003.1:0-39642 GCA_964424985.1 uncultured Candidatus Saccharibacteria bacterium | reverse complement strand
TGCCAGCTGGTGGTGTAGGCTGGGCTCATGCGTTCTTTTTTACCTTGCCAGTGTGATTGGCGTGGGTCGATGGTAGCTAGTTCAATAGTGGAGGTTCCGTAGCGTTGGTTGATTTCATCAACTGCCTTCATTAACTTTGCTTGCCGCTGACGATCATCAGGCGACTTTGAATCAAGTAATGCCCCTTGCTGCAGACCTGATGGCTGAAGATGGTAGGCAAAGACGCCGGCCTTTTTGTAGCCGACCCCTTCTTGATAAAGCTGGCTTGTGAGGTTCGCGGCAATTTGCGCCAACTCGCTGGTGTCATTGGAATGTGGCAGCAACTTTACCGCCATTGACTGATGTTTACTCTTACCCTCTTTATCACGGTAGCTCATATATACCCCAAATAGACCCGCCGTAAGCTCAAACTTTCGCAACCGAGCTGCCGCTTGTGAGGTAAATGAAACAATTGCCGCTTCAAGTTCTGAAAGCCGGCCGACCTGGTGCCCGAAAGAGCGCGAGGCAATGACGCTTTTTTGTGGCTTTTTTTCTTCTTCAACCACATACGCAGCATCTCCCAATAGCTCAGCGTGCATTTTGTAACCGGTAATTCCCATATGGCTATGCAGCCACTGTTTTGAGCTGCCGGCAAGCTGCCAGGCGTTATGAATGCCGACTGCGTTGAACCGCTTTGCAAGCTGCCGGCCGACGCCCCATAAGGCACCGACTTCTGATTCTTTGAGCACTGTTTCATACGTTTGCGGCTTTTTTTTGGGGTCAATATACAGCACACCATCATGGCTCTTGCTGTATTCACTAGCCAGTTTTGCCAGTGTTTTAGTAGGGGCAATCCCTACCGAAACTGGTATGCCGGTAGCTTGTTCGATCTGTTTTTTAAGCTCAGTCCCCCACTTATGGTAGTTAGTAATAGAAAGAGTTGAAAGATCCATAAATGCCTCATCAATTGAATAGACCTCAACTTCAGGAGCAAACTGGTGCAGCTGTGAAATGATGCGCTGAGACATATTGCTGTAAAGGGCGAAGTTGCTTGAAAAAACCTGAACGTTATGTTGAGTGAGCAGATCGCGAACCTTAAAATAAGGTATGCCCATGGGAACGCCAAGCTGGCGAACCTCGTTGCTGCGCGCCACAATGCAGCCGTCATTATTGGAAAGCACGGCAATTGGTTTGTTAATAAGATCCGGCCGAAACAGCCGTTCACAACTGGCGAAGAAATTGTTGCAATCTACCAAGGCAATCATGGCTGAACATCTCGAATAACGTATGCAATGACACCCCACAGCTGTTGCTTTTTCTGATGACTGCCCCACCGCACCACCTTCATTTCTGGGTCATCTTCTTCAAACACTACGGCCAGGCTGTTAGCCTGCGGTGTAAGCGAGCGATCAATTTGAAGAATGTCGCCGGCATGTAACTCCAGATGCTTAGCGTCACTTTCCAGGCGCATGAAAAAAGTACTGCTCGGATGAGCCACAAGCAACCGATTCAAATCCAGCCCCTGAGCCGAACCATCAATCCCAAACCGAAAATCCTTCCCTGCCATACCCCCATCTTACGCTCCTCCGCCTCTTTCAAGGACAGTCCCTGAATCAGGGACTGTCCTTGTATAATAGTATTATGCCCTCTCGTAACAGCTTGAAAGATTTTGCGTCGGAGTCTTATTACCACATTTATAATCGTGGCCTTAATAAGGAGATCATATTTCATGATGAACAAGATTATGTTTTCTTTTTGAGTTTATTTAAGAGACATCTGGACAAAGAGCCTCATTTTGACAGACAGCACCGAGCATATCCGCAACTCAGTAAGCAAATTAGCCTGCTTTGTTACTGCTTGATGCCAAACCATTTTCATCTACTGGTACACAACAAAGAATCCCGAGGTATTGAAATGTTTATGCGCTCAGTTTCTACGGCCTACGTGTCGTACTACAACAGAAAATACCAAAGGATAGGACCGCTATTTCAGGGTAGATATAAGGCTTCAATCATTGACGTAGATTCGTATTTACAGCACATTTCTAGATATATTCACCGTAATCCAAGTGACTATTCTCATTATAAATATTCCAGCTACAAAGCAATAACGGAAGAGTGGAATGTTAATTGGCTAAGCTCGACTGAATTACTAGAGACCTTTGAAGGTACGCTAAGTGATTACGTAGATTTTACGGCAGACTATGAAGATTATAAATCGATGCTTGATGAAATAAAGCATGACCTCGCAGGCGGCTACTAATCCTTCAGGGACTGTCCTTGAGTGGACTGGAGACTACCTTTTTACTTGCCACTGAGGGAACAGGTCTTGTGGGTCTGGGAAGAGTCGTTTATTTTTTGGGAGGTCGGCAAGGGTAGAATAGCCGATAGGCGCTTGTCCTTTCGAGGGAAGGTCTGTCAGTAGTTGTAGATGCAAGTGAATGCTCCAGCCGCCATTTTCGAGCTGTTCATACGACCCTAGTCGAGCAATTTGTTCTCCGGCAATCACGCGACCCAAAGAGCGTTTGTCTTTTGCGAGATGACCAAAGAAAATATATGGCAATGATTCATCATCAGGACGTAAGATAAGGTAGTTACCATAATTGTGAAGTCCTGGCTCGTATTCACTGACGACGATTTCACCGTCACAAGGTGCAAACACTGGCTCGCGATCTTGCGAGAATATATCTATAGCCAAGTGATATGTACGCCCCTCTTTTGCCATGTGACTACCATGACCCAATATATCAACCCTGTTCTCACCATAACGACCAATAAGATAGCGAGAATTCGTGTTGTTCAGCACCCGTTTGTTGAATGCTTGCCGATGAAAAGCATCACGTGGATCTTTGCCAGCCAACTCTTGCTCTTTCATGTATTGTTGAATGTTTTTGTACTCATCGTACTCTCGGTTAATTTCAGTAAAATTCCAAATTAGCACTTCTGAGCGCGTAAACAGTTCCGGCATTACTTCTACTAGATTCTTACTCATGACACTTATCTTACACGCTCTTATTTATTTTAAGAATAGCTTCTTCAAAACCTAAGATCCTCATTTTAATGCACCCGTCTATATCTCAATATTCTTTTGAGTGTTCATCGGGATGGTATAATGATTTTCATGAAAGTACGAGTAACTGGCATACTACTCCAGAACGACTCAATACTACTCTTGGATCAAAACGTAAACGAAGGATCACGCACTTGGTCACTGCCTGGTGGAACGCTCGAAGAGGGCGAGACACTAAAGGGGGCTTTAATCCGTGAAATGCGTGAGGAAACAGGCCTGAATACCACTGTAAAGGAACTGCTCTATGTTGCAGACAACATAACAGAAAATGGACACGTTGTACATATTACATTCCTCGTAGATTCAACTGGTGGCAAACTTGGAGACATTGCCGAAGGCGTAGATAGTAATAAAATTAGAGACGTCGTTTTTGTTCCTGTTAAAAACCTTGAGGACTATGGTTTTACCAGTTTATTCAGAGATTTAGTATCAAAAAACTTCCCGAATAAAGGCAGCTACGTAGATGCGAAAAAGAATATCGGTCTTTAACCAAGACTACCGATCAAGCTCATCGTTCCACGCATCAAGGGTTACTTCTTTACTAGAATGCTCGACTTCTCCGCTCTATAGAAACTAACACTCCCAAGTGCAAGCAGCAGTCCTATTATTATGTAGAGCAACCTCAATTCGTTTTGACTAGCAATATCACTTAAGGTAACTAGGACAAAAACGTATGGAATCTGCACAAGGAAAGACAATGTAGACAAAGCGGTGGCACGATCTTTTGTCTGTACATGAGAGTTTAAAACCACAGATGTCCACACTTGAGCCAAAGATCCCGTAACTGAAATAACACTAAAAACAATAACCCCAATCAACCATGAATTTGTTACGTAACCTGCAATAAGCCACATTATAGCCGACGCTACAAGAACTAGGCTGAATCCTGCTAAGTCTCCGAACCTTTTACGGATAGATGCGAAGTGGTATGTTGCAAGCAGTCCAAGTATAAGTGTCAAGGAAAGCAAGTAATTTGTGGTTGCCCCATCAAAACCAAAGCCTTTTGCCATTAGTATTCTTATAAAACCCTCTGACCACATGATGTAGCTTGCAAGTATGACAAAGAAACTGAAGGTGTATTTTCGAAAGGCGGTGCCGAATAAATAGTGTAGCCCCTTTTTCGTTTGTAATACGAATGACCTGAGCGTGAAGCGTTCAGTGTCGATTTCCGGCTCAATTAACTTTAAAGAAGCCAGGAATGCAATAACAAACGAAACTGCAGTAAGCCCCAGCGGTATATGCATATTTACTTGCCATAATACGCCACCTGCCACGCCTGCTAGAGCCATTGCAGCAATACCAAGGCTACGAGATTTCCCTAAAATTTCATCAAAATATTGAACTTTGTTTTTCTGCTTAAGGCTATCATATACAATTGCCTCTAGAGAGCCACTAATGAAGGCGAATGATGATACGAGAAGCAGATTCCCTACAAAAAAGTATGCTACATGCACCGAGCCAAATATAAATAGTATGGATCCCACCGCTTGTAGAAACGTCCCGAGTACTATGGCTCGTTTTCTACCAATTTGATCCGCTAGTGCCCCCGAGGGTATTTCCAGCAGTATGCCAGTACCAAAAGCTATTGCTTCAAAAACCGCGAATTGTGGTGCCGTCATGAAGAGCAACACAAATAGAAGCCAGTTTCCAATCTGGAACCATCCATTCCCAAAAAGAGTAATGAGATAAAGCTGTTTTATATTAGGTTCACCATGACTTGGAAAGTGCTCGGCAAAACGGTTTTTTAAAAGTTTCATTACCCGTTAGTATACCACTGGTCTTTTACTAGGGAGCGTACTGAGGCTATCCATTTACAAAAAAGGGGGGGCACGAACCCCTCGCGAACAAACCGTACTTAGGCTTTGACAGCAGCGAGGGGGAAGCGGAAGCCGAAGGTGCTGCCTTTGCCCTCTAGGCTTTCAAAAATGACTGAGCCGCCTTGGGCTACAATTACTTTTTGTGCCATGAAGAGGCCGAGACCGGTTCCATCGGGCCGCGTTTTACGAGCGTTGCCGGCTCGGAAGAATTTACTGAACAATTTGTGCTGTTCGGCTTTTGGTACACCAATGCCGGTATCGATCACTTTAAAGACCACATCTTTGCCATCCAGGTAGAGCTGCGTAGTGATAGTGCCCTCATTAGGCGTGTAGTAAATGGCGTTATCCATCATGTTCATCATGACCTGATGCATCTTGTTTTCATCGAGTTTGACAGTCGGGAAATCAGCCGGTGGGTCGTATACCATGTTAAGGTTCTTGCTTTCAGCCATTTCTTTGAGCTGCACCATCTCTTGCTGCACCATCTCTGAAAGGTTAACTTCTTTTGGCTCAATGACAAACTTACCAGTTTTGATTCGTGAGACATTCAAAAAGTCGGAAATCAAAAACACCATCCGCTGCGAACTCGTGAAAGCCTCTTTGAGCGCCTGGTCTTGCTCTTTGCTCACCTTCCCCAGATCGCCTTCTATCAGCATTGAAAGATAGCCTTTAATTGAGGTTAGCGGGGTGCGCAATTGGTGCGACGCCATAGAGATGAACTCATCCTTTGCCTCATCAAGCTCCACCAGCTTACGGTTAGTCTTCTTAAGCTCTTTCGTGGCCTCATCAACTTTTTCTTGCAACGTAATGTTAAACGCCTGAATCTCCTCAAACCGCTGCGCATTCTGTAGCGCCACCGCCAACTCATTCGCGGCAATAGTCATCATACTTTTATCTTGCTGATTAAAAATATTCCCGCTCTTTTTTGGCCCAGTAATGAAGTAACCGATGGTTTCATTTTTGGTGATAAGCGGGACTATCAAACTAATATCATTTTTACGCAGTAACTGAGTATTCTCATTATTTGTTTGCTCTAGTTCATCATAGACAACTGTTCGCTTGCCTACCTTGTGCACAATCTTTGAAAGTTCACCCAGCTCAAAGTTTGGCGCTTCACCCACAAAGTCTTGAACCCGAACCTCACCTTCTGAATCTTTTAAAATAAACCCGCCGTAGCTTGGTTTCAGTGCAGAAAGCAACACCTCAAGCGAACTCTTCTGAATTTTATGAAGATCAATACTCCCCACAATAATCTTACCAATCTGATCCAGCACCTCCTGCGTATCATACGCATCCCGATAAAAAATCTTGCTGGTGTATTTATTGAAAAACCTAACAATCGGCGCATATGTAGCGGCAATCAATAGCGCCAACACAGCAAAAAATGTCCTTTGCGCATAGGAAATATTACTTATATCGATAAAGATGCTTCCAACACCATACACCAATACTGTATATAGCAAGCCGACTACAGTGATTGTCAATGCGTACACTAAGGCTCTAAATACGAATAGTCTTATATCAAATAGTTGGTGCTTTGCCATAGCGTAAATAATTGCACCCGTGAATATAAGAGGTGCAAAATAACCAAAGAAGATAAGATTTTCGCTACCTGTGACAGCAGGTAAAACTACTACGAATGTCACCCCTAAAACAATGCAGCTAAGGAGACCTCCAAAGATAATGGCAGTCTGCTTCTTGACTGTGCTCTCCGCACGTTTATAGCCAACGATAAAGTTTTTAGAAGTTAAAAAAATTAGTGGTACAGCAAAAACAGCAATCAACCAGATATACGCACCATAGGCATATTGTGTGCTAGAGGTACTTGGATCGATGTAGAAGTGCCCGGAAACAGGGGGGGTGAACATAACAAGCAATAACAATATATACATCACATTCAGAACCTGACTAAACTTACTAGGTTTTCGGACAATTGGAAAGTTATTAGAGAGCCTATATGACAAAAATAATACCAAGGTTCCCAGAAAGAAGCCTGCACGATTAACAATCTCTAGTGAAACAAGAGAGGCATTTAAACTATATTGCAGGTAGTCAAGAGATGCATTTACAACAGTCCATATGGCAATCCCGCCAACCAATGCCATAAAGTATTTGTTTACTGTAGTCCGACTTCTATATGCTAGGATTGCCACAATCACCAGTTGAATAACTGCCAGCAACACTAACGTTACATTTCTCATGTATACGAGTATACACTAGCGTTATAAACTAACCGACTCCTTGGCTAAAACCAAGTACTAGAAAATAATACTTGGGCTCCTATTTATCGATAGGTATAAGTGGAGCGACAGTCGCAGGAACCATTTCACCAAGACCCTTAAAGAGGGCTGAGTTACTATCGGTCTCTTGTATGCACACAGCTATGTAGCGCTTGTCAAACTGCTCACATGTTGGATTACTCGGATCGTATTCAGTATTTGGTACATGTAGCTCCCTGCCTGCGAGTAGTTCGTACTCAAGACCAAACTTTGCAAATGAGTCGATTGCGGGACGATTTAAATATGCGAAAACTGTGGGGGCACTATTCGCAGCAGAACGCTTACTATTGCCAACTGTAATGTCGTACACAGCTTTGTAGCTTGCTAGTGTATATGGCTTGTCGCCACTAGTACCTGGCCGCTTCATAATATGATTGGAAGCAACGTTAATGCAGCTCGCGATATTAGAAATGCCGTGATAAGCCATTACTTCTGCTAAGCCTGCGTGCTCATCGGCTTCAGATTGTATTCGGTCATCAACAATTTCTAGTCCAGTTAATCCGGTCTCCGTGATTTGTTCTGGTGAGTCGGCAAATACAATGCGTTTTACGTGACCAATTACACCGCTGTCCGCATCAAGTGTGAATAAAAATATAGAGTTATCTTCATAAGGAACCATGCCTTTATGGAGATCGTATTGATCGGTTTCGTAATGTGGGCGTTCGCTGCTTCTCCCGAAGGCCGCATACCGACTATGTGGCCCAACCGCAACAACGGCAATACCGTTATGCTCACCTATTAGTGGGCTCACTTCAGCGAATAACTCCGCTTCTAGTTGATTCATTTCTTCATCTGATAGATCATACTCTGCCCTTGGTATAGGATCGCCCAGAGTGCCTACCATAGTACTTAAATCAACCTGTCCGTTTTCAAGAAGTCTTTCTGACATAATTATGTTCCTTTCAATTATTTATTATACTACAGCAGTATTATTTTGTCAATACTATTTCACTCACAGGAATCCTTCACTACATAGCTTCCTTATTAATACAAACTACCGAGGGCATATCGAATCCGTTAAAGCTTGATCCGTATACTACACTATAAGCTCCAGCACTACCGATACATATCGTATCCCCCAGCTTAATATCTGCAGGGAGCTCTACGTCAAGATCAATGGTGTCCTGTGCGTCACAAGTCGGCCCTGTAAGTACATAGTGATGAGGCATTGCTTTGTTATCATTCTCTTCCAGTTTGAAAACCGGATATTTCCAGTCGTCCATTTCTAAGCTTTCCATTAAACCCTGAAATACGCCAATGTCGAGATACAGCCAATTCTGGCCTGATCTGTTTTCTTTCCCAATAACTGTGCTTACCATAACTGCGGCATTCGCCACCACGTATCTGCCTGGCTCAGCCACAATTTCTACATTAGTTGGTATATTTTTCTCTAATGCCTTGTTAATAACCGGGGCGACATCACTAATTGTTACTGTCTCATCAGAATACTCACTTGGGAACCCGCCACCAATATTAAGCATGCTTATCTTAAAACCGGCTTTTGAAAGCTGTTTTATGAGTTTGCCGGACTTTTCAATAGCGTTCTCCCAGGTTGCTGTATTTTCGGATTGCGAACCGACATGGAATGTAATTCCTATTGGGTTAAGCCCAAGATCTTTCGCATAGCCAAATAGAGGTACTGTGTGATTTTCATCTGCACCAAATTTCTTTGAAAGCGGGAATGCACTACCATAATCTGATACCTTGAGGCGTAAGTACACATCAGATCCAGGGGCGTTTTCTGCAATTTTATGTAGTTCCATAGCCGAATCAAATGCAAAGCTATCTACGCCCTCTTTGTGTGAAGACTTTACATGAGCCGGAATTTTCACCGGATTGCTAAACAGAACTTTCTTATCTGATATTTTTCTGATAGTTTTGAGCTCACCATAAGATGCTATGTCATAGCCGTCCACATATTCATCAATTATCTTCAGTACGCATTCATCTGAAAGAGCCTTAACAGCATAGTGAATTTTCACTCGTGGTAAAACACGACGAAAGCGTTTAAGATTACTCCGAATAATATTCAAGTCAACAACAAGCGCCGGAGTTTTATCAAGCTTAAGTTCAGTTAGCGTTTTGATCCAATTTACTTGTACGTGTTTTTCCATAGATACTACTTGTGTATTCTCATATTAAAAAATAAGCCCAAGCGCTACTGCTTCGATGAGTCAGGTAACGCTTACGCCTATTTGTAAATAATAACTAAACTGTGTCAAATTATAGCAATGTTTATGTGTTTTGTCAAGTAGTTTTTGGTCTATTTTTCACTAGATCATATAACTGAGAGGCAATAACCACCACTAGCCAGAAACGCCAGTCTGTTACAACATCTAGAAAATACTGTGCCTGCGTCTCAAGACCGACCTGTTGTGCCAGCCCCACCCCACCACTAGCTAGAAATGCTACGAACGCGCTAAAGAACGTTATTGCAAGTGATGCTTTAAATGCGCTTTTAAGATCAGCTTTGAGCGTCTGCTTCTTATTCTGGAAGTGTTTTTTAATGACTAAAGTGCCTGCGCCAATACCAAGCGCAAGCAGATAGTCTGAGGTTGAGTTTTTAGAAACGTCTTTTTGAGAGTTTTTACTAAAACGCTGCGAGAATTTTTTAAAGCGACGGCTGTGGTTGAGTCCAAGCGCAATGAGCGTGCTGGAGCTGAACTCTACCGCTAGCGTTATAAGCCCTACCGTAAGCGCTGCCAGTAGTGCGCTGCCAGTAGCATCAAGCACCTTAAAACCAACGATTGCCCGAACCGCCTCATTCGCTGGACTTTGTTCAAAAACAAATAAAGAAGCAGCGACCACTAGAATTGCAGTTGCGTATAAGCTGTTCTTTTTTGTTTTTATTGCCACTTTTAAGATTATATCATTTCGACTGCAGGTACTTGGCTCTCCTCTACTGCTATCTGGCTGGCTTCAGCTTCTTCGCGAGCCCACTTCTGCTTGATACGACGGCGTTCTTTATGAGCTTTCCAGGCCATTCCTCCACCAAGGATACCCCCTACAAACACAGGTGTTTTAAGCCACTCTGCAAGATTCCTGAGTCCATCTGACACAAAGGGGGTATTTGTTTTAATCCCCCAGAGAATACCGCCAGCGAGTGCAGCATTATTGACAGCCAATATGCCAGCTGCCGCTGTAGCGGCTCCAATATTCTTAGGAAGTGAATACTCTTCACGTGCAGCATCTTCCAGCGTTGTTACACCAAATGCGCCCGTACCCACCGCAAGACCCCATAATTTACCTACTTTTGCAAAAGATTTTAAGGCAGATCTCTTTTGCTGTAAGTCTGATTCATCTTCGATAGCGGTCGCTTGCACTTCATCACCCTCTTCTCTAACCGGCTCTTCTTCATACTCAGAAAAATATCTTTGGCGAATCACATCCATTGCTGGTTTATATTTATGGAGTGCAATTACCGCCCCTACGCCTATTGCTATCTCAAGCTTGCCAGTGAAGGCCGCAACTCCTCTTGCAGGATCTGCAAGAGCCTCTCCGCCTGACGCCATAAATCGTTCGGTAGCAATGTCTGCTAGCCGATTTTCATTTTTCCACGAAAGCTCGTAGCCTTCGGCAGCGATTAAGCCAATCCCAAAAGGAACGGTGAGAGCTTTAGTAAGCAACGAGCTGGACATAAAGACCTCTTTTGCCCGCTCTTTTGTGTCATGAAAGTTTTGAGAGTGGTGGCTCGCATTCCACTGAACACGAGCAGCCTCTTGTATTTCAGGAAGTGCAGGTATGTTCGATACTAGTAATTCTGCTTCAATCATCTTTTCATTATAGCATTCTGAGAGATAATTGTCAAGTATTTGACATACGGAACTATATACTATTATAATATGTATACTTAAAGGGTGGCTGAGATTGAGTTATTATGTCGAATATATCAGCAGGGCGCCCATCAAAACGGAAAATTCTACAAAGCGGGTTTGATTTTGCCAGAGATCGTGGAAACTTTGACGTGAGGCTTACAGAGGCTTGTAGCGCCGCAGGGCTAACCACTGGGGCTGCCTATCAGATATGGAGAAGCCGAGGAGAGGAAGGCGGCCAAGCGAAGTTTCAGCATGATCTTGCCTTGTACACTGCCGAGGCACTACACTTTGGTGAGGCAAGAAGGCTCAAGCTGACCGAAGCGGCAATGAGTGCTGTCACTAAAACCGATTTAGAGTTTGAGCCGCTTCTCAATCTTGTTGCTCGTTGTGATTTCTGGCAGCAGCTAGGACTAGGGGCTTTCCCTAAATCTGTGACGCCCGAAGATATCGATCCCGCCATACGAGCTATTTCACTGCAGAGAAACATAGGAACGCTAGCACTATCATCCGATGCAATTAGGTCAGAACTCGTAGCTCAAGAAACAGTGGTTACAGAAGAGTACGGCGCAATCCTTACCAATGTGTTCGATTCCAGGGAGCAAAAAGTACGAGAACCGTTTACGATGCACGATGTAGCTCGCACCCTTCTCATGGTTGGGCGAGAATCAGTACACGCCGCGCTCCTGAGCCCAGAGATTGCCAACGGCGGAGATGATATAACTGCGGCCATCGAGTCTGAGATAGACAAGTTTAGCGCTACATATATCGCGATTGCAACAAACTTTGCCGAAGCCAAGTGACCGATTAATTTAACTGCCTGTGGAGATGTTACACAGATTAACGCTGGGCTACCTGAGGAAGTTTTAGGGCAATACCAGCAATGGGTGTGCCCTCTGCACATCTTAAACTATAGCAAATTAGACCCTCTTTGTCAAGTTTTTTGCCTTCTCATCCGTTATGCTTATGGTAAGGTGGGCATGTTAGAGATGCTTAATAGACGGCCGGGTAGACAGATGTGCATCCTATCTTTGTGGAGTTAATTTTGAGATTCAAGTAAATTTCTACTTGACAATCCGGTTACCAATAGCCCATCATAATTAACAGTAGAGTTGTGAAATAATATGAGTAATCCTGAGTTACAAAATTTTATGGCTACACCTGACATCATTGATGTCCCTGGGTTGAACCCAGGAGGTAAGGCTTGCGGGCTAGAAATGCTCCAGAAACTCGGCATGAATGTGCCGAGTTTTTTTATTATTCCAAGCACCACTGAAAATATAGATGATATTCTCAACAGTCAACATCTCAACGAAAAAACCCTGTGGGCGGTTAGAAGCTCTGCGAACGTAGAAGACGGCCACCTAGCTTCATACGCAGGACAATTTAAAACCGTGCTTGCCGTAAAAACGCATGAATTGAGCAAAGCTGTGGCCGAAGTTCACTTGTCGGTAGAGAGGAACAAAGCTCTTACGCTATATTCCACTCGCAATAATATGCCCCTGGATTCTATAGAGATGAATGTAGTTATACAGGAATTTATAGAGCCAGAATTTGCAGGCGTATGGATTGGTGCTGGAAACGGAAATGGCATATTAGAATGGGTGGAGGGCAGAGGCTCCAATTTGGTTGACGGAACCAAGACTCCAAATTCAATATCCTACCCCGTTTCAGATTCAAGCGACGATAACTCACAAAACCCCATTAATACAGGCGGTCAGTCAGTAGGAGAAATCTGCCTGGAGATTGAGAATCAGCTTGGTTACGCCTGTGATATTGAGTTCTGCATTAAGAACGGCATCATATACTGGCTCCAGCTTCGACCTGCCACTGTTGATATGTCTCCGTATCTCGAGCGAAAAGAAGGCCTGGCTGAGGATATACTTTCAGGACATATTGCAAGCAAGGGAATTGCAAGAGCCCTCGGCTTACGTTACGACCTACACCCGGACGAATGGCAACCCGATGCAATCTTAGTCGCTCGAAAAACAGGCCCAGAAGACATGCATGCAATTATGACTGCTGCAGGGATCATCACAGAAGAAGGTGGCAAGCTATCGCATGCTGCGGTTGTATCAAGAGAATTTGGTATTCCGTGTATGATCGGAGTGGACACAGAAAAAATACCTCATAAAAGTTATGTTGAATTAGATGCTGAAGCAGGTACAGTAATAGTAGACACCTCTAAAGGTAATCTCTGATGGAAAACTACGAACGAGTTATTAATGTAAGGAATCAAATTGATCCTACCGCCAAAGTATCTCTTATCCCAGATGAGTGGAAGCCAGACATTGACCAAAGGATGGTTGTGGATTATATGGCGGCTAACCGTTATGTTGCAGAAAATAATCCCGATTTACAAACAGAGATCGAAACTATCCTTGGGCAATCACCAGTCGAGTACTATGGCAACCTCGTTCAAACATGGCACAGACATCATGAATTTTTTGAATGCCATCTAGAGCCCCTTGTGACAAGAATAAAGGACTACGATGCGAACGAGCTTACACCAAAAATTATAGATCTACTTATCGACGCTTACAAAACTAGCGTCACAATAGACAATGCTACATTAGCATATTCCTCCGCAATTAAAAGATTTGTCGAAAAACACAGCATTGAGCTAGCCGATAAGTATTCGGAAGACTTTGACGATTTTATGGCACAGTATCTTAATACTGCAACATATTTCAGTTACTACACTGCGAAAAATCTTATTATATCTTTAGATAAGGATTCATCGAAAGACGATCTGATCTCCCTTGCCCAAGAATTTCATGGCGGGGATTCATTAGTTATGCAATATCGTCTTGCAAATCTTCAAGCCAAATATGGATACACCATCCCTGCCCGAATGGAGTCAGTATACCGAAAAGAAGGTCAGGAGCCTTCGAAGCCAGCACATATATCCAATGAGGACTGGGTTCAAATAGTTGCTCTAAGAAAATGTGTAAGTTTTGACAATATTGAAGAGTATATGATAGCAACAAACCTAGAAGGAGCTTCGGGTTATGTCCTGCGAAAAATTTTAGCACAGCACCTTGTTGATGCCAGTCTTATTGATCATCGAGATGGTATCTATGACTACAATGACGACGAGATTATCGATGGGCTACAGCAACTTAGGAAACGTAATGAAAGATTATTTTCATGGAATATTCAACCTAAGGTACAACATGCAATCACCTGTAGCGCTGCTTGCGCAACCATGATTGAGTCATATCTTCAGCACGGGCAGCCTACAAATGAGGTTGAGAGAACCTACGCTGTAGCTTCTGACAGCTCTTACATTCCAGGGCAGCACTATTCACACCTAGCAGCCGAGATGACAGCTCGAGGTATTGATGTAACCCTTACACACTCATTAGCTGACCGGTTCCAGAAAGGCCTCCTGGAGCAACACCTATTTGAGCGTCTAAAGTCAGAGTATGATGCAGGTCTTGACAGATTAAGCAACCTCGGGGCAGAGGAGCAAAGCGGGGTACCGATTAGCGCCGCCTCGCTTAAATCTCTACTCCAAGAAGGAAAGTCTATTATCCTTGCCGGCCAAAGCAAGGAGGGAGATTACTATCACTCAGTTCTGCTGTGTGGGTTATCCAGTGAGGGCTTTGTTGTTATTGACCCCCTTGTAGGCAAGCCAGCAGTTTGGACTGATAGGCAAGTTATAAGATTTGCTGACACAGATATAGGAAAATGGATGATAGTTGTTAACGGAAAACTTGATCAAAAAGCAGTCTCACGATTCCTTGCAGATCAGTTACGTACCGGCGAGAGCGGGGCGATTATGTAATCCTGCCCCGCGTTGAGCATTAAGACAGGAGAAAGGAGGAACTCACGATGACAGAATTTAATACATGCACCGATCTTATGTGTAGTGGTGCAGAATAGTAGCATTGCGCGGTCATCTTAACCACGAATAGATGACCGCGCTATTGAACTGGGAGGTTTATGAACAAATTTGTATACTATCAGTTTATCAATTCCGAATTAGGCATTAATGGGTATATACAGATAGCTCGAGTCGACTATGTCTATGCCAGGAAACTTCTTGATGCAACTATTTACGCTAATGAGATACAAGCAATTGGATCCGATGCAATTAGTAAGACTCTGTTGGAAAAAATGATACAACACCACAAACCCGGACAAATACTAATAAGTGATGGTGAGATACTCGATTACTATCCGGTATTAAGAATATCGTGATGCTGTATATCTGGAATCGAGATTTTTCCCAAGCCCAAAGACAGTCTCTTGGACACATGTATGAGCTTTATGGAAGATATACCGGACTTCTTAATGCGTGCCTCGAGCGCAAAGATTTACAGGAATTTGGGTTGTACTGGTTTCAAACTCTTAGTACACAATCCAGTATACTGTTCGATCAGACCAAGGAGTTAAGCAGTGGTGGGCTGGGTGTTGATGTATCTTCAGAGGTCGCTTTACAGAAAAGCTTTGGCGAGGCCATGGAGCGCCATTCATTGGCATACTATAATGCAAAAGATTTTACATGGGGATCACCGCATGCCATTGGTCTACGACAGCCCGAAGTCCCTATCCAATCCCTAGCGCACCTCTTTGATGAACATCCAGAAATAACTGAATATTATGCATCTGAGAATGAGAACATTGCATGGGTCGCCGTGGAAGAGCTTGAAAAGAAAATTTCTATCCTTTATCCGGCAGGTCAAGTCTATATGCCTTGTCATCAAACAAAGCGACTATCCTATATCACTTCAACTGGTGTCGCATTTAATAAAACGAGAGGCGCAGCCATCCTTTCAGGACTACTAGAGATTATAGAAAGAGACTCGATCGTGCTGAATCATTACTTCACCGAGATATTTCAGGCTATTGAACCAACCTCACTTAACTCACCTCTTGTAGATACGGCTCTTCGGAAGAACTTACATCCTACATTTCTGCGATTATACTCAGAGACAAATATACCTGTCATTCTGTGCTTTTTAGACGGACCACCTACTGCAAAGGGGGTTATTTTTGGAATTGGGTGCTCGGCCGAGCTTAATGAGCAAGAGGCTTGCGACAAAGCGCTTAGAGAAGCCCTTTTTACTTATAACTATGCGAATTATCTGATGCATCTTAGGGTCAATGAAGTGTCGGATATAAAATCTCTTTACGAGCGCTTCCTTTACTATCAGGATAGAGCCCACTATAAACTTCTTCGCAAGCGCTATAAAATCGGTTCTATAAGAAAAGTCGATACTCGAAAAGTCGAACGGCAAGCAATCCGCCAGCTATGCCAGACCGTATATCGCCACATCTATGTTGCCGATATTACACCACCCTACTTAAGAGAACGGGGATACGTTACTACTAGATTAATTATTCCTGAAGCGTATGATTTACACACACGTGAGATCTACTTTAATCCAAAGACAGCACGCGCAAAACAATTTATACTGTCTTGTAAGGAGAAAGGAATTCCTACGGTATCTAATCCTGTTTATTTACCCCATCCAATGCCGTAATAAATTTATGAAGAAGACAATATTCCTAATTGGAGATAGCATCTTTGGAAAATTGAAGCAGCCCGATTTGGTTCGTTTTGATCATGCACTAAATGCCGCAACCATTAACTGCGCTTATGGAGGCGCAACCTCTCGAGACGCGGTAGACCGATACGCATGGTGCTCGAATATAAGAAATTCAACCTTTGTATTAAGTATCGGACATAATGACATCTATAGAAAAACACCTCTTCATGACTTCAGACAAAACGTTATGGCTTTGCTATCATGCTTAGACAATGCCGCCAAGACGTACGTCTTGCTGCCCCCTCCAGTAGATACAATCACACAGGGGGAGCAAGGAGGGTTATTTAACAAGAGTGCAGATCAGTACATCAAGACGATCTGCACCGTTGCAGATACTTTTGAATCTGTAACAATTGTAGACCTTTCGAGTATTTTTTATTCTTTCTTAAATGATCATCATGACTATCATGACACTGATGGAGTGCACATGAATGAATTGGGGATTAAGATCATTATCGACGGCCTACACGAAATCATATAAATACTACCCTGTCTAACTCGAACCATAGCGAGGTCGCACGTTTTTGTTAAGTAGTATTTTAGGAGCCGTTCTATCAGAGGAGATTTTAGGGCAACACCAGCAATGGGTGTGCCTTCTGCACATATTAAACTATAGCAAATTAGACCCTCTTTGTCAAGTTTTTGTTTGATCTGAAAATCAGATTGGCAATAGTTGACGTAGGGAATGTATAGGCTTATACTTTGAGACAGATTAGATCTTTTATTATACTTAAACGAAGGCAGTGAAGGCGAAATGCCCAGGCTGGCTTCGTTTTTTGTTTAAGAAAGCGGGCGTTATGAAAAAAATACTTATTGTTGAAGACGATCATACCATTTTAGAAATGTATAGACTCAAGTTTGAGTTTGCTAAGTACCGTGTTTCAACTGCTATTGATGGCAAGCAGGGTCTTGAAGTGGCCGAGCAGGAGAAGCCAGATCTGATTTTGCTGGATATTCGCATGCCCATCATGAGCGGCGACGAAATGCTGCGCGAACTGCGCGGTAAAGAATGGGGTGAGAAGATCCCCGTCATCATTCTGACCAACATTAGCCGCGACGAAGCCCCCCGCACCCTGTGGCACTTAGGGGTCAGCGACTACATAGTAAAAGCCAGCTCCACCCCCCAAATGGTCTTAGAAAAAGCCAAAGCCGCCCTCGCGTAACTTATCGGTATTGCTAAGTTTTGTGTTTTCATCTAGCATTGATAGTAATGGCTATAAAAATTGCGATTATTGAAGACGACGTGGCTATTAGCCAAATGTACCGCTTGAAGTTCGAGGCGGAGGGGTTTGATGTGCAGACGGCCGAAAATGGCAAAGTTGGCCTCGAGCTTTTGGAAGACTTTAAGCCAACAATTGTGTTGCTTGATTTGATGATGCCCGAAATGACCGGTGACGAAATGCTCGCTGAGCTTCGCAAGAAAGCCTGGGGCAAAGACATTACGGTTATCATTCTGACCAACCTCGGTGAAGAAGAAGCTCCGAAATCACTGAAAGAACTACACGTACATTCTTTTATCGTCAAGGCTGAAATGACACCTCGGCAGGTGGCTGAACGAGTGAAACTCGCTTTAAGCGAGTAAGATTATAGATAAAAGCAAATAGCAAATAGAACGCTGCAAAAAAAGGGGGTACTTTATGGCGTATAATTTTGAAGACTTGCTGGTGTGGCAGCGATCTATGACTTTAGTGGAGTCTGCCTACAAAGTAGTGAGGCAATTACCGAAAATAGAGCAATTTGCACTGAGCGATCAGATACGCAGATCTGCCGTCTCTGTACCAAGCAATATAGCCGAGGGGCAAAAAAGGCTCAGCAACAAAGAAACGATTCAGTTTACGAGCATAGCACTTGGTTCACTTGCAGAATTACAAACGCAATTATTACTTTGCAGCAGACTGTATTCAATCGAAACCAGGTCTTTAGTTGATGAATGCAATCAGCTCACAAAAATGCTTACTGCCTTAATCAAGGCGTTGAGATCTAAGTAACTCTATTTGCTATTTGCTTTTATCTACGATCTAACTCAATGTTTACATTGAGTCTGGCGGCTTTAATGACGTTTTCGAACAATGCGCAGATGGTGAGGGGCCCGACGCCGCCTTTTTTTGGCGTAATCTTTAGGTCATCGCGTTTGTAAACTTCCGCGGCAATATCCCCTTTGGCCACTCCTTGCTCTACGGCCACGCCGGCGTCAACTACAACCGCATTCTCGGGGATCATATCGCTGGTGAGAATCCCTGGCTGTCCCGTGGCAGTGATGATGATATCCGCTTCTTGCGTTTCTTTTTTAATATCATCCTGTTCGTCACAGGCAATGGCCTCAATACCGGAGTTTTTCAACATCCGTTCAAGTGGTTGACCCACGAGCTTTCCTTTGCCAATGAGAACTACTTTTTTACCCCTTAAATCAACGTTGTAGCCAGCCAGTAACCATAAAATTGCTGTTGGTGTCGCTGGATCGTGTGTTGCCTGAGCGCCCAGTGCATCAACATCTTTTTCAGGTGCGACACTATTCACTACTTCATCGGTTTGCGTCGGATCCGCCAGTGGCAACTGCACAATAATGCCGTGGACGGTACTGTCTTTATTTAGTTCTTTAATTAACGCGACTACTTCAGCTTGTTTAACGCGGTGAATATCGACATCAATTAAAATGTCGCGCCCATATTGCTTCTTTAAGCGCATGTAAATTTCAATAACCGGATCTTCAACGGTGACAATAATAGCCAGCTTTGGATGCACACTGTGAGCCTGACGGAGACCACGCACTGCCCGCGCCTGGCGCTCTTGAATAAAACTGGCGAGATCTGAGCCGTTAAGAAGTTTCACTCGCCCATCTTAACAGAGGTGGGAGTAAAAAACCAGCTCCTCTACTGATCTTACTCTCTATTTGAGGAGTGGTTAAGCTACCGCAGATGCCTCAGGCGCAGCGGGACCAACGTATTTCGCATCACCAAACGCCAAAATTGGATACCCAATAACCGGAAAGAAGGCCACGACAATACCGAGCCCGGCACTTTTGCCAAATGATTTTGCCAGATCAAGTGCCACAATAATGGCTACCACAAAGTTTACAAATGGGATGAGCATTAAGAATATCCACCAGATTGGCCGACCAACAATTTCAAGCAGCACAATAGTGTTATAAATTGGCACAATTGCCGCCCAGCCAGGCTTGCCAGCCTTTTTGAACAGCTTCCACATTGAGACGACTACTAAAACCGTGACCACCAGCACAACTATGAGCCATGCCCCCAGAATGCCAGCCAAGATACCGCTATCACCGTTGGTAGTAGTAGTTGTGGTGGTAGTGGTAAATTGTGATGTATCAAACGAATCGAAGTTAATCTCACTTGATGTCTGAGCAAGTACTGAAAATAATGACATAAAACCCTCCTTAAGTAGTTATGTTTTTACTTTACCCGCATGAGCCGGAAAGTACAAGTGAGTGCAATCAGCCTAGGTGGTTTAGACATTTCGCAGAGGCCATCACGAAGCCTCTCACTACTATTTTATGAGCAGCGATAGTACAATAGCTCGCATGGCAAGTAAGTTTAAAACAATTGGCATACTTGGTGGTATTGGCCCATCTGCTTCAGCAAATATGTATAAACGCATAATTGAGTATATGCAAAAAAACTACGATGCCTGGGACGATACCGACTTCCCTAAGGTGATGGTATACAGCACGTCGCTCTCGGGGTTCGATGAATATGGCATTAGTGATAAAGAACTGGTGGCTGCTGATTTAGTAAAAGCTGTCAAGAAACTTGAAGACATGGGCAGCGAACTTATCGTTGTAGCCTGCAACACGGTACATTATTTTGATAAGCAAATGGAAGCAGCCGTCAATACACCATTGGTACACATGATCGACCAAGCTTGTTCTGATGCTAAAAATCAAGGCTATGCCAAGGTTGGCATTGCGTGTTCACAAAGCACTAGAGATCTGAGGTTGTACAGTAACGGTCTTACAGCAATAGGGATCGAGCCAATTACAGCCACAGACGATGAGCAGATCATCATCAACACTGCCATTAAAGACGTGATGGCTGGAAAACAAAGCTTAAATACAAAATCAGAACTGAACAAAATACTAAGGCGATTTAGAAAATCCGGAGCCGAAGCAGTACTATTAGGGTGTACTGAGCTACCACTAGCCATATCAGAGAAAGACACTGACATTAAGCTCATTGACGCAAACCACGTGGTAATTAAGCAAGCGGTTGAATTAGCGATTAATTAACAGCAAGCTTTTGCGGCTTTTAAATGGAGAGCCATTTTGGTGACTGCTGAAGCTAAACTTCGATTTTCAGTACATCTTTAAACGTAGCCGAGAACTTCGCAAGTCTGGCGTCAGACACTTCTGCCGACTCTTTGGCGCACTGCGCAATTGCTTTCTCGATTTCGGGCGTTACCACTCGGTCTTGATAATACTTCTCTACTTGCTCTGAACTAAGCTTTTCCCAAAAATGCGCTGGAAGTCTATTGTCGTTATCTTTGTTTGAAAGTGCAAATCTGCTCAGTAGCCTTTCTTTGTAGGCATCAATATTTTTTGGGTGTAGATAGACGAGCAGAAACGAATCAGACCACGGTGTAATAATTTCTTTTAACGTATCGATATTTGTGAGTGCGCCCTCGATAATAACAGCTGGGTGATTAGTAAGTGACTCTGTTATTTGTTGTTTAACGGCACTGACAAAAGCGTGTACAAGATCCTGAACTTCACGGTTGAGATACACTTCAACATATTTGACAACATGTTCTGGCGCGTCGAGGCCGTTTATAACATCATCCAGCTCGATAACAGCATACTCGTGCTTCTTCTGCAGAGATTTTGAGAGCGTAGTCTTGCCAGTACTTGTCCTCCCGGTTAAAAAGATAAGTTTTGGCCGCTTTTGTTTAATCACTTCATCGATTTTGCTTTGATCACTCATACAACTATCTTAACAAAGAAAAAATCCTCCGGCCGATATATTCAAAACTGTCATCTTCTTCAAATCTGCGTCCTAGACTCAAGCCAAGAAGACACGCACGAAAAAACCAGACCAAAAGATCTGGGCTTCTCATGGAGGGCCAGCTGGGACTTGAACCCAGGACACCCTGCTTAAGAGGCAGGTGCTCTAACCAGCTGAGCTACTGGCCCGGCTTCTCTGCGAGAGGCCGGGCTGGCCCACACCTTCGCAAAGCGGGTTAAACGATTCGTTTGATCAAAGCACTCCTAATGCTGCCACTACGCTTCACTTGTCTTTCTCGAACACGTGCTCGATCCAGATCAGTATATGCCTCGTAGTAGACCAGGGTTAATGGTCTGCGAAATCTGGTTGAAATCACTTCGCCATTATTATGCTGAATAAATCGTTTTTTAAGGTTTGTAGTTGATCCATAGTAAAGTTTATCGTCTTTACTTGAACGTAAAATGTAAAAATAGTTCACATTACCCCTAGTTACGTTGAATCAGTACAGGGGTAATCATAGCAGTTTTGTTGAGATTTATCAATAAGGGAATTTGTGGCTAGGCAGGGATGGCAGAAGCTAGTTCGGGTTGTGGTGCAGCCACTGGCTCCGCAGCGGTGCGGGCAGAGGCAAGTTCAACAATGTGGAGAATCATGGGCTCGTACGCAAGTTCAAGGTTCAGCATACACGCTTTCGGGAAGGAGCCGTAACCAGCAATTAAGCTAGGAATAAGATTTGCTTCAAGAAAATGGGGGTTGCCTGCTACGTCCAGACGAATATCAATCCGCCCATAATCTCGAGCACCCAGCGCGTGAAACGCCTTGAGCGCCAGTGATGAGACTCGGTCTTTTAAAAACGGGTCTGTCACTGCCACCACCTCTTCGCCATTGGCTGATTTGACTTGATCGCTTAAGATCCGAGCACCCTGGTCGTCTGATGGCGCTATCAGCTCCAGCGGCATAACCGAATATGTGTCAGCATCTCTTAAAATTGCCACACTGAATTCTCTGCCGGGCAAATACTCTTCAAGCAGGGCGTCTGAGCCATATTCGCTGGCAATTGACGCCACCTTGGTTTGCACTTGTGCCCATGTATGAGCAACTGAGTCACTATTTATACCGAGTCCACCACCTCGATTTGTGGGTTTAATGAAGACTGGGAACTGCAAAGATACATCTTTGGGCTCAATTGTTTGACCCTGGGCAATAACCACGTGAGGCGCAGTTCGTACATCTGCCTCAGTTACTCGTTGTTTCGCCAGGTCTTTATTAACGTCAAGTTCATGAGCAAGCCGAGGGGAGCCAGTGCAGGTGATGCCTCTTTCTTCAAGATAACCCGCCAACCACACCTTCTGAGAATCTAACAGATCTGTACCTGGTTCAAGCGGTACAAATTTCATGCCTAAAAATACCAGATCTGGCTTACGCTGAGCGAGCGCCTCAAGATCTGCGAGATTGTTAACGGTCGTCACCCCAACCGTGGCATACGATCGTTGCAAAACTTCAAAAATCGCATCACACGATTCTTGACTAAGCGAACTCAGACAAACAACCGAAGAACGCACAATTTCAATATGCTTATTAATTTTTTGCACTGGCAATACTCGCCCATTCAACAGGCTACATCTGAAACCTGATTTATTAATTTAATGTATCAAGATTTACTAGTAAGACTTACGGAAACTACCGCCGCCGGAGCTGCGGTCTTCTTTTGGTCGTGCTTCGTTTACCATAATTGCTCGGCCGCTGACTTCTTTGCCGCTGAGCTCTTTAATGGCAGTTTGACCGTCTTTAACGTCTTCCATTTCCACAAAGCCGAAGCCCTTGGATTGGCCGCTGTCACGATCTTTAATAATCGCTACGCTTACCACCTTACCTTGAGCTGCAAACAACTCTTCTAATTCTTTTTCGGTGACGCTGTATGCCAGGCCTCCTACATAAAGTTTCATTGCCATTTCTTCTGTCCTTTCGTTATCTTTTATCAGCGCACGTCTAAAATGTTCTAACCGAGATGATAAAAGTTTTATAAAGAACTAAATATGACAACGGAGAGGCTATAATAACCACTTGCTTACCTTAAGCATAACACACATAAGGTATATTTCATAATGGTTACTAAAAAGTGGCAAGAATAAGGAAGTCGTCACGCAGATTATTCGACGAGGTGCCAAGGATATTCTACTTCATTACCGTTGTCGTCATACGCTTTGCCGTCAGGGCGTATGGTAGCCGCCGCATATTCCGTCCATCCAGCAAGTTCTGTTGAGGGGGCTACCGCACCAGATGCACCTTCCGGCTGTTCATTTGGCGGTAACTGATTATGAGATGAATTTTCGTAACTCATAGTCATATATTACTACTAATTATACTCTTTGTCAACCCCTGCGTGCTTGAGAGCAATTATTATCAAGCCATCTCTCAATTAAATACAGTGCCGTGATGCTTTGCCCCTCATCAATTTCACCCGTTTCTACCATTTCATGCACCTTTTCAAGCGAGAAAAACTGACCTTTGGCAATCACCCCCTGATCATCTGATGTTGGCCGAGGCTGAAATTCTAGGTTTCTTGCAAGTAACGTAGCGGTGCGTTCCGTCATCAAGCCATCGCAGACTCTTGTAGACGGCAGCTGAATCCATTCTTTGGCGACTATCCCCGTCTCCTCGGCTAGTTCACGCTTTGACGCGGCTACTATCTCCTCGCCGTCGCCTCCACCACCTGGTAGCTCCCATTGCCACGACTGCGCAGGATAGCTAAACGAATAGATAAGAAATATTTCATTTTTTTCGTTTAGCGCGCCGACAATTACTGAATCTTTTGATTCAACCACGCCATAAATACCTTCGCTGCCATCAGGCCGAATGATTTCATCTTCCCGAACTTTTATCCACGGATTTTGATACACAATTTTTGACGAGAGTATTTTAAATGGATTCTTCATAAAACAACTATAGCAAACTGCGACAAACACCGTCGTTGACGCACTTCGCAACTAAGCTGTACGTTTCTAAAACTTAAGTGATCTGTAAAAGCGCTGCTTAATTATAGCTAAGCTTGCCAGTACAGCGAGCATAACCGATGCAGCCATAATTGGCGTTCTACTCTCACCCGTCTCAGCTAAAACTAAGTCTGTATTTGAGTTACCAGAGAGTGTAATTGATGTAGATGCTGACTCAATTGGCGAACTGTAGATAAAGAATGGTGCTCCGCCGCCAGGTGTTATTGTGCCAGTAATAGTATTGGTCGCCGTGTCTATAACGCTAATGTCGGTACCGCTCAAGCCTCCTCCGAGATTAGGAGCGGCAGCGTAGAGACGCGTCTCGTCATCATTAAAAGCCAACCCCCATACTCCGTTAGACACAGGGATGGTGTCCTCTAGCACATTGGCGTTAAGATCAAAAACTTGAATAACGCTATCAACCGGATAGGAAGCATACAGCTTTGTGCCAGCCGCGTTCACCTTCATGACTGTGGGGGTATAGGTGGCTACTGGAATAGTATCGATATGCGCACCGGTATTAGCGTTAAGAAGTTCGATACCATTTGGTATACCGACATAGGCAATACTTCCATCGGGACTGAAAACAAGTCCATCACCTTCGCCTGCAATGCTATATGTATGAATAACGCTATCAGTTACAGTATCAATGACTGCTAGCGTTGGGTCTGCTGAATTCACAATCCAAATTTGATTAGAGCCAGGGCGCAGAATGTTGCTGTGTGGCGCAGCTCCTATTGCTATACCCCCACCAATTTGTGCATCGGTAGATGTATCGTATACATATACCGTTTGATTTTCGTTATCGGTAATGTAGACTTTTGATCCATCTACATTATAGGCAATTGCGGCTCCTCTTTGTCCCGAGCCTGGCAGCGTGAATGTTGTGGTTGTACCATTTACAAGATCCATAACCCATACTGTTGGACTATCTAGGTATGGCGTAACGCCGTATGCCTTGGTGAAAGCTGGGTTTGGCTTCCAGTTAATGGGGAACGGCCCTGGCGCAGCAGCAATATTAAATGAACTTTCTTCAATGCCTGTCAGCATGTTAATACGAGCCATGCGTGAATTTGTAGTGTTGCTCAAATTGTCATCGATGTCTAAGATGTTGGCATATACGTACTGACCGCTCGCAGTAGCCTCAACAGTTTTATTTCCATTTGGCTGGTTAGTAAGATTGACACTCCAGGTGCCGCTATTGTCAGATGTAGTCGTGCCCGCAGAGGTACCGTTAACCTTTACTTCTATGGATCGGTTTGCAGTAGCAGTGCCAGCAACTGTAAAAGTTGAGCCAGCACCGCTTCCGTTGGCTGGCGAAGTTATACTGATGCTAGTTGTAGCCTGAGCGTTCCCTCGAAAAAAAACGCCAAATATTAGTATAAAAGCAGCAGTAACTGCTACTTTGTAGTGTATTCTTCGAAAGGTTTTAATGTTATCAACTCCGTTAATCTGTGGTGGAGATTAATGTTTATGGTAATAGTTTAGCATAGAGTTAAAGGTATTAAAATACCCCTGAATTATAGAGGTCATTGTGGTTATGCTTGGTACACCGGGAGGGATTGCGCTACGCTTCTCCGTTCAGTCGTGCTCGAAGCAAGCTTCTGTGCGCGTCTTCGCTCCACCGAACTCCCCGACCTATAAATTTTGTTCCAAAATTTGGTCGTGGGTTCGGATCACTCTCGGGAATAACCATGCAAAAAGCCGACCCTAGGGGTCGACTCTATGCATGGTACACCGTCGTTGACGCACTTCGCAACTAACCCTGAAAGCGACCAGGCTCCGTCTATGCTAGTAAACAACGAAGTGTGAAATCTCTAGAGATTCACCTTTCTTTGTTACTTTACACTCCATAACGCTGTCTCGCTTAGCGTTAAAGGCATTGGTTATTTCGACTTCTACTTTGTAGAAATGAGTATCTTCCGAAATTGGTTCATCTGCGATAACTCCTAGAATACTACGGACCTTCGCACCATATGGATATTCTTGTTCAAGATTTTGCCGACACAAGACAATCGATTCTACAGGATCTGGTGCGAGTTTTGCGATTCGCTCTTCCTCGGCTTTGGCAGCAGCAGCTTTAGCCTCTTTTTTAATACGTTCCGCTTTATCTGCTTCACTCTCGACATTACTGGTATTTGCATCTGGTTTAATTTGAACATTCGAGATTGAATTTTGAGTCTCTGTGCCCGCTGCAACCATTGAGAACGCTATTGCAAAGAGCATAACCCCAGCGAAAGCTAAAAGAGCAGTCTTCTTGTCTTTTTCAGAATCACTTTTTTGCCAGGCTACATCTGGCATCTTTTTCGTTGCAATTAAGACTAGGTCAATTAAGTACCAAACACCAAGCCCGCCTAATGTAATCAACTTAACCGCTCCACTTTTCGACTTACCTAGGTAGAACCGATCAACACCAAGTGAACCGAGAAACAGTGATAGTAAAAACGCTGTCAACCAATTTTTATTTTCTTCTTTGGGAGTAGCATTTTGCATATACATCCTTTGTGTATTACTGATACGTAAATTCTAACACAGCGTACTTGATATAATTAAGTAGGGGGCAGAAAAAGGAGCTTAAATGTTTGAAAGATTTCCGACAGAAGAACTAAAACTAATAAAAAAGGACGGGCAGAAGACTTACGACTTCATTGGCCTAGTAAGTGCAGACTCTATCCGTACAGAGGACACCACGCTTCCAATTGAGGTGGGTGACGTAATCGAACGTCCACTTCCAGATGGCAACACAGACAAACACATTGTCACTAAAAGACTCTATATCAAGGGAAATGATGCCTACATTTCAGATACATTTAAAATATTGTTCGGTGATCAAGCATCGTCAAATGTGCAGTCAAACAGTCCGTATATAAATATCACAAGTGAGGGTAATCGAGTATATATAGACTCTACTGATAACTCAATTAATATTGAGGTCAGTGAAACGGACGAGCTTTTCAATCAACTCCGTGAAGTTATTAAACAACTTGAGAATAGTGACGAGTTAATAAAAGTAGTTACTGAGCTACAAAATTCGCTCGGTAAGGAGTCTTCGTATAAGAACTATGCGAACTTCATACAAGTAGCCTCTAATCACATGGCTCTGATTGCACCATTCTTACCTGCGATTACTACACTTCTTACAAAAGCCAGCTAACTACATAATTGTAATGTATTAAACGAGCTTATGTTATAATATGAACACCCACATTATTTTTTATCAGGGTAGAATGGTCAAGCTTTATCGACCTTAGCCTAGATCGCTAGGTGAAACATAAAAAGCCAGTCTGGTGCACGCAGGTAGCGTATAAGAGTAGACAAGCTGTACGGAAACGAGGCCCTACTTAACCAGCAGATTCTTGTAGCGAAACAGGCACAGCCACTCGCAACAAAATTCAAATCACCTTTCCAGGTGTGCTCATAATGAGCAGTTTTTTGTTGTGCAAAGACGCCAGTACTAAATCATAGATATACAGCCACTCGGAAACGGGTGGTTTTTTTAATTTCCAAAAATATTAACCCTTAGCCATAAGAAAGGAGAAAGATTGTGGCACTGGGAACCAACATAATACCGCGATTCGTGGGTGCGTCGGGACACTCCAAGCACCCGCGGATTGGGACGTCCTGTAACTTGATTAACAGGACAGAAATAGGGTCATTTAGTGAGTAAAGTTGAGAGACTTTCCGACCTACTTAGAGCACGGTCACTCGCCGAGGCTTCTCACGAAGTGCACGCAGTAGCCCATTACTACCCAGGTTTCGTTAAATTATTTCAGTACCACAAGCCGAAGAAGAAGCTAATGACAGGCTTCGTTGCTAGGGGAAGAGTCCAAAGATCAGGCGGCTTTCCAAGCCCCAGAAGCGTAAGTGAGGATAGCAGGGCTCGTTCACTTCGCCGCACCAAAGCAAAAGTTGTAGCCTATGCCCTCTGCAACGAACATCAAATCTTTGCAACATTTACATTCGCTAAAGCACGGCAAGATGTCGATCTCTGCAAAGAGCGTATGAATAACTGGCTAAAGAACCAGAAGAAACGCACAAGCCCAAACCTCAAATACCTAGTTGTACCAGAGTTCCACAAAGACGGCGTATCGCTTCATTTCCACGCTTTACTCGCTAATTACGAGGGCAAACTCACCAAAGCTATAGACCCAAAAACAGACAAACGAAGAAGGCGTGGTAACAAAGGTCTCTACAATATTCCAAGCTACACTAGCGGGTTCACGGACGCTGTCAAGATTGGTGACACGTCCAAAGATCAACAAAAAGTTGGACACTATATCAGCAAGTATGTCACGAAAGACATGCCAAGGTTTAAAAATAAGAACCGGTACTGGGTATCGCACGGGCACAGGCTCCCCCTTACCGAAGATAATCCCCCGCTTGAACTGTTCGCAGAGGTCGCGGAATGGCAAAAAACTAACGAATTCGGCACCACCTCCATTCTCCCTTATACAGGCAAACTCACCGACTATCTGAGCGAGCGAGGCTATAAGAGCTTTGCACGGAGTAACGAGAAATGATCAACTTGCCGCCCGACGCCATCGACATACTCGCTGAGTACTTTCAGTTACTCGCAGAGATTGAAGCATCGCTCAAGGATGATGTAAAATGAAAGGGCTTTACCAGTTCCTAATATGTCGCGCGGTTTTTCATTTCTGCTCTCAATGGGCGGTCGTATCAGAAAAATATCCGTGTGATGTTGGACTGGTAAAGCAACGACCGTCCATTTTTAGTTGGGAGAGATCATGAAAGCATATCTTGTAGCACGAGTTTCAACACTAGAGCAATCCGATTCACTTCCGGCTCAGGTATATAAACTTGAGCAATACGCGAAGCAAAAAGGCTATCACGACTGCGAGCTATTCCAGATTAGCGAGTCAGCCTACAAGGGCAACCGCGAAAACTTTAAGCAGATCATAGACCTGATTACCAAGAGCGAGGAGCCGTGCATAATAGTATTCGACAAGATTGATCGCTATACAAGAAACTCAAACTCTACCGAAGTTATACTCCTCAATAGTCTGTGCAAACTCGGTCAGATCGAACTGCACTTCCCCTCCGACAACCTCTTCATAAACAAAAACTCATCCGCTCAAGAACACTTCATGCTCAATATGGGTGTGTCCAACTCACAGTACTTCTCAGACTCTATCAGCGACAACGTAAAGCGTGGAAACCAACAAAAGTGGCGTGAGGGTCGCTGGACAGCTCCCGCACCGTATGGCTACGTAAATAGCCGAAAAGAAGATGGTACGAAATGGGTTAGCCTAGACCCGCTTAAGTCTAGAGCAGTTAAAAAAGCTTTTGAGCTTTACGCTTCGGGCAACTTCTCTATTTCAGTAATCGGCAGAAAACTCCGTGAAGATTACGCTCTAACAATTACAAACAGCAAAGTAGCCATCATTCTCAAAGACCCTTTCTACTATGGTCAAATGAGGGTAAACGGCCAACTGTACAAACACCACTACAAAACTATAATCAGCGAAGAACAGTTTGAAAAAGTCGAGGAAATCCGTACGCGAAACAATATTGAGCCTGTACGATGGGCTGGCCTACCCTATCCTTACCGAGGCTTAATACGGTGTGCAAACTGTGGGTGCAGAGTAACTTTTGAAATGAAGAAACAAAAGTACATCTATGGGCATTGCACTCAGTCTAAGGGCAAGCACAACGCCGCGTACGTTAATCAAGACGATATTACCGACATCATAGCCGATCTCTTCATGCAGATTCGGCTCCCCGATAAAGCGTACGAGGAAATCAGCCAGAAACTGAGAACACACCACGAAGCAAAAAAGCTTGAGCACGAGACAACCCTACAAGCTATTGAAAGTGAGATAAATAAGTACGACGCAAGACTCGAACGTGTATATGATGACTACCTAGACGGCAAAATTGACGAGACTATTCACACAAAAAAGTCTGAAGAAATGAAGAAAGCACGAAGAGCTTTGAGGAACCGCCTGGAAAATATCGAACTTTTTGAAGAAAGCGAGTATGGTACAAAATTACATCTGTTAAAACTTGCGAGAGACGCACCAAAACTATTTGAAAAAGCTGATTTTGAACAAAAACGTGGGTTGATCAATAAAGTACTTTCGAACTTGCTTTTGAATGATGATCAACTGGGGTCAAAGTTCAATTATCCCTTTGATTTAATAGCTGAATGTAACAAAACAGAAAACTGGTACACCGTAGTGCAAGAAGTTGGAACCTTAGTTCAGCTTGGGAGCTAGTCGTTTGAGAATCGTTTGAGAGTTATGGCACCAGTGGCTAGTGTGAGCATTGTGAGGCTAGCTAGAGCGTAGGGGGTGGCGTTCTGGCCTGTAGAAGCTAGGCTACTCCCAGTAACATTCGAACTAGAGACCACCTCGGCACCTGCATCAACTGGATTAATTAGATGTCCCCCCATTACATCGTCTTGGTTTCCATTTCCGTTCAAGTCCATACCCACAAAGCCTGCTTCTGTCAAGATACTATCTTGTAGATTGTTGGGGTTGGAAGGGTCTGCGGTAAAAAGACGCACGAGTCGAATTGAGTCATACACCTGCTGAACTTGGGCTGGGTCACCACTGGTAAACATTGCCTGTGTCGTATAACTGTCTAATGAGCTATTACCCACAAACGCTACAGGTTCAATCGTACTGACCGAGTTTGGGATGTTTACAATTGTTAACTGATTCCCAGCAAAGGCAGCATCTTCTATGGTGGAGACTGAGTTGCCTAGCGTGAGACTAGTGAGGAGATTTTGAGAGAAAGCGTCAACCTCAATAATCGTCACAGAATTTGGAATTACAACTGAAGTTATAAGATTACTATTAAACGCATATTTACCGATAACAGTAGCCGAGTTAGGGATTGTAACTGAGGTGAGGGTCTTATCTCGAAATGCATCTTCGCCAACAATCGTGACTGGCGTACCGCTAATAGTAGCTGGAATGTCAACATCTCTAGTACAGGCTGGGTTGAGGCTGTCATTGTCTTCGTAGTCATAATAGTCTTCGATGGTACCGGTGCCAGAGTTAAAATTGAAACAGATGTCTGGCGGAGTTGCAGCGTGGGCTTTAACACCAGAAAGAACACTGAGCGTGAGTACAAACAGAAAGACTGCTGCTACTTTGTAGTGAGTTTGTATTTTGAACATTGGGTTATTAACTCCGGAAACCTAACTTAATTCTTATGGTAATAGTTTAGCATTGTTTTGAAATAGTAACAAGACACCTGAAACTAGTGTCTAATTAAGCATAAGAAATTTGGTACACCGGGAGGGATTCGAACCCCCGACCCTCTGTTCCGAAGACAGATGCTCTATCCAGCTGAGCTACCGGTGCGCGTCGGAACCCACACGCCTGTTTCGCTTTGATCTGGAGACCAAAAGCTTTACCTGGTGCTATGTTCCTCCTCTCAAATTGAAAAAGTCGCCAAAGGCTTTGTTTCTCAATTTGGTTGGCTGCAGGTTATTATAACAGATAACATATGTACACGACTACTGTATACTGGGTAATGGATATGGTTATTGAAGAAAATGTATCGTTGGCACCGTACTCTACCATGCGCCTTGGGGGCAATGCTCGTTTTTTGTGTATTGCCACCAGCGAGGCAGACATTGAGGAAGCGGCGACCTTTGCCAAGAAAGAAAGGCTCGCCATTCATGTAGTCGGTGGCGGCAGTAACACCATTTTTCAAGACAAAGGCTTTGAGGGGCTCATTATTGTTAATCAAATTGCTGGCCTTGAAATGACTGAAGATAAAGGCGTGTTAGAGCTGGTCGTAGGCGCGGGTGAAGAATGGGACAAAGTAGTTGCAAAAAGTGTTGAACGGGGTTTTTCAGACATTACTGCCCTTTCCATTATTCCCGGTACCGCCGGAGCGGCACCGATTCAAAATATTGGCGCGTACGGCCAGCAAATTTCAGATTCATTGATATCACTACGGGCTTTTGCTCTGGAAAAGCAGGAGTGGCAAACCATTTTGCGAAAGAGTTGCAATTTTGCCTACCGTTCCAGTCGCTTTAATCGCGAAGACAAAAATAAGTTTATTGTCAGTTCTATAAAATTGCGACTGAGTCGCAAAAGTGAAAGTACACCATTTTATGCTGATCTTGAGCGCTATTTCACGCTGCATAACATTCCCCTTAACAACGTATCACCGCAGCACTTACGCCAAGCTACCATTGCCATTCGCCAAGCCAAGCTCCCCGATCCTAAAAAAGTAGCCAACACCGGCTCTTTCTTTAAAAACCCGCTTATTAATGAGCGTAATTACACCCAGCTTCTTACCCACTACCCCACCCTACGCTCTCATAAAACTGACGATGGCAAGCTCAAGCTCTATGCCGGTCAGTTAATAGAACTCGCCGGACTCAAGAATTATCATGACAAAGCTACCGGCATGGCCACCTGGAAGAACCAATCGCTGGTGCTGGTAAACGAACACGCCAAAACCACTGGTGATCTTTTGGAGTTTAAGCAGAAAATCGTCACCAGTGTTCACGCCAGCTTCGGTCTCACTCTAGAACAAGAACCAGAGTTAATTTAATCTGTTAATGCTATACTAGTACTCATGCAGTCTGAGACATTAATGTATATTTTGTATGCCATTCCGGCACTTTTGGTGGCGATTTCGCTGCATGAAATGATGCATAGCGTCGTTGGCTATTGGCTGGGAGATGACACTGCAAAAATGCTTGGTCGTATCTCGCTTAATCCCCTTAAGCACATTGACCCAATTACCACTGTTGCCCTGCCCCTTGTTCTGGTGTTGCTCGGTATGCCACCGTTTGCCGCTGCTAAACCTGTTCCTATTAACTTTGCCCGTCTAAAGTTTGAAGAATTTGGTATGGCGCTGGTTGGTATTGCTGGCCCACTGACAAACTTGCTTTTGGCGATTCTTAGCATTCTCTTGCTTCGCGTGTGGGATCCCACAGTCTTAGACTTTCTTGCAAACGGTAGCCTCGTGCTTGGCAGTAACTTTATGAGCGGCTTCCTCGCCTTTTCGGTATTTATGAACGTCGGTCTGTTCGTCTTTAATATGATCCCTTTTCCGCCACTCGATGGTTCCCGCGTGCTCTATGCTTTTGCACCTGAAGGTTTGCAAAAAGTCATGGAACAAATTGAGGGAATGGGATTTACGGCAATTTTGCTCTTCATGCTTGTTGGCTTCCCGTTTATTGCACCGATTATTACATCAATTAACCTTGCACTCATTCGGTTCTTTGCAGGTTAATATTTAGTTGTCGCTGGGCAAAGGAAGCTGAAGGCACAGTTCTTTAACTTCGTTTTTCAAAGCTAGGAGTTTCTTGGTGTCTGATCTACCAATAATTGCACGCTTCATCCATTCGGCTACTTGCTCCATGTGCTCTTCTTTCATGCCACGGGTGGTGATGGCTGGTGTGCCCAGACGAATACCAGAAGGTTTGAAGGGCGGCAGGGGATCATCGGCAATGGGGTTTTTGTTGAGCGTTAAGCCAATTTCGTCTAGCACCGTTTCAGCCACTTTGCCATCAATGCCAAATGACGTGTAGATATCAACCAGCATGAGGTGATTGTCGGTGCCGTTGGTGACTAACTTGAAGCCCCGTTTCATCAGTTCGTCGGCTAACTTCTTAGCGTTGCGCACAATCTGCTGGGCATACGTTTTAAATTCTGGCTGCTGGGCTTCACCAAACGCCACGGCTTTAGCCAAAATCTGACTCATGTGTGGGCCACCCTGAAGACCCGGGAAGACTGATTTATCAATAAGAGTCGGCAGATTCTCTAACGTTTTTTCTACTTTGGCGAGTGAGCCTGAGTTGGTACCGCGCGTTAAAATTAAGCCACCTCGTGGACCTCGTAATGTCTTATGGGTTGTGGTGGTGATAACGTGAAAGCCGTAATCGAACGGATTTTTAGCCACGCCGCCGACAATTAAGCCCGCAACGTGCGCCATATCGGCCATGGCCATGGCGTTCACCTCACCCGCTATATCGGCAAACTTTTGATAGTCCAACTCGCGCGGATAGGCTGAAAAGCCGGCAATAATAATTTTCGGTTTATGTTTTATCGCCAGTTCACGCAGTTCGTCGTAATCTATTTCGCCCGTTTCTACATCTTTCATTTTATAGCGCACAAAGTTATAAAGTTTGGACATGGTCGTCACTGGACTGCCGTGTGTGAGGTGACCGCCGTGACCCAGATCCATGCCCAGTACGGTGTCACCAGGCTGCAACCAGGCGTGGTAGACGGCAACGTTCGCCGGCGCGCCTGAAAGCGGCTGCACGTTGGCGTGATCTGCCTTAAATAACTGTTTGGCGCGCTCAATGGCAATGGTTTCGACTTGATCGGTATTTACCTGGCCGCCATACCAGCGCTTACCAGGGTAGCCTTCGGAGTACTTATTGGTAAACACGGAGCCTAGGGCTTCAAGCACATCTTTAGAAACGTAATTTTCGGAAGGAATAAGTTCCAGCCCTTCGCGTTGCCGTTTTTCTTCTGCCTCAACTAGCTGTTGTAAAATATCATCTTTAAGTGCCATATCAACTCCCTCTTTTTAACGTTATCTCTAAAAGATATGGCTTTGTTATATCATGTGTTTTAGTATACCACCGACAAAAGCAAATTCACCAATATATCATATATGATATGTTATAATAGAGGCGATGAAAGACTATCAGCAGAAGATTGGCGATCTGATACAGCGGGCTCGGACGCAACAGGGCTTAACGCAAAAAGAGCTGGCCGAGAAGCTGGGCACCTCGCAAAGTGCCATTAACCGTATTGAAAGTGGTGGCCAAAATATTACGCTAGAGATGCTGGCTCGTATTAGTGATGTGCTGGACAAATCTCTCATTAATCTGGGGGATAGTTCGTCTAATTTAAAAGTTGAAGGCGGCCACAAATTAAGAGGCTCAGTTGATGTAAAGGTTAGTAAGAACGGTACGGTTGGCTTACTCTGCGCTGCGCTGCTCAATAAAGGCACGACCATTCTTAAGAAAGTGCCAAAAATTGAAGAGGTTTACCGTTTAATTGAAGTGCTGGCCAGTATTGGCGTAAAAGTTGACTGGCTGCCAAACGGTGATTTGTTCATTGACCCACCCAAACGCCTTAAACTTGAAAAAATGGATGTCAAAGCTGCTCGAAAAACCCGCAGTGTCATTATGTACCTTGGCGCGCTGATGCACGACTATAAAGACTTTAAGCTTCCCTATGCCGGTGGCTGCAAACTTGGCAAACGCACCGTTGCTCCACATCTGTACGCTTTGAAAGAATTTGGCGTCGACGTGGTGACTAAAAATAATTACTACCACGCTACCACGCGGAAGAAGGTGGCGAAAGATATTACGCTTTACGAAATGGGTGAGACCGTGAGCGAAAACGCCCTGATGGCCGCCGCCCTTACCGAAGGCACCACCGTACTGCGAAATATTAGTAGCAACTACATGGTGCAAGACATGTGTTTCTTCCTAGAAAAGCTCGGGGTAAAAATTGACGGCATTGGCACCAACACCCTTACCGTCCACGGTGCCTACGAAATTAACAAAAATGTTACCTACGCCCCCAGCGAGGATCCAATTGAAGCCATGAGTTTTCTTTCGGCCGCCATCACCACTAATTCGCACATTACTATCAAACGCTGTCCAATCGATTTTCTCCGAGTAGAGCTGCTGCGTCTCGAAAAAATGGGTTGTAAGTTAAAACTTTCGCAGCCGTATAAAGCCGAAAATGGCCGTACTGACTTGGTAGACATCACCCCTCTTGAAGTAGATGAGCTGCGGGCGCCAGAAGATAAGCTTCACGCCCTCACCCACCCGGGCATCAATATGGACAACCTCCCCTTCTTTGCGCCGATTGTTGCCAGAGCCAAAGGCACCACCCTCATTCATGATTGGAGCTACGAAGATCGAGCCTTGTACCTCACCGAGTTGCGTAAGCTTGGTGTCGATGTCAAACTGGCCGACCCGCACCGAATTTATATTACTGGCCCCAGCAAATTTGAGGCAGCCGACATCAACTGCCCGCCAGCTCTGCGGCCAGCCGTGATTATTTTAATCACCATGTTAGCCGCCCCCGGCACCAGTATTTTAAGAAACACCTATTCCATCAACCGCGGCTACGAAGACTTCGCCCAGCGCCTCAACAAACTAGGCGCCAAAATCACCCCCCACTCCAGCTAATCTCATTGTGCAGTAGCCTAGGCTCGACTTCTCTATCGAGCTGTTGTGCCCTTTAGTCTACACGCCGTCCAGCCGTCATTCATAACAATCTTTTCGTAGTTAGAGTAACACGTGAGGACTGCTGATTTAGCTGCTACGCCAGGCTTTACACAGCGGTACTTATTTCGTGAGGGATAAGCCTCAATAGGGGCTGTGCGCATACTCCAGCCGCCACCGGCATAATTACAGTTCTGGCCACTTGGATAGGAGTATACAGGAGCTTTCCCGCACCCATCGGCGGATCCATTGTAGTCGGTACCTGTTTTACACTTTGCCGCCTCTATATCTGCGAGCCTTTTCTGCTCTGCCTTGTACTTCCCCTCAGCCGTCTTGTAGCTAGCAGCTATTTCGCTGTTTATCTTGTTCAGGCCGGCTATGGCGCTTTCGGTGTCTTTACGGTACTTTACAGCGGTGTCGTACTGTTTCTTGATGCCGGCCGCGGAGATATCTGGAGAGTAGGCGGCTACTTCTGCGGCGCGGTCGTAAAATGCTTTGGTTGTTTTTTCGTTCTCTTTAATTTTAGCAAGTGCTGTCTTGGCTTTCGCAACATTACCTTGAACGGTCTTTTGATCTCCCGATATGGCTTGAAGATCGGCCGCAGCTGGTGGGTTCTTTTGAGCCCGTTTGGCCGATGCGTCACGTGGGGCGCGACTGGCTGCTGGCAAGCCTTTAATTGAATCGTATTGCTTTTTGGCTTCGCTGGCGGCCTGGGTCGATTTTACCAGACGGACATCACGCTCTTTAACAGCGGTTTCAACAACCTTTACCTTTGGTGCAGTTTTGAGGTAGGTGGCAAAGGCTTTTTGATTGGCTTGTTTAGCGGTAGCTTGGGCAGCCCAGTGAGCCAGCATCTTGCCGCGGCTCCAGGCTTTGGCGTCAAGTTGTTTCTTCCAGTAGGCTTGACCTTCGGCGTCGATCTTCTTGCCGTGCATGCGAACATAGGTAGAGCCAACGAATTCTTTGTTGGCAGATTTATTGATAGCAGCATTGGCTGCCATGGCGCTGGCAACATCGGTGGGTTTGGTGCGATCACCGGCAAGTTTCTGGGTCCAGGAAGCATAGCCTTTGGAGTCAGGTGCTTTGTCTGTCAAACCTTCATACAGGCGGTAGGTCAGCGATTCAGCGCTTTCATTGATACACTTATTTTCTAGTGGGACTTTGTCTTTGTTAAAGCTGGCGCACTGATAAACGGAGTACTGATAAGGGTAAAGTTTAGTGGCAGCAAAAGAGCGCCAGACGAAGAAGCCGCCAACGACAGCTACCAATAAGATAATTGGAAGATATTTTTTCCAGTTGAACTTACTTTGATTTTTTATACTCGTCTTGCCGGTTCTTTTCCAGCCGTTTGATTTTGATGGTTTCTTTTGTACCACAGGTATGCCTTTTTATGTTATTTGTTATAGCTTACTTTATATCATAAGCGTTATATATATTACAATGGGTGTGGAAAACTAATCGGCTCGGGTAATTTTGAGCAGCTTGACCGCACTCACTATCAAGGCTTGGTAAAAAACCATCAGTACTATGCCCAGCAGAACCGTTTGCAGGTGTGGCCAGGTAATTGCCTGCACACACTGAGCAATGCCTAGTGCCAGGCGCGGCAGTGCGATAGCGATAAATGAGAAGACGCAGTATACAATAGTGAATACAAGTATTACTTTTATGATGGCCACTATTATAAAGTTGCCATGCCAGTCTTGCTTATTCTTCTGAAAGTTTACAAAGGTTTGTTCAGTCACGTGATTTTCAACTGAGGTTCGCGCTACGCTAAACCCCCAGCCCACTAAAATCACGATGGAGGCTAAAACTCCCCAAAACGCAAAATCCATAAACCGCGTAAACCATTCACTTAGCTGGCCAGTAAGATATAGTGAAGCGAGTACACTGTCTTGCACAGCAATGTAATCAACGCCCTGGGTGGTAATAAACTGGTCTGAATAGCGCGTGATAAGAAAGTAGACACTAAAGATGAGCGGCAAAATTAAGAAGCTGATCCACTGAGCTGGTGTCGGCAAAATTGAGGTTATGTATCTACGCATAGTTTTTATTTCTTTGTAAACTATATTAAGTTATAGCATAAGTGATTTGGTCTAGGCAAGTCTGTGTGTTTGGCTCCCAAAACCCTACTTGCGTCATCCTGAACTTGTTTACAGTGAGCCTGTCGAACTTGATTCAGGATCTGATCAATAAAATACTGGATCCTGAATCAAGTTCAGGATGACAGGCCATGAAGACGTGTTTAGTTTTGAGTTAGACGCTAGGAGGCTCCGACCGCTCCATCTTTCACCTCACCCAGTGGCTTGGCAATAAAGACTTCGCGGCCGTCGTTTTCACCACCGAGCGTACAGGTGTATATTGTCAGCTTGGCTTCATCGCTTGGTTCTTCAATTTCAACTTGGTTAGGCTTCACCTGCTTTTTTTCAGTTACCTCGTAGCCGTAACGCTTACCCTTGTAATCAATGATAACTTGATCGCCTACTGCGACTTTTTCCATATGATAAAACGGCGATTTTTTGCGCGTTTCACCAGGTGTTAAGCCAATTTCAAAACGGTGTGCTGAAATAATAAAGTTACCGCCCTTAAGTGGATCGCCGCGTTCCGGAAAGCGATGCCACGCGTAATCATTCAGCACTTCTTCACCGCCGGTACGAAATTCTACGTTAATCCCCACCTTTGGAATAACAATTCTATCTCCTTGAGGCTCGCCCAGACTATTAATGTCAATCTGTTCTACCGGGTAAAGAGGGGCGATGTTTGGCGTCATTACCAGCAGCAATAAGTAGAGCCCGCCGCAAAGCATTATTAAAGACAGAGCCAACAGTATGTTTGACTTCCACCCGGGCTTCTTTTTTACTCCATTTTTATGACGAAAATGCATGTCCTTTAATTATAGCAAAATTCGGATAGTTTTTTTGATATAATAAGTTCGATCTTGCGGGTGTTGTATAGTGGCTATTATGCCAGCCTTCCAAGCTGGAGACGAGAGT
>CAYRKQ010000002.1:0-78939 GCA_964424985.1 uncultured Candidatus Saccharibacteria bacterium | reverse complement strand
ATGTGTATGTGGTCGATACCAATAATCACCGCATTCAAAAGTTTGATTCCAGCGGTAGCTTCATTATGAAATGGGACTCACATGGTTCGGGGAACGGCCAGCTTGATCAACCACAAGGGATCGCTGTTGATTCCAATGGTAATGTGTATGTGTCGGAGGCGGGTAATAATAGCCGTATCCAAAAATTCGATTCCGATGGGAGCTTTATCACTAAGTGGGGAACACATGGCAGCGGTAACGGAGAGTTTAATTATCCTGGGGGCATCACTGTTGATTCCAGTGGTAATGTGTATGTGGTCGATACCAATAATCACCGCATTCAAAAGTTTGATTCCAGCGGCGCTTTTGCGATAATGTGGGGTTCAGAAGGCTCTGGCGATGGTCAATTTTCTGGTCATCGTTACATTGCTATCGATTCTTCCGACAACTTATACATAGCCGACACTAACAATCATCGCATTCAAAAGTTCGACCAAAACGGTACCCTCATAGCTAAGTGGGGGGAGAACAGCTGCTGGTATGATTCTGGTGGTGCAACAGACGGTAATTTTTGTTATCCTTACGGAGTTGTGGTTGATGGGAACGGTGATGTATATGTAGCTGACCGCCATCGCATTCAAAAGTTCGACCAAAACGGTACCTTTTTAGCTAAATCAGGCAATGGACAACAAGGCTCTGGCGATGGCCAGCTTAATGATCCACGCGGCATTGCTGCTGACTTAACTGGCAATGTCTACGTAGTCGATTATAGTAACCAACGAGTTCAAAAGTTTGATAGCAGCCTTGATTTTGTTCTAAAATTCGGAACAGATTATGGAGCCGATGGCAATTTTAGAATTGCGAACGGCATTGCCCTCGATGCATCTAGTAATATTTACGTGGTGGATTCGGGTAATAGTCGCATTCAAAAATTCGATAGCGACGGCAACTTCATCACTAAATGGGGCAGCCTTGGTAGCGGCAATGGCCAGTTTAATGTCCCGAAAGACGTTGCTATAGACGCTAGTGGAGATGTATATACTACCGACTCTAGCAACAGCCGCATTCAAAAGTTCGACTCCAGCGGCAACTTCATCACTAAATGGGGCTCGAATGGCTCGGGCGATGGTCAATTCCTTGGCCCTGAGGGCATCGCCACTGACCCCTTCAATAATATATACGTCGTCGACGTCAGCAACAACCGCATCCAGAAGTTTGATAGCTCAGGAAGTCTTATAGCTAAGTGGGGAAGCGCCGACTGTGGTTTTTCTGAAGACTGGGCAGACGGTTCGTTTTGCTATCCCTCTGATATCACCAGTGACCCTTCGGGCAATATCTACGTTACTAACGGGAATCTCCACCACCGTGTTCAAAAGTTCGATCAAACCAGCACCTTCCTCACCAAGTGGGGAACGTGGGGTTCCGGTGACGGCCAGCTAAGTTACCCTTCTGGCATAACCACTGACTTCTCCGGTAGTATATACGTAGCAGACTCCAGCAACAACCGCATCCAAAAGTTCGATTCTAACGGTACCTTCATCACCAAGTGGGGCTCATACGGTTCCGCTGACGGCCAGTTTTCTTACCCTAGGGATGTTGCTGCTGATTCATTTGGCAATATCTACGTAACCGATGGAAACAGTGTGCAAAAGTTTCAGCCGGTTTTCAATGAAGGGGGATTTACTGAAGGAATAAGCGGGTTAGAGTGTGGTACTACGTACCATTACCGCGCATTTGCCGTTAATAGTTCGGATACTGTCTATGGCGAAGATCAAACATTTACCACTACGGAGTGTCCACCACCTCCGGTAACAAATGATTTGGAAGTGCAATTTGAAGGAGCTGAAACATGTCTTGAAAGAAGCGACACATCACGTCAGTTCAAAGCGATCTATAAAAATAATGGGTCCGAGACCGTTAAGCGCCTTACGCTAAACGTTGATCTTGAAGGTTTTAACCCCGCTTCAATTACGGGCATGGACTTTGGTGGTAGTGCCATAACCAGTGCTTTTCTTGATGGCGAGTGGCAGGGGACTATAGAGCCCGGACAACAGTTTGAACTTTCCTTTACTATGGATCTTACTCATAACGAATGGACTCGAGGATTCTTTGGAGGTTGGGGTTATGACAAGCATTTTGACGACACGCAGGAACTAGTTGATAACGTTCGCTATAACAACTGGGCATTCATTGCTGCAGTGTTTTGTGATAACATGTCAGACTTTGAGCTAGAGATTGATCTCGAGGCACCAGGTTTAGTGGTGGGGCAAGAAGCTACCTATGTATATAAAGTTACAAATCTCGGGACACAGCCATACACAGACGAAAGAGGGGTTTTCCTTTCAGGAACACTCATTCCGGGTTTGCAGGTGCAGGAATTTGAAGTTTTTGATCAAAATGGAGAATCTGTTGACGTAGCATGTGGCGGGTCTGCAGACGGATTTTCTTGCTTGATTAACGATTTTGATACGGTTGAGGTAGGAGATTATTTTGAAGCTCGTATTGTAGTCCTCGTTGAAGAAGTACCTGAAAACAGCACTGTTATCGGTTACGCTGGTGGTATGTTGGAACCTGATGCGGATCTCTACTACGCCATTACGGAACTTAATTCTCAGGAGGATTTAGGCTTGTACATGGCGAATGCCCTAGGTAGTCGCCAGAGAAACTCCGTAGCTACCTATACAGGAACTGGAAATGGTTCTCCGGGTGGGAATGATGAAGACCAAGATTCCGATACTATTTCAGATGAGATAGAACACAATGCTCCGAATAACGGGGATGGCAATAATGATGGAACGCCAGATGGTGAGCAGGCGCATGTGGTAAGCCTGGTCAGTTCTGTGACCGGTAAGTATGTAACGGTTGCGCTGGCAGAAGAATGCAGCGTAACTTCTGTCTCTATTGTTGGTGAAGACGAGAATGCAAAAGACGACAGCAAGTATGTGTACAACAATGGCCTGGTTCGTTTTGCTGCTGACTGCGGTGAAGATGGCTTTACTACACCTGTCTCTATTTACCATTACAACATTGAAGAAGACGATTTTAGCGTGCGCAAATACCATCCTGCCGACCAAAGTTACTTTACTATTGAAGAGGCCTCACTTTCGCAACAAACAATTGGCGGCCAGCCAGTAGTAGTGACAAGCTATGAAATTACAGATGGACAGCAGCTTGACGTTGATGGTGAAGAAAACGGCACAATTGTTGATCCGGTTGGCTTAGCAAGTGCTGACACTACTGGAGGACTTGCTCATACAGGCATGCGTCAATCCAGCATCTTATATGTAGCTGTGGCTATTACTATCTGTGGCATAGGAGTATACGTTAAGAGGCGACGATTCACTACTGCTAACACTCGCTGAGTGCTTTCCCTGTGAGGTCACTGCATCTTTCAGGCACAATGAAAACCATACCCCAGCCCAGCTTTAAGTGACAGGCATGATATAATTAAACTATGGATTCATACGACATTTTAGTTATCGTGCTTTCAACTGTTTTAGCGATCTGTCTGGTGCTGGGCATGATCATCATGGTTTATGTGCTGAAGATTGTTAAAAACATTAAGAGAATCTCGGATAAAGCTACGACGTTGGTGGAAAATGCGAGTAATGCAGCCGCTTTGGCTCGCAAAATTGCCACCCCGGCAACAATTGCCAAGTTTGTTGCAGAGCAAATTAGTGAGGCAATGAAGAAGAGGAATAAGGAGGAATAATGGCAAAAGGTAAAAAGTTCGGTCTCGGTATTTTAATTGGGGCAGTCGCTGGTGTTATTGCCGGTTTGCTTACGGCGCCAAAATCTGGCAAAGAAACACGTGAAGATCTTAAAAACAAGGCTAAGGAAGTAAAAGGCGTCGCCGAACGTAAACTTAAAACTGCGTATAGCGAACTTGGCAGCCTTTCTGAGGAGGCTAAGAAGCAGGCTAAGAATCTTAAGGGTAAGGCAGAGGCTGAATGGTCAGAACTTGCTAAGAAGGCCGATGAGCTAAAAGTAAAAGTAAAGGCTGCTATCACCTCAATTAAAAGCGGCGATGACGACGGTGACGACGCGACGATTGACCAGATATTAAAAGACTTTGAAGCACTTCGAAAAAAAATAGCTGCTAAGGCAAAAGAAATTAAAGGCTAAAACAGCTCATGTCACCTGAACATAACATGAGTTTAGGTGAATCAAGAGGCGGCCTTGGTCAGCGAGTTGCTGATTTTCTAACAGCAGCAGTTTCTTGGAGTGTTAACGAGATTGCAAGACGAGCTCCGCAAGTTGATGATGAGTTTCCGTACGATCCGCTCTCAAGTGTTGATATGTAGTACAATAAACATATGCAAGATTCACATAAAGCCAAGCCAAAGCACGGAACACCCAATCATTTAGACACCAAAGCGGCAGTTGAAGCCTTAGAATATCTCTTTGCAGCTGGCTATGTGAGTAAAAAGCGGCTCTACGTAGCAAACTTTATGAGGGGTATGTTTTTTGCGCTGGGTTCAATTGTAGGTATAGCGATTGTTTCTACACTCGTTTTGGGTATACTCTCACAATTTGAGCAGTCTAAACCAATTGATAATTTGAAAAAATCGATAGAGAGAAATCTCGAGCGGCAACAAACGCCTGCTGGCGAATAAAATTAGTCAAGCGCGATGGTGTAGGTGCCCGGTGTGAGCGTGTGGGCATCGGTAGTGGTGATAAACACCTGATAATCTTTAAAGCCGGCTAGAACCTGTTCTTGATGCACGAGATCAAGTTCGCTGAGGACGTCATCAAGCAGTAGTGTGGGTCTCAGCTTGCTGGTCTTAAAATGGTTAGCGAGAAGCTCGGTTTCAAGTAGTTTAAGAGCAATAACCACGGTGCGCACTTCACCACGGCTGGCGCGCAGCGCTGCTGGTTGATCTGCCAGTCTCACCTCTAAATCATCTCGGTGAGGGCCAAAAGTGGTGTGCCCAAGCGCAATATCACGCGGTGCACTGGTTTCCAGAAATTGCAGAAGGCGAGAAGCGTACGATGGGGCGTCTGCACCAGCACTGCTGGCATAGGTGAGGAATACTTTATCCGTTCCGCCCAGTCGCTTGTAGTAGGCGCTTATTTCTTTTTGTAGTTTCTCCACGACGCTAAAGCGAGCTTCAATAATTTTTTCACTCAGACTAGCAAGCTGCGTGTTCCAGATAAAGAGTTCGTCAGGCGGAGAAAATGTATTGGTTTCACGGAGCTGTTTTAGCAGTTGATTGCGTTGTTTCAGGGCACGTTCAAAGCGGTTTTGAGTACTGGCAACTTCAATGTCGAGTTGAGCGGCTATGTGGTCGAGATACTGCCGACGGCGCTCAGGACCGCCGCTAATCAGCCTTGCAAGATCTGGTTCAAACAGCACCACTGGCAGTCGGGCGCTAAGCGGCAAGCGAGCGTAATTTTTGCTATCAATGACCCATTTCTTTTGCACTACTTCCTCAGTTTGCTGATAACCTAGGCTCCGAGTGTGGATGGTGTTCTCTGAGAGCAGTTCCAGCTGGGCACGAAATTGATCGCTGCCGTAGCGAGTCATTTCACCAATGCTACCGCGAAAATCATTACCTCGAAGCAGCGTATACAGTGCCTCAATAATAGTTGTCTTGCCACTACCATTGGGGCCAACAATTGCGTTCATCGTGCCAACAAATTGAAAATCAGCTGCTTTATGAGAGCGCACGTTGTGAAGACGTAAATTTTTGATTCCAACCATTATGAGTAGTATACAGGGAATGGGGGGTAGTATGCAGGGGGCATGTTTTGTGGCGGAGTGGCTCGGATGTATAAATTCCTGCATACGAACCGCTGCATACTATATACTAGACACTATGGGAGAGACAAAAACGAAGGCGGTTAAACATGCAACGTTGCAAGCGAGCGACTTTGTGCACCTGCACAACCACACGCAGTACAGTCTGCTTGATGGCCTGACAAAAATTCCGAAACTGATTGATTTTGTAAAAGAAGATGGCATGCAGGCCGTAGCCATGACAGATCATGGTACGCTTTCTGGTACGGTGGAATTTTATAAAACTGCCAAAGCACAGGACATTAAACCACTTATTGGCATTGAAACCTACGTAGCGTCGCGAGGGCACACCGATAAAGACCCCCAAAAAGACAAGGCTCGCTATCACCTGATTATTATTGCCATGAACAATGCCGGCTACCAAAACCTGATGCGGCTTTCAACCATCGCCAACCTGGAAGGGTACTACTATTACCCACGTATCGATCATGAAATTTTGGAAAAGTATAATGAAGGCCTAATTGTCACCAGCGCCTGTATGGGTGGCGAAGTCGGCCAAGCATTGGAAGACGGTAATACTGACAAGGCTGAAAACATTGCCAAGTGGTATAAATCAGTGTTTGGCGATCGGTATTACCTTGAAATTCAAGATCACGGCCATCCTGAAAACCCGCTGCATAGCAGCGAACAGCGAGAGATTAACGAAGCCGTGCTGAAACTAGGCAAGAAGCTGGACATTCCTGTAGTGGTGACGTGCGATGCCCACTACATTAAGCACGAAGACCAAGATGCTCACGAAGCGCTGCTGTGTGTGGGAACTGGTTCATACCTGGCGGATGAAAACAGAATGAGTTTGAAAGATTTCCCGCTGCATGTGGAGCCAGCTCAGGAGATTATTAAACGATGGGGCAAAGAGCATCCGGAAGTAATTCTTAATACCAAGGCAGTTGCTGATCGTTGTGAGGTAAGCTTAGAACTTGGCAAAATATTAATTCCAAAGTTTCCGGTACCAAAAGGTGAAGATGAGAAATCGTATCTTCATAAACTAGTGTACCGCGGCCTGGCCTGGCGTTACGGCGGTATAGAAGAGGCTCGGGCAAAGCGGGTGACGCAAGAAGAGGCCATGCAAACTCTGCCCAAAGACATTCTCGAACGTACCGAGTTTGAGCTTGGCGTGATTGATAAAATGGGCTTCAACGGCTACTTCTTGATTGTCCAGGATTTCATAAATTGGGGAAAAGACCAAGGAATTGTTTTTGGACCCGGTCGCGGTTCGGCCGCTGGCTCAATTGTCGCCTACGCTACCCGTATTACCGAGCTTGATCCGCTTAAGTACGATCTGCTATTTGAACGTTTCTTAAACCCCGATCGTATCAGCATGCCTGATATTGATATTGATATTCAAGACACCCGTCGCAACGAGGTCATTGAGTACTGTTCGCAGAAATACGGTGGTGACCGCGTAGCCAATATTGTGACGTTCGGCACCATGGCTGCTCGGGCGGCGGTGCGCGATGTTGCCCGTGTTATGCAGGTTCCGTATGCTGACGCTGATCGTTTAGCCAAGCTTATTCCGCCACCCATTCAGGGTCGTCACATTCCTCTGGCCGAAAGCATTAAAAATGATAGAGATTTGAAGGCCGAATATGAAAATAACCCCACATCAAAGCAAGTGATTGATCTGGCCGTTCGTCTGGAAGGCACCGTGCGCTCTCATGGTGTTCACGCCGCGGGTGTGGTGATTGCGCCAGACGATATTGTCAAGTTTGTACCGCTGGAAATGGCACAAAAAGGGGTAGTTTCAACGCAGTATGCCATGGGCCCGGTAGAAGATCTAGGTCTGCTTAAGATGGATTTTCTGGGTCTTTCCAACTTGACCATTATTCGCAACGCTCTGAGAATTATCAAACGTGTGTACGGCGCCGCAATTGAACTAGATGAGATCCCGCTCGATGATCCAAAAACGTTCGAGCTCTTCAAGCGTGGCGATACCACCGGCGTTTTCCAGCTAGAGTCTGCCGGTATGAAGCGCTATCTTAAACAGCTCAAACCGACCGTTTTTGAAGATATTGTGGCTATGGGCGCATTGTACCGCCCGGGTCCGTTGACCGCCGGGCTGACGCAACTGTATGTGGAGCGTAAAAATGGCTTGAAAAAGACCGAATATCCACACGAAAAAATGAAACCAGCCTTGGAATCTACCTTTGGTGTGTTGGTGTATCAAGAGCAGGTTATGCAGATTTCTAAAGAAGTCTGCGGTTTTACCGGTGGTCAGGCAGATACGCTCCGTAAAGCAATTGGTAAAAAGAAGCGCGACATCATGGAAAAAATGGAGAAAGACTTTATCGAAGGCGGCGTTAATGTCAGCGGTGTGCCACGACCAGTCATGGAAAAGTTCTGGAAAGATCTGATGGGGTTTGCGGACTATTCATTCAACAAATCTCACTCCGCCTGCTACGGGCTCATCTCTTTTTGGACAGCGTACTTAAAAGCGCATTATCCTGACGCTTTTATGGCGGCACTGATGACCAGTGATGCAGACGATATTGATCGCTTGGCAATTGAAATTAACGAGTGCCGCCACATGGGCATTGAGGTGCTCCCACCGGATGTCAACGAGTCATTTGTCGAATTTGGCGTGGTCAAAGACAAAAATCAGATTCGTTTTGGTATGAGTGCCGTAAAAAATGTTGGTGTCGGCGCGGTTGAAGAAATTATAAGGGTTCGTGAGGAAGACGGTTTATTTAAAGACATCAACGACTTTTTAACTCGTGTCGACACACGTAAAGTAAATCGCAAGGCGTGGGAAAGTCTGATAAAATCTGGTGGTTTCGATTCACTTGGTGAAAGCCGAGGAGATCTGTTGTTTAATTTGGACGGCCTACTCGGTCTTGGTTCAAAAATTCATAGAGAAAAAGAAACAAATCAAGCTGATATTTTTGGCGGTCTTGATGGTGTAGCGCCGAGTGTGGTGCCGCAATATAGTTTTCAAAAATCGCCCGATCAGCTCAGCGAGCGTGACATGTTGCTGCACGAACGTGAACTGCTCGGGCTGTACCTGAGTAGTCACCCGCTCGACGGTTACGACATCTACCTGCGAGAAAATGCACTGGCGCTTGAAGAAATTAATGACAGCATGGAGGGTAAAACTATCACTGTCGGCGGCGTAGTTTCAGTAGTGCGTTCTATCACCACCAAAAATGGTGCTCATATGGCGTTTGTAAAGATTGAAGACAAGACATCAGAATGCGAGCTGATTGTGTTCCCGGGAGTGTATGAAAAACTTAATTCCGTTTGGCAGCAAGACCATGTGGTGATTGTGAAGGGTAAGGTGAATTACAAAGATCGCGATGGCAACATGGGGCAGGAGCTGAAGATCTTGGCCGACCAAGCCAATCTGGTAACTGAAGAAGATGCCAAAGCGTATCAGGCCAAGGGTAGAAAGCCAAAGCCGCCAAAAGGAAGCAAGCTCAGTAAATCTCAAAATCCAAATAACAAATTACAAATAACCCCCAAAGTACTAAATGATCAATCACCAAAACTAACCACCAACCACCAACCACCAACCACCAAACTCTATGTTCATCTGAAAGACCCAAATGATAGCGAAAAGCTCCTGACGCTCAAGAAAGTAGCCAGTGAGTTTCCAGGCAGCGATGAGCTCATCTTGGTATTAGGCGAAAATACCAGTAAAACAGCGCTCAGAATGCCGTTTGGCGTAGAAATAAAAGACGACTTCACGAAGAAACTTGGTGAGTTTTTTGACCCTGAGTGCGTGGCCGTTAAAAGTTCGTAAGTGCAAAAAGGGCGATGCCGGTAGCCACGGAGACGTTGAAAGATTCTTTTTGTCCGTGCATGGGAATTTCCATAATAAGATCCATTTGTTTCAGAATTTCCGGCTTAACGCCGTGAATTTCATTGCCGAGAATCAACGCTACGGGTTGCTCGGGGTGATTTTTTTGTATTTTTTTAACACACTTTTCTGGCGTCACACTATCTTTTGATTGTTCCAGTGCAACCAAAACAACCTTTTCACTGCGTAGTTTTTTAATAACCTCTTCCAGTGTTTCAAGTCTTTCAAACTCAACAGTTGATTCAGCTCCCAGGGCGGTTTTATGAATCTGACGGGTGATTTTATCAGCAAAGTGCGGAAGCCGACTATCGCCTTCAAATGTTGGGTAAGGTGTGTAACCACTAAAAATAATCTTTTCAACGCCGAGGCCATCACAGGTGCGAAAAAACGCACCGACATTATGCGTACTACGAATATCATGAGCCACTAAAGTTATATGCATGGTATCTATAATGCAATAGGGTGGGTGCAAATAACAAATCTCAAGCATCAAATAACAAATAATTATCAAAATTCAAATCAACAAACCATAAAGCGGTTTAATCGTTTGGCGCTTGTTGTTTGTTTTTTGGGATTTGCATTTTACTGTTAAACATAAGGTTTTTAAAGTAAAATGTCTATATGGCTTTTAATAACCCGCAAGATCAAGAAAAGTTTCGCCAGAGTGAAGAAGAAAGTACCCAGCAACGGGCGGGACTTCTTAAAATTGACTACGTTGATAGCCGAACCATTCTTGACATCCCATTAGCTCAAAACCTCTTGGGCGTGCCAGAAATGTATGAAAAGAAGCTGGTGCCGCTGTACGACAAGGGCTCAGCCTACACGTTCGGCATTACCATTGGTACGCCGCAACAAACCCTGCGCGAATTGCGCGAGAGATTTGAGGACAAAAACATAGACTTTCTCATGATTAGCAACAGCGGCTTCAAAGATTTTATGCATCGCTTTGATCCGCCAAAAGAAGTTCATTATGATGACATCAGCGTACGGTCAGAAGGGGCGAGTGATAACGTAGCCCAGGTTTCGCAAACTTTGGAAGAGGTTCGCTCAGATGACATTTTAGAATACGTTATTACGCAGGCTGAAAAGCTGGGTGCTTCCGATATTCACTTTGAATCTGCCAAGCGGGGCGTACGCATTCGTTTTCGTATTGACGGGGCACTGCACTTAATTGCCGTGGTGACCCATCAAAAATATCGGCAGTTGCAGCAATCCATTGCCGTAAAAGCTAATATTTCTACCTCCTCGGGCGATGCGCAGACAGGTCACTTGACCCAAGAAGTCGTCAGAGCTGACGGCTCGCCGCTCACCCTTAACATGCGTATTGAAACCGTGCCCGCTATGTATGGGCAAGATGCGGTGGTGCGGCTCTTTAATATGGATACCGAGCTACTGAACCTCGACAACCTTGGGTTAAGCGAGCGGGAGCGAAGACCGATTGATGAAGTTATTTCTCATCCGCACGGCATGGTGTTGATGGTTGGCCCAACTGGTTCGGGTAAAACCACCACTCTCTATTCAATTTTGCAAAAGCTCAACACTGCCAGCCGCAAAATTATTACTCTGGAAGATCCGGTTGAATACGCGCTGGACGGCATGAGCCAAATTCCAGTCTACACCCGCGAAGGCGATAGTTTCGCCAACAAGCTCCGCGCCGTGCTCCGTTTAGACCCTGATGTAGTGATGGTAGGTGAAATTAGAGACGTTGACACCGCTCGAACCGCCCTGCAGGCCTCGATTACCGGCCACTTGGTGCTTTCCACCTTTCACGCCGGTTCGGCAGCTGAGGCCTTTACGCGCATGATAGACATGATTGGCCAAAACCCAATTCTCATTTCCGCCATTAAGCTCATCATAAGCCAGCGTCTTGTTCGCCGGCTAGATGATGCAACCAAGCAGCCTTATGAGCCGGATGAAGCGGTTAAAAAGCATATTGAAGATGCCCTCCGAGATCTACCGCCAACCATTCAAAAGCCAGATCTTTCAAAAATAACGCTCTACAAACCAGGAAAATCAGAAGAAAATCCCTTCGGCTATAAAGGCCGTGTGACTGTTCTTGAACAACTTGTTCTCACGCCAGAAGTCCAAGCCCTCTTAAAAGACCCTTTCAAAATCCCCTCAGCTCCCGAAATTGAGTTGCAGGCCAGGCAGCAAGGCATGCTCACCATGTACCAAGACGGCCTCCTCAAATGCCTACAAGGCATCACGACAATTGAAGAAGTCACCCGTGTTATCTAGTGGACAATAATAACTCATAGTGTTATAATAGGATAATGATACTTGTTGATGTTCCTGAAATCTGTGATGCCCAAACCGCAAGCGAGGCTATAGAAATGACACTTGAACGTGGGGGTGTTTTGCTTCGTAGTTGCATAGACCCGCGAGAATTTGCCACATCCGTTAGAAAGCATGATGTCGATATCTACGGAAGTGATCTCACTGTTGTATGCCCCGAAAATACAGCGAAAATAAAGAGAGCAGCGGCTGAAATAGATATACTTGCGGAGCTTGACGAAGCAATGGACGAGTTTGGCTTGCCAAGGTTCAATCTACTATCTATTTTGCAGTTCGAATTTGGGCTTACACTTCCGCCCCACGTTGATAATACTTTTGTAAGCGAAGGTGTCACGGCACTTATTCCAAAAAATCATCTGGGTGATGTCAGTCTTCATGGTGATTCATACTTTGATGTTACCCCATACGAATATACAAATGGGAAAGTTAGTCGAAAGACCTTGAGTACAACCGGTGCAGATGGCTTTTTTACAGAGGCACGCTCAACATATGGTAGGGGTGACATCTTGCTTTTAAGACAGGACATACCTCGTCTAAACAAGAAAGCTAAGGTCCATTCGGCAGCTTCAAAACAAGATATTACTGATCTGGGTGATACTCGTGATCTTATGTCTTTAGATCACGCAGTTGTTAAACAATAGTTCTTGCAATTTCATTAGAAAGTTTATCGGTAAATATTGAAGGGATGATTTCTTCTGGCGTGGGGTTTTCGACAAATGCGGCGATTGTTTCGGCGGCTTTGATTTTATGCTCGTCGGTAATTTCTTTGACTTGATTGTCGAGGGCGCCGCGGAAAATACCGGGGAAGGCGAGAGCGTTGTTTACTTGGTTGGGGAAGTCACTTCGGCCTGTAGCCATCACGGCTACCCCAGCTTTTTTAGCCTCATCAGGCATAATTTCTGGCGTTGGGTTAGAAAGGGCGAATACCACCGGGTCTTTGGCCATAGTTTTTACCATTTCGGCGGTTAACAGACCAGGTTGCGAGACGCCAATGAAGATGTCGGCATCTTTCACAGCATCAGCCAGGCTCCCGGGCTGGGTATTGTCAGAAAACTCTAGTAACATTTTCTTTTCGGTATTCAAATTATCACGAGAGGGTTCAATAATACCCTTGCTATCGACAACAACAATCTGTGGCTTAGCATATTTGTACAGAAGCTTGGCAATGGCCACGCCAGCTGCTCCGGCACCGACTAAAACAATTCGGCAATCAGATAAATCTTTGCCAACTACCTTCATGGCATTGATTAGTCCTGCAAGCACCACTACTGCTGTGCCATGCTGGTCGTCGTGCATCACCGGAATGGAAAGCTCCTTCTTCAAGCGTTCTTCCACCTCAAAGCAAATTGGCGCGGCAATATCCTCGAGGTTAATGGCGCCAAAACTCGGTGCAATTGCCTTTACGGCCGCCACGATTTCGTCTGCACTATGAACGTCAAGCACAATGGGAATAGAGTCTATCCCCGCAAACTGCTTAAACAACATGGCCTTGCCTTCCATGACAGGCAATGCTCCAAGTGGCCCAATGTTGCCAAGACCCAAAACGGCAGAGCCGTCTGAAATAACGGCTACAGTGTTGTTGAGCCAGGTGTATTCTCGGGCTTGTTTTGGATGTTCGGCTACGTAAGAACTGACAGCTCCCACGCCAGGTGTGTAGTACATAGCCAGTTTGTCAGGCTGATCTAAATGGTCTTTGAGCGTAATCTCAATTTTCCCGCGGAGTTCTTTGTGTTTGTCTAATGCTTGCTGTTTTATATCCATCCAATTATACTAACTCACGAGCATTAACAAGGTAAAGGATCACGTAAATAATATGTCATTTATAGAATTCTCTCCAGGAGCTGAAGCAGCCTTTGCGGCGGGGTCAGGTCAACAAGCCGAGACTGAACCTGATCTGAGCAGCATCCCATTAAGATACATAGACCATCCTTATCCAGGAATTGACCAAGCTAATAACCCTGACACCACTCCAAGTCACACTCCATCTGAAGGTGTTCCACGTACGGCGCTTCCAGCTGGCGCGGTTATCGACCTTGCAACCGGTAGAATACGAAACTAGACACTTGGCAGCACCGAACAGATGTGATAGACTATTTAGTAATTGCAAAATTAGTGAAAATAAGGTAGAGTGGTTCAGTTATGCATGCAGTCATTAGAGAAATTGAAAACAAATTCCGCAAATCTCAAGTGGTAGACGTTCGTAGTGGCGACACTGTGAAAGTTCACCAGAAGATTAAAGAAGGCAACAAAGAACGTATTCAGATCTTTGAAGGCCTTGTTATTCGCACCGATAGAAAAGATAGCCTCACCAGCACCATCACCGTTCGTAGAATTGCCAGTGGCGTGGGCGTTGAAAAAAGTTTCCTGCTCCATAGCCCAACGGTCACCAAAGTAGAAGTGGTCAAACGAAGCAAGGTACGCCGCAACTATCTTTCATACATGCGAGCCCGTAGCGGTAAAAGCGCTCGTCTGGCCGGTGTTGAATTCGACAAATCTATCAATGACGTCCACGACGCCAAAGCTGAGGCTGAAGAAGCCAAACTTCATGAAGAGGCTGAAAAACAACATGAAGTTGAAGCTGCCAAGAAGGCCGAAGAAGAAGCAAAGCTTGAGGCCAAAGCCAAAGCGGTTGAAGAAGCCCACAAAGAAGTCGAAGCTAAATAATAATCTCGTGTCATCCCGAACTTGATTCGGGATCCAGTATATAATGTCTTTATGAAGACGTTCTATGTTTATATCCTAGCTAGTAAGAAAAATGGTACATTGTATATAGGTATGACAAGCAACTTAGAACAACGCCTGTATCAGCATAAGAATAAACAAATAGCGGGATTTACAGAGAAGTACGGTGTCGATAGACTCGTTTATTACGAAGAATGCACATCTGCCGACCAAGCTACCAATCGCGAACGACAACTGGAGGAGTGGCGACGTTCCTGGAAGATTGATTTAATTGAAGGTAGCAATTCTGACTGGAACGACTTATCTGAAAAGCTTTTTGACTGGATCCCGAATCAAGTTCGGGATGACGGGAGTGAGAAATGATTATTGGCATAGATGAAGTGGGGCGAGGGTGTTGGGCGGGGCCGTTGGTGGCTGCCGCGGTGGGTTTTCCTGCGTCGGTTCCAGAAGGGCTTGCTGATTCAAAAAAACTTACCCCCAAGAAGCGGCTGCTACTTACAAAAGAAATACGCCAGTCAGAAGCCCTTGTTGGCGTCGGTTGGGTATGGCCACGAGAAATTAACGTCCTTGGTCTGACAAAGTCCGTGCAGCTTGCTATGCAGCGAGCCTATGACGAGTTGCCTGATCATGATGAGGAGACTGAAATCATCATTGATGGCAATATAAACTATCTACCTCATATTAAAAACACGAAAGCACTCATTAGAGCCGATGGCAGTGTTTCTGAAGCGTCGGCCGCCTCAATAGTTGCAAAAGTAGCGCGAGATACTTACATGCAAGAGATCGCCAAAAAATACAGTCACTATGGTTTTGAATCGCACGTTGGCTACGGAACCAAACAGCACGTCGAGGCGCTCAAGTTACACGGTGTGTTGCCAATTCACCGCGTTAACTACAAGCCAATACAGGCATTGTTGTGACAACTAACTACAGGTCTGGGCATGATGCCGAAAAGGTCGCTGCCACGTACTTAGAGGGTATTGGGTATATCATATGTGATATCAACTGGCGGACACGGGTGTGTGAAATTGATATTGTGGCCAAGAGACAAGATGTTATCTATTTTGTTGAGGTGAAGTATCGTCGCACGGGCAACCAAGGTGGCGGCCTCGACTACATTACCCCGAAGAAACTCAGTCAGATGGATTTTGCGGCCAAGTGTTGGGTGAGCGACCACAAGTATCAGGGTGATTATGAGCTATCAGCGGTTGAGGTCTCGGCAGATTTTAAGGTCACTGAATTTTTACCGCAGCTTTCTTAGGCAGTCTTTCTTTCACGAAACCATTGCTTAATTGCCTGCTCGTCTCGTTTTCGCCAGGCAACGCGGGCTTTAATTTCGTTAATACCAATGGTGATGGATCGTTTTAGGGTCGGGTCACTCAGTTTTGGTGAGAAGAAGGCTGTATATTTTTCAAGATACTTATCTGTACTTAAAATATTTGCGCTATAGCGGGCGAAATCGTCATAGCTTTTGCTGCCGCCAAAAGTCTCTTCCACCCATTGCCAGTTTTCTTCCAGCCACTGCCAGGTGGCCTCTCGGCTGTAACGGTTCCGAAGAAGATAAATAAACCAACGGATCGTGTCTTGCAAACGAATTGTTTCGGTATCAGTGAGTAGCTTAATAAGCACTTCATATTGCTCTGGACGACGAGCTGAGGTAAGCGCCCCGCAGATATCATTTCTCAGTTCCGCACTTTGCGACTGCCTATACTGGTCTAGTAATTTCTGAACAATTTCCTCGTCATCACCAAAACGAACGGCAGTGCCAAGAATGCTGCTGCGAATTTCAGGATGGATTGCTTCAATGTCTTTTGCACTATCAAATATGTTTAGTGCCTGCTGAATTACCTCAGGCTGTTCGCTGCCAATTGTCAGACCGAGTGCGGTGCTTCGCAGATGTGTGGTGTTGCTGTCTTCGTGCGGATCGTAGGTCCAGCCGAGGTGCTTATAATGCTTTTTCACCAGATTGAAGCCAAACTTCTTAATAAGAGCCTCAATCTCTTCGTCAACTTCACTCAATTGCTTGGCGTGGCCGAGGACGCTCGTTATTTGCGACCAGACGGTTGCTCGAGTTTCTTCACTGCAATGAGAAATGGTGTCCAGAGCCTCAGTAAGCTGTGTCTTGCCGCTCCGACTGAGCATAATAAGTTCATTAATTCTGGCAATCTTCCAGGTGCTTGGCCGGGAGACGTTCGCAATCTCTTTGGCCACCCATGCTTTATGCTCACTGGCTGCGTAGTCTGTTACAAAATGACCTGTACCGGTTTCATTAAAGAGTAGCCATTCATCTGCTGTCAGCTCGAAGGTATCCGATTTTTCGGCGAGTAGCGGTACTTCTTGGTTGGCGACAAGTGGAATGATCCATGCGGTCTCGATATCTTCGCCATCAAGTAACAGCCTTTCTTGAGATACAGTAGCCTCTTTTGTTTTCTGATCAACTTGCACTACCGGCAGCCCAGGCTGCTCTAGCCAGGTGTTCATCAGCGCTGCTACGTCGTAGCCAGAGGTGTCGCTGAGCGCCTTCCACAGATCATCACGGCTCGTGTTTTTATAGGCATGTTCTTCAAAGTAGGCCTTGAGCCCGGTACGCCAGTGCTCGTCACCAAGGAGATCGTAGAGGGTTTTAAGTAACTTGCCGCCCTTGGCATAGACAATTGCCGGGTCAAACAAGGTATGAATCATTCCCGGATCTTCCACATCAACGCGAACGGGCTGGACGTCTTTATAGACATCGCGGTTGGTGGCAATCACGGCGTCGCTGGAAACGTATTCTTCCCACATTTGCCACTCGGGGTGCACGGCATCTACTGCAATATATTCCATCATGCTGGCAAAGCTTTCATTGAGCCATAAATCATCCCACCACTGCATGGTTACCAAATTACCAAACCACTGATGAGCAAGTTCGTGCGCGGTCACAATGGCTATCAGCTGTTGGGTAGAGAGTGAGGGATTTTCAGGGTTGTGCAGCATCACCGCCTCACGATAAGTAATGAGCCCCCAGTTTTCCATAGCGCCACTTTCAAAATCTGGTAAGGCCACTTGGTCACACTTGGCAAGCGGGTAGGGCACGTTAAAATAGTCCTCGTAAAAATCTATGTAGGCCACTGCCTCGTTAACGGAAAACTCCAGCAGTTCGGGGGCTTGTGCGGCGGATGCCCAGCTACGCACGGCAATGCCACTTTTGGTTTTTGATTCTCTTGATACCATCTCACCTGTCACGAACGCTAAAAGATAGGGGCTCATGCGCGGTGTTTGTTCAAATGTCGTAACCTGCGTTTTGTTTTTCTCGGATCGGTTCTTCACGGGGGTGTTACCTAGAACCGTCTCTCCGGGTGCGGTTTCAAGGGTGACATCAAAGGTTGCTTTTGCTGCTGGCTCGTCAATGCATGGAAACACTTCGCGGGCATGATGGCTTTCAAACTGCGTAGCAATCAGCATCTTCTTTTTACCTTCGTGCTCAAAGTAGCAAGGATACATGCCGTGCATCTGATCAGTTATTTTGCCAGAAAAAACAATTTCAACGGTATGATCACCTTTGCTCAGTTGCTGCTCGGAAATGAGCTGGAGTACATCTTGCTTAGCGCTCTTGGTTTTTGAGACTCGACCATCTACAAGGCTGGATGTGATTTCTAGTTCCTTGGCATGCAGCTCAAGGGTGTTTGCGGGAGCGGTGAGTGCGCCGACAATGGTGACGGAACCGCTAAATGTCATCTGCTCTTTATTGATGGCAAGCGAAAGTTGGTAATTGCTGGGCTGAAAGGAGTCAAAAAGTTTCTTAATCATGAAAATAAGTATAAAGCATTGACAAAACTTGACAGAGTGTGCTATAATAAAAAGATATGGGCGATTTTGTACAATTACCTGATACCGAAGAGTGGATTGACCTAGCGATCGTAGGTTCTGATAAAACCCCTCATCGCTGTTTTAGCATGATATTCTCGCGACTTCCCGGCATCCTTGATTTAGATAACGTGAGCGATGGTAATCACACAAGACTAGGAGATCACCGTGTCCCCATTAATGACAATGGGATTGTGATGATAAATGATAGGAAAAACCCCAATACTAGATTCAGGGAAGCTCATTTCGACGCTTATCGAATGGGTGGTACGCATACTGTAAACGTTTATCCACGAGGTGGCTTAAAAGGGTTTGAAGTTGGTGAGGCTACCTTGTTTGGCGAGGCGGTACCCGAGCTTTCAGAAATAGGTAGCGTGGCCGGCTTTGCTGTTCACTTTACGAAAATAGCTGTTGGTGCTGAGCTTGTTGCTAGCAACGGACAGCCGACACAGACACTGTCCCGACTAACCGCAACTGCACTTGCGCTTACGGCATTACCTAAAGCGCTTGCAAGCTAACGGGGAAAGGGGTATAATCAAGCATGTAGTCCGGCCAGCAGGTCGGGTTTTTTCATAAGAAGCAGACGTCATATTGAGTTTATCGGAGAATCTAATATAGATTTCTCGACAAGCTCGAAATGACAGACGATAAAGAAAGGAAACTAAAATGGAATTACAAATTAAACAACTCGTGACGGCAATTAAGCAGATTGCAGAAGAGAAGAACTTGCCAGAAGACGTGGTGAACGAAGCCGTGGAGCAAGCGCTTGCTGCGGCTTACCGTAAAGATTTCGGTGAGCGTGAGCAAAACGTCAAAGTTATTTTAAATCAACATACCGGTGACATGACGGCCATTACCAGCTACGACGTGGTTGAAGACGATGCTGTTGAAAACGACGCGCAGCAGCTGACTGTGGAGCAGGCAAAAGCTCATAAGAAAGACGCTAAGGTGGGAGATGTTATTGAACTGAAAGACAGCCCAACTACCTTTGGTCGCGTGGCTGCTCAGACTGCCAAACAGGTGATTTTACAGCGTCTGCGTGAAGCGGAGCGTGAAATTATTATGAATGAATACGAAGACAAAATTGGTACGGTACTGGTGGGTACCGTGCAGCGGGTTGAGGCTCGTTTGGTGCGCATTGATCTTGGCAAGGCTGTCGGTATTTTACCAGGCAGTGAGCAGATTCCAGGTGAATACTACGGCGTTGGCTCACGCGTAAAAGTCTTTTTGAAAGATGTCGAACGAGAATTCCGCGGTCCACAGCTGGTGCTTTCTCGCGCTAATGAAAAGTTTATTGAATACCTCTTCCGCCAAGAAGTGCCCGAAATGGAAAGCGGCGCCGTCGAAATTAAAGGTATTGCTCGTCAAGCTGGTATGCGTACTAAGCTGGCAGTGGCTTCAACCGTACCAGGTGTTGACCCTGTAGGTACGTTTGTCGGTGGTCACGGAACACGTGTACAAGCAGTCATGAACGAAATTGGCGATCAGGAAAAAATCGATATCATCACCTTTGCTGAAGATACCGAAACCTACATCAAAAATGCCCTTTCACCAACTGAGGTTCAAAAAGTGGAAATCGACGAAGCCCACAAGCACGCTCGCGTCATTGTTGCCCAAGACCAGCTTTCCATTGCCATTGGTAAAGGTGGCCAAAACGTCCGCCTAGCCAGCAAGTTAACTGGGTATGAACTTGATATCGAATCTCGCGACAACAAGCCCGCTCCCGTTGAGCTAGTTGCCGAGGCTGCGCCCGCAGCCCCAGTTGAAGTAAAGCCTGAGCCAAAACCAGAAGTGAAAGAAGCTGCCCCCAAAAAACCATCAAAGCCAAAACGCCGCGACGACATCGAAGCCGGCCTACTAGACGCCATCGATTCTCACGGAGAGTAGCTATGACAGACGCCTGTAATGAGATTTGCGGCCTCAATAATACAGAGGACTGGTATCCTCAAGTGGAAGTTGCAATCAAGCTTTTGACTGACAGTGATTTTCCGTCTCCAGTGCGAGAATTAATTCGACGAGCGTCAGGTGTATCTGAACCAAGAGCTGAGGCAATCTTCAGTTGCGCACGCAGAATACTAAATGGTGAATGCTCGGTTGTTAATCATAAGGTCAAGTCCGACCTACTCTAGCGTTAGCAGTCTTGCATTGAGAGTGCTAATTCTGTACAATTGTATTTGTGATACAGAATAAAAGCATATTTCTCGACTTCGCTCGAAATGACATCAATGGAGGGGTATACTAGAAGTATGCAGGCACGATCTGATTTTGATGAATATATGAAACGGCTGACTGATAACGCCCGTTCTTCGCTGCGCAACGCCGATGGCATTGCTCGTGGGTTCGGTAGCGCCTACATTGGCACGGAACATATTTTACTGGGCGTTTTGGCGCAGCAATCATCTGTTGGAGCTAAACTTCTGGAAACCTCGGGCGTTACTATTGACCGGGCTCGTACGGCACTCAAACTCACCCCTAAATCAATTGTTATTAGTGTTGGCAGCAAAGGGTTAAGTGAGGCGGCTAAATTGACGCTCAGAACTAGTTGGGAAATTGCTAAAGAGTTTAATCAAGATTTTTGTGGCACCGAGCATATTCTTTATGGCATTTTAATTCAAAAAAATGCCCGGGCGAATGTGCTCCTGCGTGATATGAACATTAATGTTGAAGAACTCCTGGTAGAGCTGGAACAGTACCTGAATCAACAGCGGTACGAATTTGAAGAAACGGGCGAACGAACGGGTAAACCCAAGACCAAACGCAAAAAAGGCAAGACTGCACTAGAGTTTTTCGGGACAGATCTAACAGCTGAAGCTCGCGAAGGTCGCCTCGACCCCGTTATTGGCCGAGAAGAGGAGATTCGCCGCGTGACAACCATTCTGAGCCGCCGTAGCAAAAACAACCCCGTCCTTATTGGTGAACCAGGTGTTGGTAAAACGGCCATTGTTGAAGGTTTGGCACAGCTGATTGCCAAAGAGCAAGTGCCTGAAAAGCTGCTTGATAAACGCGTGGTGATGCTTGATCTGGCTAGTTTAATTGCCGGCACCAAGTATCGTGGTGAGTTTGAAGAACGTTTGAAGGCTTTAATGCATGAGATTGCCAACGATGATAGCGTACTGCTATTTATTGATGAGATACACCTACTGGTTGGTGCTGGTGCGGCAGAAGGTTCTATGGACGCAGCTAATATGCTAAAACCAATGCTTTCTCGCGGCACTGTTCGCATTGTTGGTGCCACTACGGTTGAAGAGTACCGAAAGAGCATTGAAAAAGACAGTGCCTTGGAGCGACGTTTCCAGACTGTTATGGTACATCCACCAAGTATTCGCCAGACCGAAGAAATTCTTAAAGGGCTCCGCAAGCACTACGAAGAACATCATAGTGTGGTTATTTCCGACAAGCTGATTGAAGAAGCCGTGAATTTGAGTGACAAATACTTGAGCGAGCGCTTTATGCCCGACAAGGCACTTGATTTGCTTGATGAAGCGGCAGCTACCATCGGTATTTCTCGCGGTAAAACGCCGGAATCGCAGCGAAAGCTTTTGAAAGAAATGAAGCTGGTACGCCACCGTATGCATGAAGCGGTTGACCACGAAAACTTTGAGGCAGCTGCGCGGCATAAAACAAAGTTGGCTGAGCTTGAAAAATCGCTTGAGAAGTTACGGGGTCGTTCCCGAACAAAGTTGACCCTGACAGAGCGCGATTTGGCGCAAACCATTGAACTGATGACAGGCATTCCGGCACAAAAGGTTATTAAACAAGAGGCCGCCTATCTTTTAAATCTTGAAAAGAACTTGGCCAAACACGTCATTGGACAGCAAGAGGCAATTACCGCGGTGGCTCGGGCAATTCGCCGCAACCGCATGGGCATGAGCGACAAGCGCCGCCCGATTGGCTCCTTTATATTCCTCGGTCCAACGGGGGTCGGTAAAACCGAACTAGCCCGGGTACTGGCGCAAGAAATGTTTAGCCGCAAAGATTCAATGATTAAAATTGACATGAGTGAATTTAGCGAGCGTCATACGGCGGCAAGGCTGGTTGGAGCTCCCGCAGGCTACGTGGGCTACGAAGATGCCGGACAACTGACCGATAAGGTTCGCCGTAACCCGTATAGTTTAATTTTGTTTGATGAAATTGAAAAAGCCCACCCGGACATTTTTAATATGCTACTGCAGATTCTAGAAGATGGCGTGCTCACCGACGCCAAAGGAAGGAGTGTGGATTTCACCAACACCATCATCATCATGACCGGAAACATTGGCGCTGATAGCTTACAAAAAGAGTCAGTACTTGGTTTTCAGGTTGAAACCAAAAAAGACCAGGACAATCTTGATGATTTGCATGAAAGCAATAAAGACCGCGTTATGGCGGAGCTGCGCCATACCATGCGCCCGGAGCTGATTAACCGGCTCGACAAAATTGTCGTCTTCCGTGCCTTAACCAAAAAAGAAGCCAGCAAGGTGCTCGACATGCAAATAGCAGAGCTCAACACTCGCTTAGCTCAGACCACCACACCACTGCAGCTGATTGTCCGCCCAGCCGCCAAGAAGTGGCTGCTAGAAAAAGGCTACGACGCTCATAATGGCGTGCGTGGACTCCGTAGAGCTATTCAGGACGAACTGGAAGACCGCTTGGCTGAAGGTGTTCTGCAGAGTGAATTTAAGACCGAGCAAACAGTAGTGGTTGGTGTTCACAAAAAGAAGCTGACCTTTGATGGCGAAGTTCAATCGGTCGCTAAAAAAACCAAAAAATCATAAGCATGCTACTATAAAGACGTGAAAAAACGACCTGCTTTATTAGCGCTCGCTGTTATTGTACTGGTTGGTGTCTTGTGGCTCGTCTACGCTAATCGTCAGTATATAAAAGATTACTACACAGTGAGCACCACGGATATTGGGGCTGAAGAAGCCGCTCTTGGTAAGCGAATAACCCTTACGGCGCGGGCTGATTTTATCTATCAGGCCAGCCAGGCGCAGCTGCAGTCTGCCAAGCAATTTAGAATGTCTTGTGGGGGGCTGGAGAAAAAGAATATTGTCCTGGGCTGCTACGCCGGACAGCGGATTTACATCTACGACGTTAAAGAGAGGAAGCTCAATGGGGTACGAGAAGTAACGGCGGCGCACGAACTGTTACATGCCGTGTATGCGCGTTTTTCAAGCTCAGAAAAGCAGCAAGTGAATAAACTGCTGCAAGCCCAGTCACAAAAGATTACAGACAACAGAATCAAAGACACCCTGGCGCTCTACAAAGATGTCAGCCAGGCAGATTTTTATAATGAAATGTACGCAATTTTTGGTACGGAGCTTCGTTCGCTCTCTCCAGCACTGGAAACGCATTATGAAAAGTACTTTTTAGATCGCTCAAAAATTGTTGACTACTTTAATAAGTATCAGCAGACATTTTCGGAGCTGGAGGAAAAGCGACAACAGTACGACAGACAACTAAGACAGCTAAAGAGTGATATTGATGCCTTACAGACGCAGGCAAACAGTGGCCGTCGTGAACTTGACCAGCTGCAAGCTGAGCTGAATACTCTTAGGAGTGGTGACCAGATTACAGCTTATAACCAGAGGGTTCCTATCTATAACGAACTTGTCCAAAGCTATAACGCGGGCGTTGCAAATCTGCGCGCTAAAATTGGACAGTATAATGAACTCGTTGAAACTCGAAACAGCATTGCAGTAGCTGAAAACGATCTTCTCGATGAGCTCAATAGCTCCAGCCAAACAATAGACTAGTGCTATACTAAGAAGTAGATATGGCAAAATCATCAGCACAGTTTGTGTGCCAAGAGTGCGGGTATAAACACAGTAAATGGGCGGGACGCTGCTCAAGCTGTGGTGCCTGGAATAGTCTTATAGAGCAGCTGCCGCCAACATCAGCCGGCGCAGCAGCAAGTTTAAAAGGTACTCAGCTAAAACCGATTGCAGCGGGATCACCAAAATCTAAAAATTTTAAGCGAATCTCAAGTTTAGTCAAAGATGTTGACAACGTACTTGGCGGCGGTTTCGTGAGTGGCAGTGTAAACCTTATGGCCGGACAGCCAGGTATTGGTAAGAGCACGCTGCTTATGCAAATGGCGGCAAATATTGCTAAAAATCAAAGGGTGCTTTACGTGAGTGGCGAGGAATCACTTGACCAGGTAAGTGAGCGGGCTGAACGTATTACTAAAAACTTTAAAGATGTCTTGCTGGCGAGCTCCAACAGTACTGAAGATATTGCGCAGACAATTCTCTCGGGTGACTATGAAGTGGTTATTGTTGATTCAATTCAAACCATTGCTTCAAGTGCCGTGAGTTCTGCTCCTGGCAGTGTCAGCCAGATTACGAATTCAACACATGTACTTTCTCAGGTTTCAAAAAGTTCAAATACGACCCTTATTTTAGTGGGGCATGTCACAAAAGAAGGTTCAATTGCCGGGCCAAAGCTGCTTGAACACTTGGTTGATGTCGTGATGAGCCTGGAGGGTGATCGGTACGGCGGGTTCAAAACACTGCGCGCTATTAAGAACCGTTATGGTTCAACGGCCGAGGTTGGTATTTTTGAAATGAAAGAAGACGGCCTGCTGCCGGTTGATAACCCCTCGGCAACACTGCTGGCTGAGCGTCAAGTTGCTGATGGCTCAATTGTGCTGGCTGCCATGGAAGGAACGCGACCAATACTCGTTGAGGTGCAAGCACTGGTGAATCGTACATCGTTTGGTTATCCGAAGCGCGCAGCCTCCGGGTTTGATCTTAACCGCCTGACGCTACTGACAGCAGTTCTTTCACGCCGTACAAAACTTGATTTGAGCGAACAAGACGTGTACATCAATATTGTTGGCGGCATGAAGATTACCGAGCCGGCAGCCGACCTGGCCGTCTGCATGGCCATTGCTTCGGCAGCCAAGGGCTTGAAATTAAAGCAAGATGCGGTTGTCTTTGGTGAAGTTGGCCTTTCTGGTGAAGTGCGCCGAGTGCCGCAAATTGAAAAGCGATTGAAGGAGGCGAGGAGCCTGGGCTTTAAGCTTGCCATAGGGCCTAAAACTGAAACCAAATCGACCGTGCTGCATTCAGTAAAAGACTTGCGAGAAGCGCTTAATACCTACCTCAGTTCGTAGAAGAAGGGAATATATGCGAGAAAACATAACATTATTGGTGAGCATCGGAAGCTTAGTGGCAACATTGGCCGTACTTTATGTACTGCTGCATAAGCGTGTGCCTAAGGCGAGTTCACGTGTACTGCTTGATACTAGCGCCATTATGGATGGTCGCGTGGTGGAGGTGGTGCGTTCGGGTTTTGTGCCGGGCGAACTACTAGTGCCGCGGTTTGTTATTGCTGAACTGCAGCTTTTGGCGGATAGAGCAGACCATTTAAAGCGTGAGCGAGCCCGTTATGGCTTGCAGGTGATTCAAGAACTGCAAGATAGCCGCCATGCCGAAGTGAGAATAATTTCTGATGACGTGGCAAGCGAAACAGGCGTTGATGAAAAACTGGTAAAAGTGGCACAAAAAACCGGCGCCATGCTTTACACCACCGACTATAATCTTTTAAAGGTGGCTGAAATTGAAGGAGTGAGAGTACTCAATATCAACGAGCTTGCTCAAAACCTTCGACCCTCAAGGCTGCCAGGCGAGCGTGCTGAGCTTAAGATTGTGCAAAAAGGCCAAGAACGCACCCAAGGTGTTGGATACCTCGAAGACGGCACTATGGTGGTCGTAGAACGCGCTGGTGGCTTGCAAGGAAAGACAGTGCAAGTGGAATTCACACGCAACTTGCAAACCACCGCCGGCCGCATGATGTTCGCCAAAGCGCTTTCTTCAAGTCGCCGAAAATAATTAATCAGAAATTGTTGTGATAGGTACGGTTATACTTCTTTCACTATCGTAATACCCACTGTCAGTAACTCGCACCCTAATAGTATATGTACCATTTTTGGGGAACTTATAGCTGGTTGAATATGACGATCCACCCGCATTCTGCGAACTTACCACCTGACCGTTAACAATAAATTCAACTTTAGATAGCGAAAACTTACCCCTCGATACGCTCTGTACTTTGAGTGCATATTGACCGTTACTGCCGTCTCCGACTGGTGTAGGGGAGTTAATGGCGCCAACCGATGGTTTTTTGTCGCCGCATTTATGGACATCGTCTTTGTTTTTGATGTCATAGCCAGCAGGAGGTAGACCGACAACTTCGCTGCCAGGGCGACGTGGATCGCTCAAAACCGAGACCTCAATAGTTTCTTTGGCACCCGCTGGTGTACACGAAGTGGCTAGTTTTTTAGAAACCTTGTCCATTTCGTACTTCTTTTTTGTTTCACGGGGCTTTCTAAACCACGATTGGAAGAAGTCGGTTCTGCCCCCAATTGCAAGTCGTTGTATGCCTTGTGGCTGAGGGAACCATTCATTTGGTTTCCAGCCATATTGGGGTTTGCTCATTATTTTCGTATGCGCTTCGGGTACAAATTGAGCGAAGATCGGGCCAGTGCTTTGATCGGTAGCGGTGCCCATTGGAGTACCGTCATGGTTGCCAGCCCATACGCCAACGGCCAGCTTTGGTGAATAGCCCATCATCCAGCCATCTTTCGAGTTATCGGTTGTACCAGTTTTAACGGCGATCTTCACATTGGCCGGGTTGAACCAGCGTTGTCCAAAACCAAAGGTGGGCGCTCGGGCGACGTCGTCTGAAAGCATGCTACTTAGTAAGAATCTGAGCTGTTCACCATGGCTTTGGTCTTTATAAATCTGTGTACCATCGCTGTCTTTCCATTCTTCTACAATTTCTCCGTTAGGTTTTTCAATTTTCAAAATTTCAGCCTTTGGTTTGGCGACGTACCCACGCGCCAGCGAAGCATATGCTGCGGTGTGTTCGTCAAGCCGCACATCACCTGAGCCAATTGCCAGAAACGGGTTGGTACATTCGTTTTCAGTACCACAGGTAATATTTTCTTCACCAGCTTTTTTAAGTGATCCGATCACCTTATCCATGCCGGCAAATTGAGCCGCCTTCATGGCCGGAAGGTTACGGGATTCTGCCAGAGCACTCCTAAGGGTAATGTTGCCACGAAATCCTCGATCGAAGTTATTCGGGTAGATACCGTAAAAAGCCTGTCGGCTGTCGGGGATGACACTGCCGGGACCGTAAGAGCCTTGCTCAAAGAGCTCACCGTAAACAAATGGTTTCAGGCTTGAACCTGGCTGCAAAGGCGCGGTCGCGGCGTTGGTCTGACCAAAACCAGGCTGGGTGTAGCTACGACTACCGGCCATGGCTAGAACTTGATTTGTTTTGACGTCAATTGCTACTAACGCGGCGTTGTCACCATTTCGGGCATCGATGTTGGCGATATTATCTTTAATCGATTTTTCAGCTAGTTGCTGCATGTCCCAATCTAGCGTCGTGGTGATGCGCCAACCACCTTGGCGAACATTTTCAGCACCATACTTTCCTTCAAGCTCTTTTATAATTTCATTCACAAAATGAGGTGCCTTAATGTCCTGTTGATTTTTTAAAGGCTTAATTTTTGCCAAAATGTCAACATCTTTCGCTTCCTTAGCCTCCTCGCTACTGATGTAGCCTTGATCTCGCATGTAATCAATCACCGTTTGTTGGCGGGTGACTGTTCGCTCAGCGTCAAAGCCGGGGTTATTTTTGTCGTATAGAGTCGGATATTGTGGAATAGAGGCAATGTAGGCAGCCTCAGGTACCGAAAGTTTGCTGGCTGGTTTATTAAAGTAACGCTGAGCGGCAGATTCTACGCCAATAGCGGTGCCGCCAAAGCTCACCGAGTTTAGATAGAAGTTTAGAATTTCATCTTTGTTGTAGGAGCGCTCCAGCTCTATAGAAAGAATGAGCTCCTTAATTTTACGCGTGTAGCCGGCCATCCCGGTAGCGGTGTTGTCTTCCAGAATCACCACACGCGCCAGCTGCTGGGTGATAGTTGAGGCGCCTTGTTTCCCACCGCCGCTGGCGTTATTAACCACCGAGCGAGCAATACCTTTTACGTCAAAGCCGCCATGCCTATAGAAATCTTTATCCTCAATAGCTACCATCGCATTTTTCATGTTCTTCGAAACCTTATCTGAGTCTACATAGGTCAATTGCTGGTCTTTATAAAGATCGTAAAGTAGCACTTGCCCGGTGCGGTCGTAAAACTTGGTGGTACGGCTTTGAACGCGTCTGGTGAGTTCATCTGGACCCAGCGCCAAATCTTTTCGAAACAGGGCGAAGATGGCTAAAATAAGTACCACAAACGCAGCCAGGCCGAGCCCAGCAATCTTGAGCGCGGTGGTAGCACCTTCTTTAGAAAACCAGTAATTAAAGAAACGACGGGGGTGTAGGCGGTGTGCCACGCGCTTAATGCGAGATTTCGGCAGGGTGGCTAAAAACTCAGCTTTTTGCCGTGAGCGCGAATCAACCTTCACCTTCCGTTTGCGCGCTAAATTACTGTATACCGAATGAGCACCTTTACGATGCGCTGGTTTTCGAACCGAACCCCCCGAAGGTTTTTTTGCCATGCCTTTAATTATACTCCATGCTTATGCTCTTTATTATAGCAATTCTTGGCCATCAAACCAGACTTTAATATCCAAAGACTACACACGATCCACTAATCACTATATACTAGGGTTATTATGACACTATCCGAAGAACTCACCTGGCGCGGTTTCATCAACCAAACCACGCTTTCAGATATAAAGCAGCTTGATGACAAAAAGATCACCTTCTACCATGGCTTTGACGCTTCGGCAGATTCGCAGACAATTGGCAACTTAGCCGCCATGATGCTCGACAAAACATTCGTGCGCCACGGTCACAAAGCAATCTTGCTGGCCGGAGGAGCCACCAGTTTAATTGGTGATCCGGGCGGCAAAGATGCTGAACGACCCCTGCAAGACGAAGAAACCGTCCGTTACAATGTTGCGCAAGCTGAAAAACAGCTAAAGTCCGTCTTCAAAGATGATCCATTTACCTTAGTTAATAACCTCGATTGGACCAAGGATCTTAAGGTGCTTGACTTCCTGCGTGACGTTGGCAAACACTTCGGCATGAGCACGCTGGTGCAACGAGATTACATTGCCCAGCGTATTGGCAAAGACGGCGCCGGTATGAGCTTCACAGAATTTAGTTACACGTTGTTGCAAGGATACGATTATCTTCATTTATTTGATGAACACGGCTGTACGCTGCAGCTTTCAGGTTCCGACCAGTGGGGTAATATTCTCTCTGGCGTCGATTTAATTCGAAAAATGCGCGGCAAAGAAGTTCACGCCCTCACTATGCCGCTTACCATCAACAAAGCCACCGGTAAGAAGTTTGGTAAAAGCGAAGATGGTGCCGTCTGGCTTGACCCAGCCAAAACAAGTGTCTACAAATTCTACCAATTCTGGCTAAACATGGATGACGAAGGCGCCAGCGACTACCTCAAAATCTACACCGCTATTGAGCCTGACGAGTACGAAAAACTCATAAAAGAATTTGAAGAAGATAAAGCTGGTCGCGCCGCCCAAAAATACCTCGCCTACGAAGTCACCAAACTAGTACATGGCGAAAAACGAGCTGAAAGTGTCAAGGATGTCTCTGAAGTACTGTTCGGTCAAAAAGATTTTGCGGAGCTCACGAAAGAAGATATCAAAGAACTTGCCAATGAAGTCCCAACTGTAGAATCAACTGATGCCATCCAAACCTTGACAGAGTCTGGTCTCGCCTCATCAAATTCAGAGGCCCGCCGTTTTATAGAGTCTGGCGCGGTTTCGATCAACGGTGAAAAAATAACTCTAGAAACTGATTTGAAGTCCCTCAAAACAAACAATGGGTATCTTCTCCTCAAACGAGGCAAGAACACATTCACTCTCATTAACAATCAATAGTGATGGCAAGCTGCAGCGTGTTAGTAGCTGGGCTTGATACTGCTCGTATTGTACCTTCACTTTTAAGCAGTGGCGTCTTTGGTATACCAGCGCAACACTTCCTCTAGTCCATCAGGGTGTTCACTGAAGTCTGTTGCGCCCATCCAATCGAGTGCTTCTTCGGGGGATCCAAATCCTTCTTGCAAAATAGCTCTCATCTTGAAATCATCAAGTTCAAGATCTCTTTTTTGCATTTCTTCAAGAGTTCCAAAGAAGAAGTCAATGCGGCTCATCTGCGAGACACTTGCAAGATCATTCATTCCTGTTAGTAAACTACTGAACTCATCAAATTCACAACCGCGTTCGGCCGAAGGTGGAAGTTCAAAACTCGGAATCGTAAACTGAGGGTCTCGGTACGTCATAACTCTATCTTTTCATTATAACACACCTGTCAAGTAGTGTCAATACTCTATAATTTAAGATGTGAATGTACAGTCATCAGTTGAGCATATTAAAGGGGTGGGCAAAGAGACGGCTATAAAGCTGGAGAAGCTTGGTGTTGTTTCGATTTATGATCTGTTGACCTATTGGCCGCGCAAGTATGATGATTACTCTGAGGTGCTGCCGATTAGTCAGATTAAAGGCGGGGCTATTACGATTAAGGCTACCGTAGAAAATGTAAAAACGCGGCGTGTGCGGCGTGGTATGCATATTACCGAAGCAAACTTGCATGACGAAAGCGGCGCTATCAAAGTCGTGTGGTTTAACCAGCCGTATCGTAAAGATTACTTTAAAGCAGGTAAAGAGTACTATTTTTCAGGCTTGTACGAGTTTAGCTACAACAGATACAGTTTGATGAACCCGGCGGTTGAACAAGTAGCGGAATTAACCAAAAATACGGCTCGGATTGTGCCAATCTACCGTGAAACCAAAGGGCTGACCTCTCGTGAGATCCGTGTGGTGCTGCATGAATGTCTGCCGCTTTTTCATGAGCTGGGCGAGTTTTTACCTAAGAAAGTGGTGAAAGAAAACAAGCTTATTTCGTTTGCCGAGGCAGCACGGCGAATGCATTGGCCGGAAGGCCAGAAGAAGCTAGAAGAAGCTCGCCACCGGATTGGGTTTGAAGAGGTGTTTAGCTACATTCTGGCCGGGCAGCTCAATAAACGTGAGATCGAGGCTGAAACAGCACTGGAAGTTCCGTTTGATGAAAAGAAAGCCAAGCAGTACGTAAAGTTACTACCGTTTGAGCTTACCCCTGCTCAAAAGAAGGCTGCGTGGGAAATCTTGCAAGATTTAGCGAAACCGACACCCATGAACCGGTTACTAGAAGGCGACGTGGGCGCTGGCAAAACGGTGGTGGCCGCTTTTGGAGCCGTTATGGCAGCTCACAGTGGGGTGCAAAGTGCCTTTATGGCGCCAACTGAGCTTTTGGCGCGGCAACACGCCGAGACGCTTTCAGACCTTCTCAAACATACTGACATCACCGTGGCGCTACTCACCTCAGCGGTGAAGAAAAAGCAAAAAGATGAGCTGAAAAAACAACTCTCACTTGGCGAAATTGATATTGTGGTCGGCACTCACGCCCTGCTGCAAGAAAATGTGGATTTCAAACGCCTGGGTTATATTGTGATTGACGAACAGCATCGTTTTGGGGTAGCTCAGCGGCAGAAGTTGGTCGATAAGGGTGTGGCCATTCCACACATTTTGAGCATGACAGCCACACCTATTCCGCGCAGCCTGGCGCTGACGATCTACGGTGAGCTGGATATTTCAATCATTTCGCAAAAACCGAGCAACCGTCTGCCAATTAAGACCGATATCTGGTCACCAAATTCCCGAGCTCAGCTCTACGATGAAATCGACAGAGAAATTATTAAAGGGCATCAAGTGTTCGTCGTCTGTCCACTGATTGATGAATCTGACAAAACGGGAGCCAAGAGTGTTAACGAAGAATTAAACCTGCTTTCTCAAGGCCCTTTTCGTCACCGCCGCATTGGGTTACTGCATGGCAAACTAAAAGATGATGAAAAAACTAAAGTGATGAATGATTTCGTGACCCATCAGTTAGATATTTTAGTGAGCACCACGGTAATCGAAGTTGGCATTGACGTGCCAAACGCCACCGTGATGCTCATTGAGTCTGCCGACCAATTTGGCCTGGCGCAGCTTCACCAGCTCCGCGGCCGCGTCGGCCGAGCCCAGCATCAAAGCTACTGCTACCTTGTCATGAGCACCTCGCAAAAGCCCACCAAACGCCTCCGAGCCATGGAACAAACTAATAACGGCTTCAAACTAGCCGAAATGGATCTGGAACTCCGTGGCCCCGGTGCGCTTTACGGCACACGCCAACATGGTCAATTAGATCTGAAAATTGCCAACATCACCGACACAAAACTAATCAAAGCCGCCAAAGACTCAGCAATTGATTTCCTAGACTCAAAAGAAAAACTCACTGATTACCCTCAGCTCAACCAAAGAGTGCAGGCTAATCGCTCTTTAACACATCTGAACTGACCAGATCTTGTGTTATAATTCAGTCAATATGTCTATATACGCTGAAATTAATGGAGCTGCACCATTACCCACCAGCCTTTGGGAGGTTGATCTTAACGATGCGTCTTTGCAACAGACTGACTCTGATGTTGAGCGCCAGCTAGAGGTGAGCGGCATAGTTCTTGATCGAGGTCTCCATGGGATGCTTGCATCAATGGGGGTTGCGTTTGGCGATCCCAACGAAACGATGCAAAAGTTGGCAGATGAAATTCCCGATGATCTTTTAGATCGTATCTATGATAATTCTCTAACCGAAGACGACAAGACTCAATATCCGTTTCTCGATGTATAGTAGTATTGGCTGGCGTAGTAGGTGGGCTAGTACTACCCACTATTCACTAAACACTATAAACTAGATAGCTATGTGGTCAGGATCTACACTTCATAATAAATCGGGGAATCTGCTGGGGGCGCATCAAAAGTTTGATCGCACGGCGGCTAAATTTGTGCATCAGCTTCGCGAAGATAGTTTCTTTCCGACGGGCAAACAGATACTTCAATTCGAGGGTAATAATGGCCCAGATGGTATAAAACGCAAAAGTCCTGGTAAAGATGAGCCGTGGCATTACTGGGATCCGACTGATGAAAAAGACCAGAAGCTTATAAAGATTGTGCAGCAACACTATGGTTCATTGGTGAAGGCGCTTACTCGAAAAGATGAAGAAAAATCGGCTTTTGAGGCCGCCTGGCTGGCGCACGCCATTGTTGATGGCATGACACCGGCGCATCACTACCCGTATGAGAAGAAGCTCATTGAGCTGCGTGGTGGAGCGGCAAATGATACGCGGGATTCATATAGAAAGAAGCTGCTCATTAAGGGTGACACAAAGAGTCAGACAATTGTTAAAAACTGGAAGCTCTGGGGAGCAAAAGGCCTGATGCTGAGCCATCATCTTTTTGAAGCGGGTATATCAGTTATCAGTCGACCCCTTAAGCTCGCGGCCGCCAAACCAACCAAGGCCGAGATCCGACATGCCAAGAACCTGGGCGTGAAAAATTATTTGCACGAGCAAACGATGATTATTTATAACTTCAACATGTACGAACGGTTTTTAAAACGGGGTTGGACGCCAGCGCTGGCTAAAGATGTGCGTTTGCAGCTTGCCCCAACAGTTACACGCACCATCACCGTCATCTGGCTGTTGGCACTCGATGAAACACGAACCCTCTAGCCCCATTTCTCCTCCGTTCCGTTCTACACCACTGCATGCGTTGCAACCAAAATTACATCCACCTCAACAAACTCTACCATATGGAAGAATTTGTTGAGTGTGTGGAAGTGTATGTGGGAGCGTGGGGAGTGGGATGGTATGATTATATGATGAGGGTTATTGCGGGAGAATACGGAGGGCGGATCATCAAGGCGCCGCGAGGTTTTAAAACTCACCCTATGAGCGAGCGAATTCGCCAGGCACTGTTTAATTCGCTTGGCTCACTGGAAGGCAAGACAGTGTGGGATGCCTTTGCGGGCAGCGGCTCACTAGTTTTAGAGGCGGTCAGCCGGGGTGCCGTCTCGGCAGTTGCAACTGATAGTGACAACCGAGCCTACAAGGTGTTAAAACAAAACGTTGAAAAGCTGCAGGCCGAAGAAAAAGTCAAAGCCATTAAAGCCAGTGCCCATGCCTGGAGTTCGACAAACAAAGACGTCCAGTTCGACATTATTTTTTGCGATCCGCCCTACAATGACATGCAGTTATCCACAGTTTTTGCACTTTTTAAGCATTTAAAACCCAAAGGGCTTATGATATTATCACAACCAGGTAGGGACGAAGTGAGCACCGTCGATGGAGTTGTTGTGGTGGACAATCGAAATTATGGCGATGCCACGCTAATCACCTACCGTTTACAGTAGCTGTCGCTTGACAGCTACTTTTTTGCTATCATAGAACAAGCCAATTGCGGGGATGTGGTGGAATTGGTAGACACGCATGCTACTTAAGACCATCGAGCATGTGCCACACGGCACGGTTCCCAGGCTAACAAACTTAACAATTCGGGGATGTGGTGGAATTGGTAGACACGCATGCCTTAGGAGCATGTGCCGCAAGGCGTGAAGGTTCAAGTCCTTTCATCCCCACCAAGTACGCATTATGAAACGTTTTGAACGAAAATCACTTGAGCGGATGACCGTTAAGGGTCATTTTGTCTTTGCAAGTAAACGGCACGCCGTTGAGAAGCTAGATTATGATAAGCTTTCAAAGCGTAAACTTAAAGAAACGCGTGTTGCACGTCGACTTGGTAAGCTTATTGCTAACGAATTTCCTGATGTCGACGCGGTAGCGACGGTGGCTGACGGCGCCAACGGCTTAGCCGGTAAGGTGAGCCGAAATGTTTCCAAGCGACTTGAACGAAGAGTTGAAGGTTGGCAAACGAGAAAAACGGATGATGGCTTTGAGCTGCAGCCAAGCAATATTTTCGCCGGGGATAAAAACTGGGTGATCGTTGATGATATCTTTACGCGAGGGACGAACACTATGAAGGTTGCCTCAACTCTTCACAGATGGGGTGGTCGTATTCTTGGTGTGTGTACATACGTGAATAGAAGCAGTAGCGGATTACGGCATATTCCATACCCGCAAGATCAAAGAATCCCTTGCGCTGAAGGCTTTCCTAGGCTTGGTGATGACGTCACTACCATTCCAGTCGTATCGCATATACAGTATCCGATGGAAGACTACACTCCCGAGGCATGCCCACAAGCTCCCAGTTGCCCTGAAGAAAAGAGTGTCATTCAAGCTACCTAGCGAATTTTATTCTTGATCTCATTGCTCATTGAGCGGATTTCGTTGAGGCGCCCTTCAAGGTTATTGAGACGATTTTCAATTGTAGAACGTACATTGTTTGTCTCTGCACGTGAGGTCTCTAAAATGTTTCGAAGATCTTGTACCATACGGGTGTTGTCGTTGTCGGTTTGGTCGTTTCGGTTGATGTGCCCGCGAAGGTCGTCGAACTGAGCTCGCATCTCGCTTCTGGTATCGTTCAGCTGAATCTTAACATCTTGCACTTCTTTTAAAATTTGCTGAATCCAGGCTTCCAAGTTAACAAATTTATCATCCATATCTTCATTATAACAGCCTCATCGTGTGATAAAATAAGCATATGAGCAAAAACGACGTCGCAGCTACAAAACAAGACATTGAAGATTTAAAGAATCTGATTGTTGGCCAAGGCACTGATTTACACACTGAAATAAAGAGTCAGGGTGAAGAACTGCGCGCTGAAATAAAGAGTCAAGGCGATGAATTGCGTGCTGAAATAAAGAGTCAAGGCGATGAATTGCGTGCTGAAATGAAAGAAATAGTAGCTGAGTCAGCGCAGGAAATACTAGGCGCGGTTGGCACTGAGATACAAAAAATACACACTGAACTTGAAGACATACGTGCCACGACGACCCGCATTGAAAATAAGCTTGATGCTACCGCCAACAAAGTTGACGATCATGAAGTCCGAATAACTACTCTCGAACATCACGCAGCGTAAAAACTTGACAAAACTTGACATAGTGTGATATAATGAGAAGATAGATGTGTAAAGTATATCTAACCACCAGACTAGCGGCTAACTTCAGCCATGCACATATCCAGCCTCGTGTAGCCGGGTAGTTTCTTCATACTCTAAATTTGAACAATAAACGCTCCGGCTCCGGGGCGTTTTTTAATATTCAAATTAGATTAATGAAACAAGATGAGGAAAATATGAGTGAAAGTATAAAATACAATATTGAAGAGAGGATCCAAGCTAACGGCAGAAAAATAGTTGTGGCGGGGATTCTCATGATGAGTGCTGGTCTCGGGGTTAGTTGGGCGACTTACGACTCCGACGTAGCAAGATCTGAGATGGAGGCTATTAAAAATTGCGATAAACCTCTTATCCCCAACTCGGAAGGGCCTGCTAGATCTCCTTGTGCGGATAGGCCTCCTCTGAGTGAAGTAGGGTCAGGTCTCCTAGTACTAGGAGGCGCATTAACAGCATGTACTGGTGTGGTAGTTCTGCTGGACAAGGAGCCTGCCGATGAGTGAAAAAACTAATAGAACAGATGCTGTTTTATGGGAGGTCAGGAATTACTCCGGGTGTAAGCCAAAAGGTGGAGAGCAACTTGCTGGGAAAATTGGCAATGCTGTTATGAAAGGTGGGATCGATATATTTATCCCGTGGGCAGCTCCAGCTAATGGTCGAACCGAAATCGGCTCTCCCGAGCTCCAAACAATTGAATGGCTCTTTGGTTCAAACGGTCTTAAAGAGCGGTTGAAAAAGTTTTTTGACGTAAATTCTTTAGTGATGTTTGCTGATACATACGCTCTTCGAAATAATTTTGATATCACAAAAGCAAAGATGTACTGGCGTAATGTTTCAGATTTGATTGGGTCTACAGATCAAAATTTTTTCACCGCGACATCGGTACTAGAAGATAGCCGAATGGTGCAATTACGAGCTAGGGAGGCGTACGCGTTTGAAAGACTTGAACCGAAGCAGCAAGAGAAAATCCTAGAAGCAGCTGAGAAGTATTCAAGCAAGTCAGAATATGATGAAGTTTACGAGTCGGCTGCGGAGTACAGCATGCTGCGCGCTGCAGAGGCTGCATATGTTAATGAAGCAATGGACGCGGTTTGGGTTAGTTTAAACTGGCCAGAACGTGACATAATGTGTGGTGATGTGCCACGACTATATGTTCCAGAGGAGCTTCGTGCACCATGGCTAAAAGGAGGGTAGGTGATGAATCAGCTTGAACAGATAATCAAGAACGCGTACGATCTTCACGTTCACATTGGGCCAGAGGTCATTCCAAGAAAGTACACAGTGAATTCATTGAGAAAACTTGAAACAGGCAAACTGGCGGGCTGTGTGCTGAAAAACCACTTTTACCCTACAGAACCGATGATTAGTGCGGTCGACGAAAGCGAGCTAGATATATACGGTAGTATTGTGCTCAATAACGCTGTAGGCGGAATGAATGCTGAGGCAGTTTATGCGACGTCTCTTATTGCAAAGAAGACGTTCATTGTGTGGTTCCCAACAATAAATGCTGAACAATTTTTGAAAAATAATCAATACGAAATTGCGCCCGAATGGGTTCAGGATAAAAGCCTCAAGTTGAAATCTGCTTTGCAGACAACACCAGTCAAAGTAGCGGAGAATGGCGCGCTAACAACTGACACCAAAAAAGTCATAAAGATGATCGCTCAGGTAGGAGCCGTTCTGGCGACGGGACATATTTCCGCAGAAGAAAGTGTTTTAGTGGCAGAGTTTGCGAGAAAGCTTGGGGTGACCGTCATCATAACCCACCCGATCTATCAGCACATTCAAATGCCCATAGCGACGCAGAAGAAGCTAGCGAAAATAGGATGTTTTATGGAGCAGCCATATTCAATGTTCAGCATGGACGGCATTTCTATTGAAGAGATTGCTGCTCAAATCAAGGCAGTTGGAGCTGGTTCAGTAATTCTTTCTTCTGATGTTGGTCAAGAATTTAGCCCAAGCCCTAGTGAGGCGTTGAGAGATTTTGCCAAGAGATTATTGCGAGCTGGAGTTGCCCTGGATGATATTGAGCGGATGCTTGTACAGAACCCAAGAAAGACACTATCTATTAACTAAATACTGCTCATGCGGTTATAATAAAGGAAATTATGGCGAAATTAAGTACACAAAGTTATAAAGGGGCGCGGGATTTTTATCCTGAGGATAAACGACTGCAAAATTACATTTTTGGGGTTTGGAAGAAAGTTTGCGAACGGTACGGCTATGAAGAGTATACAGCGCCGGTCTTGGAGCCAATTGAACTATTTACCTCTAAAACGAGTGATGAAATTGTGAATGAGCAAACCTATAATTTTACAGATAGAGGTGGGCGAAATGTGGTGCTGCGGCCTGAAATGACACCGAGTGTCAGCCGGATGGTGGCGGCGCGCCGGCAAGAGCTGCCATATCCACTCAGGTGGTATTCAATTCCAGACTGTTGGCGCTATGAGCGGCCGCAGCGCGGACGGAACCGACAGTTCTGGCAGTTGAATGTTGATATATTTGGCGTGGCTACAATCGACGCGGATCTGGAGATTATCAGTATGGCCGATGCCATTATGCGTGAATTTGGGGCTGATGAGTCAATGTATCAAATTAAGGTCAATTCGCGGAAACTCATCAATCTCATCATGAGTAGTTATCTTGAGCTGGATGCAGCTCAGGCCAAACAAATGATACAACTGTTTGATAAGAAGGATAAAATTAAGCCGGCTGATTTTGTTGAAAAGGCACGGGAGATTTTTAAGACAAAAGCGCAAGTCGCGGGCCTCGAAAAGCTAAAGGCACTTTTAAAAGCGAAGTCGCTCGCGGATTTACCAGACGAAATCAAGACCTCACAAGCAGTCAAAGAGGTGCAGATGCTTTTCACGCTGCTGGGCGAACATCAAATTAGCTCAGCGGTGTTTGATATCACGTTAATGCGGGGTTTCGACTACTATACCGATATTGTGTTTGAAGTCTTCGATCTTGATCCGGAAAATAATCGTTCTATGTTCGGCGGTGGCCGCTATGACGGCCTGGTGGGAGCGTTCGGTGTTGAACCGGTGGCCACTGTTGGTTTTGGTATGGGTGATGCGCCAATCGAAAACTTCCTCGCCAGCCACAAGCTAGAGCCGCCAATGACCTCCACCACCCAGATCTACATGGTGGTGGTAGGGGAGGTGTTGAAAGAAGCACAAGAGGTTGCAAAGCAACTACGAGCGAAGGGTGTAAATGTTGCCGTTGATATCTCAGGCCGCAAACCTGAAAAACAACTTAAATCTGCCTTAAAAATGAGTGTCCCATATCTTCTCTTTGTCGGCGAAGAAGAAGTCCGAGCCCAGAAGTACATTTTACGCAATGTCGAAACCCAAAAAGAAGATGTTTTGACAGCCAGCGAAATCGCGAAAGTGGTACAATAGCCTTCCTTCCGCTTACAAGGATTATCCTTGTCAGCGGTTCACTTTTTTCATCTGATGTGAGATAATTGCATCTTATGAATGTAAAACGAACCAATAAATCAGAGACTGAAGTTGAGCTTGTAATCTCAGCGGATGCGGAACAGTTAGAAAAACTAAAGAATCACGTGCTGGGGCATTTTGCTGGCAAGCTTAAAATTGCTGGGTTTCGACCAGGCAAGGCACCACTTTCAGTGGTTGAGAAGAATGTTGACCAAGGCCAATTTCAATCGGAATTCTTGCAAGAAGCCATTGAAACCTTTTATCGCCAAGCTGCAATTAAGGAAGATCTGAAACCACTTAATTCACCACAAATTGATGTGCTGAAATTTGTACCGTTTACCGAAATGGAGTTTAAGGCTGCGTTTGAAATCATGCCAGAAATAAAGCTAGGTGATTACAGTAAAATTAAGAAAACGAAACCGAAAATTACCGTTGCAGAGAAAGAGGTCACAGAGGTTATAGACAACCTACGAACACGGGTAGCCACCAAAGAACCAGTTGATCGAGCCGCCAAGAATGATGACGAAGTCTGGATTGATTTTGAAGGCGTTGACGCCAAAGGCGCTGCGGTGGCTGGTGCTAGCGGCAAAGATTACCCGTTAGTACTTGGGAGCAATACCTTCATCCCAGGCTTTGAAGAAGGTCTGGTAGGCGTTAAAAAAGGCGACAAGAAAGATCTTAAGTTAAGCTTCCCTAAAGATTACCACGCCAAAAACTTGGCTGGTACAAAAATCACTTTCAAGACGACGGTTAAAGAGGTAAAAGCAGTTGTGCTGCCAAAGGCTGATGATGCTTTTGCGGCCACTGTTGGACCATTTAAAACGCTTGCAGAGTTAAAGAAAGATATTAAAGCACAGCTTACCCAGCAGAAGACAACGGAAGCCGAGAACAAAATTAAAGATGAAATTGTTGAAGAGCTTGTCAAGAAATCTAAAATGGTACTACCGCAGATTTTAATTGCCGATCAGATAGAAAGTCTTGAACAAGACATGCGTCAAAACCTCACCTACAGAGGCATCACTTTGCCAGAATACATCAAGCAAGAAAACTATAAAGATGAAGACGATTGGCGCGAAAAAGCGCTGAAGCCGCAAGCTGAGCGCCGTGTGTCAGTGGGTATGGTATTAGCGGAGATTGCTGAAAAAGAAAAACTGACGGTAAATGAAGCTGAGCTGAAAGAGCGAATTGCCCAATACCAAGCCCAGTATCAGCAACAGGCTGGAGACTTTTCCAAGCCAGAAATGCAACGTGAAGTCCTTTCTCGTATGCTCACTGAAAAGACGGTTGATTACCTCTACTCAACCGCAACAAGTTAGCAGTCTTGACTGTTGAGTGCTAAATTGCTAGTATGAAATTATGTTAGTTCCAACTGTTATTGAACCGTCTGGCCAGGGAGAACGTGCCTTTGATATCTATAGCCGTCTTCTGCGTGACCGCATCATTTTTTTGCATGACGAAGTAAATGAGCACACGGCCGGCTTGATTGTGGCGCAGCTTTTGTTTTTGCAAAGTGAAGATGCCAAGAAAGATATTTACATGTACATCAACAGCCCTGGTGGTCATGTCTACGACGCGCTGGCAATTTATGACACCATGCAATACCTCTCTAATGACATACAGACGTTTGGTATTGGCGTGCAGGCTTCCGCTGCGGCGTTTTTACTCAGCTCCGGCACCAAAGGTAAGCGCTTTATACTGCCCAACGCCACCATGATGATCCACCAGCCATCTAGTGGTACACGAGGTAAAGTTACCGATCAAGAAATTGACTTGAAAGAATCTCTCAGAATTAAACGACTTCTTGAAGATATTATGGCCAAAAATACCGGTCAAAAACACGAGAAAATTCACCACGACATGGAACGCGACTTCTGGATGACTGCCGAAGAATCGGTGAAGTACGGCCTTGTCGACAGGATTATCACAAAACCAATCAAATAACTTGACTTACTGGATAGATTGCCTCACAATGTATTGCAAGAGGTAGTGTAAGCCTGATTTGCTTCAACTGCAGTAAAGCAAATCACAATGCGAGCTTAGGGTCACTTCGAGTTTGTTCAAACAATTTAACTACTGAGCACGAGTTGCATTTTGCATGCATGTAACTACGGCGAAGTTCTATAAGGAGCAGTATCTGCCTATGGCTAAGACAGATCTTAAAAAGCGCCCAATGCGCATTTCATTCACGAGCGATGATGATGACTTGGCACTTCCAAACTTAATTGAGCACCAGCTCAAATCTTTCACAAACTTTGTCCAAGAGGGTCTCGGCGAGATCTTCGCGGAAATTAACCCAGTAGAAGACTACACTGGTCAAAAACTAGAACTACGGTTCAAACAGTATCATTTTAAAGATCCGAAAATCACTGAGCGTGATGCTCGCGAGAACAACGTCAGTTTTGATGCTCCACTGTACGTCACGATTGAACTTACCAACAAAGTGACTGGTGAAGTCAAAGAACAAGAAATTTATATGGGTGACTATCCGTGGATGACAAGCCGCGGTACTTTTGTGATTAACGGTGCAGAACGTGTCGTCGTCAGCCAATTAATACGCTCACCAGGCGTATTTTTTACGGCTGCCACCAGCGGTGGACGCAACCTGTACGGTGCCAAACTGATTCCCGGCCGTGGCGCCTGGTTAGAGTTTGAAACTGCAGCTAACGGTGCAATCTACGTTAAGATTGACCGTAAGCGTAAAATTCCTGTCACCACACTGCTCAGAGCCCTTGGCTATGGTCAAAATGCGCAGCTGCAAGAACTTTTCAAAGACGTTGACACTGGTGACGTCAAGCATATTGATGCCACCATTGAAAAGGATCCAAGCAAAGGTACAAACGACGCGCTTATTGAAGTCTACCGCCGCATTCGCCCTGGTGATTTAGCGACGGTTGATAACGCCAAAAGCCTGATTGAAAACACCTTCTTTAACTATAAGAGGTTTGATATCAGCCGCGTGGGTCGCTACAAAATGAACAAACGTCTGGAACTTGATGTGGCAAACACTGCCAAAAATCGTGTCATGCGTCTTGATGATTTGGTAGCAATTATTAAAGAACTTATTCGTCTTAATAATACACAAGATGCACCAGACGATATTGATAGCCTTGCTAACCGCCGCATTAAACTTGTTGGCGAACTCGTACAGCGTCAATTCCGCATTGGTCTGCTGAGAATGGAGCGCAATGCTAAAGACCGTATGAGCATGAGCGAAATCGAAACGGTTACGCCGGCGCAGCTTATCAACGCCCGCCCTATCGTGGCCGCCGTTCGCGAGTTTTTTGCCAGCTCACAGCTTTCGCAGTTTATGGATCAAACCAACCCACTTTCTGAGCTGGCTCACAAACGACGCCTGAGTTCAATGGGTCCTGGTGGTCTTTCAAGAGAGCGTGCTGGTTTTGAGGTTCGTGATGCCCACGCTACCCATTATGGCCGTCTTTGTACGGTGGAAACACCAGAAGGTGCCAACATTGGTTTGGTACTGAACCTTGGTTCACACGCCCGTGTTAATGACTACGGTTTTATTGAATCACCATACAAAATTGTCAAAAATGGCAAAATTACTAAAGACATTATCTATCTTGATGCCGATGAAGAAAAGAAGGCCGTGATTGCCTCTGCTGGTACACCGCTGAATAAAGATAATACTTTTGCTGTCGAGCGTGTTTCAGCCCGGGTCAAACTGCAAGCTGAAGAAGTGGATGCTGAGCTGGTAACACATATGGACGCGGCTCGTAACCAAATTTTGGGTTCTACGGCCTCGCTGATTCCGTTTGCCGAAAAAGATGCCGTTGGTCGTGCACTGATTGCCTCGAACCAACAAAAGCAAGCCGTGCCACTTATTAAAACCCAATCACCAATTGTTGGTACCGGAACAGAAGCGATCGTTGCTAAAAACAGTGGTCAAGTTATTTACGCTGAAGGCGCAGGAACGGTCACCAAGGCTGATGCTGGCGAAGTAGCGGTTAAATATGCCAAAGAAACCAAGAAGTATCAACTGCAGCACTTTGTTCGTACGAACGAAGGTTCCAGCATGAACCAAAAAGTACTAGTTTCAACGGGAGACACGGTCAAAGCCGGTGATGTACTGGTAGAAGGCATGAGTATTCAAAATGGTGAGCTAGCACTTGGAAAAGACCTTCTAGTGGCTTTCATGCCCTGGAGTGGCTATAACTTTGAAGATTCGATTGTTATTTCTCGCCGTTTGGTTGAAGATGACGAACTCACTAGTGTACACATTAGTGACTACATGGTTGAGGTACGTGAAACTAAATTGGGGCCTGAAATTGTCACCCGTGATATTCCAAACGTCTCTGAAGAATCGCTGCGACATCTTGATGAAAATGGTATTGTCACTATTGGCGCTGAAGTAAAAGCTGGCGACATTTTGGTTGGTAAAATTACACCTAAAGGTGAGCAAGAACTTTCTAGCGAAGAACGCTTACTGCGCGCCATCTTTGGTGAAAAAGCCAAAGATGTTCGCGATACCTCGCAGCGCATGAGCAATGGTAAGCACGGTAAAGTCGTTGGCGTCAAAGTCTTCTCACGAGAAAACGGCCACGACCTTAAAGCTGGCGTTATTATGCAAATTCAAGTCTTCGTGGCTCAAATGCGCAAAATTGCCGTTGGTGATAAATTGGCCGGACGTCACGGAAACAAAGGTGTGATTGCCCGAATTGTGCCCGAAGAAGACATGCCGTTTACTGAAGAAGGTCAACCAATTGACATTCTGCTTAACCCACTCGGTGTGCCGAGTCGTATGAACATCGGCCAGCTGTTTGAAACCCACCTTGGTATGGCCGCGCATACGCTTGGCTACAAGGTTACCACTCCGACCTTTAATGGCGTGACCATTGATACAATTAAGGCTGAGCTTAAAAAAGCCGGCCTCCCCGAAGATGGAAAGCAACAGCTTATTGACGGCCGAACAGGTGAGTACTTTAAAGAGCGCATCACGGTTGGTATGATGCACATTATTAAGCTGCACCATATGGTTGCCGATAAAATCCACGCTCGTTCGATTGGGCCATACACCATGGTTACCCAACAGCCGCTTGGTGGTAAGGCGCAAAATGGTGGTCAGCGCTTTGGGGAGATGGAAGTCTGGGCACTGGAAGCCTACGGTGCTGCGAACACCTTGCAAGAAATGCTGACACTCAAGTCTGACGATGTCTACGGACGCTCAAAGGCTTATGAGAGCATTATTAAGCAAGAACCAATTGTTGGTCCGAAGATTCCAGAAAGCTTCAACGTGCTGGTAAAAGAACTGCAGGGGTTGAGCCTGAAAGTTGATTTGATTAGCAACGAAAAGGGCGGTATTGAAGAAGTTGATGCCGAAGAGGTGCTTTCTGCCACTATTGCCGAGGAAGCTTCTCATCCCGCAACTATCGTGGCTGAAGGTGTTACACCAATGGACGTGACCGAAGAAATGGTTGCCAGCGAATTTGAAGTACTTGACGAAAGTGACGCTGCCACTCCCGATGATAATGACGACAATGATGACAATGACGATACGACAACAGATGTAGAAGAAAAGGAGGCTGCATAATGAATCACGCTTCAACTGGTATCAATATGACTGATTTCGATGCAGTAAAACTGGTCGTAGCAAGCCCGAAAGATATTCTTGACTGGAGTTATGGTGAGGTTACAAAACCAGAAACCATTAATTACCGAACCCAAAAGCCTGAGCGAGATGGCTTGTTCTGCGAACGAATCTTTGGCCCGGTTAAAGATATTAATCCACATGACACCAAATACAAAGGCGTTCGCTCACGCGAAGCTGCCGTTGATAAAAAAGGTGAGCTGGTTACCCGCTCAATTGTCCGTCGTGAACGCATGGCGCACATCACCCTGGCTTCACCAGTTGCTCACATTTGGTTCCTTCGTGGCACACCGAGCCCGATTGGCTTGCTGCTGGGCATCACCGTTAAAAACCTGGAGCGAATTATCTACTTTGCTTCGTACGTGTTTGTAGCGGTTGATGAAGAGAAAAAGGCACAACTGTATAAAGATGCTGAAGCTGAACTTGAGGCCGCTAAAGTAGCCATCAAGACTCGTTACGAGGCTGAAGCCGAAAAAGAAGGCACGGATCTAAAAGCGATTGCCGAAGCTCACTCCAAAGAAATTGACGAGGTTACTGCTGAGTATCTTGAAAAGAAGCAGCAACTCGATAGCTTAGTAAAATGTGGTTTAATTTCCGAAACTGACTACCGAAACCTCCCCGATTCATACCGCGCTATTGTCCGCGTTGGCATGGGTGGCAACGCTATTAAAGAGCTGCTTGACGAAATTGACCTCACAAAACTAACCGAAGAATTGACCGAAGAAGCCGAAACGGCCAAAGGCCAACGCAAAAAGAAACTCATGAAGCGTCTGAAGGTGCTAGAGAGCATGCAACAAGCTGGTATTGAACCAGGCAGCATGTGTGTGACGATTCTACCCGTTATTCCTCCGGATCTGCGCCCGATGGTGCAGCTAACTGGTGGCCGTTTTGCCACCAGCGACATGAACGATCTGTACCGACGGGTTATTAACCGTAACAACCGACTGAAAAAGTTGGTTGATCTTAACGCTCCTGAAGTCATTCGACGTAACGAACAACGTATGTTGCAAGAGGCCGTTGACGCCTTAATTGACAACTCCGCCGCTCGTTCCGGACGCGCCGTGAGTGCTACCGGCGGCCGTCGTCGCCTGAAATCACTCAGCGATATGCTTAAAGGTAAACACGGTCGTTTCCGCCAAAACCTTCTTGGTAAGCGCGTTGATTACTCGGGACGTTCAGTGATTGTTTCTGGTCCAGAACTGCTTATTAACCAGTGTGGGCTGCCAAAGCTCATGGCGTTGGAGCTCTTCAAGCCATTCGTCATTGGCTGGTTGATGCAGCATGAATACGCTCATAACATCAAGAATGCTACCCGTTTGATTGAAGCAAGCGAAAGCATTGTGTGGGATGCGCTCGATGAAGTCATTCAAGGAAAGTACGTACTACTTAACCGTGCGCCGACACTACACCGTCTTTCAGTGTTAGCCTTCCAGCCAAAACTTATTGAAGGTAAGGCAATTCAACTTCACCCACTTGTGTGTAAAGGTTTCAACGCTGACTTCGATGGTGACCAAATGGCAGTTCACTTACCGCTTTCCGATGCTGCCCAAAAAGAAGCAGCCGACTTAATGCAGGCTAGCAAGAACCTTCTGAAGCCAGCCGATGGAACACCAATTTTGCACATTGAGCAAGATATTGTCCTGGGCTGTTACTACCTCACCTACGAAAAACCAGGCGTGACTACTGATAAAGCCGTGCCTATCTCGAATCTTGACGAAGGTATTTTGGCACTGGAAGCAGATAAAATTAAGCTGCAAAGCCGCGTCCGCACTCACTTTAGAGGGCAGACCATTACCACCACCCTCGGTAGACTGCTCTTTAATGGCATCCTGCCTGAGGACTTTCCGTTCCAAGATGATGTCATGACCAAGAAAAAGTTAGTCAGTGTCATGGGTAAGGTCTTTGCCAAGTACGGCAGTGAGAAAACGGCTGAAATTGCTGATGAATTAAAACGCCTCGGCTTTAGCTACGCGACTTTTGCTGGTATTTCAACTGGTATGGATGACTACATTGACCTTGAAGGTCTCGACAAGCTCATCGATGGTGGTGAGGTGAAAGCTTCCGCCATTTCCGACCAGTACGAACAGGGTCTTATCAGCGAAGAAGAACGTTACCGCCTCACAGTGAACACCTGGCGACAAGTTGACGAAGAGGCACAGGCCAAGCTCGTTGAAGCCTACAACAACGTTGATACCGGTATTTCTATCGCGATGATCTCTGGTGCTCGTGGTAGCACCTCTCAGATCAAACAGGTATCTGGTATGAAGGGTCTGGTGGTGGATGCTGTTGGTCGCGAAGTTGAGCTCCCAATTCGAAGCAACTACAAAAAGGGTCTTTCACCAATTGAATACTTCGTTGATACCCGTGGTTCACGTAAGGGTCTAATTGACACCGCCCTCCGTACGGCCGACTCAGGTTACCTGACCCGTCGTATGGTTGATGTGGCACAAGATATGTTTACGGTTGAAGATGAGTGCGAAGATCCCGGCTTTATTGTCTACCGTTCTGAAGCTGAAGCCGTTGGCATGCAGCTTGGTTCACGTGTACAAGGCCGCTTTGCCTCAAAAGCAATTAAAATTGATGGTAAAACACTGGTTAAGGCAGACGAGCTTATTACCGAAGAAGCCGCTGAAGCCATTAACCAAAGTGATATTCCCGAAGTAGTCATCCGCAGCGTCCTGACTGCTCAAAACCTACGTGGCATTAGCCCGAAGAGTTACGGTGTCGACAAAGCCAACGGCGAAGTGGTCAAAGCCTTCCAGCCGGTTGGTGTGATTGCTGCTCAATCGGTGGGTGAGCCGGGTACCCAGCTTACTATGCGTACCAAGCACACCGCTGGTGCGGCAAGTGCCGATGACGTAACCCAGGGTCTTCCTCGTGTCGAGGAGCTTCTTGAGGCACGCATGCCGAAGAGTCAGGCCTTCTTGGCAGATCTCGAAGGTGATGTCAGCATTTGGGAAGAGGGCAATCATTACGTCTTGCAAATTACTCCAAGCGAAGCCCGCATTGAAGCATTTGAACTTGATGGCCGCAAACCGGCTCTTAAGAAAGGGCAAGATGTTCTGGCTGGTGACGTGGTGGCCGCCGACAAAGATGGGCAGCGACCGCTGACAGCGCCATTTGACGCCGTGGTAGAATATCACGACAAAAAGGCCGTTCTCACCGCTCATAATTCAACGCCAGTAAAATACGAAATTCCCGGCTATAAAGTCCTCACGGTAGCTGATGGCGACCACGTGGTTCGCGGCGATCGCCTTACAAACGGTTCTATGAACCTGCACGACCTGATGCGCCTTAAGGGTGTACAAGCCACGCAGCGCTACATCATCAATGAAATTCAAAGTATGTTTGCCCAGCAAGGTGTTGCCTTGGCTGACCAGCATCTCGAAATTATTGTTCGCCAGATGTTCAGCCGTGTCTCAATTGAAGACAGCGGCGACAGCCTATTCGTTACTGGTGATATTGTCAGCAAAGCCTCGGTTGTTGAAGAAAACGCTAAGCTTGCTGCTGATGGCAAAACACCTATCGAATTCACTCAACTCCTCCTTGGTATTGCTAAGGTTTCAACCTGGTCAGATAGCTTCCTTTCAGCCGCCTCGTTCCAAGACACCACCCGTGTCTTAATCAACGCTGCCACCAGTGGTCGCGTCGATCACCTCTATGGTTTGAAAGAAAATGTCATCATTGGCCGTAAGATCCCCGTTGGTACCGGTGCTAAAAATCTAGAAGAAGCAGAGGTTGCATAAACATGTCTGATCTGTTACAATCAATTCCTATGCCAAATACTAGCTACCAACTACCATCTACCACAAACACCGGAGGTGTTTGCTGATGCCAACCATTAACCAACTAGTACGAAAACCTCGTAAAAGCGCCGGCAAAAAGGTGAAAACTGCTGCATTACGCAAAGTAACCAACACGCTAAAGACCAAGAACTACGAGAAGCCAGCGCCATTCAAGCGTGGTGTCTGTATTAAAGTAACTACCAAAACACCTCGTAAGCCAAACTCAGCTCTACGTAAAGTTGCTCGTGTGCGACTTTCAAACGGACAAGAAGTCTGGGCTTACATTGGCGGCGAAGGCCACAACTTGCAAGAACACGCTGTTGTACTTGTACGTGGTGGACGTGTTCCAGATCTTCCAGGTGTTCGTTACCACATTGTTCGTGGCAACCTCGACCTTCAAGGCGTATCTGATCGCAAACAAGGCCGCTCTAAATACGGCACCAAGAAAGCGAGCAAATAATGCCTAGGAAAAAGACTAAATCACTGCAAGTTAACCCAGATCCTGATCGTAAGTATGATTCAGTACTTGTTCAGCGCCTTATAAACAAGTCTATGGTAGATGGCAAAAAGGCTTCGGCTGAAAAAGCTGTCTACATGGCTATGGAAGATGCTGCCAAGAAACTCAAGATTGAAGACCCACTTCAAGCTCTTGAAGAGTCTCTGAAAAACGTATTTCCATCAGTTGAAGTAAAAGGTCGCCGAGTTGGTGGCGCCAACTACCAAGTGCCATTTCCTGTTGAAGGCCACCGAAAAACTCACCTTGGTATGATGTGGTTTGTTACCGCAGCCCGCTCTCGAAAAGGGATGCCGTACTGGAAACGCCTTTCAAGCGAGATCGTCGACGCTCATAACATGGCCGGATCAGCAGTAAAGAAAAAAGAAGACACCCACAAGATGGCCGACGCCAACCGTGCCTTCGCTCACTTCGCAAGGTTCTAATATGACTACTCACGAGACTCCATGTCCGTATAGTCCCCCTGATCAAGGCTTGATGTGTACAAGAGTCGAGTCAGGCACTATTGTTGACAAGGGTTGTGTTATCACTCCCCAATATGAGCGAATAGAAATATCTGAAGAAACGGCCAAACAGTTAGGCGAAAAAGGTTTTTCTACTTCAGTTCAAAGAACTGTGATAACAAGGTGGGAAGAGGGCACGGAACAATATAGTGGCACCAATGTGACTGCTACATGGAGAATATGTGAAAATATGCGCCAAGCAAACCAGGAAACGATATCAAAAGTAGAGATTAAAGGAAATTAATACATGGCAACAAAGAAGATTGATTTAGAAAAATTACGTAACGTCGGTATTATCGCGCACATTGATGCCGGTAAAACTACCACTACTGAAGGTATTCTGTACCGAACGGGTATTAACCACAAAATTGGTGTTGTTCGTGGCGAAGGCGACGGCGCAACAACCGACTGGATGGAACAAGAAAAAGAGCGTGGTATCACTATTACCTCTGCAGCCGTTACTTGTTTTTGGAAGGGTCATCAGATCAATATTATTGATACCCCAGGTCACATTGACTTTACCGTTGAAGTTGAGCGTTCACTTCGTGTGCTTGACGGTGCGGTAACTGTCTTTGACGGTAAAATGGGCGTGGAATCGCAATCTGAGACCGTCTGGCGACAAGCCGATAAATACGGTGTTCCACGCGTTTGCTTTATTAATAAAATCAATCAAACTGGTGGTGACTTCTGGAAATCTCTCGAAACTATTCATGCCCGGCTTACCAAGCGCGCACTGGCCGTCCATATTCCAATTGGTTTTGAACAAAGCATCAACGGCGTAGTAGATCTTCTTGAAATGAAGGCTTATACCTACACCGAATATCATGACAAACAGCTCGTTGAAGGTGAGATTCCTGAAGACATGCTGGAGAAGGCTAAGAACGCTCGCTCACTGCTTGTAGAAGCTGCCGTTGAATTTGACGATGACCTTATGATGAAATACCTCGAAGAAGGTGAAGAATCAATTTCTAACGAAGATTTCCGCGCCGCGCTCCGCAAAGGCGTGCTTTCAGGTCAGCTCTTCCTCGTTACCGGTGGTGATGGCCGCGGTGTGATTGTCGAAAAAGTACTCGACCTTATGGCTGAGTTCTTGCCAAGCCCGATTGATCGTGGTTCTGTCTGGGGTACACATACGAAATCTGGCGATGAAATCGAACGAAAGCCTGCCAACGATCAACCATTTGCGGCACTTGCTTTTAAAATTGCAACTGATCCATTTATGGGCAAGCTCTGTTTCTTCCGTGTGTACTCGGGTAAAATCGAGGCCGGCTCATACATTCTTAATAGCACGACGGGTGAAAAAGAGCGTGTTGGCCGTTTGGTTCGTATGCATGCCGACAAGCGGGAAGACGTCACGGAAGTTGAAGCTGGTGATATTGCCGCAATTGTCGGACTTAAAAAAGTAACAACCGGTAACACCCTGTGTGATCTCAGTAATCCAATTATTCTAGAAAGCATTACCTTCCCTGAACCGCCTGTTTCAATTGCTATTGAGCCAAAAACCAAGGCCGATCAAGAAAAGATGGCTCTCGCCCTGCAACGTCTGGCTGAAGAAGATCCAACTTTCCGCGTGCATTCAGACGAAGAAACCGGCCAGACCATTATTTCTGGTATGGGTGAACTTCACCTTGAGATCTTGGTTGATCGTATGAAACGTGAATTCTCAGTTGAAGCCAACATTGGCCAACCGCAGGTTGCGTACCGTGAAACTATCAAGAAAGAAACTGAAATTCAGGGTAAGTTTATTAAACAATCTGGTGGCCGTGGTCAGTACGGTGATGTCTGGCTTCGTCTTAGGCCGCAAGAACCAGGCAAGGGCTTTGAATTCATCAACTCCATTAAAGGTGGTGTTGTCCCTCAGGAATACATCAAGCCGGTAGAAGCTGGTGTGAAAGAAGCGATGGGTAACGGTGTGATTGCCGGCTATCCGGTCGTAGACATTTCAGCCGAACTCTATGATGGTAGTTACCACGATGTCGACTCCAACGAAATGGCCTTTAAAATTGCCGGTTCAATGGCACTGCAAGCCGGTGTGAAGCAAGCCGCGCCAGTACTGCTTGAACCGATTATGAAAGTTGAAGTGGTGGTGCCTGAAGAGTTCATGGGTGACGTCATTGGCGACCTTAACTCTCGTCGTGGCCGCGTTGAAAGCATGGAAGACCGCTCCAACGCCAAGGTAATTGACGCCTTCGTACCGCTCGCCGAAATGTTCGGCTACACCACCGACATCCGCTCCATGACCCAAGGCCGCGCTTCAAGCACAATGGAACTAGACCACTACGCCGAAGTTCCACCAAACGTAGCCGAAGCCGTTATCGCCAACCGATCCAAGTAACTTGACATAATAAGTTATAGTGTGATATAATAGAAATATGGATACATTACGTGCTCAAGACGAGCGAGTTTGTCCAATAAAGTTGGTTGAACAAGCACATAGAAAAACAGATCTAACGGTTGACGGTTTCTCAGATATTCCAGAAGAGTCAACACGCTGCAGTGATGAATGCACGGGTCCACTCACCGAACCAAAGCCTAATCTGATTCGCAAAATTGGCAACCATCTGCTCCCAGGGGTTGTATCCCCAGCTGCCGACATACCTTCTTGTCCCAAGTACTAGTTGCTATAGTTCGTGAAATTGCAATAATTATCGAAGATTAATCCTTGATACTAGATGAAAAGTAATATATACTTGTGAGGTATCTCGCGTGAGGGCGTTGTTAGAGTGCAAACTTTAATAATAAGGACCGCGTGACAAATCATTAAATTAACAATCTGTTTTCATGACTCATGACTCAAACCTCATGACTCATGTAAATACGAAAGGATTTACAAATATATGGCAGATTTTGATCGATCAAAGCCTCATGTCAACGTTGGTACTATGGGTCACGTCGACCACGGTAAAACCACTTTGACTGCAGCTATTACAACTGTACTAGCGAAGAAACTACCAAGCGACGTTAATAAGAAAATCGACTACGCGCAGATCGATAACGCACCTGAAGAACGACAGCGTGGTATTACCATTGCAACGTCTCACCAGGAATATGAAACTGAAAAGCGACACTACGCTCACGTTGATATGCCAGGCCACGCCGACTATGTGAAGAACATGATCACTGGTGCTGCTCAAATCGACGGCGCCATTTTGGTTGTTTCAGCAGCTGATGGCCCAATGCCTCAGACTCGTGAACACGTACTGCTTGCCAAGCAAGTTGGTGTGCCAAAAATTCTGGTATTCCTCAACAAAATGGACTTGGCTGACGCTGAATTGGTTGAGCTTGTTGAAGAAGACGTTCGTGACTTGCTTGCCAAGTACGAATTCGACCGTGATTGCCCAATCATCAAAGGTTCTGCTACCAAAGCTTTGGAAGGTTCAGCATCTGACGAAGACGCCATTATGGAGCTCGTGAAGGCAATGGACGACTTCATTCCTGAACCAACTCGCGATCTTGACAAGCCATTCCTAATGCCTATCGAAGACGTGTTCTCAATTAAGGGTCGTGGTACGGTTGCCACCGGTCGTATTGAAACTGGTGTGGTAAACGTCAACGACGAAGTTGAAATTGTTGGTATTCGTGAAACGAAGAAGTCTGTGGTAACTGGTATCGAGGCCTTCAAGAAATCTCTTGATAAAGGTATGGCCGGTGATAACGCAGGTATTTTGCTTCGTGGTATTGAGCGTGAAGATATCGAGCGCGGTCAAGTTTTGGCCAAAGTCGGTACGATCACTCCTCATACAGAGTTTGACGCTGAAGTCTACATTCTTACCAAAGAAGAAGGTGGCCGTCACACACCATTCTTCAAGGGTTACAAACCACAGTTCTACTTCCGTACAACTGATGTAACTGGTGAAGTTGAACTTCCAGCCGACAAAGAGATGGTTATGCCTGGTGATACTGTCACCTTCAAGGTAAAGCTACTCGCTCCAATCGCCATGGATGATGGTCTCCGCTTCGCAATCCGCGAAGGTGGCCGCACCGTGGGTGCTGGTGTTGTTACGAAAATTACGAAATAACATTTCGTAATTCGTGCTACCATTACTAAGATCACTAAATAGTAGATCTAACGTAACAAAAAAGAGGTGTTCATTGCGAGCACCTCTTTTAGATTCTGTGCTAAAATAACTACATGTCACTAACAAAAGATGATCTCCAAAAAATTCGCGAAGTAGTGATTGAGGGCTTTGAAACGCTTGCCGTACCGCGTTTTGACACGCTTGAAAAGGATGTTTCAGAACTCAAACAGGATGTTTCAGTCTTAAAAAAGGATGTGTCAGTACTAAAACAGGACATGGCAGAGGTAAAATCTGATGTACGTAACCTAAATGGTAAGTTTGATAACCTGGAAGGCCAGGTAAAGGGTCTTGAGGGCGACATTCGTGAAATTTATATGATGCTTGCAAAACGAGAGGCTGGTGCGCCAAGTTTTAATAAGCTCACTCTCGAACAAAAGATCCACACTACCTACGAACAGTTACAAATTACCGCCAAGCAAGCTGGTGTTACCTTACCAAAATAACAGAGATAATTATTGACAATTACTTGACAAGTATGCTATAATAAGAAGATAGGGTCAAGTAGACCATTTTGTTTTTACCAAGAAGTGTTATAAAATATGTTAGTAAATTAATCGTGGTGACTAAAAGTCGTCATTCGGACTCTCAATAGCCGTTTGTAGATGTTACATCACACCGACCCTCCTTCGCGTAAAGCTACGGAGGGCAAGAAGGAGTCAAAACATGTCAGAAGTAGCACCAAAGCAGAAGATTCGTATTCGTCTTAAGGCGTACGACCACAAAATTATTGATCAGTCAGCAAAGCAGATTATCGATACCGCCCTTAGAACAGGGGCGACTATCAACGGTCCGATTCCACTGCCAACTCGTAAGAGCAAGTACACGGTAGTGAAAAGCCCGCATGTCTACAAAAAAGGTATGGAGCAGTTTGAAATGCGCGTTCACAAACGCTTAATCGACATCTTAGAGCCAACACCTAAAACCGTTGATTCATTGATGAACCTATCTTTGCCCGCAGGCTGCGATGCAGAGATAAAGATGAATTAAGAAATTGCTGCGACCCGCCTGCCTAGTATGGCGGGCAGGCGCTGAAATCAAAATGAATTAGAAATTGCAAAATTGAAAATCACCGCACTGGTTTTGCTTGACACCAAGGAGTACAATATAAGCATTAACATAAGGAGGGCGTATGGGTATTATCAGTTGGATCATTTTTGGAGCAATTGCAGGCTGGATTGCATCACTTATTCTTAAAACGAACGACGAGCAAGGAGCTGTCGGTAATATTGTTGTCGGCATCGTCGGTGCAGCGCTGGGTGGCTGGCTTTCGGGTTTCCTCTTTGATGGCACGGGAGTTACGGGCTTTAACTTTCAAAGCTTCTTTGTAGCAGTCGCCGGTGCAATCATACTCTTGCTCATCAAAGGCGCCATTACTGGTAAAAAACACGTTTAGGCTCTACGTTCTGTCATTCTCCGACGCTTTTACTTCGTTGTAAAACTGTGTTTTAATCATTAGCATAATGGTAAAAAGAAAAACTAAGACGCGAAAAGAATCAGATTCAACTTACTTTCTGAAACTGGTTCTTTTCTTTATTCTTGGCACCTTTTGGGTACGCCTCGAGAACGTCTCTTTTGGGTCGGTTGAGCACGTTAGCATCCCTCTTGGCCTCATTCTAGGTTTATTCTTTGCCTCGCACGAACATTTTCAGATAGATCGTAAGATAGAATACGCCGTTTTACTCGCCGCAACGTTCATCAGTTTTTACTTGCCTGTTGGCATTACAATCTAACTGTTGACATCAGTGGTAGGTTTTTGCTACACTTATTTGGTAACTTTTTGCAATTTAGCAGCTTGGTACATCTGTAGGTCAATCAACTAAGAAAGAAACCGCAGGTAACCCAAGATTTTTCTATGCTAAAAGGCAACTAAACAAGGGCATATATGAAGGCATTACTTGGTACAAAACTTGGTATGACACAGATCCTCGCTGAGGACGGTACGCTCACGCCTGTCACTATTCTCTCAGCCGGCCCTTGTATAATCACTCAGGTTAAAACTGTCGAAAAAGATGGCTATAATGCATTGCAAGTAGCACTCGGCGGCGGCAAAAACATTTCTAAGCCAGTTCAAGGCCACGTGGCAAAAGCCAGCAAAGAAATTATGCCACGCTTTATGAAAGAATTCCGCGACATGAAACTAGAAGATGAGGAGCAAATGAAACCAGGCTCCTCTTTTGATGTTTCACAATTTGAAGTTGGCGATACCGTTAAAGTCACTGGCACCAGCAAAGGTAAGGGGTTTGCCGGTACGGTCAAGCGTCATAACTTTGCCACCAGTGCCAGCACGCACGGTGGCAACGGGATGGTTCGTCGACCTGGTTCAATTGGCTCAATGTATCCGCAAAAAGTTTTTAAAGGTAAGCGCATGGCTGGTCAGATGGGCGCTGAACAAGTGACAGTTTCTGGCCTTCAGATTGCCTTTATTGATACCGAAAAGAACCTCCTTGGTGTTAAAGGCGCAGTTCCCGGACCGAAAAAAGGTAATGTTGTGGTGGTAGGAGCATAGTCATGACGAAGTCACTCCAATTATCAATTTACAATTATCAATTTACAATTGTCCCCGTTTCGAATTTCGAATTTCGAATTTCGAATTTGTTTAGAATTTGGGATTTAGAGTTTGATATTTTCAGCGACCGAAGGGAGACTGCATAATGGCCGAGGTAAAAACAGCTGTGAAGAAAACTCCCGTAAAGGCTACTGCCGCGACGACACTACAATCATCTCTTCCAAAAGACGTCTTTAATGTTGAAGTAAACAACCATGAACTATTGCAGCGCGCCTACCAGGCCTATCTGGCCAATGGTCGTGATAACTATGCCCAGGTGAAAACCCGTGGTTTAGTACGTGGTGGTGGTAAAAAACCATGGCGCCAAAAGGGTACTGGCCGCGCACGTTTTGGCTCTAGCCGAAACCCAATCTGGCGTGGTGGTGGTATTGTTTTTGGCCCAACTGGTAATGAAAACTACACTAAGACTATTCCAACTGCCCAGAAACGAAAAGCAGTTCGCCAAGCGCTCACGCTTGCCAATAAAGCCAAGAAACTCCATGTAATTGCAGATTTTGTCGTAAAAGATGGCAAAACCAAGACCGCAGTAGCACTTCTTGAAAAGAATAAAGTTTCACGAAACACTCTCCTGGTGGTAGACCAAAAAAACGAAGAGCTAATTCGTTCAACTAACAACATTAGTAATTTGAAGGTAATAACTGCTAAGTACCTTAATGTTTATGATGTGCTGAACGCTGATACAATCCTAGTTACCAAGAAATCAGTCGATATCATTACTGAATGGCTCGGCGATTCAACAAGCTCACGCCAAGGAGGCGCAAAATGATTGATTTGAAGCCGCGCATGAGCGAAAAAGCCTATCAGCAAAGTGTTATGAATAACACCTACGTATTTGTCGTACCAACTTCAGCCAATAGCAATCAGATTAAAGACGCGGTTGAAAGCCAGTACGGCGTCAGCGTTCTTAACGTGAACGTTATTGTGCAAAATGGTAAAAAGGCACGTTCAGTTCGTCTTGGTAACCGTAAGGCCCGCCCAATCATTGGTAAACGATCAGATATTAAGAAGGCTTATGTGAAGTTAAAAGAAGGTGATTCTATCAAGATTTTTGAAGAAGAAAAGCCCGCTAAGGAGAAGAAGTAATGGCCGTTACTCCGTATAAACCAACGACTCCCGGCCGCCGCGGTATGACCAACCAGGATCTTTCACAGATCACTGCCAAGAAACCGCTTAAGTCATTGACCGTAGTGAAGCGCCGTACTAATGGACGCAACAACCGTGGTGTTATTACCGTTCGTCACCGTGGTGGTGGTGCCAAGCGATTCTATCGCCTGGTCAACTTTACGCAGCTCAACATTCAAAAAGCCACCATCGAGGCTATTGAATACGACCCAAACCGTTCGGCTCGTATTGCCCGAATTTTAGATGAAAATAATACCTATCACTACATTCTTGCCGGTTCTGGCATGAAGGTTGGCGGCGTCATCACTGTTGGTGAAAAATCAGCTATTGAAGAAGGTAATCGTTTGCCGCTTAAGAACATTCCAGCTGGCTCATTCGTTCACTCGATTGAACTGCAAGCTGGCAAAGGCGCCCAGATGGTCAGAAGCGCTGGTACAAAGGCTCAACTGACGGCTAAGGAAGGTAATAAAGCCTCGATTAAGCTTCCGAGCGGCGAAATCCGTACGGTTCACATTGACTGCATGGCAACCTTGGGAACTATTGGTAACGAACAACACCAGAACATTAAAATCGGTTCAGCTGGCCGCAAGCGCCATCTTGGTTTCCGTCCATCCGTTCGTGGTGTTGTTATGAACGCGGTAGATCACCCTCACGGTGGTGGTGATGGTGGTGCCCATGGTATTGGTGGACAGCCAAAAACTCCATGGGGCAAACCAACCCTTGGCTACAAAACCCGACGTAATAAACGAACTAATAAGGCGATTATCCGAAGTCGTCATCAGGCAAAGAGGAAATAATTATGGATAGCTATAGAGTATTAAGGAATCCTTCAGTTAATCAAGCGGCCCTAGAGGCACGATCTCGACTTACTTTGGATGAACAAAGCCTGTTTCAAGGCACCCTAGCATTTGTACTTGAAACAACAGACATAGATACTTTCAGTGCGCCAGGTTTTAGGAATGATCCTACTGCTTTAGAAATCCAATTTGCTACTGGTGCCGCTAAAGGTATCGCACAAGCGTTATTTGAAAATAGGGGGACCAATTAATGTCTAGATCACTGAAAAAAGGACCATTTGTTGACCCCAAGTTGGCTAAAAAAGTCGCTGCGCTTGGTAGTGAAGACCGTACGGTCATTAAAACGTGGGCACGTGCTAGTACTATCAGTCCTGATATGGTTGGTAAAACAATTGCTGTTCATAACGGTAAAGTGCACGTTCCGGTCTTTGTTAGCGAAAACATGGTTGGTCACAAGCTTGGTGAATTTTCTCCAACCCGCAAGTTCCGTAAGCACGGAGGCAAGGATAAGTAATGGCTAACATTCACGTTAAAGCACAGGCTAAAGGCATTGACATGACTCCACGTAAAATTGGTGAAGTTGCTTCACTGGTTCGTGGCCGAACAGTTGAAGACGCCCTGATAATTTTAAGCCACACGCCGCGTCGTGCTGCGGGTCCCATGGTGAAAGTTATTTCAAGTGCCAAAGCTAATGCCGTACACAACCACAATGCTAAAGGTGATGATTTAACAATTACCACGCTCGACGTCAGCCCTGGCCCACGCATGAAGCGCTATCGCCCCGTCGCTCGTGGTTCTGCCCACCCATACCAAAAGCGCACTACTCACGTAACAGTGGTGGTAAGCGGATCAGAAAAGCCTCGTCCAAAAACGAAAGTCACAACCACAAAGGGGAAGAAGTAGTATGAAGTACGCAGTAAGTAGTATGCAGCCCGTTTTGAATTTCGAATTTCGAAATTGTTTAGGATTTAGTGCTTGGAATTTAGATTTTAAAACGACTGGAAGGAGTGCCTAATGGGTCAAAAAGTAAATCCTATCAGCATGCGACTTCAGGTCAATAAGCAATGGCGTTCTAAGTGGTTCGCTGGCAAAAAAGAATACGCCAGCTTCCTCAAGCAAGATCTCGAACTTCGTAAGCAAATTGAAAAGAAGTTTGAAACACGTGCCGTTATTGACCGCATTGATATTGAACGTTCACCAAATTTGGTAACCGTTACTATTCACACAGCCAAAGCTGGTGTAGTTATTGGTCGTGGTGGGGTTGGTGCTCAAGAAATTAAAACACTGGCTGAAAACATTTTCCAAACGAGTGTCCGCGTTAATATTGAAGAGGTAAAGCGCCCTGAACTTTCCGCTAAAATTACTGCTGAAAACATTGCCAGGCAACTAGAACGACGTATCGCCTTCCGACGCGCTGTTAAAATGACTGCCGCGGCAACCATGCGCGCCGGAGCCAAAGGTATCCGTATTGAGGTAGCTGGTCGTTTAATGGGCGCTGAAATGAGTCGCCGCGAAAAGCACATTGAAGGCAGCGTTCCACTTCATACGTTACGAGCTGATATTGATTACCACGCTGCTCGTGCTAAATATCCTGGTGCCGGTATCATTGGTGTTAAAGTATGGATCTACAGAGGTGACGCCTAATGCTACTACCAAAGAAGACAAAATTCAGGAAAGTCCGCAAAGGCAAGAACAAGGGTATCGCTACCAGCGGTAACTATGTTGCTTTTGGTGATTATGGCCTGGTGAGTCAAGACGCTGAACGCATTACCTCACGCCAGATTGAATCTGCCCGTCAAGCCATGACCCGCTACATTAAGCGTGGTGGTAAAGTATGGATCCGCATTTTCCCGCACACACCTGTTACTCGCAAGCCGCAAGACGTAAAAATGGGTAGCGGTAAGGGTAACCCAGAATTCTTCGTGGCCAAAGTAAAGCCGGGTACCGTATTGTTTGAAATGGGACGCGGTGTGACTGAAGAACAAGCCCGTGAAGCAATGCGCCTGGCCTCTCATAAACTACCAGTTAAAACGAAGTTCGTCGTGAGGGAGCAAGCATAATGGCTACTAAATTACTCTCAGTGAAAGATCTTCGTAGCAAGAAACCTGCTGAAATTACCAAGTACATCAGCGAACTGAAGAAAGAGCGCGTAAGCCTTCTTGAACAGCTGCAGACTGGTAAGACCAAAGAAACTCATAGACTTAAAGCAATGAAACGATCAATCGCTACTGCTTTAACAGTAGCAAAAGAAGGCGCAGCTCAGGCTGAGCCGAAGAAAGAGGAGAAGAAATAATGGCTCGTAAAATGACCGGCGTCGTGGTATCTGACGTACAAGACAAGACGATTGTTGTGAAGACTGAGCGTCGCGTAACGCACCCGCTCTACCGAAAACAGTACACGGTGAGCAAAAGCTATCAAGCGCATGACGAAAAGAACGAAGCCCAAGTTGGTGACAAGGTTTCCCTGATTGAAACACGCCCCATTAGCAAAACGAAATCGTGGAAGCTGGAAGCTGTGCTAGAACGTAAAGAAGGCGCAGCCGAAGAGGTAGTTGCATGATCCAACAAGAATCACGCCTACGCGTTACCGACAACAGCGGTGCCAAAGAAATTCTTTGCATTCGTGTGCTTGGTGGTACTCGTAAACGTTATGCCCGTGTTGGTGACGAAATTGTCGCAACGGTAAAAGAGGCTAACCCAACAGGTAATACTAAGAAAAAGAGCGTCGTCCGAGCCGTCGTCGTTCGCACCACCCACACTATTCGCCGTAAAGATGGCTCGACCATCAAATTTGATGATAACGCTGCCGTTATTGTTGGTGAAGATAAGTTGCCAAAAGCAACCCGTATTTTTGGCCCTGTGCCACGTGAGTTGCGTGAACTCGGCTACAACAAAATTATCAGCCTTGCACCGGAGGTACTCTAATATGAATACTCTACGACTTAAAAAAGGTGACATGGTAAAGGTCACCACCGGAAAAGACAAGGGTAAAACCGGCAAGATTGTTGCTGTGTTGCCTAAAAAGTCTGCCGTTAAGGTTGAAGGAATTAACATTGTGAAACGTCACAACAAGCCAAATATGCTGCAACCACAAGGTGGTATTACCGACGTACATAAGGCAATTGACATCAGTAAAGTGGCGCTTATTCACCCGACTAAAAAAGATGGTGTGTCTAAAGTCGGTTTTACAGTTGCCAAAGATGGTTCAAAGAAACGTGTATACAAAGTCAATAATAAGGAGATTGCATAATGGTTAAAGATACGAGTGCGGTTACCGCGCCACGTCTGAAGACTCTCTACCGCTCCTCTTTAGCTGGTCAGCTAAAAGAGAGCTTGGAGCTAAAAAATATCAATCAGGCTCCCAGCCTCGAAAAGATTGTTATTAATGTCGGTATGGGACGTAGCAAAGATGATAAGCGAATGTTTGAAGTTGTTCGTACGACACTGCGCAAGATCACCGGCCAACAACCGGTTGAAGTCATTGCTAAGAAGTCGATTGCCAGCTTTAAAATTCGAAAAGGCATGAACACTATTGGTATGAAGGTGACGTTACGCGGTGATCGTATGTACGAGTTTCTCGACCGCCTGACCAACATTGTGTTGCCACGTGTACGCGATTTTCATGGCGTCAGTGCCAAGGCCTTTGATCCGAAAGGCAACTACAGCCTCGGTATCACCGAACAATCAGTTTTTCCTGAACTCACCTTTGAAGACGTATCACAGCTGCATGGCCTGCAAATTAACTTCGTAATTAACAATTCTGACGGCGAAAAATCACGCGCCCTGCTTGAAGGATTTGGTATACCATTTGAAAAAACTGCAAAAGGAGCTAAATAATGGCTAAGAAATCAAGCATTGCCCGCGACAAAAAACGAATGGTTATGCATGAAAAATATGCTGCCAAGCGTGCTGAGCTTAAAAAACTTGGTGATCTGGATGGCCTGGCAAAATTACCCCGCAACTCAAGCCCCACAAGAATTAAAAACCGTTGCGCCGAGACTGGTCGACCTCGTGGCTACATGCGCACCTTTGGCCTCAGTCGAATTGCTTTTAGAAAACACGCCAGCCAAGGTGAAATACCCGGCATAACAAAGTCGAGCTGGTAGGATATCGCTATGCTAGAAATATCAAATGACAACCACCAAATCACAATGAAATATCAAATGACAACCACCAAAATTACAAACGCAAAAGCGAAGCTTTTACAGGCCTTGGAATTTGTTAATTGGAAATTGGAAATTGCAGCGACGAAAGGAGCGTTCTAATGGTATCAACAGACCCCATCGCAGACATGCTTACTCGCATCCGAAACGCTATCAACGTCGGCAAGACCGAAGTTCGTCTTCCGCACTCTAAAATTAAAGAGACTATTGCCCGGGAACTCACCAAGAACGGCTTTTTGAAAGAGGTAATGGTTGAAAAGGGCACGCCCCGAAATCAGCTTATTATCACCATTAACAAACCTGGTGAAAACCCCGCTATTACCGAAATTAACCGTGTCAGCACCCCCGGCCGCCGCTACTACGCCAGCGTGAAAGAAATTCCACGCGTCAAGAATGGTCGAGGCATTGTTATTGTTTCAACCTCCAAAGGGGTGATGAGCGGTTTCGAAGCTGCAAAAAATCGCCTCGGCGGTGAAGTGATTTGTAAGGTGTACTAAATGGGTGAAGTGATTGATCTTACTACTGTACGCACTAATAGACTACAGGCTGAGCCTACTCTTGAAGGCGTGCACCAGCTACCCGTAATGCCATTGGCTCTCGGAGAAGATCGACCACTTGCCGACTGCATGTTTACACTACCAGACGGGCGAATGGCGCGAGTCTTCGCATCTGACCAGTATCAACAGCAGTACTTAGTAGCCCTAAGCCCAGTTGAAAGAAGTGAATTAATTAATAAGGATATACAATGAGCAGAATCGGAAAACTACCAGTCCAAATTCCATCTGGTGTGACAATCACGGTTGAAGGTGACGTTATTAAGGTGACCGGACCAAAAGGCAGCCTTGAAGAAGCGAAACTGCCACACGTTGATGTGGTCATTGAGGGCGAAACCCTTTTGGTCAACAGAAAAAGTGATGAAAAAATCGCCAGAGCCCAACACGGCCTGATGCGCGCCCTTATTAACAATATGGTCGTTGGGGTTACTCAAGGGTTTGAAAAGAAGCTTGAAGTCAACGGTGTTGGGTTTAAAGTTGCGCTGCAAGGCAATAAGCTCGTTTTGAATCTTGGGTTTTCACACCCTATTGAATTCACGGCGCCTGAAGGCGTAACACTTGCCGTTGATAAAATGAATATTTCAATTAGTGGCATTAACAAACAGCAAGTAGGACAAGTTGCCGCTGATATTCGTGCGTTCAAAAAGCCAGAGCCATATAAGGGTAAAGGTATTAAATACTCAGATGAATACGTTCTACGTAAAGCCGGAAAGACAGGAGCCAAATAATGAGTAGATTAGCCGACAAAAACCGTAATAAAACCCTGAGGAAAGCTCGTGTGCGATCTACCGTATCTGGTACCGCCGAGCGTCCACGACTAAGTGTGTTTATTAGTAACCGCGCTGTGACAGTTCAGGTTATTGACGACGCAGCAGGTAAAACCCTTGTCACCAGCAGCTCAATTAACCTTAAAGCAACAGGCAGCCTGAGTGAGCAAGCGGCAGTTGTAGGTAAAGATATCGCCAGCAAAGCTAAGAAAAAAGGAATTACAAAAGTCGCATTCGATCGTAATGGTAAATCTTACCAGCAGAGACTTGCGGCACTAGCTAACGCAGCTCGCGAGAATGGATTGGAGCTTTAATTATGGACAACAGAAACCGAACACAACAGCCTGAAGATAGAGAATTTGAAGAAAACGTCATTTCAATTGATCGTGTTGCCCGCGTAGTTAAAGGTGGTCGTCGATTCCGCTTTAAAGCCCTCGTCGTCGTTGGCGATGGAAAGACACGCGTTGGAGTGGGCGTGGCTAAGGGCGCCGACGTGCAAACCGCTATTACAAAGGCGACTACTGTGGCCAAGAAACAACTGCACGAGATTCCGCTTGCCAATGCCACCATTCCACACGAAATAGAAGCGAAGGTTGGCGGCGCTAAAGTACTGCTTAAGCCGGCTGCTCCTGGTACTGGTATCATTGCCGGCGGGACTGTCCGTGCAATTTTAAACACTACTGGCATTCATAATATTCTTTCAAAATCACTTGGAAGCACTAATAAGGTCAATACTGCCTACGCAACCATCGAAGCACTTACGCAGTTAAGGGCGCAAGAAGACTGGGTGACGACGAAAGAGCAGGCACAAAGAACACCTAAAAAAGCTGCGAAAGCAAAAGTAGGAGAGACAAAATGAAGTTTAACGAACTCCAATTAACAAAGAAGGCTGATCGAATTCGCCCTGGCCGTGGTATTTCAGCCGGTCGTGGCAAAACCGCTGGTCGTGGTACAAAAGGGCAAAATGCTCGTACTGGTAAGAAACTACGTGCTGGTTTTGAGGGTGGCCAGAACTCACTGATGACTCGTATTCCAAAGCTGAAGGGCTTCAAAAGCAAACGTATTCCCGCACAGGTTGTCTACACCGGCAACTTGAGCCTGATTTCTGGTAAGAAGATCGACAACCACATTTTATTTGAAAACGGCCTCATTAGCACACCGTTCCACGTAGTGAAAATCATTACTAAAGGTGAGGTGAAAAAGGCGTTTACCGTTGAGGTTCAGTCTATCAGCGGCTCAGCAAAAGCAGCCATTGAAAAAGCAGGCGGAACCGTTACCATTACCGAAACACCGCAGCAGCCCAAAACATCGACCAAAAAAGCTGACTAATTTTGCTATACTAAAAACAAATTAAACGTGAGGGTATCACCGTGAGCTGGAAGACAATTCGACAATCACTCAAAAGCAAAGATATGCAAAAGCGCATCTTTATTGTGCTCGGCCTCATTGTGGTGTACCGGGCGTTATCTCATATTCCAGTTCCGCTTGCCGAGCCCACCCAGCTTAAACAGCTCATCAACAATTTGTTTAGCAACCAACAATTACTTGGTTTTTTTAACCTGCTTTCAGGTGGCGCGCTGGCCAGCCTATCTATTATGCTCATGGGTCTTGGGCCATACATTAATGCCTCGATTATCATGCAGCTGCTTACTAAAGCAATTCCAAAGCTGGAAGAGATGCAGCAAGATGGGGAAGTGGGGCGTCGAAAGATTACTCAGTGGACACGTCTTATTGCCTTGCCACTAGCCATTATGCAATCAGTTGGTATTATCTTGCTTATTCGCCAAACCGCCACCGCGCAACTTGGTATTGACATCACCGCCAACACCGACATTGCACAGTGGGTATTGATGATCAGCGCCCTCACCGGCGGCTCCATGCTCTTGATGTGGTTAGGCGAACTGATGACGGAACAGGGAATTGGCAATGGTATCAGCCTGCTGATTTTTGCCGGTATCGTCTCGCAACTTCCCGGCACCGTACAGACTCTTGTGGCCACCATTGAAGGAAACGGCAACAGTCAGCTCAGTGCCTTTGGCTGGTTTACCCTGCCCATTAGCGGCAAAGGCTTGCTCATTTCTGGCTCTATTATGCTGGCAACCCTTCTGGTAACGTTCCTTGTGGTGAAACTTAACGAAGCTCAGCGTATTATTCCCGTCAGCTATGCCAAACGTGTGCAGGGCAACCGCGCCTACGGGGGCGTTGGTACTATTTTGCCAATCAAGCTCATTATTGCCGGTGTGATTCCCATCATCTTTGCCGTCGCCTTCCTGAGCGTTCCTCAGTTCCTGGGTGAATTAATAAAGAATAACCCGACCCCGTGGCTAGCTAACTTAGGGCAAAATCTCACCGTGTGGTTTGCCCAACCCGGTGGTCAGCAGGTGGCTTCAACCAACCCCGTGAACGTCTATGCCTACCCAGCCGCGTACTTCTTACTTGTCTTTATCTTTACGTATTTTTACACTGGTGTCGTCTTCAACGCCAAAGAGATTTCTGAAAACTTACAAAAACAAGGTGGCTTCATAGATAAAATACGCCCCGGCAAACAAACAGAGATATACCTGAAGAAGGTAGTCAACAGATTAAACTTCTTCGGCGCCCTCAGCCTCGGACTTCTCGCCCTACTACCATTATTTGTAGAACGCATCTTAGGTACCTCACAGCTCACCATCGGTGGTACTGGGTTGCTCATTGTAGTCTCTGTAGCCTTAGAGACTCTAAGACAACTAGAATCCAGAGCCCTCATGGTCACCTACGACCAAGATTACTAAGAGGACTTTACTTCAGAAGTTTTTTGCTACTACCTTGACAGATGATTCTAGATTTTATTAAATGCATTCGTGAGCAATGAGACAAAACAACTACTCAAAGAGGCTGCCTGGGGTTTACGTGAATTAAATGTTCCGGGATTCAATTTGCATATCATTGAGGGAACTCAAAAGAAACGCTTCCACAGAGAAAAGCTCGTGACCAAGATATTACCTTCATGGATGCTAAGTATTACTACCGAAGACTTCTGCTCTATTAGCCAGAGTCATAGAACTACGAACTATTCTCTAACCACCGGTGTGGCTCTTGGAGAAGACGGATTTTGTTATCCATTTCAGAAAGGACATGAGCTGAGCGAATTTTGGCAATTTTATTCTTACGGACCAACCAGTGCAGACATAGATGTTTTTGCAGAAAAAGCTGCCGCTCGTGTTGCGTTTCGAGCGGCAGACATGGCAACTACCTAAAATCGTAAAAAACTCTTTACATATCTGTTTTTGATCTGTATAATGGATCTTTGTAACTTATGGCTGTAAACAAGGAAGTTATCGAACTGGCTGGAACAGTAGTAGAAGCACTGCCCAGTGCACAGTTTCGAGTCGAACTTGAAAACGGTCATCAGATCATCGCCCACGTAGCCGGACGTATGCGCAAGCACTACATCAAGCTCGTTGCCGGCGATAGCGTTACGGTTGAGTTAACCCCTTACGATCTTACAAAGGGCAGAATCACCTACCGCAAGTCATAATAATCACCAGGTTTCTAACAGGAGAAATTAGTGAAAGTACGTGCCAGTGTAAAAAAGATTAGTCCAGATGACCAGATTGTACGCCGCAAAGGCCGCGTCTATGTCATCAACAAACGTAAACCTAAGCACAAACAGAGGCAAGGGTAGTCGCTATGCTCCAATTTCCAATTTACAATTTACAATTTACAAATGTTTCGAATTTGGAATTTAGTGCTTATTTGAAAATTGATAATTGTAAATTGATAATTAACTCCGGAGGAGTTCTGTAATGGCTCGTATATCTGGCGTTACCGTCCCCACTGAAAAACAGGTACAAATTAGCCTGACGTACGTGTATGGTATTGGTCCGGCAACTGCTAAAAAGATTCTTGAAGCTACTAATATTGAACCGACCACTCGCGTGAAAGACCTGACCGAAACTGAAGTTGATGCTATTCGCGGCGAAATCGACAAATCACACATTGTGGAAGGCGATTTACAGCGTATTGTTTCCGGTAACATCAAACGATTAAAAGATATCGGCGCTTACCGCGGCATCCGACACCGGCTCAACCTCCCAACTCGCGGACAGCGAACCCGAACCAACGGTCGTACCAAACGCAGCAAGCGCGTAGCAGTGGGCGGTTCACAACCTAAATCGGCAACAAAGACATAGGAACTAATATGGCAGATACACCCAACCCCACACCAGAAGTAGTAGAAACCGCAACCGATACAGCAGTAGAGGCTGAGAAACCGGTTGTAAAGCGTAAAAAAGTCAAACGACCACTTCCTGTTGGCCAACTTCACATTAAAGCCACCTTTAATAACACCATTGTTACCGTCACCGACAAGACTGGTGCCGTCTTTACCACCTCAAGTTCAGGTGCCAATGGTTTCCGTGGCAGTAAAAAAGGTACCGCTTACGCCGCTCAAATTGCCAGTGAAAAAGCCCTTACCACCGCTAAAAACAACCACGGCCTGAAAACCGTTGACGTGTACGTTAAAGGTATTGGCCAAGGCCGAGAAATGGCAATTCGCGCTGCTGGTACGGTAGGTGTTGATGTTGAAAGTATTACCGACAAAACTGGCGTACCACATGGTGGCGTCCGACCGAAGAAAGTGAGACACCCATAATGGCACGAGATAGAAGCCCTATTGTTAAGCAAAGTCGCCGTGAGGGCTATGCGCTGCATCCAAAAGCGCATAAAATCATGGTGAAGCGCAGTAATATCCCCGGCGAACACGGCGGCAAGCGCCAAAGTAAGCCAAGTGGTTATTCACTCCAGCTTCGCGAGAAGCAGAAAGTCCGTCGTTTATACGGCCTGCTTGAAAAGCAATTTTCTAACCTGATGAAAGAAGCCAGCCGCACCAAAGGACAATCCGGTGAAGTACTGCTGCAGCTTTTAGAGCGACGTCTTGACAATGCTGTCTACCGCGCTGGTTTTGCCACCTCACGACGCGCAGCCAGGCAACTAGTTGGTCACGGCCACTTTATGCTAAACGATCGCCGTGTTGACGTTCCTTCCATTCGCCTTAAAGCAGGCGACGAAATTGTTGTACGCCCTAAGAGCGTGAGCAACGAGTACTTTAAACAGCTAGCAGACGTCAAAGCTGAAGCAAACCCTGCATCTGTTAGTTGGTTAAAGAGCGATGTTAAAAAAATGACTATCACTATCACTGGGGAGCCCCAACGAACTGAGGCAGAACCAGATATTAAAGAACAATTGATCGTTGAGTATTACTCACGTTAAATAAGGAGCACCTATGTCAAAAATGATTCACAACCCAACCCTCGCCTCAGTCGACGACCACAGCGCCACCAGCGCCACGATGGTGATTGAGCCACTTCATACTGGCTATGGCATGACGCTTGGCAACAGCCTTCGTCGCGTGCTTCTTTCTTCAATTGCCGGCGCCAGCGTGGTTGCCTTTAAAATTGAAGGTATTACCCACGAATTTACGACCGTTGAAGGCGTTAAAGAAGATGTTGTTGACATTATGCTCAACCTGAAGAACTTACGATTTAAGGTCTTCAGTGACGAACCGCAAACAGTGCGCATTGAAAAGAAGACTAAAGGCGCCATCACCGCTGCCGACATTAAAACAACCGACCAGGTTGAGGTGGTAAACCCTGAACAACTTATTGCCACCCTTGATAGCGCAAAGCCATTCGTTATGGATATTTTAGTAGAAACTGGCCGTGGATACCGTACGCTGGAAGCCGCGCCAGCTGAAAGCCGACCAAGCGACATGATTGCCGTTGACGCCCTCTTCACTCCAGTAACACGCGTTCGTTACAAAGTAGAAAACACTCGTGTTGGCCAAAAGACCGATCTCGACAAGCTCCTGCTTACTATCGACACCGACAGCACTATTTCACCTCGTGAAGCCTTTGAAGAAGCGGCAGCAATTTTGGTAAACCAATACACCGCTCTTGCCGGCAGTACTACCGTTGACGCTGCCCAGCCACTTTCTCAAGGTACTGGTTCGGAAGATAGTGCCGCCTTGATGACGCCTATTGAAGAACTTAACCTCACTGCCCGCACAGCAAACGCCCTCGTCAACAACGGCATCAAAACCGTTGGCGACCTTGTCACCCTCGGCGAAGTTGAACTACGCGAGCTCAAAGGTTTTGGCAGCAAAGCGCTAGATGAAGTTAAAGACAAAATGGCAGAACTGGAATTTTAAGAATGAGTCAAGAGTCAAGAGTCAAGAGTCAAGAGTTTCGGATTTCGAATTTGGAATTTCGAAATTGTTTAGGATTTGGTGCTTCGAGTTTAGGATTTGAAGCGACCAGAGGGAGCGCCTAATGCATCGTCACGGATATAAAGGTCGGAAATTTGGCAGAGAGCGTGATCAGCGTCAAGCGTTGATGCGCGGTCTGAGCATTGCACTGATTGAACACGGCAGCATTGAAACGACTGAACCCAAAGCCAAAGACCTTCGACCGGTTGTAGAAAAGCTTGTCACCAAGGCTCGCAAAGGTGATTTGCATAATCGACGTCAAATTATTGATTCACTGGCTAACGTTTCAGCAGCTCACAAGCTAGTTGACCAGATTGCCCCCGCTATGAAGCGAGAAAGCGGCTACTTACGCATTGAGCGAACAGATGTTCGTCGCGGTGATAACACCCAAATGGCACGTATTTCATTTGTTGACAGTATCTCTGATACCGCAGAAGCAGCTAAACAAACAGCTGAAAAGAAAATTGACACTACGCATGATAAAAAAGCTGATGCTCCTGCTGTAAAGGCTACCAAGAAACCAGCAGCCAAAAAGGTCTCGACCGCTACAAAAGCAGCACCGCAAGCAGCTAAGCGCACCGGCGTAAGAGGGAATAAATAATGAAAAAAACGTATAGCGCAAAACCATCAGAAATCACTCGCAAGTGGTACATTGTTGACGCCAGCTCGGCGCCACTTGGCCGCCTGGCGACCGTTATTGCAACGCACCTTATGGGCAAGCATAAACCAACCTACACGGCTCATATTGACAGCGGCGACTACGTCATTGTCATTAATGCCGAAAAATTAGTAGTCACCGGCAATAAGCTTGAAGCCAAAAAATACTACCGCTATAGCGGATTCCCGAGCGGCTTGAAGGAAACAACACTTGCCGAGAAGCTTGCTAAAAATCCCGCCGGTGTCATTGAAGCTGCTGTTCGCGGTATGCTGCCGAAAAACAAGCTCATGGACGAACGCCTCAAGCGCCTGAGAGTATTTGCCGGTGAAGAGCACGGCCACAGCGCCCAACAACCCGTAGAGCTACCAATGACTATCAAGAAAGCGAGCAAATAATGGCAAAAGATACCTATTTTTACGGCCTCGGCCGACGAAAAAGCTCAACTGCCCGAGCACGGCTGACTGGCGGTAAAGGTGTTATCACTATCAACGGACAACCTATAAACGACTATTTTGCTAATAATGAAGCGCTCGCGTACGAACTCAGTGAACCGCTCCGCCTTCTTCAAAAAACGGATAGTTTTGACATCAGCCTCAAGATCGAAGGCGGTGGTCACCACTCACAAGTTGGTGCCAGTAAATTAGCCATTGCCAAAGCGCTTAGCGCCATGAATGAAGATCTGCGTTCTACCCTAAAGAAGCACGGCCTTCTCAAGCGCGATCCACGCGAAAAAGAACGAATGAAACCCGGCCTCAAGGGCGCAAGACGCAAAGAACAGTTCTCTAAGCGTTAGTCAACCAAACGTAACGGTATTTATACTATGCCTACTACCCGACCAGAACAAGAACCACCCCTTAGCGAAGCTTCCGCGCGCATGATGCTTACCGAGCGAGGTATCAGTCGAGGTCCTGATGATTTCAGAACCGCCGCTCAAGTTATCCTAGATCTAGAATCCGGCACTACACTTGACGTAGAACCACCAGCTCCCACATCTGATCCACTTGATCATCTCGGCCTCGCATATTGACATTACTTGACACGTGTGATATAATTAAAAGATAGGGTTGTATTATTCCCTAAACAATGTAATATAGGTAAGTTATGAAGCACATACGAACCAACAATCAATATTGGTTTACCGACACTTCCCGTGGCGGTTTGTTCCGTGTGTTTGAATAATTCTTGAAACTCACTCAAAGATATTGAAAAGATCGCCACGAAAATGTGAGCGATTTTTTAATATTTACAAGAATGTAGGAGAAATATAATGTTAGAAACAATACAAACTATGCCGATTGAAGATCGGCGCCAATTAGTACTTAGTACTCTGCGACCAGATGAAATACGCAATCACAGAGTAGCTAGCGGCCTAGAACTAGACCTGGAGCAAACGCACGAGCTTATGGCTTGTGGAACTGATATTGCTCTATTTGCCGATGGCATGAGTGAAATTAGCAATATTGCGCTCGCTGCGCCTTCAGCAGATCAACTCATGCGCACAATCCGGCAACTTTTAGGTACGGAAGGAATTCATCAGGCACACAAAAGAGGTGAAATTAGCTCTACTACACTCCCATCAGCGGAAATAACAAAAGCAGATATAGTGTTAACTCAAGATGGTTTTCGAGTCGTAGAAATTGAACCAGGTAAAATCCGTGGTCTCGGCTACGGCGTAATGACACGCATGCAAAGTGTGCGACCAATTGGCGTAGGGGCAAGCGCCTCATTAGGTCGCCTTATTGAAGGCATGTCATCTGCTATTGTGCTAAGCGAGAAAGACCGTTTCCACGAACCAGAAATAAAAATACTCGCAAAGGCAGTTGATGGGTTGCGTGCAGTACCACAAATATCATTTACGAGACAGCAGGGAGAAAATCCAGTCGAGGCACTCTTAATGATGTCACCTCTGGTAAATAATCATGGTATCACTGAGCGTCAGCTACGCGACGAGTTAGTAGTGCTCTCAGACAGACGACTTGATCTTGAGTCAAAAGGTGCGATTGCGCTTACACACAACGCTGGCGAGATACCTGAACTTGAAGACCTCCTGCTTGATGTATTTGGTCAAGATACACTGCTGCGCTTAAGATCAATAATTCCAAAAGCCGAGCATATTGCGCTTGACGATACTCTTGAGCAGCGCATCAAGACCAGTAGAGGTAGTGATATCTTCTTAAAGCCAGTGCTCGATTCGGGAACGCGAGGCATTGTAACACCGGGTGATGCAGAGGGTCTTGCGCTTGCATCAGCCAAGAGAAAGACCTTAGCAAAGTTCATTGCTCAGGAAGCCGTTGAAACCATACTTACGCCTATGCACTCACTAGATGTACTAAGAGGTGACGAGCGAGACGACAGAATGAATCTACGGATTACGGTACATGTTGATCGAAACGGAGATATAATTGAATCAACGGTTGTCGGTTCACCTCACGAACATCTTGCACACGGAGGCAAGGCATCCGTGATTACCAACATTGAAGCAGCCCCAGGAGTAATAGCTTAATGCCAAAAACAATCATACTAATACGTCATGCCGAACCGCTCGTAGTAAATGGCGAACGCAATGGAATCACGCAGGAAGGAGAGCGAGCCACACGCAAGCTCTCGCAAAAAATCGAAGACTCTTTGAGCACACTAAATGCAGTTGCCATCATCTACTCTCCGGTAAAACGCTGTGCTCACACCGCAAGGCTGCTTAGTGATGCGCTCGCCGTTAACGCAAAAGAAGCGCCACTTCGTTTCTTGCATATTGAAAATATGAAGAAGAATGACACAGAAAGTAAATATACGCAGTACATAAGTTCGTATCAGCAACTGGGGATTGAATCACCCGAAGCGTATATAGAACGATTCCTAAAGCTTGTGAGAAAAAATGAATCTCAAGCTATCATCGTCGTTGCAAATGAGGTCAATATTCGAATACTACTGCAACATTTCAGTAAAAAACCGTATAATAAAGTGGTAAGCTACACATCATGTTTTATGGTGAATAATATTGATGACGAAAAAGCGACAACCATACAGGAAGTAATATGAGTAAACCCATTCAACAAGTTCAGGACAAGCAAGTAATATTAACGGGGCTTCGAGCTAATAACGATCTGCATATTGGCAACTATTTTGGTGCACTGTTGCCTTTGATTGATATGGCCAAGAAACATGCTGGCGAGTATCAAATTAACCTGTTTGTGCCAGATCTGCACAGTTTCACCACGCCAATTGATTTCAGCCAGCTTAAAGAACAGATTCAAAACAATCTGAAGCTGTTTGTGGCGGCCGGACTGCCTCTTGATAACCCCGATGTCTTCATTTACCGCCAAAGCTACATTCCAGCTCACAGCGAACTAACCGTTATTATGAATTCCTTCACGGGCATAGGCGAAATGGTACGCATGACCCAGTTCAAAGACAAATCCGCAAAACTTGGTGCAGACCGCGTCAGTGTTGGTTTGTTTGATTACCCGGTATTGATGGCCTGCGACATTCTTTTGTATGGTGCCAGCTATGTTCCCGTCGGCGATGACCAATCTCAGCATCTGGAAATTACCCGCGATCTTGCTCAACGGATGAATAGCCAATTTGCTGCGCCCCGTAGTGATGTGGATACATCTACTTCTGGGGATGGGCTATTCACCGTACCCTATGAAGTTAAAAAACAGCATGAGTTTTTTGGGAAAGATCAGGGTCTGAGAATTAAAGATCTGGTGGATCCGACTAAGAAGATGAGTAAGTCTGATGAATCTGGCAAAGGAATTATTTTCTTATCTGACGATCCAAAGTCTGCTGCCAAGAAAATTATGGGCGCTACTACTGATAGTGTTGGTGAAATTAATCTCGATTACGAAAAGCAACCAGGAATCAGTAACTTACTACAGATCCTCGCCCTTTTCCAAGGCCAGGCCTTGGAAACAGTTGTTAAGAAGTATAAAGGCCAAACCAGCTACGGCGAGCTCAAAAAAGACGTCGCAGCAGCCACAGAAGCCTTCCTAAGCGACTTCCAAGCAAACTACCAACAAGTGGACGTAAAAGCCCTAGAGGCCAAACTGGCATCATCTGAAGCCAAAATGAACGAAATCGCCAACGCCACCCTCCTAAAAGTCCAAAAAGCTGTCGGGTTAAGGTAGCTTATTGTGCTTGAGCTCACCTCAAACACAATAAAAGTCCTTGGGATATTTGGTCGGTTATCACCCGAACTAGAGATCTATTTTAACAATCTTGAAGAAAGCTACAGCCAAAAACCAGCAGGCAATGAATATAGTATATTTAGGCATCTTACCCTCACATTTATACCTGATGCAACCGTAAGTGATGTCAGTACCCAACTTGATCTACTGCGCGATTTAAAACAATTTTTGCCGTTGAAAGTAAGAATCAAGAAGGCGTTTGTTAAAGATGAAGAATCTTTACCTGGAGCAGAACATATCGCCGTTGAGTTTGATCTTTCTGAAACCGAAGAAATCGTTAATTTTATCCGCGAAAGGTGCGGCGATACAGCCGTTGCCACTTGGTATACAAAAGTCGTCTGGTTCGTTCCCGAAGAACACCAAAAGGCAGTTCTTGAAGAACTCGCCAGTTTTAAAGAGATGAAATTCACTGATTTTTATCTTGTCAGCAACAAACAAGATGAAGCAAACACGATCTACACAACAAATCGATTCTTCGCCAAGGAAACCCAAGAATGATCACACAAGGGATTTACGAACACCATAAGAGCACACCGGATCATCGGATGTATTATCAGGTATTGTTCCTCTCGCACAATGAGCCAGACCTTGAAGTGCTTGTTCACTATGTGCCCCTTTATACACTCCGCGAGGACAAACAAACCAATGACGGTATTGCCGTCTGGACACGAACTCTAAAGAATTTTGAAGAAACTGTAGAGTGGGGCGGCAAGACTATCCCGCGCTTCACTAAAATTAAAGATATAACCAATCAATAGCTGTCATTCCGGACTTAATCCGGAATCTAATCGATTAACATATTGGATCCTGAAACAAGTCCAGGATGACACATGGGGAACGTACAGGGTACAATAGATCTGTGAGTCCCGTTAAAAATCGGAGGCTACACTGTGAATGCATAGAACTGAGGAGATTTCTAACGGGATGAGTAGCGAGACTATTACTGAATTTGAAGCGGGAGAGCGACTAGACAAGACTTTAGCTGGGTTGTATTCGCAGTATTCGCGTTCGGCAATTGAAAAGTTAGTTAAATCAGGGGATATCTTAGTCAATAACGAGAAGAAAGAAACTCGCTATAAATTGAAGCTGGGCGACAAGATTCAAGTCGACTTTTCGTACTTCGAACTTCCAACTTCCAAAATCGAACTTCCAATTCTATACGAAGACGAGAATGTTGTAGTGATTAATAAACCAATTGGGGTACTAGCACACTCCAAGGGCGCTTTTAATAAAGAGGGAACGGTGGCTTCGTGGCTAAAAGAGCATACTTCAAGGACAGTCCCTGATTCAGGGACTGTCCTTGAAGATCAGTTTTGGGAGTCAAACCGTGCGGGGATTGTGCATCGACTGGATCGCGGGACGAGTGGAGTGATGATCTGTGCTAAGAACGCCGAAACTCAATCACATCTACAGAAACAGTTTTCTAACCGCAATGTCAAGAAGAGTTACGTGGCCATTATTGTCGGTGAGCTACCGGAGAAAAGCGGGCTTATTGATGTGCCGATTGAACGTAACCCAAAAAAACCAGCTACATTTCGGGCAGGAGCAAACGGTAAGTCTGCTCAAACAGAGTTTGAAGTACTGCAAACCACTGATTTCCGTCATTCCAAACTTGATTTGGAATCCAGTCAAAAATTAAGTGCCAAAGGCACACAAAATAAACTAGATTCCCGCCGGAGCCTGTCCTCGACTCCGATCGGGGGCGGGAATGACAAGACCTACAGTCTCGTGGAATTAAAACCCCACACCGGCCGAACACATCAGTTGCGAGTGCACTTAAATTATCTTAAGCACCCGATTGTCGGTGATGAATTCTACGGGGGTGAACCAGCACCGCGCCTTATGCTCCACGCCCAAATGCTCGAAATAACCCTCCCAGGAGGAGAGCGACGTATATTTGAAGCACCAGTCCCGCCTGCATTTAACGAGTACGTCGCGTGAATGAGCCACTTTTTCACCCACGAACTGAAGTGCAACTCAGGCTGTACTTAAAGCACCCTTCTCACGGCTTAGTACTGATTGGCGAAGAGGGCAGTGGTAAAGTGCATGCCGCCACGTGGCTGGCTCAGCAAATGCAGAGCGAACTGCGCGTAGTCGACGTTGGCGAAAAGCAGTCAATGATTTCAATCGAACAGATCAGAAACCTGTACACCCAGACAAAAACCGGGCGGCCGCAGACAATTTTAATTAAAGATGCGCACACCATGAGCAAAGAGGCGCAGAACGCTTTTTTGAAGCTGCTTGAAGAGCCGCCGCAACAGACGCACTTTATTCTGAGCGCCCAGAAAGCTGACTCACTTTTACCTACCATTCGCTCACGTGCCCAGCTTATTACTCTTACCAAGCCAACCACCGAGCAGTTCCAAACCTATTTTAACAATACCTCAGCTGAGTTTACCCAGCTTCTTCATATTACAAAACGAGCTGCGGGCGCGGTAGCTACCGCCCTAACAGATCAAGACCACAAAGCAGCCATTCAAACCAGCATGGGGCAGGCTAAGCAGTTCTATCAGGCCGACCATTACAGCCGCCACCAGTACCTCATTAGCATTGCGTATGAAAAAACCAACGTCAGTACGCTGCTAGACAATCTCACCACCATTGTTAGCGCACTGATAAAGGCTAAATCTGACAGCCGTGAATTACTAAGAAAGCTTACCGAGCAAGCCTCGCTGCTGGAAAAGACAAAAACCGTGCTGACCAGACAAGCAGGCAACCCAAAAATACACCTCACAAAACTCGCCGAGATGTTATAATTTAACCTAATGATCTTTGCTTTATTCATATTACTAGCTATCGGTGTCTGGACGGTGTACGAAACGACCCAGACCGAAGAGCAAGCCGAAGAACTCATTAGCAACCGCGTGGGTATACGCCTGCAGCGCCTGTGGGACGATGCCTTTCACTCCATTAAAGAGAATAAATTTTTACGCGCCGAACGAGCCCTGCTTACCATTTTAAAGTTTGATGAGCGTAGCGCTGCCGCCTATAACCGCCTCGGTATTTTGTACGCTAAACAGCGGTCATTCGACCACGCCAAAGAGTGTTTTGAAATTGCCCAAAGTCTGGAGCCCAACGCCTCAACCCTGCACAATCTTGGCCTTATCTACCTCGAAACAGGCGAGTATCAAAAAGCAGCGCATACCTTTGAGGAAGCACTGAAAGATGAAGATGATGTGCCTACCCGCTATATTGCCTATGCAAAGGTGCAAGAAAAGCTCGGCAACGAACGAAAAATGATTGAATCACTTGAAACGGCCGCCAAACTGTTACCGAACCGCCAAACCTACAGCCTGGTAGCTGAAGGCTATCATAAAGTCGGTCGCGACGAAGACGCCAAGAAGATAGAAACTGCCATGAAGCGCGCCAACGCCAAACTCCGCCGTGCCCCCCGCATCAAACAACCCCGCAAAGTAGTCATGTAACTTGCGATTTCTCCCCTGATTCGTTATAGTGTAACAGTTCTCAAATGACATTTTGGTTTTTACCAAATTGAAAAACAAAGCCAAGCGACTTTTTCAATTTGAGAGGAAGCGTAGCGGAATGTGAAGGATTTTAAGCTTTAGCTTGAAACCGAAACTTGAAGTGAACGCTGACGAGCCACCTTAGCTCAGCTGGTTAGAGCAACGGTTTTGTAAACCGTAGGTCGTCGGTTCGAATCCGACAGGTG
>CAYRKQ010000001.1:93946-119496 GCA_964424985.1 uncultured Candidatus Saccharibacteria bacterium | reverse complement strand
CCTTCAACCAACCCCTGAACAATTGGAATACCAGTAATGTTAACTATATGGATGGGATGTTCCTTGGTGCAGGAGCCTTTGACCAGTCACTCGATTCATGGGATGTCAGCAATGTGACTAATATGTTCTTCATGTTCGGCAATGCCGATCAATACATTGAATCAGAGATGGAGGGCATTCCGTACGACGATTGGCCACAAGAGTACAAAGACCCTTACGGCCTTCCCAGCTCTGGCCTTTCTACCGTCAACTACGATGCAACAATCGCTGCGTGGTCACAACTAAGCCTTCAGAACAATGTGCCATTTGATGCTGGTTTAAGCACCTACTGTGTTGCAGTGGCCGACCGGCAGGCAATTATTGATGACTTCAACTGGACAATTAATGATGCCGGCGAAGATTGTGCTCCACAAGTTGATTTCACGGATGCATTTATCACCACCTGGGAAACGGGTGACGATCCTGATGATAGAAGCATAAGAATTCCTGGATATCCTGGCGAGACCTATAACTATAGTGTGGACTGGGGCGATGGTACTATCGAGACCGGAATAACATCTCCCATCTTCAGTGAGCATACTTATAGCGAACCGGGTGTCTACACGGTAAAAATTACGGGTGATTTCCCGCGTATATATTTTGATAATCCGATTACAGGCGGCAATGGTACTAGAGATAAGATTCTTTCTGTTGAGCAGTGGGGGAATATTGAATGGACTTCTATGGAACGGGCTTTCATGTACACCCCAAACCTTGTTATTAATGCGACCGATACTCCAGATCTCTCGCAGGTTACGAGCCTTAAAAATATGTTTGCGTTTAACCACTCTCTTAACACTCCAACAAACATTAATAACTGGGACGTGAGCAGTGTAACAGATATGTCGGGGATGTTCATGCTTGCCAGCGCCTTCAACCAACCCCTCGGCAATTGGGATGTTAGTCGCGTAACTGACATGTTAGCCATGTTCGCGTTTGCCACTTCCTTCAACCAACCTTTAAATAGTTGGAATACGAGTAATGTCACAAATATGCAGGGAATGTTCTATGGTGCCGCGAACTTTAACCAGCCACTTGCTAACTGGGGGGTTGGTAATGTCACAAACATGGCGATTATGTTCGCTGGTGCCTCCTCCTTCAATCAATCATTGGCAGGTTGGGATGTCAGTAACGTAAATATGGATGGTCCAGGAATGTCCTACATGTTTAACAACGAACCGCTTTCTCTTGAAACTGGTGGTCCTACTGTTGCGCCTTCCGGCCTCAGCACAGGTAACTACGACGCTACCCTAGCCAGCTGGTCGGCTCACGGTTTGCAACGTGACGTTGTCTTTGACGCTGGCTTGAGTACCTATTGCAACGCTGAAGCCCAGCGCCAAAGCATGATCGACACCTTCTCTTGGACAATTAATGACAGTGGGAAGGATTGCACCAGTACGCTCAAGTATGCTCATACGTTCTCGCCAGACAAACTCAGCAGCACTCAAGCTCGTCTGAAGGGTTCGGTGTCTGGCGCTGGGGCTGGCAACTTTGTTTCCGGTGGTTTTGAATGGGGTACTAGCCCAAACTACGGTACAACCATCAGCGGGCGCTCGATCAGTTCAAATAACTTCAACGCAACCGTTACGCTGGCCTGTGACACTCAGTATCACTACCGAGCGTTTGCGGTAGATGCACAAAATAACAAAACGTATGGCCAAAACACCACCTTTACTTTGGCTTGTCCTGAGGAAGGTAATACTGGTGGCGGCAGCAGTGGCGGAGGAGGCGGGAGTACGCAACAGCCACCAGCTATTGGTATACCCAATGCGCCAACGGTGACTATTATTTCACCAAAGCCAAACGAAGGTTTCAAAACAGGCAGCGACATTACTTTAAAGGCTGATGTTTCCGGCGAGGCTGCCATTAAAGAAGTCCGTTTCTACGTTGATGGCGAGTTAGTCGGTACTGTTTCCAGTTCTCCATATGAATATACGCTGAAAAATCTTCCAGAAGGTGCTCATACCCTGATTGCCGTCGTAGAAGACATTAATGGCCGCGAGCGAGCTACTGATTCTCAAACCTTCTTTGTTAACAGAGCAGGCGAGAGCCCGATGGCACTACTTGACCCGGAGAACTTCCAGGCTACTATGAATAATATTGAACAAAATAAGTATTCATTGACAGGGTTTTCTGCAGATGTCGCCCGCAACATTCCATGGGCTCTGCTCATACTTTTGGCGGCCGGCTACCTGGTGCAGGCCTACCGCCAAACAAAGCAGAATCAGCGGGTTAAAAACGGGCTGGCGCTGATAGCCAAAACGCGGGAAGGTCTGGATGGATTCTTGCATATTGTTACTCACTATCTTGGTACGCCAATCACAACTATATCGTTGGCTATTGAGGCAGCCTCGGCCACTAAGCCGGCAGCCGTACCTACGGGCTTAAAAAATACTACAGAAAGACTCAGAACGTATGTTAATAATCTCATAGCTTCACTCAACGAACATGCGGCGCCCATAAAACAAGAACTGGAATTTGCTGGCAAGGTAAAGCCCTATTCATTGTGGCTTTGGGTAGTGCTACCAATTGGGGGTGCCGCCCTCCTGATGGTGCTAAGTCTGGTAGCAGCGCCAAGGGCAGGTCTTTGGGGCAGTGGTACTGCGTCGGCCGTGTTCAGTACCGCATTATTTGTTGGGGCTGCCGTGCTGACCGCGCTCTTCTTTACGTGGTGGCAGCGTGGGCGCCAGCTTAATGCCAACCTCTCCGCGACCAAAAAGACCGCCGAGGCACTGCTGGAAGAGCGTAAAACTTTTATCACTGACCACCAAAAAGAGCTAAATTCGTACGCCGAGGAGGTAAGTGTATATACGGGCAGTATAGTTGATGAAGGCTTCACAAAACACTTTGAGAGTGGCGCCCGGCAGCTTCATAAGGTAGCGGACGCCTTTAATCAGGCTGCGCAGTTAATTGGGGTGGCAAGCCTTGCCCAGGCTAAGAAGCGTACGGTATCAATAGAAGATGAGGTCTTGAAGTTCAAAGACACCGCTGACGGGTCTCAACTTGAACTTTTGTATGAGGGCGAACCTTCTGTAAAAAGTCCGCTATCTTCCCAAGAGCTTGCTTTCATACTGCCAGCCCTTATAGACAATTCGCTGCAATTTACTCCGGCTGGCGGTCATATATATGTTTCGGCCAAGAACAAAGGAAAGAGATTCATTTTGACGGTTGCCGATACAGGCACAGGTATTGAAAAAGAGAAGCTTTCAACATTGCTGCAACCATTTGCCCGCGCAACATCGACCGAAACGTATGACTACGAAGGCCTCGGTCTTAACTTGTATCTGACACGCCTGATCGCTGAAAAGTACAACGGATCTGTCGATATAAAAAGTGCCAAGGGTAAGGGGTCGGTTGTAATGGTAAGTGTGCCGTAGCATAAAATAATAAGTTAATCTTGCCAGAAGTCCACATCTGTAGTAGAATGGTTTTCATGGTAACAGTAACACGTAAAGACAATAAAGAAGGTGTTGAAAACCTTATTCGCCGATTTAACCGCAAGTTTCAACAGGCTGGTGTTTTGGCAGTTGTCAAAGATAACGAATTTTTCAAAAAGCCTATGAGCAAACGTGATCGCCGTGAAAAAGCGATTATTCGCAAAGCTCGTAAGGCCGAAAAGACCAAACGGATTCGTCTCGGTCAGCGGTAATTAGCTTATGCTAAAAGCGCAAATCACAGATGACCTGAAGCAGTCAATGCTCTCGGGTGATAAGCCTAGGGTTGAGCTTCTCAACATGTTAAAAAGCGCTATTTTGTATAAAGAAGTAGAAATTGGCGCACGCGAAGAAGGCTTAAACGATGAGCAGATTATTGAGGTATTAGCTAAAGAAGCTAAAAAGCGTCAAGAAGCTGCCGATATGTACAGCGGCGCTGGAGAAGCAGAGCGAGCAGCCAAGGAAACGGGTGAAAAAGAGGTTATCCAAGCCTATCTACCCGTGCAGCTTAGTGAAGCAGAAATTCTCAGTGTCGTAGAAGCTAAAATTACGGCTCTTAAGCCTGAAGGCATGAAAGACATGGGCAAGGTGATAGGTGCCGTAAAAGCTGAACTCGGTAACAAGGCGGACGGCGGAGTAATTGCTAAGTTAGTTAAACAAAAATTAAGTTAAAAGGAGAGTAACTTGATAGTATTTTTCGGTCCAGCAGGTGCGGGTAAGAGTGTGCAGGGGCAAATTTTAGCCGCTCGGCATGGCTGGCGCTGGCTTTCATCTGGGCAGTTGCTTCGTGATTCGCGCGATCCTAAAATCATAGAAGAGATGCGCAAGGGTGCGCTGGTTGGGCTAGATCAGATTAACCATATCGTGGCAGATGCTTTAGAGCGAGCCAAAGATATCGACAAAGTAATTCTTGACGGTTACCCACGAAAGCTTGAGCAGGCAAAGTGGCTGATTAAAACGCAGCCTCGCCATGAACGAATCATTGCTTTGGCGGTGGTGCTTGAGGTGCCGCGGGCTGAGCTCGAAAAACGCCTCAAAGTGCGCGGTCGCGTTGATGATACGACTGAGGTAATCGAAGACCGGTTAAATATCTACCGTAAAGAAATTTACCCGATTCTCACCTATCTTACTGAACAAAAGGTCAGAATTGCTCACATTGACGGTACCGGCACCGTTGGCGAAATTCATGACCGAATTGAAGCCGAACTGGAAGCACTTAAATTAACCCCGGAAGGGTAAACCCTAAACCCTAAATACGAAATGCTAAACAAACTCGAAATCCGAATGGCTCAAATTCTAAACAGACCCCCCGTTCTGTCATTCCCGACTCCGATCGGGAATCCAGTAAAATTCATCGTGATACGATACAATAATAGTCTAAGTTCTAAGAACTAAGATCTACCATCTATAAAATATGTATACCAAGGTAAAAACAGCTCAGGAAATTAAAGACATCCGCACTAGTGGGCAGATGCTAGCTTCGGTTCTGAAATTTTTAAAGCCTAAAGTAGAAGTCGGCATGACTACAAAAGATTTAGCCGATCTTGCGGCTAAAGAACTAGTAAAACTCGGTGGTAAGCCAGCATTTTTGGGCTACAATGGCTTTCCTGATGTAATTTGTATCTCTGTTAATGACGAAGTGGTGCACGGTATTCCGGGTGGTGAAATTATTCAAGACGGTGATATTGTCGGCTTAGATTTCGGAGTTAATTTTAACGGCATGATCACCGATGCTGCCATCTCGGTTATTGCCGGCGAATCCACCGGTCAGACACGGAGGCTACTTAAAGGCACCGAAGAAGCGCTTCAGGCGGGCATTGCGGCACTTAAAGATGGCGTAAAAACTGGTGATGTCGGTGCGGCAGTTGAAAAAGTGATGACCAGCTATGGGTTTGGGATTGTTCGTGATCTGGTCGGGCACGGTGTCGGGCATCAGGTGCATGAAGAGCCAGACATACCAAATTACGGCGTTGCCGGCACCGGACAGACGCTTAAAGAGGGCATGACGATCTGCATTGAACCGATGAGCACCCTGGGGGGAGAGCGAGTAATGATGGACAAAGATGGCTGGACAATCAAAACCGCCGACAAATCTCTCAGCGCCCACTTTGAACACACCATCTTAATCACCAAAGACTCCGCTGAAATCCTCACGCTTGCATAGAAGTGTCTATAGTTGCAGAAAGTAGATCATAAGCGGTATACTTGTTTCATGCAAGAACATACTGAGCCAGTGGTGGGCATTGATATTGGCACCACAACCGTTCGCTGTGCTATCGGCGTTTTAAAGCCCGATAGTGGTCAGATTGATCTGGTGGGGCTTGGCGAAGCACCCAATACTGGCTTTCGAAAAGGCTCAGTTATTAACATCTCAGATACCGCCCAAGCGGTAGATCAAGCCATTGGCTTTGCTGAACGGATGTCCGGTATTCAGGTTAGTTCAGCTACCGTTAATATCAACGGTGACCATATTAAAGGGATTGATTCTAGTGGTACGGTAGCAATTTCTGGCCAAGAAATTCATCAAGATGATCTTCTGCGGGTGGAGGATGCCGCGACACTACTGCAGTTGCCGCAGCATTATGAAATTTTAAGTGTGTTTCCGCGCAGCTATACGGTTGATGGCAACGCTGATATTAAAGATCCCATCGGCATGAGCGGCACGCGGCTTGAAGTTGATGCCCATGTGGTAACTATTGCCGCGCCGGCGTTAAAGAATCTTGAAAAAGTGCTAGAAACCGTTAATATTCACATTAATCGTTTGAGTGTGGGTGGTCTGGGGGCGGCGCAGGCGGTCTTGAGTAGCGAACAACGCGAAAACGGAGCAGCGGTGGTTGATCTTGGCGCCTCGACGACTAATATTATTGTGATTGAAGAGGGTGATGTGTTGCATGTTGGGGTGGTGCCTATTGGTAGCACGCACGTCACGAATGATCTAGCAATTGGGCTCAGAACAGATATAAAAGTGGCCGAAGCAGTCAAACGTAACTATAAGTATCTTGGCAAAGGTGCCAAAGATCGACCAAAGCACATTAAAGTAGTGGTGAATCAAAAAGAATATATTTTCCCAACCAAAGATATCGATCTGGTCGTTACCGCGCGCTTAGAGGAATTATTTGAAGCAGTTGATAAAGAGCTGGCAAAGGTGCACCGTTCTAAGAAGCTACCGGGTGGCGTGAGTCTTTGTGGCGGTGGCGCATTACTTGCAGGTGTTGAAGATGTTGCCCGCGACACCCTTGGTCTTTCAGCTCGAGTCGCTTCCGCGGGAAATATCAACGGCCTTAAAGAAAAGGTTGCCCGCGCCGATTACGCCACCGTAAGTGGCTTAATGCTACTTGATATGCATAAAAACGAAACCGCCAGCTATGGTGGCAAGTGGCTCGGTGGCCACCTAGAACGAGGCGCAGCCACCGCAAAATCACTCTTCAGCCGCTTCTTCGGCAGCAAATAATGCAGCCTGTCATCCCGCACTTGATGCGGGATCCAGTACATATACTCAGACGAAGCCTGTCAAATAACAAACTACAAGCACCAAATATCAAATAATATTCAAATTCTAAATACTAATAACCTAAACACTGGTTCTGTTTGATGTTTAGTTCTTTTGGTAATTGGAGTTTATTTGGGATTTGTAGGTTGGTGCTTAGACTAATAGTTACTTCGCTTTGCTCAAAATAAAAGGACTGGATTCCCGCCGGAGTTTATCCTCGACTCGATCGGGGGCGGGAATGATGAAGAGAGTGATGGGATGACGGATAAGGACAAGAATGACGGGGGTAAGAAAAGACGAAAAGAGAAAAATGCTTAAATTGAACACATTTTTGTACAGGCGATATTTACTGAGTTTGGGTGAACACCAAATGGGTGCAATATTTTTTTCGTACGTTTTTGAAGGTTCGCGCTGTTGTTCAAAAGTTTGCAATTTTTGTTCAGAAGGCTATACTTTTATATATAAGAAGTGGAGGAGGAACACGTGCCTGAAGTAAAACCTGCTGATATTCAAGCGTTTGCATCTATTAAAGTAGTGGGAGTTGGTGGTGCCGGCGGTTCGGCGGTAAACCGCATGGCCGATGCTGGCCTTGGCGGAGTGCAATTTATTGCGGTTAACACCGACGCCCAAGCACTCTATCACTCCAAAGCTCAGATAAAAATTCATATTGGTAAAGACACTACGCGCGGACTTGGTGCCGGGGCAGACCCAGAAGTTGGCCAAAAGGCTGCCGAAGAGAGTGAAGCTGAAATTAAAGAGGCGCTTAAGGGTGCCGACATGTTATTTGTTACCCTCGGTGCCGGCGGCGGTACCGGTAGCGGCGCGGCTCATGTGGTGGCAAAGCTAGCCAAAGAAATGGAAATTTTAACTGTTGGGGTGGCCACCAAACCGTTTGCATTTGAAGGTGAAAAACGTCGTAAAAATGCCGAATACGCTATCGAAAATCTGTCGCAGTATGTTGATACGCTCATTACTATTCCAAACGATCGTCTGCTGCAAACAATTGACCGAAATACACCACTGCTTGAAGCCTTTAAGGTTGCTGACGATGTGTTGCGCCAGGGTGTGCAGGGTATCTCGGATCTGATTACTGAGCACGGTCTGATTAACCTTGATTTTGCTGATGTGAAATCGGTAATGAGCCAGGCTGGCTCAGCCTTAATGGGTATTGGCCACGGGACGGGTGAAAACCGTGCGGTATTGGCGGCGCAGTCAGCTATTGAATCACCACTGCTAGAAGTTTCCATTGATGGCGCGCGGGGCGTGGTCTTTAACATCACTGGTGGCAATGATCTTTCAATGCATGAGGTTAATGAGGCGGCGGAAGTAATTACGGCAGCTGTTTCACCAGATGCGAACATCATTTTTGGTGCCACCATTAAGCCAGATATGCAAGACAAGGTAGATATTACCGTGATTGCGACCGGCTTTGACGGATCATACTTCACAAAGCGTACCGGTGCAGCTACTGACGAAGAAGGTGAAGATCAGCTGCTCAGCGAGCCAGTGAGCGATGTTGAGCCAGGTGAAGTTGAGACAATCAACATGGATGACGACTCCAGCAGTGATAGTACTGCAGAGCCCGCCACGCCGTTTCATAAAGAAGACGATGCTCATGACCCTAGTATTTGGGCAAGCAGTGACGACGAAGACGAAAAAAAGGATGAGAAAAAATCAGACGAAGTGGACGAAAAAGAAGAACACGAGGCGCCGGCCTTCTTGCGTCGTTTCCGTCGCAAAAAGCACAACGAAGAAAATGAAGAAAACAATTGACGACACTAGCATTAGCGTTATAATAAAGTGGAAGTACACCACATAAAGCGTACTTAGAAGGTTAAAACAACAAGAATGAAGTGTCCAAAGTGCCAATCATGCGATTCAAAAGTCATCGAATCCCGCGACGTTGCGGGCGGTGATAGCATTCGTCGACGACGCGAATGCGAGGTCTGTGCCAGCCGCTTTACTACCTATGAACGGGTTGAACGCCCGCATCTTACGGTAGTTAAAAAAGACGGCGTGCGCGAACTGTTTGATCGCACCAAGGTTCTAGCTGGTATTGAACGTGCCAGTGAAAAGACCACTATTTCCGCTCCGCAGCGTGAAGAAATGGTTGCACGAATTGAACAAGCGCTGTACGATTTAGGTAAGCCGGAGGTTTCAGCAAAGCAAATAGGCGAATTCGTTATGGATGAGCTTGCCCGAGCTGATGAGGTGGCTTATGTACGGTTTGCAAGTGTCTACCGACACTTCACGAGCATTAAAAGTTTTGAGGAAGGACTCAGCGCCTTAAAAGCGCGCAAAGAGAGTTCATAAATTTTGGGCATCGCCCAGCACCTTTTTTAATCGTATAACTCGAATGTCCCGGGTGGTTATGCGGCTCACAAAAGGTGCTGGGGAGTGACCAAGGTGGAAGATCGGTTTCGCTCTAAACAAAAACTTTAAAAAATAAACCAATAAAAAAGAGAGGGTAATACTATGGCGCAGGCAACTGCGCTCCAGTTGGAGCGCTATTTCACAAAGAAGGGAACACATCCGTACGATATGTTCAGTTGGGTTGAGCGGGATTCTAAAATAGATAATCCTATGACCGGTAAGGTGGCATTTGAACAAAAGGCAGTGGAATTTCCAGATACGTGGAGTCTTAACGCCATTAATATTGTCAGCCAAAAATACTTCTGCGGAACGCCCGGAACCGACGACCGCGAAGCAAGCCTTAAAACACTTATTGACCGCGTGGCCGACACGGTAACACGTCATGGTGAGCAAGAGGGCTACTTTGTCAGCGACGAACAAGCCAAAACCTTTAATGCCGAACTAAAATACATCCTAACAGCGCAACGCGCCGCTTTTAACTCGCCTGTATGGTTTAATATTGGTGCAAAAAGCCGCTCTCAGCAAGCCAGTGCCTGCTTTATTTTAGCTGTTGATGACACCATGACTTCAATACTTGATTGGTATAAAGAAGAGGGAATGATTTTCAAGGGTGGCTCAGGCTCCGGTCTTAACGTCAGTACCATTCGTTCATCTGCCGAGCCGCTTGGTAAAAGCGCTGGTACCGCTTCTGGTCCACTGAGCTTTATGCGCGGGGCAGATTCCTCAGCTGGTGCTATTAAATCTGGCGGTAAAACCCGCCGTGCTGCCAAGATGGTTATTTTAAATGCTGATCACCCGGATGTGGAAGAATTCATTTGGTGTAAAGCAATTGAAGAGCGTAAAGCCCGCGTCTTGCAAGAGGCTGGCTTTGATATGGATCTTGATGGAAAAGATATCTTCAGCGTGCAGTACCAAAATGCTAACAACTCAGTGCGCGTGACCGATGACTTTATGAAAGCGGTCACCAACAACGACGACTGGGATCTCAAAGGTGTGAGTGATAAAAAAGTCTATAAAACCATTAAAGCTCGCGATTTATGGCGCCAAATTGCTGAGAGCGCCTGGGAATGTGCTGATCCGGGCTTGCAGTTTGATACCACGGCGAACTATTGGCACACCACGCCAACTGCCGGACGTATTAACGCCTCTAACCCCTGTTCTGAATACATGCACCTGGACAACTCTGCCTGTAACCTGGCTTCAATTAATCTACTGAAGTATCTCAACGAAGACGGTACCTTTGATATCGCAGCGTTCAAGCAGACGGTTGAAGTGGTCTTTACTGCCCAAGAAATTCTGGTCGGCTACTCGGTCTACCCCACGGAAAGAATTACTAAGAATGCTAAAGCCTACCGCGAACTTGGTCTGGGCTACGCCAACCTTGGCGCTATGTTAATGGCTCAGGGCTTGCCGTACGACAGCGATGAAGGGCGAGCCCAAGCAGCGGCCATTACGGCGCTCATGACTGGTCATGCCTACGCTACCAGTGCCAAGCTTGCCAAGCAGGTTGGTCCATTTGCTGGCTTTCATAAAGACCGGGAAGGCACTATTAAAGTTCTCAAGCAGCATCGTGATGCCGTCAGAGACGTTGATGCTGGCCAAGTTGCTGAGGATCTTCTTTCAGCAGCAGCTGAGGCTTGGGACGAGGCAGTCGAGCTTGGCGAACGCTACGGTGTTCGTAACTCACAGGCTTCCGTACTGGCACCAACCGGAACGATTGGTTTCATGATGGATTGTGACACCACCGGGGTAGAACCAGACTTTTCACTTACCAAATTTAAGAAACTAGTTGGTGGCGGCAACATGGTGATTGTGAACCAAACTATTCCCCGTGCGCTGCGTAACATGGGCTACAATGAGCACGAAATTGAAGAAATAGTTACCTTCATTCACGAAAAAGGCAATGTTATTGGTGCACCACACCTTAAGAAAGAGCACTACGATGTCTTTGCCTGTGCGGTTGGTGAAAATTCTATTCACTACATGGGTCACGTAAAAATGATGGGCGCCGTGCAGCCATTCATTTCAGGCGCTATCAGCAAAACGGTGAATATGCCTGTTGAATCAACGGTTGAAGATATTGAAGAGCTCCACCTGGAAAGCTGGAAACTCGGTCTTAAGGCAGTGGCCATTTATCGTGATGGTTCAAAGGTTGCCCAGCCACTGGCTTCGGGCAAAGAGAAGAAAGAGGATCTCACGGCTCATACTCCGGAAACGGCAGAGCAAATTACCGAACAGTTAATTGCCATGACACCAAAAGTTCGCCGTGAAGTACCGCGTATTAGAAACTCAAAGACCATGGAATTCAAAGTTGCTGGCAGTAAAGGCTTCATCACCGTAGGTGAATTTGAAGACGGTACGCCGGCTGAACTGTGGCTCAAAATTGCTAAACAGGGTTCAACACTTGCAGGGGTGATGGATGCGCTAGCGATCTCAGTCAGTTACGGCTTGCAATACGGTGTGCCGCTTAAGAGCTACGTGCACGCACTGACCAACATGTCGTTTGCGCCAGCCGGTATTACTGATGACCCCGAAATCAAGACCGCTTCTTCGATTGTCGACTACATTTTCAAGCGCCTCGCTAAGCAGTATTTGCCGCTTGACGATCAGCTAGAACTTGGCCTCATCAACTTAGAAGATCTTGAGGCTGATGCGCTTAGTCACCAAGCCAATTTACTTGATACGCCAACGGCACCAGCGGTAGCGGACGAACCAGTAGTCAAGCAAGCACCGGCTGAAGTTCCTCACGCCGAGGTAACAAAGACGCCAAGCACGGCGGATGTGGCGCCACTGTGTGATAACTGTGGTAACCAAACCCAACGAGCCGGCAGCTGTTATGTCTGTACCGCTTGTGGTACTACTTCTGGCTGTTCATAGATAGGTTCCCACCCTGAGCTTGTCGAAGGGCGGAACAACCTCTGGTTGTAGCTAGAACTTAGGGTTTGTCATCCGCCAGCCGGCGGATCCAGTCTCTCCTGTCTTGTCATCCCCGCGAAGGCGGGGGTCCAGTAATAAACAACTCAACCATTTTTCTTAGTCGCTTTTGACAGCAAAAGCAACACAAAACTGCCAACCAGTGTGTAAAAACACGACGTTACAGATATCACCCGCATCTTGGGCGGCTGCGGAACTCACTCACGATGTTCGCTCAAACATCCTCGCCGCGCCAGGAAGCAGGAGAGATCTTCCACTCGGTTTTTACATGGTTGGGAGGAAGGTGACTGAGCTTTGCAGCTCAGGATTATCACATATCTATCAACTACTCACTAACACTAACGACTAATCACTAAACTTGATATAATCATAAGCATGAAAGTCAGAGTTCTCTACAAACCAAATTCGGAACATGACAGCCAAGTGCAGGGCTATGTGCGTGAATTTGAGGCGCGAACTGGTAAGCAGCTCATGCTTTTGGATATTGAAAGCGTTGAAGGGGTGGATCTAGCAAAGATTCACGATATTATGCAATCTCCCGCCATTTTAGTGACTGAAGAAGACGGCAGCTTTGTGCAAATGTGGCTGGAGATGGACAAATGGCCAACCATATCTGAACTTAGCTTTTACACCCAGTGAGCATGATTAAGCGCCTACTTACACTTATGCTCAATACGCCGTGGAATGTCTTGGGATTAGGCGCTGCGCTCATTAGCATCCCAAATGATGTAACAATTAACAGATCAAAACAGGCATGCGTGTTTACGGTGCAGTCACTGTGGTGGGCGAGGCCACTGTTTAAGTTTAGAAATGTTCGGGCTGTCACCGTTGGTCAAGTGGTAATCTTAAGTCCGAGCGCAAGCTTACAGGATATAAATCATGAATATGTGCACGTAGAGCAATCTGTACGAATGCCTTTAATTCACCCCATTCTCTACACCATAGAAACTATAAAAAATGGTTACGAGAATAATAAATACGAAAAAGAGGCATACCGTAGACAATAAAGCTTGTAATTTCATCTGTTGAATAGTACTATAAGCATAGATCCGTTCGCGTAGGCGATAAGTGGCTATCAACCACGATGGAAGAGGAAGAACGGCATTTGTGCCAACTAGAACCTCTCGGGTAAGCCCGTAATAGCAGTAAGTAAGAGCCAAAAAGAATCACTTCTTTTGGAAGCCAGATGGTACCGTCTTCTGCAAAGCAGAACCCTGAGTTTATCGAAGGGCAAAGCAAAATAGAGGATTCTGGCAGTCAAAAGTAGTGATTTTTCTTTTAAGAAAGGATTCCATGACCGGCAATAATCAGAAATCGAACTTGGCGCAGATTGATCCTCCTTCGCGTAAAGCTACGGAAGGACAAGAGAATCGGTCTGTGAAGAAATCTCAGTTTGCAACAATTGAAGAACAGGTGTTAAATCAGTGGAAGAAAGAAAAGACCTTTGAGCAATCGTTGAAGCAGCGTGAAGGTCAGGAGGTATTTAGTTTTTACGACGGGCCACCATTTGCCAACGGCTTGCCGCACTTTGGCCACAGCTTAGTGACGGCAATTAAAGATTCAATGTTGCGCTATAAAACTATGCAAGGTTTTTCAGTGCCGCGTCGTAACGGTTGGGATTGCCATGGTTTGCCGGTAGAATATGCAATTGAAAAAGAGTTTGGCGTGAGTGGCAAAAAGCAGATTCTCGAACTTGGGATTGATACATTTAATGCTGCCTGCCGAGATTCGATCTTTAAATATAAAGGCGAGTGGGAAGTGTTGCTACAGCGGCTTGGACGGTGGAGTGAGTATGAAAACTATTATGCAACTGTCGACACCAGCTATACCGAAAGTGTCTGGTGGGCGCTGAGCGAAGTGAACAAAAAAGGATTATTGTATCGCGGATATAAATCTACTGCCTACTGTCCGCGTTGTGAAACGCCGCTTTCGAATTTTGAGGTTAATGATGGCTATAAAGATGACGTGCCAGATCCAAGTTTATTCGTGAAGTTCAGGCTTAAAGATAATGTCATTTCGACCGCAGTGGAGAAATCTGATCAGATCTCTCGACAAGCTCGAGATGACAAGTCAGTCTATCTATTGGCATGGACAACAACGCCATGGAGCTTGCCTGGTAATGCGGCGATTGCCGTAAACCCGACAGAAAAGTATGTCTACGTGCAACTTAAAGATGACGACGGTAAAGAGGAAATCTTAGTTTTGGCTCAAAAACGGCTCGAAGCTCTTAATTCTGATAACTATCACATTACAAAAGAGGTAATGGGCTCAGAGTTGGTCGGCATGTCGTATGAGCCGCTCTTTGACGTTGAAGAGGCGAAAACTCACGAACATAGAGACAATCTCTATAAAGTATGGGCGGCAGATTTTGTTAGTATCGATGATGGTTCGGGCGTGCTTCATGTGGCGCCGGCTTTTGGTGAAGACGATCTTACCCTAGGCCAAGCACACAGTATTCCCGTGCTTCAAACTATTGACGCCAGCGGCAAGGTAAAAGAAGGTATTGGGTTCGACGATGTAAAAGGAAAATTCTTCAAAGGTGCCGACAAAGATATTATTGCGCATCTTACAAAGAAAGACCGTGTTTATGCTGCCGAAACGTTCACTCATACGTATCCGTTTTGTTGGCGTTGTGAAACACCGCTACTGTACTATGCAATCTCGAGTTGGTTCATTAAGGTTTCTGACATTCGTGGTGATCTGCTAAAAACCGCCGAAGAAATTAACTGGACGCCGGACAATATTAAAAAGGGGCGCTTTGGTAAGTGGCTTGAGGGTGCACGCGACTGGGCAATCTCTCGTAACCGCTATTGGGGTGCGCCCATGCCAGTTTGGGTAAATACTGAAGATGAAGACGATTACATTGTGGTTGAAAGTTACGATCAACTGCGTGAATTAGTAGGCGATAAAAACTTGAATCTTGATGACGTGCACCGGCCGTTTATTGACCAGGTTGAATTTACAAAAGACGGCAAAACCTATCGCCGCATTGAAGAAGTGCTTGATTGCTGGTTTGAATCTGGTTGCATGAGCATTGGCCAGCAGCATTACCCGTTTGAAAATAAAGAACAGTTCGATAAAACATTCCCGGCTGACTTTATCATTGAAGGTCTTGACCAAACGCGACTCTGGTTTTACGTGCAGCACGTTATGGCCACAATTTTATTTGATTCACCCGCGTATAAAAATGTGATAGTCAACGGCATGATCATGGCGGCTGATGGCCAAAAACTGAGCAAGCGGCTTAAAAATTATCCACCGGTTGAGGAGGTTTTTGATAATGAAGGGGCAGATAGTCTCCGGTTATTCTTACTCTCAAGTACTCAAAACACCCAAACCGCTGACTACATGCGCTTTAATCGCGATGGCATGAAAGATCTTAACCGTAATGTGCTCGGAACGCTCATGAACAGTTTCCGCTTCTTTAAAATGTACGCCGACATTGATGGTTGGCAGCCGGCAAAACCCGGTGAGCAGCCTGAAAGCAGCAATGTGCTAGATCAGTGGATATCGGCTCGTCTAAATGAAACTATAGTCGAAGTAACTAGACAGGCCGATGACTATAAAATTGCTCATGCCATTGAACCAATTTTCAAGCTGATTGATGATATGAGCAACTGGTTCATCCGCCGTTCTCGTCGTCGGTTCTGGAAATCTGAGGATGACATAGATAAAAATCAAGCGTACGAAACACTCTGGTATACGCTCACCACTATTTGTCAGCTTTTAGCTCCATGGGCGCCGTTTCTTTCAGACCACATCTGGCGCGAACTAATTGTGGGCACTGATCTGCCAGGATCTGTACATCTTAGCGACTGGCCAAAAGCCGCAAAAGTTAACGAGGCTATTTTGACTAGCATGTCAGATACGCGGATGGTAATTAATGAAGGTTTATCCGCACGAGCCGAAGCTAGTATTAAGGTCAGGCAGCCACTAGGTTTACTTAGGTTGCTAGACTCAAAGTATGCTGATCTAATTAAGCCCGAGTATCTAGAGATAATTAAAGATGAGCTTAATGTTAAAATAGTTGAATTTGTATCATACTCTGTTCCAAGTGTAAGCCTAGAAACTACAATAACGCCAGAACTCAAGCGCGAAGGTTTAATGCGTGAAGTAGTTAGAAACGTTCAAAGTGCTAGAAAAGAAGCTGGCTTGAATGTTGAAGATCGGATTGTCCTCTCGCTTTCGACTGAAGATGACGAACTTTCTAAGGCCATTGAAGAGCACGCTGAGACAATTAAAACTGAAACTTTGGCTACAAAACTAGCCGATGTAGAAGATGGCTTTGAAGCAACTATTAAGGTCGAAGGGGTAGACCTACAGATCAGATTAAAGAAAAATTAGCACTCACTTGTCTTGAGTGCTAATTTAAGGATATAATAAGAGAATGGATATTCCAACCGATGAAGAATTTTCGAAAATGATGGCTCAGGCGCTCGATGAGCTGCCCGAAAAGTACACCTCAAAACTCGGCAATGTCTTCATTACGTACGAAGATGAGCCAACTGGCGACCAGCGCGGGAAGCTAAAGTTAGCCTGCAACCAGACTTTATTTGGCCTGTATGAAGGCATCCCGCTTACAAAACGGGGGAATGGCTTTTCAGGTCAGCTACCAGATAAAATTACTTTATTTAAGCTACCACTCTTTTATTATTCCCAAGGTGATGAAAAGAACTTCAAAGCTCAAATAAAACACACCCTCTGGCACGAAATCGCCCACTATTTCGGCCTCGACCACGACCGTATCCATGAACTCGAACAAAAACAGATGTAAGCATTGACAAAATAGCAGAAAGTATGCTATAATGAAGAGATGGCTACACACGAAACTGACCAGCTAGAAATAAGCCGAGCAGCGCGTATAGCGTATGCAGAAGCGCACCAGGCCAAACTTGAAGAGTATCCCTTCCCTTTAGATGGCCAAGATGATCCAACTCTCGAAATGCCTATTCCTGAAGAGTCTCTTAGAAATGTCCCAGAAATGCCCGACTTAACACCCGCCGAGCAACAGGTTCTCGAGGCTATTACATTACCTGAAAACCACCAAAAAAGGTTGCATCAACAATTCCAAGCAGCCATTAGCGAAGAAGTCGAAACCTGCATTGACCCAGGTGATGCAGACCTCATTAAAACTGTCGCCTCAATCATCGAGTGGGAATGGTTCGCTCAGCGTGGTGACTCACTACCTGATGGCATTGTCATGAATACTAATGGCGAACTAATTCCTCGAACAAAATACGCTGCAGCTAATGTGGTTCGCGTGCGACATCATCTTGAAGTAAGTGTTCTCGAGTCTACTAGCAAATATCGGGAAGGACTCATGGATGCATTAGATATGGATTCTAAGATCAGGGAGGCGTTCGCAGCAATTGGCAGGGAATCTGAAATCTATAGAGTGCTTCATGCGATCGCCTCTGATACACCCGAATCTGAAGATATGCCCTTACCGCTGGCACGGCGAATGATCCGTGAAGCACAAATTGAAGATGATGTTCGCAGGCGGCACTCACTTGCTCCTAGCGACACACTTGGCCTGCACCCAAACGCCCACCGAGAGTTTAATAAAGGCGTATGCCGACTTGATGATGAAACCGAAAAACGAAAAACTCTGCAAACACTTGATGGCCGCGAACGACTACTCGCTTTTTTGGTAGATGAATACAACGAATACGATGATGACCCTGGAGTTCCTCTGATAACATCCTTCTATCTTAATGAAAACGGCGATATTTGTGGACGCGGTATTGATGGTGAGGAAGTGTACATTGGTGGGGGTGCGCTACATGACTTCAGCTATTGCATGTCAGAAAGTATCAGCAAGCCAAATCGACTTGAAAGTATTGCTGACAGTGAATTTATTCCGGCCTATCTTTTAACTAACCTTCTTGACCCAGAAAAATTATCACAACCAGTGCTGAAGGTGCTTTATGAATCTGCATACGGCTTTAGTCCAGCAGACGTACGTATTGGAGGTGATATCGTTGCCGAGGTGTTAACTTATATTCGCGGTGTGCAATCTGATATTGTGGGCAGGCTACCCTATGAAGATGGGACTGGTCCAACTTGGGTTAAGACTTCAGAGAATCCATCAATTGAAGTGCATGACCTTCAGGGTCTAAAAAAGGAACAGAATACAATCATCGGTCTCACAAGGGGCAAGGCTTACTTGGCTGCTAACCACTTAGTAATGGGCGGAAATCCGCGGCAGTCTGAGTATCCACAAACGGCCGATGACTATGATATTAGAATTGAACTTGGCGGATCAAGCATTAGCTTTAATACCTACGGTAAGGACTTTGCTTTTAGGAAGGGCGTACCTTTTATCCCTGGCTTTGAGCTCGTGGCTATTGATAAATCAGACCGTACCAACCAGTTTTATTTTAAACGCGCTGAAGTTGACCCGTATAATGGCTCCGCCGAAGTTATGCTTGATCCGGGTGGTATACAAGCGGTCATTAACCAGTGCCAAGAAATTGGCTTCACGGCATTGGCCGACAAGCTTCGGGGTACTCGAGAAGTTAGCCTAGCTGACATGGCGGCGTTTGTGAGTGAGGTGAGTGACTACACATTTGAACAGAAATATTACCTCACTGATTTTTTCGGTGAAAAGAGAGAGTTCGCAGCAGAAGATTTAAAAAAACTCGTTGATGAAACCGGAAGGTTGCAAGTACAGTGTACCGGTGCGGCAACCTTCCTCGGATATCTTTTAAAGACTGCCTTGCCAGGCAGCCATGCAACAACAATTGGCGGCAACGTAATTGAGCCAGATGGTTATATTTCGGCAGCAGGACATGCCCAAGTTATGGTAAGCCACGCTGGTGAGCAGTATATTTTGGATGCAACGCCAAGCCTAGGCTCTGAGTATGGCTTGACGAGTGTTCGTGGCGGTGCAAGCGGCGGTGCATACAGAAATCAAGCGGCCGCAGAAAGAAAATTACCAGATAACATTAAGCACGCTGATTCTCAGGACATCACCCAGAACCAACAAAAGAACGGCGATGAATTAACAGTGGTAGATACAACAGCGGCGCAGAACCAACGTGAAGCGAACGAACGAACTGTCGGCGTGGGGGAGCGTACTAAAATGCTATTTAGAGCTCACTTTAATATGAGCCAATCTGGTTCAGACGACAAGCTTTACGAAAGAATTTTGAAACTAAAAAAAGATGCCGATCCAATCCGTAAGACTCTCGAATTACTGCTGCGATCGGAAAATCAGGACATTACCGCTGATCTGCAGTCGGCTCAAGAATATATAGCTAATTTAAAGAAGGCTGAGCCAGTTATTTTCAAGCGAATTGGCATTCCACACTATAACCAAACAATGCTGAGTTCACTCGAATCGATTTTGCAAGACCTTAAGCTAAAAGATGATCCTGCTTTACAGGAGTCGTGAGGTCTGTTAGACTGAGTCTCGACTTGTTTTAATAATATGATACCAAAATCCAGGCTCCGAATGGCAGAGGTCATCTCGGGCACATCAAGTCCAGGATCACGGTAAAGGAATACATAATAATGAAAAAAGCAGTAATTGTTTCTGGTGGACATCAGTATATTGTGTCTGAAAAAGAAAAGCTCGAAGTTGAGCTTGTTGGCGATAAGAAAACTTTGAAATTTGAACCGTTAATGGTGATTGATGGCGATAAAGTCCAAATTGGTCAGCCAACCATAAAAGGTGCGTCGGTTGAAGCAAAGGTGCTCGAAGAAGCGGTAAAAGGCGACAAAGTTGTAGCCATTCGCTATAAAGCCAAAAAGCGTGTGAACAAAAAACGTGGTCACCGACAACAGCATTCTGTGATTGAAATTACGAAGATCAGCTAATGTTAGATCTTAGAGCTTAGATCTCAGAAAACGAGCCCCGAAAGGCTCGTTTTTGTTTTGTCATTCCGGACTTGATCCGGAATCTATTGCTGTAAAATGAGATCCTGAAACAGATTCGATAATCTCACCGTAAACAAGTTCAGGATGACACAGGGGAGTATAACGCGGTATAATAAAGGTATCTTTGGAGGGTAAAATCAACAGATGGCGCAGATTATAGCGGTGACAAATCAAAAAGGTGGCGTGGGTAAAACCACGACGGCCGTTAATGTGGCTTATAACCTGGCTAAAAGTGGCAAGAAGACACTCTTAATTGACCTAGACCCCCAAGGTAATGCTACGAGTGGGCTGGGCATAGATAAAACCAAGCTTAAGGTCACGACTAAAGATTTACTGCTTGGTTCAGTAGAATTGTCTAAAATTGTTTTAAAAACCAGCTATAAAAATCTTTTTGTTTTGCCAACAGAACCACAGCTTGCTACCGTTGAAACTCAATTGGCGCCAGAAAAGGACAGGGCGCTAAGGCTAAAAAAAGGCTTAGATCAATCAGGTTTTGATGTTATTTTGATTGACTGCCCGCCAAGTCTTGGTCTGCTGACGGTAAACGCCCTAACAGCTGCACATTCAGTCTTAATTCCGGTTCAAACTGAGTATTACGCACTTGAAGGCCTCGGCCAGCTGCTTGAAACTATGAAGCTCGTTCGCCAAGCCTTGAATCCAGCGCTTTCAATTTTAGGGGTAGTTATGACGATGCATAACACCAGAACCACGCTTTCCACGCAGGTAGAGTCTCAACTCAAGAAACATTTTGGCGACAGAGTGTTTGCAACAGCCGTACCGCGAAATATCAGACTGGCTGAATCTCCAAGCTACGGTAAACCGGTGGGTGAGCTAGATAAGTGGAGCAAAGGCGCCCGGGCATATAAGTCACTTTCTAAAGAAGTTCTAGATAGGTTAAAATAGTAGTACTATGGCAAAAGGTTTAGGCAAAGATTTTTCATCGCTCATACCAGACGATATGCTCTCGGAAGCGTTGGCGGTTGGTAATGCCTCCGATCAAGTTGAACAAATTCAGATTAGCAAGATTTCACCTGACCCCAACCAGCCGCGAAAACAGTTTGATGAACAGGCCTTGCAAGAACTGGCTGATTCAATTACCCAACATGGTATTGTCCAGCCACTCATTGTAACCAAAAGTACCGATGGCTACGTCATCATTGCAGGTGAACGGCGTTATCGGGCAGCCCAAAAGCTGGGGCTTTCCGATGTGCCAGCGATTGTACGTTCTTACGGCGACCAAGAAAAGCTCGAGATCAGTTTAATTGAAAACGTCCAGCGCGAGGATCTTTCTAAGTTAGAATTGGCGGCAGCCTATATGCGACTGCATGATGAATTTAATTTAGACCATAAGGAAATTGGTAAGCAGGTAGGCCGGAGTGAGTCGGCAGTGGTGAATATTATTCGCTTGCTCCGTTTACCGCCTAAAGCCAAAGAAGCGTTGAATAGCAATATCATCACCGAAGGACACGCCCGTCAGATTGTGGCTCTGAAAACAGAGAAAGAACAGCTAAAACTACTTACTCTTATCATAAAAAACGGCTGGACAGTCCGCCAAGCCGAACAGTACGTGGTGGGTCATAAAAAAGCCAACCAAGAAGAGAAGGGCAAAGAAGGTGTAAGGCTCACCAAAACTGAAACTAAAGAAACCAAACAGCTTGCTAAACGACTGAAGACAAATGTCTCAGTGAAACATATGGCCAAAGGTGGTCGTTTAATCATCGACTTTAAAGATGAAGATCACTTGAATAACCTGTTTAAAAATCTTCTTTAGAAGAAGCGGGCAGACTGGAGTGGCCAGAGGCGGACGGAGAGGGTGCCGACTACTAATTCTTCCGGGACGGTGCCGAGTTCGTTTCTGGAATCTAGCGAGTTGCTGCCTTCGCGGTTATCACCACTGACAAATAAATGACCTTTGGGCACCGTCACGTCAGTCGTGCTGCTCGAAAGCGGGATCGAATCTTCATGGTCGGTGCCTTCGTCGGGGTTAAAGCCGTCTGGGTGCTCGCTGTTATACACGGTAATTTTACCGTTTTTTACCACCACCCGTTCACCCGGCAGGCCAATCACTCGTTTAATGAGCTGTAGGTCTTCTTCTTTCGGGCTGGTGAAGACAATAATATCGTTACGTTTTGGCTCGTATGTATTGCCGGTTACTTTTGAGGTGGTTTTGCCAATTTTCGAAATAATGAGACGTTCGCCATCATGCAGTGTCGGGTACATACTACTTCCAAAAACGCGATACGACTGAAAGAAGAACATATTTATCAGCTGGGTAAGCAAAAGGGCGACAATAATAGTGATGGCAAACGAGAAGATGCCGCTTTTTTGCTTTTCTTGTTTGGGTGGCTGTTTCGGCAGGGTGTAGGTTGGTTGCGGATTTGGCGGTGGAGTTGGTTGTGGTTGGGGCGTGGCCACTGGAGGCGTAGGCTGTGGAGCTGGCGGTTGAGCGGGTGTAGTTGGAGCTGGCGGTTGTACCGGCGGAGCTGCAACTGATTGCGGGGGTACGGGCTCTTGTGGCGGTTGCACCGGCGGCGAAGTTGGGGTTGGTTGGGGTTGATTATCCATAAGCATCTAGTATAGCAGGTTGGTAATCTGCGGACATCTTCATCAAATATAGATAGAGAAAATAAGCATCGTTTTGCTTTACCGCTTACGCCAAAACAGGTATACTTGAGGGCATTACTCTATGAAATCAAAGCAAGAAAAACGCCCTAGATCTGTTGATGGCTTTGTGCCCCGACGGCTGGGTGATCAGCCTGGCACGGGTGGCAAAAAACGCCGCACCCTCAATGATTTTCGCTCTACTCGCAGCACCGAAGCAATCGAGTTTCGTGACACGTGGTCAAAAGATGAAAATACGCTCAGTATTGAGCCAACTGAACTAGATGCTGCTGATCTCTCGACGCCGCCGGAAAAGAAAAAGCGCTTCAAGTTCTTTAGGCGCAAGAAAGACAGAAAAAAATGGCACGAGATGACGCGCAAAGAAAAAATAAAACGCGTGGCGCTCATAGTGGGTATTTTATTGTTGTGTATTGGCGCATTTTTAGGCTGGAAGTTTATTTTAAATGCACATAAGATTTTTAATGGTAATATTTTAGGAATTTTTGACAATACAAAACTACGGGGTGAAGATGAAGGGCGAGTTAACATCTTGCTGGCGGGAACCAGCGAGGACGACCCTGGCCACCAAGGAGCTGATCTAACCGATTCAATTATGGTGGCCAGTATTGATGTTAGAAACAATACCGCCTTTACCACCAGTATTCCGCGCGATTTATGGGTAGAGTACGGCCAGGCTTGCTCCAGTGGCTACGCCGGCAAAATTAACGTTGCCTATCAGTGCGGGCAGGACGTGAAGTTTAAAGAGGCTGGCTACCCCGAAGGCGGCATGGGACTGCTGTCTAAAATTGTCAGTGAGAAACTGGGTCTTAAGCTGCACTACTACGGAAAAATTAACTACACGGCGTTTAAACAAGCAGTTGATGCCGTTGGGGGCATTGAAGTTACTATTAAGAGTGATGACCCTCGAGGGGTGTATGATCCAAATATTGCACCCGTTGATGGTGGCCCGCTGAATCTTAAAAACGGTACCCAAAAAATTGACGGAAGAACCGCACTCGCACTAGCGCGTTCGCGTAATTCAGCCGGTGGCTATGGCATGGCTCGTGGTGATTTCGACCGCACCACGTATCAACAGCAAATGTTAGTGGCGCTTAAGAACAAGGCGCTCAGCACGGGAACGCTCATCAACCCAGCTAAAATCGGCGGCCTGCTCGATAGCGCCGGTAAAAACGTAAAGACCGATTTTAAAACTAACGAACTGCGACGACTCTACGAGCTTGGTAAGCAAATTCAAAGTGATAAAATAACTACTATCGATATGGCATCAGAAGAAATCAACTTACTTACAACAGGCATGTATTCTGGCCAAAGCATTGTACACCCCGTGGCAGGTTTCTCAGACTTCAGCGACATTCAACGCTACTTCAGGAAGTTAACCAGCACCAATGCGGTGGTGCGTGAAGATGCCAGCGTGGCGGTGCTTAATGGCAGTGGTGTGATAGGATTGGCACAGAAAAAAGCCGATGAGCTTGGGTTAAAAAATATAGATGTAGTAGCAGTTGGTAACGCCGCGCAGCGTAAAACAACCGTTATCATTGATAAAACCAATGGTAAAAAGCCAGCGACCATAAAACTACTTGAACAAATTTTTGGAGTCACTGCCTCAAAAAACACCAGCAGCTATCCTGACGCCGCCAACTACGAGTCAGACATCGTTATTATTATCGGCACCTCTGGCAGCTCATCAACAAGCTCAAATAACGAGTAGAAATGGTATAATACACAGGTCATATGTTACAAGCGCAAAAGAAATTTTGGGGGAAACGACCCGGGTTAGACTTTGGTGATATCATCCATTTTGTGGTGAATGCCGCTTTTGTATTGGTACTTTTTTTGATGGTTCGTTCTTGGAGTGTGCCGTTTCTTGCTGGCATGCTCGTTGTTTTAAGTAAGTGGCGGGTGTTTGCGGTGCAGCCACGATTTTGGCTGCCAAATATTAAGGCTAATCTGGTAGATGCTATTGTCGGGCTTAGTACGGTTGTATTAATGCAACAAGCTGCTAGCAATAGTGTGGCGCTTTTTTGGGCACTGCTTTTTTTGGTCTGGGTGCTCTATATAAAGCCAAAGGGGAGCGATTTCATGGTGGGTCTACAGGCGCTCTGGGCGCAATTTATTGGGATCTTAACTGTACTGCTGGTGACCTCGCTGCTTGAATATTCATTCATCGGTATTTTATTAATTTGGGTGGTAGCCTGGGCGACCGCGCGGCACTTTCTGGCAAATTACGAGGAGCCACATTATAAAACACTTTCACTGGTCTGGGCATTTTTAGTTATGCAACTTGCCTGGATGGGCTTCCACTGGGTGAGCTATTACCGCATTTTCCAGGTACATGTATCAAATGTGGCGCTGATTGCCTCGGTGGTAGCGGCAACGATTGGCTTGCTGTACCATGCCCTGCGAAATGACAAGTTACACAAAAGTGTGGTAATTGAAAATATGGTTTTTGGAGCGGTGCTGCTGGCAATTATTCTGCTGACATCATCGTGGACAAGTCATCTATAAATAGTATAAGGAGGTAAGGAGTGGAACCATCTCGCATAGTACAACCTGTTAAAAAAGACCATGCACCGCGCAAACTGGTGATTACCAGCGTGGTTGTTTCGGTACTCTGTTCACTTTTGTTGATGTTGGCTGTCGGAAGTGTGTTATTTGCCACTGGCACCTTACGTTTTGGGGGTAGCGAGTTGCAGCGCGAGGTTGTCGCCAGTGAAGGTGAACTTATTGCTGATCTTGCTGCCAAGGTTGGCCCGAGTGTCGTGTCTATTCGCACCAGC
>CAYRKQ010000001.1:65369-93936 GCA_964424985.1 uncultured Candidatus Saccharibacteria bacterium | reverse complement strand
CCAATCTGCACCGACGGTGAATGATCTCTTTGGCTCCAGCCGGGTGGTTGAAGGCGCAGGTACCGGCATTATTCTTAATACAGACGGCTTAGTACTTACCAACAAGCACGTTATCCCCGAAGGCACCACAAAGGTCACTGTCACCTTGGCTGATGGCACCAAGTACGACGATGTTGAAGTAGTGGGGCGTGACCCACTCAACGATCTTGCCTTTGTAAAAATAAAGAATCCTAAAAACCTTGTACCAGCAAAATTGGGAGATTCTAACAGCGTGCGTACAGGTGGCAAGGTGCTGGCTATTGGTAATGCGCTGGGTGAGTTTCAAAATACCGTCACCAGCGGCATCATCTCTGGTGTGGGGCGCCCGATTGAGGCCAGCGATGGCAACGGTGCCACTGAGCAGCTGACAAACCTCTTCCAAACTGATGCAGCAATTAACCCCGGCAACTCGGGGGGTCCGCTGGTAAACTTCAGCGGTGAAGTGATTGGTGTTAATACTGCCGTGGCTGCTGAAGCTCAAGGGGTTGGTTTTGCGATCCCCATTAACGAGGCAAAGTCGCTGATTGAAAGTGTAGAGCAAACCGGAAAGATCTCCCGACCATACCTTGGCGTTCGGTATGTCATGCTGACTCCTGATATTGCCAAGCAGCTAGACATTGACGAGACCGAAGGAGCGTACGTTGGTGAGCGTTCAATTGTTGCCGACAGCCCCGCCCAAAAAGCTGGCCTGAAATCAGGCGATGTCATCATAAAGGTAAACGACACAAAGTTAACGCAAACATCACCACTAGCCAGTGTTATTGGCCAGCACAAGGTGGGAGAAGAGGTAACACTCACCGTCATGCGCGGTGGCAAAGAGGTGCAACTAAAGGCAACCTTAGAGGAAGCCCCTGCAGCCTAACTACCCCTTAATCCCATCGACTCTACTTTGCACGTCCTTTCCCACAAAACTCACCATACTTGAGTACAAAAATATACTAAAAATCATCCAATTGGAAAGAAAATAGTATTTCTTTAAGATATTTTGTTTAGGAGAGAGTGTAGAGTTGGCAGAGAGTGTTGGTTGTGGCGAGGTGGTAGCCGGCGTTTTGTGCGAGTTCAATCATAGGAGGGTGTTGTTGCTTGAGGCTTTCGATGATGACGGCTCGTGGTTTATTTTTTAAGCCTTCGATTTGCTGCCAAAATCTTTGGTAATGATCCAGACCATCACTGCCTGAAAAGAGAGCTTCGGCTGGTTCTTTGGTGATTTCCTCAGAGGTGATGAGATTGTTTGGTACGTAGGGTAAGTTAGCTAGACAGATCTTAGATCTTAGATCTTGGATCTCAGAAAACAGATCAGACTTTTTGAATTCAATATCAGCATGAAGAGTCTTAGCATTTTTGCGAGCCACACTGAGTGCTGCATCTGAAACATCAGTTGCAATAACGTGAAGATCAGGAAATTCTAGCTTGGCGGTAATGGCCAGGCAGCCGGAGCCGGTTCCAATATCGATTATGGTAGGTGGTTGGTGGTTGGTGGTTGGTTTTTCACTATCCACTCTCCACTGCTCACTAAGCACTACTTCCTTAAGTAGTTCAATGATAGCTTCACTTTCAGGGCGGGGGATGAGGACATCTTTATTCACAAAAAAATCGTGGCCGTAGAATTCTTTTGAGCCAATGATGTATGCAAGTGGCTGACGTGTTTGCCGACGAGCACACATTTTATTCAGTTTTTGCTCAACGTTGCTATCAAGCTCAGTATCACCGTGGGCTACTATCCACTCCCGAGATTTTTGAAGCTCGTTTTCAAGTAGTAAAAGGCAATCTAAGCGAGCAGATTCAATGCCGGTATTTTCTAGTACCCGAGTATTTCTCTGCAGCCATTCCTGGATAGTAATGAGTTCTTTGCGAGCCACTTTGCACTACTCACTATCCACTAACGTACGCTGTCGGACTACCTCGTAGGCTAAAATAGCGGCTGCATTACTGACATTGAGCGAATCATTGATGCCGTTCATAGGAATGATAATGGGCTGGGTGCGTTCCTTCCAAAACTCACTAAGACCTTCGTGTTCGGTTCCTAAAATAATTGCCGACGGAGCAGTAAGGTCGACATCTGAATAATGTACAGATGTATCAGACAAAATTGCTCCGTAAGCGGTAATTTCATGTTTTTCTAAAAAGTCGAAGACATCTTCATTTTTGGCCGCTATAACTTGTTTTGTAAATACGGTTCCAACGCTGGAGCGAATAACATTGGGGTTAAAAATGTCTGTTTTCTCGTTGCAGACAATTATGCCATCAGCCCCCGCGCCATCAGCCGTGCGGATTATTGCTCCTAAATTACCAGGTTTTTCAACTGACTCTACAACGAGTAAAAAAGGGTTCTCACTGAGGTTTAGTCTCTCCAATGTTTTTTCTTGAGCGTGGAATACACCAAGCAGTCCATCAGAATTACCTCTGTAAGCAATCTTCTCGTAGACATCCTTGCTGATAGTGTAAACATCTCTAAGATCTAAGCTCTGAGATCCAAGCTCTACCTTCCCATATAGCTCCGGACAGATAAAGAAAGAGTGAGGTTCATAGCCGCCATCAAGTGCTATGGAAATTTCCTTGGCACCCTCCACTAAAAACACGTTCTCACTGCGGCGAGTACTATTTTTATGTAAACTTTTTACCCACTTAATTTTCGGGTTACTAGTGCTGGAAATATGAGGTGTCATGAGTCTTCTCGGGCGAGTTGGCTTTCGTAGGACTGTAGCTTGGTGATGATGTCATCGATGCTGCCGTCCATGGCGGCGGGGATGTTGGAGCGAGAATAGTTTACACGGTGGTCGGTGATTCTATCTTGCGGGAAGTTGTAGGTGCGGATTTTTTCACTTCTGTCGCCGGAGCCAATTAAGCTCTTGCGTTGAGCGGAAAGGGCGGCGTTGGCTTCGTCGATTTGCTTTTGGAGCAGGCGAGAACGAAGGACGCTCATGGCTTTGAGCTTGTTTTTAATCTGCGATTTTTCATCTTGATTAGTGACCACAATACCAGTAGGGAGGTGGGTGATGCGCACGGCTGAGTCGGTGGTGTTGACACTTTGGCCGCCGTGACCTGAGGCACGATACGTATCTATTTTTAAATCGGCATCTTTCACTTCAACATCGCTTTCTTCGGCTTCAGGCATGACGGCCACGGTGGCGGTAGAGGTGTGGATACGGCCTTGGCTCTCGGTGGCTGGCACGCGCTGTACGCGGTGGACGCCACCTTCAAACTTCAGCTGCTTGTAGGCATTTTCACCGCGAACCATAAAAATTACTTCTTTGTAGCCGCCGGTGTCATTGGCGTTTTCGCTCATAATTTCCGTTTTTAGGTTGTGAGTTTCGCAGTAGCGCAGATACATGCGCAGCAGTTCAGCGGCAAATAAACTGGCTTCATCGCCGCCAGCGCCAGCTCGAATTTCTACCACCGCATTCTTATGATCGTTCGGATCTTTGGGAGTGAGCAGTTCGGTCAGCCGTTCTTCCAAAATTGCTATTTTGGTTTCGAGGTCAGGAATTTCCAGCTTGGCCAGTTCAGACAGTTCAGCGTCGCCGCCTCTGAGCATGTCTTGCGCCTCAGTGAGCTGACCAGCAAGCGAATGCTTTTCATCAAAAATAGCCACAATCTCTTCAAGCTCCGCCCGCCGCCGATTCTTTTCACCAACTTTCGGGTCGGAAAAAGCATCTGGAGCGTTTAATGCTTCAGTCAGCTGGGTAAGTTCATCGCGTAATTTCTGCTCAGCTTCCATATATGTTCTTTATTTTACTAAAAACACCGCCCTAAAGATACGTGAGCGGTGTTTTTGCAGTGAGGTCTACTCTTCTTCTTGAGATTCTTCTTCAGCTTTTGGCTGGTCAGCAGCTTTTTTAGGAGTGGCCTTACTTTTTTTGCCACTAGCTTTGGCAGCCGCTTCAACTTTGGCTTTGCGAGCTTTGGCGGCAGCTTCGGTGCGAGCTTTGAACTTATCTACGCGGCCTTCGATGTCCATAATCTTTTCTTCACCAGTGAAGAAGGGGTGAGAGGCGCTGGAAACATGCACTTTAATTAGTGGGTATTCGTTGCCATCTTCCCATTTGGTAGTTTCGTTCGTTGCGGCGGTTGAGCGAGTTAAAATTTTAAAATCGCTTGAGGTGTCTTGAAAGACAACCAGTCGATATTCCTTGGGATGGATATCTTTTTTCATTTGTATGAACTCCTGCCCGTTTAAAACATAAAGGACACACATTTATCATTACTCTAAGCTTTTTCCAATCGGCTCAAACCTCTTTTTCTTCGCTCAAAGTAGTCTTAACTACTCTTCGCTCAGAGAAAAAAGCTTTGTACTCGCTTGTCTTAAACCTTATAGCAATGTAAATGTGCGCCCGTTATGTTAGCGGTTAGCAGCGGGCGACTGCAGCCGTTCGACACTGCTCACGGCAAGTCGAATTTATTTATAACTGGCCAATTATATCTGTTCTGAGGATAAAAATCAACCCCATAAACATTGACGTATATTCATAAATTTGTTATAATAGAAAGATATGGCAGGTGAGAGAGACGTTTTGTATGCAGCAACCGGTGATACAGCAGAAGTTCTACCACATTTACTTGGCAGGGATGTAGGTCAAGGGCTACTGCTTTATGTGGTCGGCACTGCCTTGCATGAGCAACATCTGACGGATATACAGAGTGAAGTAGCGTCAAATATTTTTAGGGGTATTTATGGTGAATCGTTTACACCATTTGTAAATCGTAAAGTTAGTGGTGAACACGCGAAAGGTGTTGGTTTTCGTGTACTTAGGGATGAGCTTGCAATTCTTGATGACTGGCATATGGTTGAAGAAGGGTGGCAACAACGGGACGTCTTTCGTGCAATTGCGGTTTCTCCCGGTTCGGAAAGTGGCAAGAGAACGCCAATTTATACCCACACGCTTGCAGGAGATCAAACAAGCCAGATTGCAAGTGAAGATAGACGGTTTAGCTATCCACTAAAAGACCCTAAAACAATCGAAGTAGCACAAAAAATCTACCGGTTGCATAGCAGTAATGATGAATCTCCCCAATAAACTGCTACAATAGCGGTAATGATTTACATAATTCTGGCGATGGTTTTATATACAGCCTCTATTCTGTTAGGAACTGCCGCCGCACGGAATGCAAATTACGCTCGCGCCACCGGCAAGTAGTTGCGCATCTTGAGCACATCTGTTAATATGAATGAGTTACAAATTAAGCAGCGGTGAGGGAATCCTTCCGGGCGTCGCTTTCTCAAGTGCGTTTTGGTTGCTCATCCGTGAAGAACGAAAGGATTTATTTATATGGCAGTAGCCGTAGATATTAAAAAACTATTAGAAGCTGGTGCGCACTTTGGGCACACGTCTAGCCGGTGGCACCCAAAAATGGCACCGTATATTCACAGCAAACGAGCGGGAAATCATATTATCGATTTAGCTCAAACGGTGGAGGCGCTTGAAAAAGTGTTGCCAGTGATTGAAGAAGCGGTTGCGGGCGGCAAGCAAGTACTGCTGGTTGGCACGAAGCGCCAAGCAAAAGAAATTGTCAAAAAGGCAGCTGAAGAAACAGGCATGCCATACGTGGTAAACCGCTGGGTTGGCGGTATGCTGACCAACACCACCACTATGAATGGCCGAATCAAGCATCTGCAAGATCTTGAAAACAAAATGGCCAGTGGTGAGCTCGAAAGCCGCTTCTCTAAGCTAGAGGTTCAACGCTACCAAGAAGAAATTGACCAAATGAATACGCTTTATGGCGGCATTAAAGATATGCAGGGTCGCCCAGGTCTGGTGTATGTGACGGACGTAGTAACTGATCATCTAGCGGTCAAAGAGGCAAAACGTCTTGGCGTACCAGTCATTGGTGCCGTTGATACCAATGCTGACCCAACACCACTTGATTACGTGATTCCAGCCAACGACGATGCGCTCAGAGCTATTCAACTATTACTTGAATACGTGGTTGAGGCAATTAATGCCGGTAAAGCAAAGCAAAAGACAGCAAAAGCAGAAGCCTAGGGCTTAATGTTCAATTAACAATTTACAATTTTCATTCAATTTTCAAATCATCAATGATTCAGTGAAAATTGTTTCATTGATTGAAAATTGAAAACTGCAAAATTGAGAATTATGAAGGAGTGAAACGAATGAACGTAACAATTGAAGATATTAAACGACTAAAAAGTTTGACAGGTGTTGGTCTGACTGACGCTAAGGCAGCGCTGACAGAATCTAACGGTGATTTTGACAAAGCTTTGGAGGCAATGCGTAAAAAGGGTTTGACCAAGGCTGAAAAGAAAGGCGAGCGCGAAGCGCGTCAGGGCATTGTTGATACGTACGTACACAGCGGACGTATTGGCGTGGTAGTGGAAGTCAACTGCGAAACCGATTTTGTGGCTCGAACAGATGATTTCAAAAACTTTGTGCACGACGTAGCTATGCACATAGCGGCAGCGGCACCAGAATTTGTTTCTGTTGAGCAAGTTCCTGAGGCTGAACGCGAAGCCAAGAAAGCCGAGTTTGCCGAAAAAGCAAAAGCTGATGGCAAACCCGAAAACATGCTTGAAAATATTGTAGAAGGTATGCTCAAAAAACATTTTGCCGAAAAATGCTTGCTCGACCAACCCTTCATCAAGAATCCCGACCAAACTGTCGGTGATTTACTTAAAGAGCATATTGCCAAACTTGGCGAAAACATGGTTATTCGCCAATTCAGCCGAATTGAACTCGGCCAAGTCAGCTAATTGTCCATTCTGTTAAAATTAGCATATGAATCAGAGTATTTTGTGGGCTGATGTTGAGGCGGCAATGCCGACATTTGTACCGACCAGTGGTGGTTATTCGTTAGCAAAACGAGGCATTGTTGCGCTTGCTAGTGGTGAAAAGGTGTTTGTCAAACTGGCGACGGAAGAAAATAGTCAGCGATTTATTCCAAAAGAGATAGTTGCTTATAAATGGCTGAAAGAAAAAAGCTACAAACATATCCCAGAGCTTCTACTTTCACGAGCCGATGGTATTGTACTGCCAGATTTGAGCAAGTTTGACTGGTCTAATCTCTGGACAGAGAAAAAACTAACAGCAGTTTTGAAGGCAATTGATGAGCTAAGCGAACTTCCAATTACCAAAGAAGATAGGAAGCGGTTGCCACCGGTTATTGTTGCTAATGGTTGGCAGGAGCTACAGAGCAACCCAAAACTGTATACAAAATTGATGGAAAAGCTAGGTGACTACCCAAAACTAAAAACTGCTATCAAAGAGCATCTCAATGAATACATTCAAATTTGCGATAACTACCAAGCTAATAGTGCAGAATTTAAGCCAATCCATGCCGATATTCGAGCCGACAACCTAGCTTACGATGAAACCACCGATGACGTTTATATTGTAGATTGGAACTGGATGGGACTAGGTAATAAAGGCATGGAAGATGTGGGTTTGTTGGTCAACGTTGCCCATAGTGGCTTTGATGTCGAGGCTTTTTGCCCTGAGCGGCTGGATAAGCGGGCGGCTTTGCTACTAACAGGATTTTGGCTATTTCATTCAACCGAACGAATTTGGACAGACGGTGACCCTCGTTTGCGAGACCTGCAGTTTAGGAACGCGCTGCAGGCTGCACGTTTTGCGGGCTTAATCTGATAGAATGGTAAATGAGAAGGAGAATTATGGATTTAACTCAGTATAGAAATAAAATGCAGGCGGCGGTTGATCATTTGGTTGAGGAGCTTAAGAAGGTTCGAACAGGTAGAGCGCATCCTTCAATTTTGGATGGGGTGATGGTGGAGGCGTATGGTGTGCCGACGCCGCTTAATCAGGTTTCAAACATTACAGCGCCAGAACCACAGTTGCTACAGGTGACGCCGTTTGACCCGACAAATTTGCAGGCTATTTCAGCGGCTATTCGGAATGATCAAAATCTGGGGCTGAATCCGGCGGATGATGGCCGAGTGGTGCGTGTGCCAATGCCGCCACTGACTGAAGAACGCCGGCGCCAGATTGTAAAATCACTCAGTGACACTATTGAAGAGGCAAAAGTATCACTTCGCAATATTCGTCACGACGCGTTGAAAGATGCCAAAGCGAAGAAAGACGCCAAGGAGCTTTCTGAAGATGATGTCAAGCGTACCGAAAAAGAAGTAACAGATATGATCAACGATTTTAATACACAAATTGACCAAGCTCACAAAGCAAAAGAGCAAGAAATAATGACCGTGTAATACCAGACTGAAGATTGAGGATCGGGGATCGAAGAGAAATGTCCACGCATGATTATCAAAAACTCGAGGTGTGGCAAAGCAATAACGAGTGTATAGTAGTATCACGAATGCTACACGCACTTACGAAATCATTAAGGAGTAAAATGTGAATCCTCAATCTCCAATCTCCACTCCCCAATCTGATGTCGCTCCACGACATCTTGGGCTTATTATTGATGGGAATCGGCGGTGGGCAAAGGCGAATGGACTCCCAACTTTAGAAGGGCATCGTAAAGGAATTGGGAACTTAAAAACGATTGTAGCCGAAGCCTTTAATTCAGGGGTAAAGTACGTCTCAGTCTATGTCTTTTCGGTTGAGAATTGGAATCGAACTCAAGAAGAGGTTTCGTATTTGATGAATCTTATCGCTAAAACTTTTGCAAACGACACAAAGGAATTTATTGAGCAAGGGGTTAAGATTAAGGTGTTGGGGAGCGAAGAAAATGTGCCTAAAAAAATCCAAAAGATTATTGATTCAGTAGAAGAAGATTCAAAAAATAATACAAAAGGGACATTGGCCTTTTGCTTTAACTACAGTGGGTTACAAGAAATTACTGATGCAGTAAAGAAAATCATACAAAGCGATACACGTGCTGAGGATGTTACGGAAGAAACGTTAATGAACAGTTTGTATTCTCCAGAAATTCCGGCAGTTGATTTTATGGTTCGAACGAGCGGGGAGCAGCGCATTAGTAATTTTATGTTACCGCGCATGGCGTATGCTGAACTGTACTTTGTAGATAAGCACTGGCCTGATTTTACAAAAGCTGATTTAACCGCTGCCTTGAGTGAATTTGCTCGGCGCAATCGACGTTTTGGTGGCAACTAGAGGGGGAAGATAAGAGAGCTTAGTTCTTAGATCTTAGAAAAACCAAGGTTTAAGCTTTCTAAGATCTACTATCTAAGCTCTAAGATCTATCGAGAATGTTATACTAGAGTAATGCTTATAGCTCTCGGATTAGTTCTATTCGTTTTGTTGGTGGTGGTGCACGAGTGGGGGCACTTTATTTCGGCGCGCCGAAATGGGGTAGATGTTGAAGAATTTGGGCTCGGCTTTCCGCCAAAAGCTAAAACGCTGACAAAAAAGAATGGTACGGAGTATACGCTGAACTGGTTGCCGCTAGGTGGCTTTGTGCGCTTAAAAGGCGAGCACGATAGCGCTACTGGCAAAGGAACGTTTGGCGCCGCGCCGTTTAAAAAGAAGGCGCTGATTATTGCCGCGGGAGTGCTTATGAACTGGGCGGCGGCGGCCGTCATCTTCACCGTAGTGGCGTTTGTTGGCATGCCGCAAGTTATCGAAAATCAATTTCAGGTAAAAAGTGATGCTGAGGTTACGCATCAACAAGTGATTGCCGGTAGTGTCGTTGAAGGCTCACCGGCCGATAAAGCGGGTATTGAAGAGCTAGATGTCATAACCTCAATTAACGGCGAAGAAGTTACGACGAGCGCTGAACTACGTGAAGTAACCAGTGCCAATGCCGGTAAGCAAGTTGAGGTCACGTATGAACGTGATGGGCAGAGTCAGACGACTGAACTAACACTAGGCGAAGATATCTCAAAAGGCGCGCTTGGTGTTTCGCCAGGTGACACCACGGTAGTGAAATCAACCTGGTCAGCGCCGATTGTTGGTATCGGTACGACAATTCAATTAACTATAGAAACTTATAAGGGAATCTTTACGGCGCTTGGTAATCTGCTTACCGGTCATGGTGGTCAGGCGTCGCAGTCGGTTACTGGCCCGGTCGGTATCTTCGTGATACTCAAGAGCATGGCAAACCAAGGCTTGACCTTTGTGCTGTTTTTGATCGGGATACTTTCACTTAGTCTGGCTGTCTTTAATAGTCTGCCCATTCCGGCACTGGATGGCGGGCGGTTATTCGTCATGGGACTCTTTAGAGTATTGAGAAAACCACTTAGTAAAGAGATGGAAGAGAAAATACATGGTACAGGCATGGCAGTACTTCTCCTGCTGGCGGTACTGATTACCGTTGTTGATATTCGTAGGCTGTAATGGAACAGGTCACCGATCAGAAGAAAAAAAATGGTCGCCTGTTGCAGACAATTTTACTGCTTGTTTTGACGACACTGTTATTTTTTGGCAGTCAGCTGCTGGCGGTCTTTTTGGTGCAGCCATTGCTGCCACACGTTGATTCTAAAAATATTCAGATGGCACTGTACGGGCTTGCAGGGCTGATTGCACTGATTGGGCTTTTGAAATTGAACAATCGCGGGGTGCCTTTCATGGAAGTGACAGGTTTAAAAAAGACAGCGCCGAAAAACTTTGCCAAAGTGTTGCCGGTGGGTCTTTTGTACGTTGCCGTCTCGGTAGTGCTGACCGTGCTGGCGGCACTGTTATTTCGAGGTTTTGACAGTTCGCAGGCGCAGGAGATTGGCTTTTCAACCTCGTCGCTTTCCGGCATAGAACTCGCTATTTCCTTCATAAGCCTGGTGATTCTGACGCCACTTTTGGAAGAAATTATTTTTCGCGGCGTTTTGTTCCGGGGGCTTTATAAACAGTATTCATTCTGGGTAAGTGCCATTATCACCAGTGCACTGTTTGCAGTGGCTCACGCCCAGTGGAACGTGGCACTCGATACCTTTGCGCTCAGTATCGCACTCTGCTATCTCGTGAAAGAAAGCGGTAGTATTTACCCGAGCATCCTGCTGCACTCCTTAAAAAACACCGTCGCCTTCCTGTTGCTATTTGTTATTAAATAAAAATAGTGCTATAATAATTGCCATGATACGTCGATACAACCATTTTGTATTACCGACACCACCCCTAGGGGTGTAAATTTTGATTTCTTAGAAAAAGAATAATAAAGTAACATCCCGCTCATAAGAAAACGAGCGGATTTTTAAATTTTAGAAGGACAACTATGAAAATATTAGTAGTAAAGTATGGCTCAAGTTCAGTAGCTGGTGCAAACGGAATTGATCAGGTCAAAGTAAACCAATATGCGACAAAACTTCTGGCACTAAAAGAGTTTAAGTTAGTGATAGTTAGTTCGGGGTCAGTGGTTGCTGGTAAGAAGATCGCGAAGCAGCAGGGTAATTCAGGCTTAACGGATACCCAGTACGCAACTCTTGGTACGGCTGACAGTTTCTTTGCATGGAAACAGGCTTTTGAAAAACATGGCATCATGACGGCACAACTCTTGGTAACTCATCGAGAAATTAATGAATTAGGCACCGGTAAGCATCTTTTAAGAACACTAGTGGCTAATCTAAAAAGTAGCATAGTGACGGTTATCAATGAGAACGATGCGCTTTCAGATGAAGAAATGGCTCATCTTTCGTATGGTGGTGACAACGACGGTCTGGCGTCACGCATTGCAGTTGCGCTGTCGTGCGACAGGTTGATGTTGTTAACCGATGTCTCGGGTATTCTGAGGGCTGACGATAGCGTGTTTAAAATTATTAATCCCAAGCAGCGTGAGTATGTAGATACATTAGTAATAAATGATGTGTCAAAATGGGGTCGTGGTGGGGCGGCTAGCAAGCTTACGGCTGCGTATTTTGCAGCAGATGCTGGAATTACTAGCACAATTTCCGGTGCTGACAGCGACTACCAGGCTGTTTTGTTGGGGGAAGAGGGTACAACTGTGCTTTCGTATAGAGACAAAAGTTAGTACAATTAAGCTAAAGAAAGTGAGAAAAAATGCGATACTCAAAATTATTTGGAAAAACATCAAAAACTGAAGGTTCAGATTTAGTGATTGATTCACATCGCCTACTTGTACAAGCAGGTTTTATTAGAGAGTCTACGGCTGGTAGATACTATCTTTTACCGCTTGGGCTGAAGGTTCATGAAAAGATTGTCGGCATAGTTAGAAAACACATGGATAATGCTGGAGCTCAGGAGGTCGTGATGCCAGTTCTTCATCCACTGGAATTGTGGGAAGAGACAAACCGTACAACAACTACGGGGTTTGAGTTGATGAAGATTACGGATCGACGAAACGCCAACTTTGCACTTGGTGGAACTGCCGAAGAAATGGCAGTTGATTTAGTGCGCAAGTTCAATATTAGTTATCGAGACTTGCCATTTAATATCTATCAATTCTCAATGAAGTTTCGTGATGAGACTCGAGCACGCGGTGGGTTATTGCGAGTGCGCGAATTTATCATGAAAGACGCCTATAGTTTCAGTACCGAAGAACAGTTTAAGCAGATCTATCAACAAATGTGGGATACTTACAGTACCATATTTACTGAGTTAGGTCTTAAGACCGACGTTGTTGCTGCGGACAATGGGTATATTGGTGGCGAGTATTGTCATGAGTTCGTTGCTGAAAGTAAAGTTGGTGAAAGCCGCTACTTTATAGATAAAAAGAGTGGGTATGCGGCGCATGAAGATGTCGCAGTATTCAAAATTGATGACAAAAACATTACCGAAGAAGAACGGCCACTTGAGGAAGTTCAGGCTGTTCGAGGTAAAACAATGGAAGATGGTGTGAAGCTGCACAATCTACCACTCTGGCAACAAACCAAAGACGTCCTCTTCTTCGACGAGGCAACAAAACGCTATATTCTGGCAGTGATTCGTGGTGATCTCGATGTCAATGAAACGAAGTTAATGCAGGTTGCTCAAGCCTGGGATCTTCGTGCTGCAACTGAAGAGGAAATTCGAGATGACCTAGATTCTGAACCTGGCTTTATTTCCCCTGTAAAAATGCTCAAAAAAGGTAAAAAGACTGGATACCAAGTTGTGCTAGTAGCAGACACAAGCCTTCGTAGTGTAAAAAATATGTATGGTGGTGCCAACAAAAAGAATGTGGATCTTTTGAACATAAATATTGATCGAGATTTTTCTGCAGATTTAGAAGCCGACGTTGCGCTTGCTCAGCCTGGTTTACTAAGTAAAGAAGGTGGCGAACTTGTTGAAAAGCGTGGCATTGAAGTCGGTAACATCTTTCAGTTGGGTTGGCATTACAGCAATTTAATGCATGGCGCTGAATTTACTGATGATGAAGGTGCCCGACAAAAGTACTACATGGGGTGTTACGGAATTGGTATTGGCAGAACATTGGCGGCTGTCGTTGAGGCTTTGCACGATGATAGAGGTATAGCATGGCCAGAAAATATTGCGCCAGCCAAGGTACACTTGATTTCTCTTGGTGCTGATGACGAAGCTGATGCGCTGCATAAAAAGCTGGAAAAGCAGGGTATTGAGGTGCTGTATGATGATCGCGACGCTAGGGCGGGGGAGAAGTTTGCTGATGCGGATTTGATTGGTATTCCGCATCGGGTGGTGGTGAGTAAAAAATCGCTGGAAGCTGGGGGGCTCGAGTATAAAAAACGGACTGAAAAAGAGTCAAAAATTGTCTCAGAGGCGGAATTACTCAAACTCCTCTAAAACACTACCTGTAGTGTAGGTGCTTATGTATCTACACTACATCTAGAAAATTCCATGGTTTACAAATAAAATGTGCAGTGCTAGAATTGGGGCACAAAAGAAATTTTGTAAAGGTGTCAGCTTATACCTGGCACTCTATTTTTTAAAGTAAATATCAAATTCAACAGGGATAAGACTATGAAGAAAGAATTCCAACTAACCAAAGAGGGTGTGGCAGAACTAAAGGCTGAACTTTCTAGTCTTATGCACAAGCGAGTTGAGGTGATTGAAGCTATTAAAGTCGCACGAGATCAAGGTGACTTAAGTGAGAATGCTGAATATCACAGTGCTCGCGAAGACCAGGAGCGCATTGATAACCGAGTTGAAGAAATCGAGCACATTTTAGCAAACACTGAAGTTATAAAAAGTGCGTCAAAAAGCAAAGTAACCATTGGTAACACCATTACGCTTAAAAACGGGCGCAAAAATGTTACCTACCACGTGGTGAACTCAGTTGAGGCCAATCCACTAGAGGCAAAAATTTCAGACCAATCGCCAATTGGCCAAGCACTGATGGGCAAAAAAGTTGGCGAAAAAGTAGAAATTGAACTTCCAGCCGGCAAAACTACCTACGAAATCCAAGCCATCGCCTAAGACTGCATCGTTTTCTATCTGTAAATAAGGTATAATCTTAGGATAATGCAGTGGTTGAATAAAATTGTTGATGAGCTTTTGGAGCGCCATAAAACTGGTGACATTATTGTTTCATCTGGCGTCTCGCCTTCGGGCACCTATCACCTTGGAACGTTACGAGAAGTGCTCACGGCCGAGATTATTGCGGTGGAAATTCGGCGGCGGGGGCGAGAAGCGCGGCATCTGCACATTTGTGATGACCTTGATGTCTTTCGGAAAGTTCCGGCAGATGTAGACCCCAGTTTTGAAAAATATCTTGGCATGCCACTGTGCGACGTACCTTCGCCAGATGGAAAAGCAGGGTCATACGGTGAATATTTTGTGCAAGCCTTGATTGATGCGGCCAAAGAAATGAAACTCAGTATGGAAGTGGTCTATGCGCACCAAAAGTACCGTGAAGGCTTTTTTGTGCCAGCCATTGAAACCGCGCTGGATAACATTACTGAGATCAAGGCAGTCTTAAAAGAAGTGTCTGGTCGCGAGCTAGACGAGCAGTGGTCACCAATTCAAGTGATTGAAGAGGGACGGTTGAAGAACCGGCAATTTAAATCGATTGATAAAGAAGCTAAAACGCTGATTTATGTTTCGGCTGATGGTGAAGATGTGAAGACTGGTTATGGCGACGGAAAAGTGAAGCTCAACTGGCGCATTGACTGGCCGGCTCGCTGGGCGCTGATGGGTGTGCACGCCGAGCCGTTTGGGCGCGATCATGCCACCAAGGGTGGCTCGTACGATACTGGCAAAGAAATTGTCAAACGAATTTTTGGCGCCGAGGCACCGTATCCGATTCCGTATGAATTCATTAATAAAACCGGCGAAACCAAGAAGATGAGCAAAAGTAAGGGCGATGTTATCACTGCTGCGCAGCTGCTTGAACTCATGCCAGTGGAGATTTTATGGTTCTTTATTTTACGGTTCAGCCCCGATAAAATGCTCTATTTTGACGAGCAAGAATCACTCATGAAGCTGTTTGACGATTTTGCGGCGCTACTTAGCAAGTCAGACAAGACCGACGACGAGCAACAGTTGGTTGAGCTGTGTCTGCATGGGGTAGAGGCGCCAACGGCGAGCAATATTCCATTTACCCACCTGGCAGCGAGCTATCAGGCGGCGCTCAAGGATGCTGAAAAAACAATTGATATTATCACGCGCACTGAACATAAAGACACGGCTGAGAAAGACCGAGAAACGCTGGTACGTGAACTTAAGTTTATTGACGCTTGGCTTCAGAAGAGCGCGCCTGAAGAGGTAAAGTTTGAGTTGCAAGACAGCATCAACCCAGACGATTTTAACGACAGTCAAAAGCAGTATCTAAGCGCTTTGGCGCAGAAGATTGCGGGAGCGCCCGAAGACGTGGATGGCGCATGGTTCCACCAGGCAATTTATGAATTTAAAGATCAAGTTGAGCTAGAGCCTAAAGAATTATTCACCACGCTGTACCAAGCACTAATTGGGAAAGATTCTGGTCCACGCGCGGGTTGGTTTTTAAGTTTATTGCCTCGTGATTGGCTAGTCCAGCGTTTGAAATTTGACGTGTAAAACAAAGAGCATTCGGGTTATACTTGAAGCAATGAATGGAGGGGCGATTTGATAGAGGTTAAAAATGTGACCAAGTCGTATGGGAAGAAGAAACAGACGTTTTTGGCGCTCAAGAACGTAAGTTTTTCAATTCCTGAAGGAGCAAGTGTGGCCATTGTTGGTAAATCTGGATCTGGCAAGAGTACGCTGATGCATGCCATGAGTGGGTTAGACAGACCGCAAAAGGGAAGTATCACCATTGACGGTGAAAATATTTTAAAGTTCAAAGAGAAAGAAATTGATACATTTCGTTCTGAGAAGATCGGCTTCATTTTTCAAAGCTTTTATATTCAGGGTAACGAAAATTGTTTTGATAACGTGAGCTTGCCGCTTGAAATTGCCGGCATTCCTCGCAGTAAACGCAAAAAACTGGTCGAGAAGGCACTTGAGCAAGTTGATCTTTCGGAAAAAATAAAACAACGGGCAAAAAATCTTTCTGGCGGCCAAAAACAACGCCTGGCTGTTGCCCGCGCCATAGCGGTGGAGCCTAAGATTCTTTTTGCGGATGAGCCAACGGGTAATCTCGATTCGGTAACGGGTGAAAAAATTGAACAGTTATTGTTTGGTTATAACAAACAAAAGAACGTCACCCTTATTATTGTCACCCACGATGAAGAGCTGGCCCAAAAATGTGATATGCGAATTTATGTAAAAGATGGCGAGGTCGTAAAAATAGAAAGCAAAGCAAAGCGAGGCAAGAAATGAGGCTACGAGACATTATTAGGCGAGCCGCGCGTAGTATCACGCAGGCCAAGATGCGCACTATCCTCACGGCGTTGGCGATTGGTGTCGGTGCATTTACACTGACGCTCACCATAGCCGCTAGTACCGGCGCGAAAGAGTTTATTAACCGTGTTATTTCAGATAACTTTGATCCAGCCGAACTAATTGTCACCAAAGATGAACAGGTGCTTGGTAGCGGAGACACCAGCAAACCGCGTGAATATGACCCAAATTTTGGGGCAAGCACAAGCGGCGCCGGGGCAGTAACGCAAATTCAACGCCTCAGCGAGGAAGATCTTAAAAAAATTCGTGCGCTTGATGGTGTCGAATCGGTTCGTGAAGGAGTGGCGGTAAATGTTGCCTATGTCACCAGAGAAGGTTCTAAAAAATACGTGGGCACCTTACAGTCATTTAGTCCGGCGCAGAAGCCAGAAACGCTGGCTGGCACAATCCCGGAAGACCTAGGGGAGAAGCAACTGTTGCTGCCAGAGGGTTTCTTAGAAGCTCTTGGTTTTGATTCCGCAGAAGACGCGATTGGAAAAAGCGTAGATGTCGCTGTTCGAAAAGCGGTTGACCCGCAGGCGCTGGCTGCAAAAATTGCTCAGGGTGCAACCCCTGCCGAGCTTGAAAAACTAACTTCAGAGAGCCTTGTAATTGAAGAATTCAACATTGCGGCTGTTTTGAAAAAACCAGTTACGTCGCAACCAGGCACCGAGCTGTACATGTTTATAAGTAACGAGGCGGCGCTGGAACTTAACGACATTGCAACCAAGGGAACGGCGGATTTTCGAAAGTTCCCATCAGTGTATGTCAAGGTGGAAGATGGTGAAGATCCTGAAAAACTGGCTGCTGTTCAGACCCAGCTAGAGGAGCTCGGCTATCAATCGCTCTCCGCTGAAGAGACGCAAGCATTCTTGTTGCAGTTCATAAATATTTTGCAAGGAATTGTGGCCGGCTTTGCCTTCTTGGCGGTGATTGCCTCGGTATTCGGCATCATCAATACGCAGTACATTAGTGTGTTGGAGCGAACGCAGCAAATTGGGCTGATGAAGGCGCTTGGCATGCGCCGGCGTCATGTGGCGTGGCTATTTCGTTTTGAGGCTGCCTGGATCGGGCTGCTTGGCGGCTTGCTTGGAGCTGGTCTGGCCGTTATTCTTGGAAATCTGCTCAACCCATCAATTACCAAAGCAATTGATCTGGGCGAAGGCGAGAGCCTACTGATCTTTCAGCCGGCTCCCATAATTGTCTTAGTGCTTGGGCTGATGCTGGTCGCAGTGTTAGCGGGCATTTTACCGGCTCGCAAAGCAGCCAAACTTGACCCGGTAGAGGCGCTGAGAACTGAGTAAGGTATGGGCGAAGAAGACGAACTACTTGATTTAGTGAACGCTGACGATCAAGTGGTGGGTACGGTGATGCGCGAACAGCATCATGAAAATGTCGCTCAGTACAACGAACGGGGCGAATATTGGCGAGGCACCGGTTGTTTTTTGGTAAACTCCCAAAACCAGATCTGGGTACCTAAGCGCCAGCCATGGCGAAAAGTGGCGCCTGGCAGTTTAGATTTTTCCATGGCGGAGCATGTGCAAAGCGGCGAATCTCATCTTGAGGGTGCTGTGCGTGGAATGAAGGAGGAGCTTAATCTTGAACTCAAGGCCGGCAGTCTTATATTGCTTGGCAAGAACGTCTTCAAACAGTTCGGCTGCGTTATGAGTATGTATGTGTATCGAACTGATGATGATCCAGATTATAGTAAAGATGATTATCAGTCAGCTGAGTGGATGGATCTTGACAGCTTGCGAACGAAAATTGCTTCAGGCGTCGCGCATAAAACGGCATTGCCAGAATGGCTGGATGAACTTGAAAGGTGGCTTCACCCGCCAAACTCTTCTGGAAAAATTTCGGAGGGTAAATGAGCAAAAAGACTAAGTATATTCTGGCCGCAATAGGGGGAAGTATGGTACTAGTGGTGGGCTTTGCGTGGCTTGGCATGTGGAAGAATGGGGCTAGCCAAGAAAGTATTGTATTTTCTCAACTCGCAAACTTTCTCAATACGCAGCAACTGCAGCTTGAAGGAACTATTAAGACGACTGAGTATAGTGCTGATTTTAAAACAATTATTAACCAAGAGGCGAGCAAAACCGACGCTGTGGTAAGCCTCAGTAGCTTTCCTAAGGGCGACATACAGGCTGATGTGGTGAGCGTAAAAGACAAGACATTCTTTAAAGTAACAGATGCAAGCACCTTGCTTGAGGCGCTGCCAGACGACCCGGCATCACGAGCAATTAAGGCGAACCTTGCACGAGTAGCGAGTGAATATAAAGGCAAGTGGATAGAGCTCGACGACGAGACAGTGCAAAATAATTTTGGCGACTGCCTTATGTCTATCCGTACATATGCACTGAACTCTTCCGATGCTGAAAGTTCTTTCACCAAGCACACTTTTTTTGAAGTGAGTGATGTCAAGCAGGAAACAAGTGGAACAACGGCATATCACCTGACGTTGAATGATAAATTGCCAGCATTTCTCGCTGATATAAGTGGTCAATCGTTACAGGAGTTTGAGGCTTGCAAAGCTGGCGGTACGGCGCTGACTATCTTTTTTGATGAAGAGCAGAATCAAATAGTTAAAATTGAAGCCGCACGTGACAATACGGTAATGACAATTTCTCAGTTTAATTACGAAGAGATTCCCGAGATTACACCGCCAAGCTCAAATCTCACGCTTAATAATGTAAAAACGTCTCTTGGTGAGCTCTTCGTACGGTAACTGCTTGATAGGGTATAATAAAGAGTATGCTAGACATCCAATACATTCGAGAAAATCCAGACACCGTGAAAAAAGCAGTTAAAGATAAAATGATGTCGGTTGATGTCGATAAAGTGCTCGAACTCGACCATAAACGCCGCGAACTATTGCAGGAGGTTGAAAAACTGCGCCAGGCTCGCAATGAAACGGCGGCGCAGATGAAGAACGGCCAGCCATCGCCGGAACTTATTGCTGAAGGAAAACGAATTAAAGAAACGCTCGGCGAGCTAGAGGCAACGCTTGAACCAGTTGATCTCGAGCTCACGACGCTTTGGAAGGCACTACCTAATATCCCGCTTGCATCGGTGCCTGTGGGTGGCAGTGAAGATGAAAATGTGGTGGTAAAACAGGTTGGTGAAAAACCAAAATTTAATTTTGAGCCAAAAAATCACGCCCAGCTTGCCCAGGCAAAAGGCTGGCTGGATAAAGAGCGTGCCGTCAAAATTGCCGGATCCCGATTTGTCTACACCAAGGGCGACTTGGTGCTGCTGGAGTTTGCACTGTGGCAATACGGATTCAGTATTTTGACTAATGAGAAGATTCTTGCTGAGATTGCGAAAAACAATAACCTTAAAGTCTCAACCAAACCGTTTATTCCGGTGCTGCCACCTGCTGCTGCTAAAAAAGAAGTGTTTGAGGCTACCGGCCGGCTTAACAAAGAAGAACAGACCTATAAAATTGAAGACGAAGATTTGTGGCTTAACGCCAGCGCCGAGCACACTATTTCCCCCATGTATCTGAATGAGGTTATTCCTGAAAGTGAGCTGCCGCTGCGCTACGTGGGATATACAACCGCATTTCGCCGCGAAGCCGGGACGTACGGCAAAGACACCGATGGACTGTTTCGGCTCCATCAGTTTAATAAATTAGAGATGGAAAGCTTCACGACGGCTGAAACATCACTCGACGAGCATCTATTCATGGTGGCCATTCAAGAATATTTAATGCAGCAACTGGGCTTGCCGTATCAAGTATTAGAAAAATGTACCGCAGATATTGGCCGACCGAACGCAAAAGGGGTCGATATTGAAGTCTGGCTACCAAGCCAAGAGCAATATCGCGAAACACACACCGCCGACTACATTACCGACTACCAAGCAAGAGCTATGAAAACTCGCGTGAAACGGGCAAGTGGTGAAGTTGAATTGGTGCATACTAACGACGCCACGGCATTTTCTCAACGTCCCTTAATTGGCATACTAGAAAACTTCCAGCAGGAAGATGGGAGTGTGGCCATACCGAAAGTATTACAGCCGTTTATGGGCGGTAAAAAAGTGATGTAAAAGGAGGGTAAAATGATTGAAAACCTGACAATAAGCAGCTCACGTTACGAAGCGAAGGACGATATTAAAAAATACGTGAATAGAAAAATTGCGCGGATTGATCGCTTTGTACCCCGGCACGCCCGCAAAAGTTTGCATGCCGAAGTTAAATTCACCGAGCGGAAGACAAAAAGCGATAAGTACGAGTGCGAGGTAATCTTACATCTTCCCGATCAGTACATTACCGCCAAAGCCGATACCGTTAATATGTTCGCAGCGGTTGATATTGTTGAAACGAAACTGAAGAACCAACTGAAAAAATACAAGGCTTCTCACGGTGGCGACAGACAAGATCACCACAGCCGACTGCGCCGTATTTTGCGCCGCAAACAACCGGAGCTATAGCCTCGATCTATCGGCCACTTTCAGGTACAATAGGAAGGTTAACTGCTGAATTTTTAAGAGAGGGAAGAAACCTGCATGAAGAAAGTGCTGACAAAAATTTTTGGTGATCCACAGGCAAAAACGCTCAAGCGTTTGAAAAAGCGAGTGGCTTCAATCAACGAATTAGAAAAAGTGTATGAAAAGATGAGTCTGGACAAGCTGGCGAAGCAGACAGATGAATTTAAAAAACAACTCAAAGAAAAAAAGTCACTCGATGATATTTTGCCCCATGCCTTTGCGGTGGTACGCGAGGTTTCCAAACGAACACTCGGCAAGCGTCATTTTGATGTCCAGCTGATTGGCGGTATGGCCATGCATGAAGGAAACGTTGCCCAAATGGGTACCGGTGAAGGAAAGACGCTGGTGGCCACCCTCCCTATGTATCTGAATGCACTGACCGGAAAAGGCGCTCACCTGGTAACAGTGAACGATTACCTGGCACAGCGTGATGCTGGCTGGAACGCAGCTATTTATCACACGCTCGGTATGAGCGTTGGGGTTATTATTGCCGAGCAATCCTTTGTGTACGATCCGGAATTTCTCAACCCTGATCACGACGACGAACGCATGCAGCACCTCAAGCCCTGCACGCGAAAAGAGGCCTACGCCGCCGATATCACCTACGGAACCAACAACGAATTCGGGTTTGATTACCTGCGCGACAACATGGTCAATACCGCTGAAAATTTGCGCCAGCGTGAACTTAACTTTGCAATTGTCGACGAAGTTGACTCAATTTTAATTGACGAAGCCAGGACACCGCTGATTATTTCAGCCCCTTCATCAGATAGTAATGCCGGTTACGCGACCTTTGCTGAAGTGATGAAAAAAATGACACCAGAAGATTACGAACTTGACGAAAAACGCCGCTCGGTGGCGTTAAACGATCAAGGTGTTGAAAAGATTCAGAAGATTCTTAAGATTGAAAATCTCTATGACCCAGAACACATTCGACTCATTTATCACCTTGACCAAGCCTTGAAGGCGCAGACCCTGTTTCACCGAGATAAAGAATACGTGGTGACCAAAGACGGCGAAATTGTAATCGTCGACGAGTTCACTGGCCGTTTAATGCACGGCCGGCGCTATAACGAGGGTCTTCACCAGGCGATTGAAGCCAAAGAAGGGGTTGATGTCAAAGAAGAAAGCCAAACGCTGGCAACTATTTCATTCCAAAACTACTTCCGTCTGTACGACAAACTTTCTGGTATGACCGGAACAGCCTCCACCGAAGAGGAAGAGTTTAACCAGATTTATGGCATTGACGTACTGGAAATTCCGCCGAACAAAAAAATTATTCGTGAAGATCGAACTGATAGAATTTTTAAAACTGAAGCGGGAAAGCTCAAAGCGCTGGCTACTGAAATTAAGCGGCTTCATAAAAAGGGCCAGCCAGTACTTATTGGTACGGTCTCCATTGAAAAGAACGAACTTATCGGCAGACTACTTAATCAAGAAAGCGTGCCGCATCAAGTGTTGAATGCCAAGAATAACGAATCTGAAGCTTCAATTGTTGCCAAAGCCGGTCAAAAAGGTGCAGTTACCTTGGCCACCAACATTGCTGGTCGTGGGACGGATATTGTGCTGGGTGAAGGCGTACGTGAACTCGGTGGCTTAGTGGTGCTGGGCTCGGAACGGCATGAATCCAGGCGTATCGATAATCAGCTTCGTGGACGTTGTGGTCGCCAGGGAGACCCGGGTATGACGCAGTTTTATGTCAGCTGTGAAGATGATTTGATGCGTATTTTCGGTGGCGACAGAATCCGCTCACTGATGGAACGGCTGGGGGTTGCCGAAGATCAAGCCATTGAAAACCGCGCGGTGTCGCGAACGCTGGAAAATGCTCAGAAGAAAGTGGAAGGTTTTAACTTTGATGCCCGTAAAAATGTGGTGCAGTACGATGATGTCATGAACCGTCACCGAAAAGCCGTCTATACTATTCGACGCCGGGCACTGATGAGCGAAGACATTTCGAAACAAGTTCGCCAGATGGTAGAGCAAGAGGCTGATGGTTGGGCGCAGGCACCATTTACTGATGCTAAGGAATTCTACCGTGAGCTTCAAACTGTCTTTCCGTTTAGTGAAAAACAACTCAAAGAACTCAAAACCATTGAGGCTGAAAAGTTGCGCCGTCAAACCTTTAAAGAATTTGCCGATGAACTCTACATTGAACGCGAAGGCGTGCTTGGTGTTGAGGTGATGCGTCAGGTAGAACGCGAAGCTGTGCTGCAAGTTTTAGACCAACTGTGGATGGAACACCTTGAAAATATGGATCATCTGCGTAGCGGTATTGGCTGGCGCTCAATTGGTCAAAAAGATCCGTTGGTAGAATATCGCCGTGAAGGTCAGGGCTTATTTGAGACCATGCAAGCGACGCTAAGAAGTGAGGTGGTGAGAGGCTTAAATCACTTGCAGCCGCACCACATTCAGCAATCGGTTGATACTGAACTGACAAAAGCTGCTCGGCAAGCAACGAACAACGCCAATCAAATCACCACCGGCGTAGCAACAACCGCCGAAGATTTTGAAGAAGACCGCGTCGTAAAACGAGTAAAAGTACCAACCGCTAAGACCAAAACCACCATCAAAAAGAATCGCAAAAAACAACGCCAAAACCGCAAACGAAAACACTAAGGAACGGCAATGAAGACAATTCTTATCACAGGATCAAGCAGGGGAATAGGAAAAGCCACGGCTCTGGCGGCTGCTAAAAAAGGATACAAAGTTATTGTTCATGGCCGTACTGATTCCAGTGAGCTTAATGAAGTTTACAGATCAATCAAAGGCGCTGAGAAAACTTTTTTTGATATTTCTGATAAAAACGCGACTAATGATGCTATAGATAAGCTGGGCTCAATCGATATTCTTGTTAATAATGCTGGTGTTGCTCGTAACTTCATCTCTGATATAAGTGAGGTAGATGATGAAAGGGCAATTGAAGAATACCGAGTGAATGTTCTTGGAACAATTCATTGCATTCAGGCAGTGTTGCCAGACATGATCAAACGAAAATCCGGAAGTGTCATAAATGTGAGCTCAATCAAAGGACAATATAATTTGGCGACAATGAGTACTTTTACCTACGGACCTTCGAAAGCTGGTGTAATTTCATTGACGAAAGCTCTGGCTAAAAAACATCCTGAAGTTCGGTTTAATGTGGTTATGCCTGGTTATGTAGAAACAGACCAAGTTGCTGATTGGAACGAAGAAACCTTCAAGCGGATTAACGATGGTACGGTTCTTGGTAGAATGGCACAGCCAGAAGAAATCGCAAATCTCATTTTGTTCATTGCGTCAGATGAAGCAAGCTATATGACTGGCTCAGAAGTGTTAATTGATGGTGGATATTCCATAAAAGGCAAGTGATGAACAATTTTTCAAAACTAGCGCTCGGTACCTGGCTGATGGGTGGCACAAAAGATCCTGATCCACATAATGACGATAATCATGATATAAAAGTTATACAAACAGCTATTGAAAATGGTATTACTCTTATTGATACCGCTCAGAACTACGCTGCAGGAAAGTGTGAGGAGTTGGTTGGTAAAGCAGTCAAAGAATGCCCAAGAGAGAGTTATCAAGTTCTCACTAAACAAATAAAAAGTGAACTAACCTATGACGAGGTAATTAAAGGATGTAAATTAAGCTTAGCTCGTCTTGAACTTGAGTATCTTGACTACTTCGTTTGTCATGCGCCAAGTCTCGATGTTGATATGCGTGAGTTCTTTAAAGCTGCAAATCAATTACATAAAGATGGAATCATCAGGAATGTCGGTGTAAGTAATTTTGGCCCCAAAGCGCTGAAGATTGCCGTAGAAACTTCAGATCTTCCTATAAGTCTTAATCAAGTGTGTTTTTCGCTTTCAGATTATGACATCATTACCACTGGAACATATGATTTCTGTTTAAAATATAACATTCCGATTCAGGCATATCGAACACTGGTTGATCTTAAGGACAATGAGAAGCTGTCGGGATTGCTTCTAGAAGTGTCATCGAAATACAATATTACTTCGCAGCAATTAGCAATTGCATATTTGAATAGTTTTGAAAATATGCACTTTACTGTACGTGCGAGCAGCAAAGAACATTGGCAACAGCTGAAAGAAGCACTAAAGGTTAAAATTGATGACAATGATGCAAAGAGACTAAGGACTTTTCACGAAAAGCAAGAGGGCACTCGTCGACATTTCCTAGAGATATAACTTCTTAAATTCGCTTACAAGAAGGAAGGCGATGTCCGTATAGGTAGGGGCTGGCATAGCTACAAGATTTCCTAAACCTCAAAATATAAAATACTAATTTTGTTCCAATTGGACAAAAAATAGTATAGAATTGAATTATGAAGACGAGGCGAAATATCAAACAGGGGAGTGCACTTGCTTACCTGATTGGTGGTTTAATACCCTACACTGAACCGAATCTAAAGCTTGTGTTCAAGCCATCACAGTTTTTTCGTGAACTCTCTCAAAAATCGGGTCTTGCTGAGTCGACTCTTAAGAATGCACTTGTACAGGCAAAACGAGAAAACCTCTTAAGCCAAAATGAGAGTAGATTTAATTTTAGCAAGGAAACAAAAAGACTAATTAACAGATTTGAAAAACTCGAGGCAACGCCGTTGAGAAGTGGGTATATGCTTGTGCTTTTTGATATTCCTCAATCGCACGATACGGAAAGAAGATTATTTGTAAGAGAGTTGAAATCTTTACGTTTTAAGCAGATACAAAAAAGCGTGTGGGCGAATGACCACGACAACCGAGACATCGTTCTTGATATCATTGCTGAACTTAAGATAGGTAGATTTGTTGCAGTTACACTTACGCATCCAGTTTTCGGATCTCATCACTTTGAGTAGTAAAAATTAATAATACTAAAATCGTTCCAATTGGACAGTTTTTAGTATAGAGTGTGGTGGCGTTTTGGTTTGTGGGGTAGAATGGGTGTATGCAGAAACTGAAGGTTGCTATTGCTGGTTTTGGGGTTGAGGGGAGGAGTAATTTTCGGTATTGGTCTGAGCTTAGGGCTGATATTACGATCGTGGATGAGAGAAATGATGTTGAGGACTTGCCAGAAGGTACCCCGGCTATTTTAGGCGAAGGAGCATTTGGAAAACTGCAAGATTTTGATCTGGTGGTTCGTACGGCATCGCTCAACCCAAACCACATTAAAACAAACGGTAAAATTTGGTCAGCAACCAATGAGTTTTTTGCCAAATGCCCCGCGCCGATTATTGGTGTGACTGGCACAAAAGGGAAGGGCACCACGGCTACGTTGATTTCCCATATTTTGGAAGCGGCAGGATTTAAAACATGGTTGGTTGGTAATATCGGCAAGCCGGCTATCGATGTTCTTGCAGAAATCGAGGAATACGAAAAAAGGAATACGAAAAAAGAAGAAACTCCAGAATCTATAATCAATAATCCAAAATCTGTCAGCGAGGCTGGCATTGTTATCTTCGAGCTTTCCAGTTTTCAGCTATGGGATCTTGAAAAATCACCTCAAACGGCAGTGGTGCTGATGATAGAGCCTGACCATATGGACGTACACGCTTCGATGGAAGAATACATTGAAGCCAAAGCACACATTGCTAAATTTCAAGATGAAGATGATTTACTTGTATATCATCCGACCAACCAGTATTCGGCTCAAATTGCCGCCCAGTCACCAGCTCACCAAAAGCAGTACCTGACCCAAAAGGGCGGTGCCTACGTTGATGGCGGGCAGATTATTGTGGGCGATGTCGCGGTGGCACAAACAAAAGACGTTGCCTTAATTGGTGAACATAATTTAGAAAATATTTGCGCGGCGCTCGCTACGGCGTGGAAGTACACCCAGGACATTGAGGCCATGCAAGTTACCCTAAAAGTTTTTAAAGGGTTACCACATCGGCTTGAATTTGTTCGTGAAGTAGGCGGCGTAAAATACTTTAATGACAGCCAAGCTACCGGCGTAAGTTCATGTTTGGCTGCTTTAAGGGCGTTTAGCCAGCCGACCGTTTTAATTTTGGGCGGCTCTGACAAGGGTCTAGATATCACGAACGTAATAGAAGAGTTAGATCCTGCCAAACATAGTGTTGTTCTCGTTGGTGAAAGCAGCGACTTAATTGAGCAGGCATTCAAGAAAAGCTCTTTCAATGCATACACAAAACTTGGCACGCACACGACCATGGAGGAGATTGTGAAAACTGCAACCAGCTTTGCGGTTGAGGGTGGCGTTGTCCTGCTCAGTCCTGCCCACGCCAGTTTTGATATGTTTGAAAACTATCAGCAGCGCGGCGATCAATTCAAGCAAGTTGTAAATAGTTTATAAAACGTGTTCAATCTGAGTAATCACGGCCGCGGTCGGGGTGACAATACGCACTGATGACCCCGCAAAGTGGGCGATGGTATTTTTAATAAGGTGATAATGCGTGCAGCCCAGCACAATGGTGTCGACATTGTTTTTTACTAAGGTTTGCAAAAGCACCTCAAGTTTTGGCCAGTCGACATTTTTTGTCTCAATTTGATGAGCCAGGCTCCCAACGTGTGGCTCAATTATTTCTATATCTTTATAATCTGCCCGCAGTTGTTTATAGCGTTCGCTACGCAGTGTAGCTGGTGTGGCAAGCACCGCAATAGTTCGCGTTTTGGTATAGGCCGTGGCAACCTTTATGGCTGGCTCGAAACCGACAAATTGTTTTTGAGGGTACAGTTCTCGAAGGTAGTCAATTGCATAAGCGGTGGCGGTGTTGCAGGCGAGTACAATCACATCACAGTCAATAAGTGGTTGAATTGCCTGAGCGGTATACTGGGCGATCTGCGCGGGGGTTTTGTCGCCATAAGGCATATGCGCGCGGTCATGAACTACCTGAATCTTGTAGTGGGGTTGTGCCTGTTGAAGTTCATGAGCAAACCGAACACCGCCAATACCCGAGTCAAATACGCCAATTTTTGTCATAAGACTATTGTATACTAGCTGGTATGCAGGAGTTACTTAAACAGATACAAACGTTACAAAAACAGCTGAACGAAGTTTGGCAGACTATTGATATTGATGAAAAAGAGCAAAAATTAGCTCAGTTGAGTAAGCAGCTTGAAGATCCGTCAATTTGGAATGACAATTTGAAAGCGCAGGATGTTTCTAAACAACAAGCTAAGTTGCAGGCGCAAATTGCGCCGTGGCAAGATCTTAGAGCTCAGATCTTAGAGCTCAGAGAGCTGGCTGATACTGGTGATGAAGAACTGCATAGCGAGATTGAAGAGCAGTTAGATCAGGCTACGCGTGAATTAGAAAAGCTGCAAAAGGAACTCAAATACAATGGGCCGTATGATGATCATGATGCAGTTTTGCGTTTGCAGGCGGGAGCTGGTGGGGTAGACGCGATGGATTGGACGGCGATGCTGCTGCGCATGTATCTGCGCTGGGCGGAAAAAGCTGGGTATAAGGCTGAGGTTTTGGAAGAATCGAGCGGAGACGAGGCCGGGATCAAA
>CAYRKQ010000001.1:29200-65359 GCA_964424985.1 uncultured Candidatus Saccharibacteria bacterium | reverse complement strand
ATCTGCCGTCATTTCAATCAGTGGCGTGAACGCTTACGGAAAGTTGCAATCTGAGCACGGTGTACATCGTTTAGTGCGGTTGAGTCCGTTTAATGCTGATAACCTCAGGCAGACCAGCTTTGCCATGGTGGAGGTTTTGCCGCAGATCGATCAGCCGGATGAGGTTGCAATTGATGAAAAAGACCTGCGGGTTGATGTCTTTCGCGCTGGTGGTCACGGAGGCCAGAGCGTCAATACCACCGATTCCGCCGTGCGAATTACACACCTTCCCACAAACATTGTGGTTTCCATTCAAAATGAACGCTCGCAACTGCAAAATAAAGAAACTGCCATGAAAATTCTGCGCTCAAAACTCGCCCAGCTACAAATTGAACAACACACCGAAAAGATCTCAGAACTCAAAGGCCCAAACCAAGAAGCCGCGTGGGGCAATCAAATTAGAAACTACGTTCTGCACCCGTACACCTTGGTAAAAGATACTCGTACCAAATTTGAGGTAAAAGATGCCAGCAAAGTCCTCGACGGCGATCTAGACCCATTTTTAAACTAGTCCGTCATCCCAAACTTGATTTGGGATCCAGTAATAAAAAATCAATTATTTTCTTTCGTCGCTTTTGACAGCAAAAGCAACAAAACCTGCCCGCCATGCTGGGCAGGCGGGAACTGCTACCCAGAGTAGGTGGGAGGAAGTTGACTGAGCTTTGCAGCTCAGGATTATTGAAATTTTTGGGGATGGGGTTTAATTTTGGTACAATACATAAGCATGATATTGCTCGACAGAGTTACTAAAAAATATGGGAAGAAGGCGCTGGCGATGGACCGTGTCTCGCTTCATATTGCGCCTAAAGAATTTGTGTTAATTGTCGGTACCAGCGGGGCAGGGAAGTCAACACTGCTCAAGCTCCTGACGCGTGAGGAAAAACCGACCTCTGGAAAAATCGTAGTGGGCGGAATTGATTACGACCGTTTGAAAGACAAAGAAATCCCGCTGCTGCGCCGCAAAATTGGCACCATCTTCCAAGATTTTAAATTGCTGCCTAACCGTACCGTTTTTGAAAACGTTGCCTTTGCGCTTGAAATTGTGGGCATGACCAACAAAGAAATTGAGTACTCGGTTCCAAAGGTGATTGATCTTGTGGGTCTGAGCGGGAAAGAAAAGAACTTTCCGCATGAGCTTTCTGGCGGTGAACAACAGCGGGTGGCCATTGCCCGGGCGGTGGTACGGCAGCCTAAAATTTTAATTGCTGATGAGCCCACCGGTAATTTAGACCCAAAACATGCCTGGGACGTCGTTTCAGTACTGGAAAAAGTGAATAAATACGGCACCACCGTAATTATGACGACCCACAACCAAGACATTGTCTCAAAGCTCAAACGCCGCGTCATTACCATAGATCACGGGCGCGTGGCCTCAGATACCGCGGGAGGTAGGCAATGAGCTCTAGTCCGCTGAAAAGAAAATTAGTCAATGCCCGTCGCGTATTCGTAGCTGGGCTGCACAGCTTTTTTAGAAACGCCTGGCTTTCAGTGGCTGCCACGGTGGTGATGACCATTACGCTCATCTGTATTTTACTGACGGCATTTGCCAGTTATACGCTTAATAATACGGTTGAAACCTTTACGGAAAAAATTGATGTCTCAATTTTCTTTAAAACCGAGGCTTCTAAAGAGCAGACCGATCAGCTTTCAACAGATCTAAAAAGTAATGCAGGCCTCGGAGTGCGAGAAATTACTTACATTTCAAAAGATGCCGCTCGGGCGAGCTTTGAACAAGCAAATGAAGGCGATATCAAGACCCTTCAAGCCATTGCCCAAACCAAAGATGCTTTCCCAGCCAGCATCCGCGTTAAAACCATTAACCCTGATGATCTGCAAAAAGTAGTAGAAGTGGCGCGCCAACCACAGTATTCATCTATCTACGACAAAGATTCCTATAAAGACGACGCTAAGCGGACAGCTGTTGATCGGCTTGGCAACATTGCTAAGTTTCTGCGTACCGGAGGCTTAGTTGCCAGTATTATTTTTGGGGTTATCTCAATTTTGGTCATCTTCAACACCATTCGCATGACCATTTTTAACCGTAAAGACGAAATTGAAATTATGCAGCTGATTGGGGCGAGCAAGTGGTACATTCGCGGGCCGTTTTTGGTAGAAGCCAGTATTTACGGCATCATTGCTGCCGTGCTTTCGCTTTCATTCTTCTACCTGGCAGTGCTCGGTCAAGCGCCGAAGCTCGGTAGTTATGTAGAGGAAATTCGTCCGACCGTTGATCAGTTCCAGCAGTGGTTCTTGCCAGCTGTATTCATCACAGTCTTCGCTGGCATCCTCATCGGCTCATTCTCAGCCTATCTGGCCATACGAAAACACCTGCGTCTCAAACACACCAAGTAGCAGGTAGCATATGGTAGATGGCAGTTGGGGATCGTCATTCCAGCGCAGGCTGGAATGACGAAGGCAAGAAAGTGGGAAGTGCTGTTGTGGTAAACACACTTAAAACTTGCCACGTATTATGCTTATGGTAAAATATAAGCACATGATCCACCACAAAAAAACCGCTCAAAAGTCGGGGCAGTCAAAAGACTTGACTGATTTAAGTGCTTATGCTAAAATTAGTACTGGAATGATAAAACAAACATCCACAAAAAAGATATCGTTCATATCACTAACACCACTTCTTACTGGTGCAGTGGTCGTGATCTCATCTATTACTGCACCCATGGTAGGCGTGCAGGCTGTTTCAATTGACGACCAGATTCGCCAAAAGCAACAAGAACAAGCTGCGGCGCAAGCTGAGGCGAATAAGCTGAGTGAGAAGGCAGACACGGTTGAAGAACAGATTGATAAGCTGCAAACAGAAATTGCTGGTATTCAAGCAAAGATTGATGCCAACGTAGCTCGTCAGAATGAGCTTTCTAAGAAAATTGAAGAAGCCCAGAAGCGACTCGAGCAGCAAAAAGAGCTGCTGAGTGCCAATATTCGCTCTATGTACATAGAAGGTGACATTTCACCTCTTGAAATGATAGCTTCGAGTAAAAATATTAGCGATTTCGTAGATAAACAAGAGTACCGCGACCGTATTAAAGAAAGCATCACCAACACACTTGATGAAATTGAGAAGCTCAAAAAGCAGCTTGATGCACAAAAAGCTGAAGTAACTAAGATTATTGAAGAACAAAAGACGCTTAAAGGTGAGCGGGTGGCTAAGAATAAAGAGGCCGACAGAAAACTTGGCAGTATTAACCTCAGCAAAGCCGGTTTTGACAAGATTGTTAAAAACCGACAAGCTGAAATTTCAACACTGCTTGCCCAGCAGGCGGCTATTGCCCAGGCGCGAAATCAATGGAGTGGCGGCTATGTCTCTACCGGCGGTAGTGGCGGCTATCCGTGGGCAGGTGCGCCCATTAACGGCTATGGCTACTCTTCAGTCGTGGATAGCTGGGGGCTCTATGCGCGCCAGTGTACCAGTTACGTAGCCTGGAAGCTTTCGAGCCAGGGCAAGGGCGTACGTCACTTTAATGGGGCTGGTAATGCTAATGAGTGGCCTTCAACTACGGCTGGCTATACGTCGCAGCGCACGGGTGTGCCTCGTGCGGGAGATGCCGCTATTCAATATATTGGCAGCTACGGACACGTGATGTATGTTGAAAGCGTGAACGGCGACGATTCAATCACTATTAGTGAGTATAACTGGATCCCAAATTCATATTCTTCACGAAAGATCTACCAATCCGACTACAGATATTATCGTTTCATTACGTTCCCTAACAGGTAACACCTCGTTTTGATAAGCTTTCCTGGCTTATCATCCTGAACCCGTTTCAGGAGCTAGTGGCGGAAAAGATCAGATCCTGAAACGAGTTCAGGATGACACTAGAGGTATCTGAATGCAGATTCTAGCGGTTTAGTTTGCGTTTGGCTTTGATTGCTAAGGAGAGTAAACGGTATTTTGCTGGTTGCAAGGGTAGGTCATAAGCTGGTGGGACACTGACGATATCTTTTGAGAACTTCAATTTGAATGTCGTAACATGTGCCAGACTCGGGTAATTTTTGCCAGCGATTCCCATGAAGTCATATATTTTATTGTTTCGGGCTTTCATATCTTTGATAATCTGCCAATGGAGCAGGTAGGGGGCGTGTAAATCGCGTGCCTTGTCATCACTTCCACCGTAATAGTAAAGTACAGTTTGGTCGTATTCTGTTGTGATAGCCCAAGCCACAATTTGTTTTTTATGCAAGATAACGTAGAGGCGAGCAGATTCCCCCAGACGCTCAAGCATGGTTATATACATTTTGAGAGGATGTATGCCAAAATGATCACGAATGGCAGTTTCTTTTAGTACTCGATAGCAATGCTTTTCAAACAGGCTTACGGCTTTATTGCCACTGAATGATTCAACAACCAGCTCTTCTTTTTTGGCTTTACGCATCCCTCGGCGGCCACTTTGGCTCATGCCGGCGAGTATTTCATCTTCGGTTTTGGTGAGGTCAACCACCACCGTCTCGTCGTACATGGTGTGCTCAAAAGGGGAGAGCAGCGGAGTAGTTTTTGTGGGGGAGCTCAGGCGAATAAATAAAGGAGGCGTACCTTTAACAGATGAAAACTGCGCTTTCAGCGTTGAACACATTTTTTTGATTGTTTGGGTGTTCGGTTCACTGGCGTAAAGTGGACCGTGCTTGATCCAGATCCAATTGCGGCCTTTTCGCTGGTAGAAGGTGGCGCTGGCAACGGCCACCAAGCGTTCGCCATCATCGTAGCGAAAGCTGCCCAGGAAGGTACGCTCCGGGAGGGCATCGTCAAATCTACCCCAGGTTGGCGTCTGTTCAATGGGGATCGAAACAGGGGCGAGTGTTTTTGCAATCTTTTCAAACTCGGGTTCCGAAAGCTGGGTGTATGAATATATGCCGCTCATGTCTATGTATTCATGATACAATTTTTGTATGCCAAAAAATAGTCGGACGCCCGTGGAGGGGAAAAAGAAGCGAACTGTTTCACTCGGTTTTTTTGCCGTTATGTTGGTGTTGGCCTTTGTAGCTGGCAACCGTTTTCAGTTTATTGGTGACTGGTTTTTCGCGCCGTATTCCAACAGCGCAAACTCTAGCTTAAGCCGCAATCTTGATTTTTCAAGCACCGAAGAAGTCTACGATATTCTTAAAAAGAAGTTCGATGGCAAATTAGAAGTTAGCGCCCTCGAAGATGGGCTCAAAAAAGGTTTGGTAGATGCGGCGGGTGATCCGTACACCACCTACTTCACACCCAAAGAGGCCGCCGCCTTTGACGAAGACCTCAATGGCACGTTTAGCGGCATTGGAGCCGAACTTGGCAAGCGTGATGGTAAGTTGGTGATAATTGCGCCCATTGCCGGTTCACCAGCTGAGAAAGTGGGGCTCAGACCAAATGATCAGATAGTTACGATAAACGGTGAAGAGACAGCCAACTTGAGCGTGGACGAGGCAGTAACAAAAATTCGTGGTGAAATTGGCACAAAAGTGAAGCTTGGATTAGTTCGCGATGGTGAGCCCAAAGAGGTGGAAATCACTCGGGCTCAGGTGAATGTGCCAAGCGTAGAAAGCAGTATTTTACCAGGGAACATTGGCTATCTTAAAATTACGCGCTTTAGTGATGATACTGCCGAGCTTGCCCGAAAGGCGGCGCAAGATTTTAAAGCTAAAAACGTTAATGGGGTCATTTTAGACCTTCGTAATAACGGCGGTGGCTTACTTTCCAGCTCGGTTGATGTTTCTGGATTGTGGCTGAATGAGAAAGTGGTGGTGCAGGAGCGTCGCGGCGATAAGGTGATTTCCAGCCTGAAGACAGGCAACAACGCGGTGCTGGGAGGCGTTCCGACAGTAGTGCTAGTAAACGGTGGCTCAGCCAGCGCTAGTGAGATTGTAGCGGGAGCCTTACACGATCACGGCGCTGTAAAACTAATGGGTGAAAAAACCTTTGGCAAGGGCAGCGTTCAAGAGGTGATTGACCTGAGTAATGGTGGCAAATTAAAAGTCACCGTGGCGCGGTGGTTTACGCCAAACGGTAAGAATATCGACAAAGAAGGCATTAAGCCAGACGTTGAAGTGAAATTAACCAATAAAGATTACGAAAACGCCAAAGACCCCCAAAAAGACCGCGCCCTTCAGGAACTACAATAACCTAAATTCCGTCATTCCAGCGCAGGCTGGAATCCAGACCCCAAAAATCTGCTTACGGTGATGTAGAAATATATTGAGCTTATGTGTTTTTCTAGATTCCAGCCTGCGCTGGAATGACGGAAGAAGGTGAGTACTTGCGTTGTGGGGGATGTTGGGGTAAGATAAGTCAGTTAATGGAGGAAATGTGATTCACGCCAGTGCTGCTATTGAATTTAGTAAAAAGCCTGGGTTCGTGACCACAAAAATCTTTTCAAAGAAGGCCGTAGTGGAGGCCTTTTCTTTAATATCAGGGGTAAGTAACATCAATAATGCTATTCCTGCACAAGCAGGAATGTTAAAAAATACTGGATCCCGGATCAAGTCCGGGATGACAGACGTGTGGAGGAAAACAAAGTGAGTAAAACGCCAAAGTTTATTTTTGTAACTGGGGGGGTGCTTTCAGGAGTTGGGAAGGGAATTACTGCTGCTTCAATTGGCAACATCTTAAAAAGCCGGGGGCTGAGCGTTAATGTGCAAAAGTGTGATCCGTATTTGAATGTTGATGCCGGCACGCTTAACCCAGCCGAGCATGGTGAATGTTTTGTTACCAAAGACGGAGCCGAGACCGACCTAGATCTTGGCCACTACGAACGATTTTTAGACGCCGAACTGACGCAGGCGAGCAGCCTGATGAGCGGCCGCGTTTTGCGCCAGGTGATTGACGACGAGCGCGCCGGAAAATACCTGGGCAAAACGGTACAGATTGTGCCGCACGTGATTGCCGCCATGCAAGAACAGATTCTAAAAGCCGGCGAAGGCTTTGACGTACATATTGTGGAAATTGGCGGCACGGTGGGTGATATTGAAGGCCAGGCATTTGTTGAGGCAATCCGCGAAATTGGCCTCAAGCAAGGCCGAGAAAACTGCGTGTACGTACATGTGGTCTATATTCCGTATTTAGGGGCGAGCAAAGAATATAAAACAAAACCGGCGCAAAATGCGGTTAAAGATCTTCGCAACACCGGTATTGTGCCAGACATGCTGATGGCACGAAGTGAACAGATGCCGCCAGAAAGCTCAATTGCCAAACTCAGTTTGTTCAGCGGTATTTCTGAAGAGGCGATTGCGCTTTTGCCAAACGCCAGCTCAATTTACGAAGTGCCACTCACCTTAGAAGAGCGCGGCATTGGTGACTACATTGTGAAGCGCCTTGGGTTGCAGGCAAAAAAAGCTGAAAACAAACAGTGGCGTACTATGGTAAAAACCATCAACAAGCAGCCTGAAAAAACGCTGACTATTGGCATGGTCGCGAAGTACTTAGATAATGAAGATACCTACTTCTCAGTAGTAGAAGCGCTGCGAGCGGCCGGCTGGAAGCATAACGCTAAGATCGAGATTATTTGGGTGAGTGCTGAAGATATTGAACGCGGGAAACTGAAGTTAGGTGACGTTGCGCAGACGGTTGATGGCATGGTGGTGCCGGGCGGGTTCGGTTCTCGCGGCATTGAAGGCAAAATTCAGGCCGCCCAATACGCGCTCAAACACAATCTGCCGTATCTTGGCCTCTGCCTTGGCATGCAAGTAGCGGCGATTGGCGCACTTAGAAATCACGGTATTAAGGCTGCTAATTCAACTGAATTTGAGCCTCAAACGAAAGATCCGGTAATTGCCACCATGGCAGACCAAAAAGGCAAAGAGGGAACCGGCGGTACTATGCGGCTGGGTAATTACGAATGTCAGTTGGCCGAAGGTAGCCTGGCGCGCAAACTGTACGCCCAAAAAACAATTTTTGAACGTCACCGGCACCGCTATGAATTCAATAACGACTACAAGGCAGCACTTGAAGAGGCCGGCATGCAAGTCAGCGGCACGTGGAAGCAGGGGAATCTGGTAGAAATTATTGAAGCCTCGAAACATCCGTTCTTCATTGCCAGCCAATTTCACCCAGAATTTACCTCACGACCAGACCGCCCAGGCGCACTATTTGATGGTTTCGTTGCAGCATTGAAAAAGAACAAGCGTTAGGGTAATATTAAGATCATGAGTCCCGTTAGAAATAATTTACATGTCTATACGGGTCAGATGATAGAAAGAAAGGATTTCTAACGGGATGAGCAATCCAAAAATTTTACTGGTAGAAGATGACGAAGCTTTAGCACAAATGTACACCATGCGCCTGCAGGCCGAAGGGTTCACGGTTGAACATGTGGCAAACGGAGAAGACGCCCTTTCAACGGCGGTAAAATTTCACCCAGACCTTATTTTACTAGATGTGATGATGCCCAAAATCAGCGGCTTCGATGTGCTTGATATTTTGCGAAACACACCCGAAACAGCCAATATGCGAATTATCATGCTGACGGCACTTTCTCAACCAAAAGACAAAGAACGTGCCGAACAACTCGGCGTAGACGACTACCTAGTAAAGTCTCAAGTAGTCATTGCCGATGTTATTGAGAGAATCAAACACCACCTTGGAAAAGATTAGTATATCCTAAGTCCTTGTAGCGCCGTCATTCCTGCGGAGGCAGGAATCCAGTACACATGATCAAGCGACCTGTCCACCGTAGTCCGCCGCAGCGGACGAAGGAGGAAGCTTGGCGCGAGGATAATAACTGGATCCCAGCCTGCGCTGGGATGACGTAGCGAGCTTAGATGACGCCGGTAGGTTTTGTAGCTCAGGTTAGTTATAATAGATTCTATGGAACTACCGCGACCAGTAGCGCGGGTGGGCGAACTTATCTCTGAACATCATGGCACCGCCCTTGCGGTTGGTATTGTATTACCACTTGGCGCACTTGCTAAGGTTGTTCTTCAACGCCGCAGCAATGGCCATACGTCATCAATTCAATCAACAGGCGAAGGCTGGCACGACCTCCCACCAGAAGATCTAGAATAAAACTACAACAACCTATTGACATTTCAACAAGCTTATGCTAGTATTGTATCTGTAAGCAAAGAAAAATAAATATGACAGAAACCCACACCCAAATACATTCATTGCCAGAAATTGGCAACATATTTCCTAATTCAGAGTTTTTGTGCGCCCCTGAGGAGGTTCAATTTAGCGAGGCGCAACTTGAGATGATTGACAACTGGTATGAGGATAGTGTGGTCTCATCTCTTCATCGAGGCAAAGACGTGCCGACGAAAGAAGAGTATCACGACAAAGTGCGGAGGTGGTTAACTGGTAACTATGACCCGAAAAGTGGTATGCACACCTTGTATCGTTTTGTTGATCAGCCTGGTATTGATGCTATGCGTCAATACGGAGCCCTGACATCACGCGTAGTTCAATATTTTGGAGGGGGTAGTGACGTCAAGGCTGTAGATCAACTTGAAAGTCTTGTGGGTGGAAATATAACAGAAGAAACTGCAGATGCAATAAATGGGTATTTTGGAAAAAATAAAGCACGTTCTGGCACAGAGTATCGAAGTGGGACATACCTCGATAGTCTTACTGGGGGCGAATCGGGTCTTGAGGCCTTAGGCAAAGAGGCTAAGCGATCGCTGTTAGATATTCGAGCAACGTTTGATCCTGATCCTGACGTTCTATTTGGAAGAGTGCAAGAAGAACTACTTTCTTCGGCAGCTTCAATTGAGGGTACTCTATATGATTTATTTCATTCTTCTATTCACATGACCACGGAACCGTATTGGGATCGTTGGCCAACTCAGTATCGAATATCCCTTAAGGTTTTGCCTGGGTCGGTGGTTCCCGTAGGTACGTTTAAACAAGATAATTTTGTAGGAATTATCCCTGGCGGTGAATGGGAGTGGACTACTTTTGGGGCTGCTTACCCTCTAAACCCCGAGGATCTTACGGTAGAGTCCGTAGCGAGTACGGTAGGCGATATTAACAGAAATAGTTAGTGGAACTAGGTTTAACCCAAAGATATTCCGCTGAGTAAATTACAAAAAGATATTGACATATTAACAAGCTTATGCTAGTATTGTAAATGTAAGTAAATAGAAAATAAATATGATAGAAGCATCGCTACAACCAACGCCAGCAGAGACGGCCTCGAATCCAGATCAGTTTATTGGACCTTACGAGCGACTTCGTTTGGGCGGTGATGAGCTTGCGATATGCGGTGTAATCGATTTAGGACTAAACAGTTCAGAAGAAGCTCAAGTTACTCAGCGTGAGTCCAATAGCGATGCTCGATTTGTAGTTCTCGATGTTGGCTTTAGATCAGATGGAAGTCGGTTTGGCCCTTATGATCTTGATGGGACTGGAAAAAAATATACATTTGAGAAACCCTACGTATTGGTGCAGAATGTTATTGACACTGAAGGTAATAGTGAGCTTCGTACATACGAGTTTGATGCGAATGAGCCGGTTCAAATAGGAAGAAGTAAAATGTTACCGTCAAGTGAAGTATTTAGTTTAGACGACGATCATATCTCGCGAGTACACGCAGAAATTACAGTAAATAATAACGGAGGCTTAAAAGTTAAGGACAGTTCTGTTAATGGAACCCTAGTAACACGACCTGGTCAGCTAGTTGGTGACATTGAAGCTGATTTTGGATACACACAATCAATAGATGATTTTCTTCACCAAGCCGGTAGGGCTCATCTTCTGAGAACTAACGAGGACGGCAAAAAGGAGTATGCAGGTAGACATTTAGTTAACCGTGATACGGCTATCAATAGAGGTGTTTATGTTGTAGGTGGCAGACACGGTGAAGCTCTAGTTATTGACGACGAAAAGTATCCCAAAGAGCTTAACGATGTTTACTTAAGAGTCACTGAAGCTATACAGAATCAACACGAGAAACCATTTAACCCGATTAGAGCTCTAAAAAAAGCAATTCGTCAACCCGAGGGTGCAGAAAGTGTGCTGCCTGAGCTTGAGTCAGTGTTTGGTGTTGTATCTGATGTTCTAAGGTATGATATTGCCGCTACAGATGAGTTGGCAAGAGATGGGCAGAAAATTGCCCTAAACTCGTATATTAGTGAAGGCGTGGGTGTCTGTCGTACACAAGCTACGCTATGTGCTTACGTAATTGAAAGAATGATTGGCGACGGCATGCTTAAAGGGCGAGTTTCGATAGACAGGAATGAAGCTGTAGTTGACGGAAGGCGTGGTGGTCATGCGTGGGCACGATTTGCCGATGAGAGTGGCCAAGTGTTCATAATTGACCCTGCACAAAAATATGTCGGTTCACTCGAGGTAGTATCTGATAAAGGCTGGGCTTATAGACGTACAGAAGATGTACTCAAAGTTTTATTGGTTGCATAGATAGTACTATCCCAATAGGCTAGCCAGGTTATTGGCCTTATTTAACCGAGACGATGACGCGGGGGACTGAGCGGCCGGTGAAGGTTTTTACCTTCTTTTTGGTGAACTCTACGACGCCGTCTTTGCTGGCGTGAATGGTAAAGTTACGGCTCATGAAGGTGCCTTCGCCTGAGCGTTTGGTCATACCAACCTGACGAACCAAGACTTCGCCTTCGCGAACTGCCTGGCCGCCAAAGCGTTTCACGCCAAGTCGATGACCCTGAGGGTCTTTGAGGTTTTTACTGCTACCACCAGCTTTTACATGTGACATCTAGTCGATCCTTTCGGCTTGCAGATCTTAGAATGTAGATCTTAGATCTTAGAATTTCTGAGCTCTAAGATCTGAGCTCTAAGATCTAACAAGTATTGTTAATTCCCTGGCTACAATTTGATTTTCTCGATGATAGATTAAATCTTGCTTTGCAGCGTGTTTTAGATCTAAACGATTGTACCCCAAATCTGTTAACTGGTCAAGCACTGGAAGATGCAGGAAGGGGGCTTGGGGATTGGTTAATGGTGTGTGGGGAGTGTGCCAGGCGGGGAGGGCGAGGCACAGGCGAGTGCCCTTTTTAAGTTGGGGTGCGATGTTTTTCAAGAATCCTTTCGCAATCTCGTTGGCTTCCTTCATGACTTGCTCCAGTTCGGCAGGTTTTGGCAAAGAGGTGAGGGGTTTGCCCAGATACGTTTCACAGATGACGTAGAGGTTGGATGTTGGACGTTGGACGTTGGTAAGATCCCAGGTATGCGTGGTAGCGTCCGCTTGTTCGATTTTCCATTGTGGTTTGTCATCCCCGGCTCGATCGGGGATCCAGTCTAATTTTGTATCGCCTTCGGCGATATTTTGTGTACTAGATTCCCGCCTGCGCGGGAATGACGAAGACATATGAGGATAGTCGTCTTTCAGCCATTCAAGATTGGCTTTGGTGTATTCAACCATTTTTTCGCTCAGATCAGAGCCGTAGACGTTGTAGCCCATGAGCAGTGCCTCTTGCAGCACAACACCGGTGCCACAAAACGGATCTAGTATGGACGTTAGTGGTTGGACGTTAGTGGTTAGTTTGTTGTTACCAACGTCTAACTTCCAACCACCAACTGCCAAATTAATCATAATTTGCGCTAACTTCGGGGGGAGCATGCCAACAAAGGCGTCGCGTTTGGGGCGGTCGAAATCTCGTTTGGAGTAGTCATCAATATTTTGGACGCCGGTGGTTTGGGCAACTAGGCAGTCTTTGCCATCTTTTATCAGCAGCAGCTCCCAGCCGAGTGGGCCGGTGAGTTTGTTGTATAAAACCTGGGCAGCTTCGAGCGCGGGCTTTTTGTTTTCTATCACCCGGACGCTGCGACCAGCGTTTTTTACAATTTTCTTCAACCCCAACACTTTTTTCAGAAGTGTTTTTGAACTGGTATCAAACCCATAGACGCTGACGCCCAGTTGTAGCTTTCCTTCTGGTAGAGAGTATAAATGATCGGGGATTGAGGACTGGAGATAAGAGAAGGCACCTTCAATATCCGTATTTTCTAAACGAGTGAGGAGTTTTGCACTTTTCATAGTGCCGCCAAGTCTAGATTGGGGGAGTGGATCTTGTATATCAACCAGCGCAGCATACGCTGAAACAGACGCGATACTTTCCGCCCCAAATAAACTTTCCAGTTCTGCCAATGATATCTTTGGCTGCCGGCCTAAAATTGCTACTTGCATAACATTAAGTATTGAGTATTAGGCCGTAAGTATCAAGTGTTACCAAACTCAAAAAATACTAAAAAACGTCCAATTGGAAGAGATGTAGTATAAAAGCCCTGATGTATTTGCCAAAAGCACAGAGTAGAGTATAATTTAAAGCATTACCATCATTAACCAAAAACGTGAGAGGCATCTTATGAAACAAAAACGAATATTACTTGCAACAGGAATATTATTAATGGCGGGCCTCTTTTTAATAAGAGCCGACGCTTCACACGCGGCTACCCTTAACGTAGCAGCGGGAGCGGATGGTCTTAATTCTGATTCAACCTGCACGCTTTCTGAGGCTATTTACAACATCAATAACCAAGACAACAGCACATATTCTGAATGCGCGGCTGGCGATGGTAATAACGACACAATTATTTTGCCAAGTGGAACTATCACAATGTCTGCCCAGCCTGAAGATATTGCTGCTAACATGACGATTGAAGGGCAGGGTGTGCAAAATAGCATCATTGATTTAGATGGCGAGATTGGCTTTGGAGAGACCGGCGGAGGCAGTGAGATTACATTTAAAGATTTCACCATTTTTAACCCCGAAAGCTGGGCAGCTCGGTTTGTAATGAGTGGCTCATATGAGTTTTTGAACCTTGAGATTACAGGTAATGGAATTGGCGAAATAACCGGCGGGGCAATTGCTGTTGAGGGAGATATATGGGCGAATGGTTTATATGTCCATCATCTTTCCGGAGGGCAGGGCTCAAATATGGATGTGCTTGACCTAGATGGCGATGGAGGCGGAGAGGGACTTATAGAAAACTCAACAATCTCTCATATACAGGAAGTAGCTACTGCTATAGGGGCGGTAGGTTTTGATAATTTGACCATTCGAAACACTACCATATACAACATAGGGGCTACAGATTCGAATATTCCGCTTACCACTGGTATTTCAGGTGGCCACACGTCTTTAGCTCTTATTAATAATACGATCGTAGGGGTTTATGGCCTCGAGATTTCAGCCGGTGTTATCATAGGCACCGAGTCCCTAGATTTGTTTATGCAAAATAATGTAATAGCTGGTATCGATTCTGGAACATTTGGGCCATATACAGGTGGGGCCTGTCTGGATCTGGCTACCGGTGGGATCTCTGTCAGTGGGGGCGGTAATGTGGTAGAAGATAGTTCGTGTAATGCACTGTTCACTGGCGCTGATCATGCGAACATAGGCAGTCTGGTCTCTACGCTGGGAACGTTGGCTGACAATGGCGGCTTGGTTCCGACGATTGCACTGCTTGAAGGCTCACCAGCTATTGATGCCGGCGTTACGGTAGCCGGATTGACAGCAGATGCCCGGGGTGAAGTGAGACCACAAGGTTTGGCGTATGATGCGGGAGCTTATGAATCGCCATTTACGGGTAACCCCGGTGGTGATAGTACTGGCAACAGCTCAGGTTCAGACAATACCGACCAAGCTGTGCTTGCGCAGACAGGGGTGAATAAGCTTTTTGGGCTCCTGATTGGCGCGTTTGGCGTGGTAGGTGGCGCATTTATATTGTTTGGCCGCCGCAAACTACTGGTATAATGTGTACCAGTAATGAAGCAGTATCTCCGTAAAAATTGGAAGCTAGTTTTAAACGTGGTCACACTGGGTTTACTCGCGATGGCGATTTATCTGGTGCGCGAAGATATTGCGCAGGCTTTTCGGGATTTAGGGCGTATCAATGCCATGGTGCTGCTGCTGATTATTCCGCTGCAGGTAGAAAATTATGCCGCCTATGCGCATTTATATAAAGAATTCTTTAAAATTTTAGGCAAGAAGTTTTCGTTCAAAGAACTGTTCAAGCTGAGTCTGGAAATGAACTTTGTAAACCACGTGTTCCCCAGTGGAGGGGTTTCTGGGTTTAGTTATTTTGCCGCTCGTCTGAAACCACACGGTGTTTCAACGGCGCAGGCAACACTTACCCAAACCATGCGCTTTATGTTGACCTTTGCCAGCTATTTAATCCTTCTCTTTATTGGATTGTTTCTTCTCGCACTTGGCGGCAGTGCCAGCAATATGATTATTCTTATTACGTGCAGCCTGGCATTTCTGACGGTATTTATGATTGTTGTCGGCATTTACGTGGCAAGTAGCGAGGCGCGAATTCAAACATTCAGCCAGAGTCTTACTAAAGTTGCCAACAGAGTTATTCATGTGGTGAGACCAAAGTACCCGGAAACCATCAGTTTGAAACGGGTGGAAAAAGTGTTTGCTGAGATGCATGAATACTATATTTTGCTCAAGGCGAAGTTCCCGCAGCTGCGACGGCCGTTTATGTACTCAATTCTTGCTAATTTGACGGAACTCGGCACCATTTATGCGGTCTATATTGCGTATGGCCAGTTTGTGAACCCGGGGGCGATTATTATTGCCTATGCGCTGGCAAACTTCGCTGGCTTAATTGCCGTGCTGCCTGGTGGCATTGGCGTGTATGAAGGCCTGATGAGTTTGGTGCTTGTTTCTGCCGGCGTTCCGGCGGGTCTGGCCATTTCCGTTACGGTGATGTACCGTATTCTGACCATGATTCCAAGTTTGACGGTGGGGTATTACTTTTACCACCAGGCCGTTAGAAAGCTTGGCAATGGTTTTGTGAAAAAGGAGGCCTAAAGTGTTCGACCAGATTCTTTCAGTTTCAGATGCCTCTGATCTTATAAATGAAACGCTCCACGCTGCCGTACCGGCGCTGATGATTGAGGGTGAAGTCAGCGGATTTAATGTCAATCGAGGTAAATTTGTCTTTTTTGATTTGAAGGATGACGAGGCGTTGTTGCCCTGTTTTATGATGGCTTTTAACCTTAAATTTCCGATTGAAGATGGCATGAAGATTCGCGTGTTGGTAGAGCCGGGGCTTACGGCCAAAGGCCGGTTTAGTTTGACGGTACGAGAGCTGCAGCCAGTAGGCGAGGGCAGTTTGAAAAAAGCTTTTGAACTTTTGAAGAAACAGCTGGCAGCGGAAGGATTGTTTGAGCCTGGGCGTAAACGCTCATTGCCAGATTATCCGCAGAAAATCGGGGTTGTCAGCTCATCTGGAGCGGCTGGTTGGGCAGATTTTACTAAGATTTTGAACGAGCGATGGGGCGGCCTCGAAGTTCAACTGGCCGATGTCAGCGTGCAGGGGTTGAGTGCGCCAGGAGAAGTTGTCAAAGCAATTGAATATTTTAACCAACAGTCCCAGCTTGTCGATGCTCTCGTGGTAATTCGCGGAGGCGGTTCGGCTGACGATCTGGCGGCATTTAACCATGAAGAGGTGGTTCGGGCGGTTGCTGGGAGCCGTATTCCAACTGTGGTAGCGATTGGACACGAAACAGATGAATCGTTAGCTGAACTAGCAGCTGATTTGCGGGCGAGCACGCCCAGTAATGCGGCGCAGCTGTTGGTGCCAGACAAGCGAGAGATGCTGCGCCGAATAAGTGATGGTTCTCGGCGAGCCGAACAGCAGATCGTACAACTTATGGAGGCTGCGAGTGATGACATCACCGCTATAAAGGAGTCTCTTTTTCAGGCGCTGGTAAAGTACTTTGAAACAGCCACCCAAACAGTCACTCACTCACTGAAGGTGATTAAGCAGCTGAGCCCAGAAGCAGCTTTAAAACGTGGCTACGCACTCGTGCGGGGCGATCATGGTATTATCAGTAGTATAAAAATGGTGCATCTGGGAGAGAGAGTAGAAGTTAAGCTACGTGATGGCAAGATGGAGGCAATAGTAGATGGCAAAAAGTGAACAAACATTTGGACAAAAATTACAGCAACTAGAAGAATTACTGGCTTGGTTTGAGTCAGACGAGGTGAGCGTAGAGCAAGCAGTTGAAAAGTATGAAACTGCTCGTATACTTGCCAAAGAACTCGAAGATGAACTGAAACAGGCTCAGAATAAAATAGAAGTCATCAATAAGAAATTTTCAGCGTGACGAATGTACAAGGTCAGACCTTGAAAAAAGAGCTAGAAAATCTTGTGATTTTACAAAAAATCTCATTACTTTTTTCAAGGTCTGACCTTGTGGGGGTTTGGGGATGATTCTCGTTTTCGTTCTTCTGATCGTCCTGCCATTTGCGGTAGTGCTACTGGTTGGGGCGCCGTACTTACCGACGCGTAAGCAAAAAGCGCTTGAGGCGCTGGAGCTTTTGAATTTAAAAAAAGGTGAGGTGTTTGTGGATCTTGGTTCGGGTGATGGGGCGGTGTTGATTGAGGCTGCTAAACAAGGCCTTGTTTGTTATGGATACGAATTAAACCCATTTGTCTGGGCTGTTTCTAAACTGCGCACATTGCGGTTTGGCCGGCAGGTGCATATCTACTGCAAAAATTTTTGGCAGGTGCCACTGCCAGCTGATACAAAGGGCGTGTTTGTGTTTTTGCTCGATAAATATATGAAAAAGCTTGATGAGAAACTCTCAAACGAACTAGAGAAGGGGAGTCTCGTGGTCAGCTACACATTTAAGCTTCCTGGCCGAAAGCCCCTCAGGGAAGAAAAAGCACTTTATCTGTACAAATACTCGTAAAGACCGACTCACCAAGACTTAGTTTGTCATTCTCCGACTTGATCGGAGAATCTAGTAAATAACTGGACCCTCGGGTCAAGCCCGAGGATGACAACAGGGTGTTTTGTGAGGCTGGCTAGAAAAACTTGACATTTTAGTAATGCTTGTGTTATAATGAGAGTATGGTAGAACAAACACCAAAATTACCAATAGAAGAATTACCACTAGCGTCACAGTTGGTTCGAGCACATCTGGGCGAGATTGATTTAACTGATGGCCAAGTTGGTGCTGGTTCGGTTGTTGTTAGAGCCGCTAACCACATACCAGGGGCAATTGATCGTATCGATCGTGTGGCCGTGACGCAACCAAGTGTGGCGCGAGAAGGCTTAGATTACAGGGGCGTTGTGACTTGGCAACACGCTGACGGTGCCACTACGGCAGCCGGAGGTGTGGAAAAAATTGATAAAATTGTCCATCATATACCATCCGATAGACCCGGTGACGTTGCATAAGTGTTCCCTTGTGCTATACAATAAATGGTAATGCTTAAGCTTGATCAAAAAGGTATTTTGAATCCGCTGACGATTCCGCTGGTTTTGGCGATTCTCTTGTTCGTAGGCGTTGGTGTCATGGCCGGTAAATTTTATATGGATTTCACGACGCAGCGCGATGAAAATGAACCAATTATTGCAGCAGCGGTTGAAGAGGCCGAGGCGGCTCAAAAGGCAGAACTTGAAAAAGAATTTACCGAAAAAGAAAAAGAGCCGAACGAAACCTACATCGGGCCTTCAGAGTTTGGCAGCGTCAAAATGACTTACCCAAAAACCTGGAGTGTCTACGTAAACACTGGTAGCGGCAGAGATCTCGATTTCTATGCTCATCCGGCCTATGTGCCAGCTCAGAACGTTAATTATGCGCTACGTATGAGTGTTACTTCGCGTGATTTTTCGAGCGAGATCAAACAGTATGATGCTGAGGTGAAAAAAGGCACATTAAAGGCAAGTTCGGTCAGTGTTTCCGGTACGAAGGGCGTGCGCTTGGACGGCTTTTTAAAGAAAGACCAAGAAGGTACGATGTTAGTCTTCCCGCTGCGCGACAAAACTCTGCGGGTTTGGACTGAAAACAAAGAGTTCAGAGGTGATTTTGACAACATCGTCCTCAAGAAACTTTCGTTTATACCGTAATTTCTTTTTTCTAGCTCTGTATTTACCTCTTTCGTCTGTGCCATAATGAAAAGGTAACATGCGAGGGTAAAACGAGATGGCGTACACAAACATAGAGGCCGACCCGGCTGATCTTCAAGACCAGTTGATTGCCAGCGTGGCGCATGAACTTAAAACGCCGCTGAGCCTTATTAGCGGCATGGCCAGTCATTTGCAAGAAACCGATATGGATGTGCAAAAAAAGCTGCGTTACCTGGAGCGAATTCAATTTTCGAGCGATCGACTGCTGGGGCTGGTCGATAGTATTTTACGTGGTTACGAGCTGAAAAATCAGGTGCTAGAACTACATTTGGAGCCGCTTTCACCACTGTTGATTATGGAAGAAGTGGCGCATGAGCTGGAGCCGCATGCCCGCAAGCAAGCCCAGCTGATTGCCGTGAAATCGTCGCGCAGTAAGCCGATAGTTCTGGCTGATCGCGGCTGCCTGCACGCCATTGTTTTTAATCTTTTGGATAACGCAATTAAGTATACCAAGCCTGAGCAGACCATTGAACTTGAGGCTCGCTTGAGAAGAGATTACGCTCAGCTGGCGGTGAAAGATTATGGCGTGGGAGTGAAGCGCAGCGACCTAAAACGGATGTTTACCCAGTTTGGCAAAAGCCAGCGGCCAATTCCGCAATGGGCGAGCAGTACCGGGCTGGGGCTCTACATTGCCAAGCAGCTGACCGAAGCTATGAATGGGCAGTTGGAGCTCAGCAGGCGCCGAGACGGCTCAAGCTTTTTGGTTAATTTACAGCTTTCACGACAACTAAGTTTGTTTGAGGTATGATGTACATAAAATGTATACATACAAGGTCTGACCCTGAAAAAAGAGTTATAAAATCTCGTGATTTTACAGAAAATCTCATTGCTTTTTTCAGGGTCAGACCTTGCAGGGAAGTCTCGGGAGTCTCATGAAGCGCGTACTTTTGATTGAAGATGACGCCTGGTTAGCTGAATTATATGGTGAGGCACTCTCGAGCGTAGCGACGGTAATTCACGCTGCCAGTGCCGAGACAGCGTTAGAATCTATTGATCAACACAAACCAGATTTGTTAGTACTTGATATTTTTCTGCCTGAGCATAGCGGTGTTGAACTGCTGCACGAGTTGGCTTCATATGATGACACTGGAAATTTGCCAATTGTCATGCTCAGTGCGGTGAGTATTGAAGATTTCGCGTTGCCCAAAGCGCGCTGGCACCATTATGGTATTGTCGAGTATCTTTATAAGCCGGCGTCTAAACCCCGCGACATCACTCAGTGCGTCCAATATCACTTGAATACGTTTGCTCTAACGGAATGAGACAGATAACGACACCGGCAATTGTTCTTCGGCGCACCAATTATGGCGAGGCTGATCGAATTATCACGTTTTTGACACCGGCCGGAAAATTAAAAGCGTTGGTCAAAGGGGTGCGGCGTTCAAAAAGTAAACTGGCTGGCGGGATCGAGCTTTTTTCTGAAAGCTCGGTGACGTTTATTGAAACCAAAGGGGATCTAGCGCGAATTATTAGCACTCGGCTGAATGTGCACTGGGATGGCATTGTTGGTGAGCTCAACCGGATGATGTTTGGGTACGAGGCCATGAAACTGATGGATAAGGTGATTGAAGATGAAGCTGAGGCCGAATACTACAATTTGTTAAAAAATGTGCTCAGTGGCTTGAATGACCAAGAAATCTCGCTGGAAGCAATTGAAATCTGGTACTATGTGCGGCTCCTCAATCTGTTGGGTCACGGTATTAATTTAAAGACTGATGCTGATGGTGCACGGTTGGTGGGCGAGCAGCTCTACGCATTTTCTGCTGAGAACATGTGTTTCACCCCATTAAGTAGCGGCGAATTTAGAGAAGAACACATAAAGTTGCTCCGTCTTTGTGGTGCACATAAAGTTGAAGTGCTAAAGCAAGTAAAAAATATTCGCGAGCTTACGCCACCATTAAAATTACTTTTAAAAAATCTGACCCAGCACTATACATAAAAAATTTCTTCCATCTGGTACAATAGTCACATGAGCGAAGTAAAGATGGATGATATTGTAAGCTTGGCAAAGCGACGGGGTTTTGTGTACCAAGGGTCTGAAATTTATGGTGGCGAAGCCGGCCTGTATGATTTTGGTCCGTATGGTGTCGAGCTACTCAATAATATTAAGGCTTCATGGTGGCGTGAGAACGTGCACACAAAAGAAGACTATGTCGGTCTTGATTCTGCGATGTTTAAACATCCAAAAGTCTGGGAGGCGTCTGGTCACACGAGTGGATTCTCAGACCCTTTGGCAGAGTGCAAAAAGTGCAATACTCGTATTCGTGTCGATAAAGAGCTTGAAAAAGTCGGTGTTACAGCCGATGAAAAAATGTCTGAAGATGCACTAAACAAACTGTTTGATGAGAACAGAGATAAAATTAAATGTCCAAACTGCGGCGCAAAAGATTTCTCTGAGGTTAAAGCATTTAATCTGCTTGTCAAGTCGAATCTTGGTGATTTTACAGGTAAAGATGAGCGACCAGTGTATTTACCGGGCGAGGCCTGTCAGGGTATTTATTTAAACTTCAAAAATATTGTTGCCACCACACGCATGAAGGTGCCATTTGGGGTGAGTCAGATTGGTAAAGCCTTTCGTAACGAAATCAGCCCACGTAATTTCTTGTTTAGAACCCGTGAACTTGAGCAGGCTGACACACAGTTCTTTATTCGACCAAACGAGAATAAAGAAGCTTATGAACAACGCAAGAAAGATCGTTGGAACTGGTATCTTTCACTCGGCATTAATGAAGAAAACCTGCGCTGGAAACAGCATGAGAACCTTGTATTCTATGCCAAGGATGCCTGGGACATTGAATATAATTTTCCAAGCTGGGGCTTTGACGAAATTGAAGGTGTGCATGATCGCACCGATTACGATCTTTCGCAGCACGAGAAATTTTCAGGTACCGATCTTCATTACACCGATCCAAAGACCAACGAAAGTTATATTCCGTGGGTGCTTGAGACTTCAATGGGGATGGGGCGCTGTTTCTTGGCGGTGCTTTCAGATGCTTACGCCGTTGAGAAGTTAGAAAATGGTGATGAACGAACAGTGTTGAAGCTTAATTACGATCTTGCACCGGTAAAATATGCCGTCTTCCCACTGTTGAAGAACAAACCTGAGTTAGTAGAGAAGGCGAGAGAGGTCTATAAGGAGCTGAGTAAAAAATTTGCCTGCGAGTGGGACGACAACGGCAATGTTGGTAAGCGGTATCGTCGCCAAGATGAAATTGGTACGCCATACTGCATAACAATCGACTTCGATACGTTAGAAGACAACACCGTCACCATTCGCGACCGTGACACCACTGAACAGAAACGCGTGAAAATCACAGAGCTATAAATGATACGTGCATATCAAGACCAGGACTATGACGATCTAAAACAGCTGTATTTGCATGGAGAGTGGTTCGGTGGAGTCTTTGATGAGGCACGTGATGGTCGAGATAAACTGGCTAAGAAAATACTTCAAGATCCAAAAAGCATCTGGGTGTATGAGGAGGGCAATGAAGTAGTAGGATCAATATCAATAATTGAAGAAAGTCGTGTGGCTTGGTTGTACAGATTTGTTGTTAAAGATAATGATCAAAAGATTGCTAAGGCTCTGTATCAGCATGTGCTGCCAATATTTAAATCACGAGAGCATAGCCAAATAATTGTATATAGTCCAGTTAATGACGAAGTTTTGGCAAACAGGTATAAAGAGCTTGGAATGATCAAGGGTAACAGCTATACAGCATACTGGGCAGATATTTAACCTGCTACAATTTTAGATATGAAGACAGTGTTTTTGATTAATGGTTTTAATACGAGGCGGACGGCGGTCGATGAAGCGTTTCGGCTGCTGCTCGAGGGTTTAGAGGAAAAGGGCTATCGCGTGGTTGCGGTTGATATCAGCTGGTATAATTGGAATTAGTATGAAAGCAATTAATCATAAAGTCGATCATGTTTATCAGCCTACGAACAACACATGTGGCTATGCTTCACTTTCCATACTACTTTCATATTACGGTGTTACGAAATCAGTTGAAGAACTAACAGAAAATGTGCCCCAGCCGAAAGGGGAAGATGGTAAACCTACTGGTAGTGTGACACCTCAGTTAGTACAGTGGTGTGAGACAAATGGCTTGCACTGTCACATGTACGCGTTTGATCCGGCAGTTTTAGACATCTCTTGGCACAAACTTTCTTCAAACAAAATACTAGAACGTCTAAAGGCGTTAAAGAATACGCATGTTACGCGGATTATGGGTAAGTACTGGACTAAGCTTTATATGCAAGCTTACATTGACATGATTGAAGCAGGTGCAGAACTCACGATAAAACCGACGGTAAGTACAGAGTTAATCTATGGGTTGCTACAAAAAGGACCAGTCTATGCTAATATTTGTTCATCTGTGATGTCCGGTATGGGCCGAACTCGTGAGATTGCATTGAGAAAAAGCGTGAGCGACGATACTCAGGAGCGAATTAATAATCACAGCATTGTTATTTACGGAAATGATACCAAAGGTGAATTTCTGGTTGCCGACCCGTGGTCTGGTTTGATAAAAATTGATCCTGAGCTCATGATTTGTTCAATTACGGCAGCAATTGTTGAATGTGACAGTCAACTGTTTGTAATTGAAAGTAAAATATGAAAACGGCGTTTTTGATCAATGGTTTTAATACGAAACGGACGGCGGCTGATGAAGCATTTCGGCCACTGTGTGATGGCTTAGAGGAAAAAGGCTATCGGGTGATTGCGGTTGATATTAGCTGGAGATTCACGACCGTTTCAGAATTTGTCGGAAAGTTTAAACAGCTCTATAAGAAAGAAAAAGGGCAATACAACGTGGTAGTTGGTAATTCATTTGGCGCGCTTGTGGCGTTATTTTCAGCACCAGAGCTAAAGCCTGAGAGGTTAGTGCTCGCTTCAATTTCGCCATATTTTCAAGAAGATCTTAAAGACGTTAAAACATATAATCGTGGTTTACGTTTTGGTATGAAGCGATTAGAAGATCTGAGACAGTATAGCGCCGCGGTCTGGGCGGAGAAAATCAATCAACTAGAGATTCCTGTAACAGTAACCTATGGCGAAAAAGAAAAGGCCATGTATCCCAACTTAGTGAGGCGCAATAAGCTGATAGCTAAGATGATTAAAAACTCTCAGTTGATTGAAGTTTCAAGCTGTCCACACAGTATGCGTGACCCAGTTTATACCCAGGCAATTATTGATTTGCTGTAATTATCGGCAGGGCAGATTCATCAGTTTTTAGGATTTGGGCGAGGCGGTCTAGTTGTTGGAATTTACAGTATTTGATTGGTTCACCGCTTACTGAATAAATACGGTAGTAGTGGTCGAAGTGACGGGTTTCGCCTTTAAAGTTTTGAGCTGAAGTTGGTTTATCAATTCGCCTAATATACCAACCAGGCGGCTGCTCATCTAAAATTCGCTTGATTTTTGCATAGTGATTAAACGCCATACTATAAAAGTATACATGTCTATATAACCTTGAATTCTAAATCAAGTTCAGAATAACAAAAAGTATTATAATAATATTGTAATTTTATTACAACTATGCTAACGTAAGTAGTATGAAGAACATAGCTACAATTATCAAAATCGGTGACAGTGCTGGTATAACTATTCCAGCCAAAGAACTCAAACGAGCGGGGCTAAGAGCTGGGGATGAAGTAGAGTACTCCTATAGACCAGCTATTAAGCCTAAAAAAGACATAATGGAAGTGTATGCCGAGTTTGAAGCTCAGTATGGTGAGACTCTCAAAAATCTAGCAGATCGGTAATGGTATGCAGTACTTGACGCTAGAGGAAATATTAAAGCTGCACTTTGAGGTGATTAAAAAATATGGTGGCTCGCATGGTGTGCGTGATGAGGACCGTCTTAAATCCGTGGTAGTAGTGCCAAGACAGGAAGCATTTGGAGTCGAGCAATACCCAGGTTTACTTGAAAAGGCGGCGGTGTATATGCGCAATATTATAGGGGATCATCCCTTTGCGGACGGTAATAAACGTACCGGCACAACTGTAGCCGCAGTATTTTTAATGGCGAATGATGTCAGGCTCAACGCTACGCCAAAAGAACTTGAAGATTTTGCTGTGCAGGTGGCGGTGGAGCACCTTGAGGTTGCGGAAATTGCAAAGTGGCTGGAGTGTCATAGTAAAGTGCAATAGTTTGCTACAATACTGGTAGTAAAGGAGTAGATATGGAAGAATTTTTGAATCAGTATTGGTGGGGAGTATTACTGGCCGCATTTTGGGAAATTGGCTGGAAGGGGTGGGCCCTGTGGCGCGCAGCTCAGAGAAGTGATAAAGCCTGGTTTGTAGTGCTGCTTTTTGTAAACACTTTTGGCATCTTGCCAATTGCGTATCTATTTATCTTCAGCAAAGATCAAAACAATATTGATCATAAAATAAAATCGTGATTAGTTCTGAAATAAAGATAATTCTAGGAGCTGTCGCAACCCTGATGGCGCTCTATAGTTATATACCGTATTTCAGAGATATCTTTGCGGGAAAAACTAAGCCACATGCCTTTAGTTGGCTAGTGTGGTTTCTGCTGACGGCAATTGGATTTCTTGCCCAAGTTTCAGATGATGCCGGAGCTGGTGCATGGGTGACTGGTTTCACGGCTTTCATCTCGTTTTTTATATTCCTTGCTGCACTCAAAAAGGGTGAAAAGAATATAACTAAACTTGATTGGCTGTTTCTTGGAGCGGCATTGTTTGCAATGGTACCTTGGCTGATTATGGACGACCCGCTTATTTCAGTGATTTTGGTTACCCTCATAGACGCGCTTGGCTTTGCACCAACATTTCGAAAGGCATATTATAAACCATACGAAGAAACGCTCATTACCTTCTTGCTTTCTGCAATTAAATTTGTCATAGCAATTATTGCGCTTAGTAACTACTCGGTTGTGACGGTTCTGTATCCGCTCTCATTAGTGATTGCAAACGGTGCGTTCGTGATAATGCTAGTTATTCGCCGTAGGCGGACTATCTAGACAAAAGCGCTTTGAGGGAGTATAACCGAAGTATATAAAAGGAGGGGTGATGAGCGTAGAAATTAACTTTTTAGCCGTTGCGCTGGCGACGCTTTCTAGTATGGTGGTTGGTTCGGTGTGGTATACGCCTGCGGTGTTTGGGAATGCATGGATCAAACTGGCGAAACTAGATCCAAAACAGATGAAAAAGAATGGTTTTAAACCGATTATTATCGCCATCGTGACTAGTTTTGTAACGGCGTATGTGCTGGCGCATTTTAGCTTTTTGGCCTATCAGTTTTATCAACAAGAATACAGCTTTTTGGCAACCAGTTTAATCACCGCTTTTTGGGCATGGCTGGGTTTTACGGCCGCTCGTTTCATCACACATGATTCGTTTGAAGGACGACGCAAAAAGTTGACGCTGCTTAATATTCTGCACGAACTTGTCACGCTGATGGCAATGGGGCTGATAATTGGACTTATGGGGGCGTAATTGCAAGTGAAGGCAGACCAAAAAGTACGGATTTGTTCTTGGGGGCTCGCTGCGTTTGTAACTGTGTTGGCGATTGCCGTATGGATGGGGGAGCGATTTCCAGCACCGAGAGTTACGCTCTATATACTTTTCCCGCTGCTTGCTCTGTTGGCGTTTAGTTTAATGTGGAGTCACTACGTAGCGGGTTCGCTGCGGCGCTACTATCGGGTTGAGGCGGCGGTGAACAAGACATTTTACAAAGTCACCAGTGTGGTTGTGTTGGCGCTCATTTTACTGCATCCCGGGTTGCTCATTTTTCAACTATGGCGTGATGGCTTTGGGCTGCCGCCAAATAGCTATGTAACAGTGTACGCACTTCCGGCTATGAAAGGGGCATTGATGCTTGGCACCGTCAGTCTCATGATTTTTTTGGCCTTTGAACTGAAATATAGATTCGGTAAGAAACAGTGGTGGAAATATGTCGAATATGCTCAAATTGTAGCGATGCTGTTTATTTTCTACCATGGGCTGACGCTCGGCCGTGAACTTGCAGGCGGTTGGTACCGTACGGTGTGGTATTTCTACGGTGTGAGTTTAGTCACAGCAATTTTCTATAATTATTGGTACGATAACAAAATAGCTAAGGAGGTAAGAAGATGAGTAAAAAAGTTGTGTTGATTTTAGCGATAGCCATGGTTGCGGCAGTGGTCGTGGGGATGATGGTGTTTGGTGGTGATAACGCCGAAGCTCCGGAAGTCGGTACACCCCAAACAGAAGAGGCGCCAGCGGCAAGCGAGTCTAGTGCAGAAACAAACGAACAACAGGTGGTAGCCATCACCTTTACCAACGACGGCTTTAGCCCAGGTACATTGACGGTTAAGAAGGGGACGGTGGTGACGGTGAAGAACAATTCATCAATGTCAGTACAGTTTTCTTCCGACGACCACCCCACGCATACCATTAACCAAGGTATGAATTTACCAGTGCTGGCAGCCGGTGCCTCGGCCACATTCACGGCTGACGAGACTGGCACTTTTGGCTACCACGACCATATTGACGCTAGTAAAACCGGCACCCTGGTTGTTACTGAATAAGTCTTTTAATACTAATGACCGGGAGTAGGGATCAGTAATATGTGGCTCGTATCATTTTTGCTTCTTGGCTGACCGACGGTGACCAAAGATATTCCAGGCAGCCTACCTTCTCGAATTATTCTACGAAATCTACGAAGCTCATCTTCACTCAGTTTGGGAAAAAGAGAACTATCTAAATTGTTCATTGTGATTGAGCCTCCTGCATCTTCGATATGTCTAAGAAGGGGCTGAGCAAGGCGACTATAGTCACGCCGCGTGTCTGGTGTTTTTGCAGTGCTGGCCTCGACTCTTCGAACTAACATGGTTGCGTAGGTAGGATCTGCAAGAATAAGTGCCATGTTGGCTTTCCCGTCTTCTAGAAACTGTGGATCAAGCTTACTCATGCCATCAAGGAGAGTGAAGAACTCGTCAGTTGCCTCTTGATGCTGTTCTTTAATTGCAAAATTACCGTTGCTAGTATCAATAAAGGGGTGGCTGGATAATTTCTTAATTTCGCGTCCCACCAGATCTGCTCTACTGCTCGTATTAAAACACTCCTGCAGTACGCTCACTAATGATTCACGTGAGGTGGGCTCATTGCTACTTCTTAGTTTTGCAAACAGTGCAAATAATACAAGCGTTCCGGAGGTTTCATCTTTTTTAAGAACCCTTGGCTCTCCCCAAAAATCCTTCAAGTTAATTCCGTGTCGCAGTGTCCAATCGAGCAGATTACCTGCCCACGGTAGTGCAAGTTCTTCACCTAACGAAGATAGTGTGTACTTGTTTGTTATGCCGGCTTGGCGATCTCCTTTCGATAGGAGTACTACTCCATGCCTGGCCTGCTGTTTACAAATTTCGGAATAGTAGGATCCCGAAAACGACGGCACATAGTCGACGGTGCTTGCATTGTAGGTACGTTCAAAGTCTTCACGCAGACTTGTGCTGTCGGCTACAGCTTGACGATGAACCATGCCAAGCGTAAGACACTTTGTTTCAGAAGCGGTATTTGCAATAATCAGTTGAATGTTCTGATCATTTAGTCTTTCGAAATCAGGGCTAAGTTCTCGCACGGTCTCCACGAGCGGTGTTGTAGTGTTCATTAGAGTATTATAACACAATAATTGACAGTAGTAAAAGTACCGAGCGCTATGTATGGCTGCTATACTTGGTGAATGAGGCAAGCGCAAGCATTGAGGATAATGATGGACGGCAAGTCTGTTTTTCTGACTGGCTCACCTGGGGCGGGCAAGACCTATGTGCTGAATCAATTTATTACTCAGGCGGAACAGAAGGGTAAACGGGTAGCGGTGACGGCGAGCACGGGGATTGCGGCCACGCATATTGGGGGCACCACTATTCATTCGTGGTCGGGGCTGGGTATTCGCGATGAGCTTTCACCGCGGGATCTGACCTGGCTTGGGGGGAATGAAAAACTCATCAAACGCTACAACACAACAGATGTTTTGGTGATTGATGAAGTTTCGATGCTGCACGGTAAACGGTTAGACATGATTAACGAAGCCGCGAAGTTGTTGCGCGAGAGCGAGGAGTCATTTGGTGGACTGCAAGTCATTTTGGTAGGAGATCTATTTCAGTTACCACCTGTAAACCGTTCGACGTCGCTCACGGCAGGTCGTGAGCAGGAGGCTGACGATTTTGTGCATCTTTCGCTGGCCTGGCAAGAACTCAACCCTACAATTTGCTATCTGTTAGAGCAGCATCGGCAGACGGGTGGAGGGTTACTAGAGGTGCTGGAGGCCATGCGCTCTAATAGCTTGGAAGACTATCACGAGGGCTTGTTGGCGGAGCGACTGGGCGAACAGGCCGACGAGATGACGATCACGCGACTCTACGCTCATAATGCTGACGTCGACATGATTAACCAAGAAAAGTTACGCGAGCTTGAGGGCGAACAGCATCGTTATCAGATGCGAACGTCAGGTGCCCAGGCCAAGGTTGAGCAATTAACGCGGGGGATTTTAGCACCGGAAGAACTGATTCTTACTGAAGGGGCTGAAGTGATGTTTGTGGCCAATAATTTCACCAAAGGCTTTGTGAATGGAACGCGTGGGCGGGTCGTGGGCTTCAAAGATGATTTGCCAATTATTGAGCTGGAAGGCGGTAAACGCCGCGTGGCGGTGGAGCCAAACAGTTGGACGCTGGAGGAAGACGGCAAACAACGCGCCGAGGCTTCGCAGCTGCCGCTGCGCCTGGCCTGGGCCATCACCATTCATAAAAGTCAGGGGATGAGCCTGGATAGTGCCGAAATTGATCTGAGCCGTTCGTTTACCCCAGGCATGGGGTACGTGGCACTTTCGCGCGTTCGCTCGCTGGAAGGCCTGTATCTTTCGGGCATTAACCGTATGGCGTTAGAGCTGCACCCCCTTATTTATGAACTTGACCAAGATTTGCGACAGCGTTCGGCCGACGTGGCGGGCAGCACCGACGATTTCATTCCAGAAGAACCTAAAAAGAGAACCAGCGAAGATCAAAGCGAGCTCTCAACGCAGCAAGTGGAATTATTTGAATCGCTCAAAGCCTGGCGCTACAGCCAGGCACAGGCCAAAAAGTTACCAGCCTACATGATTGCCCACAATAAAGCTTTGGAGGCGATTGCCCGAACGCAGCCAACTACCACCAGGCAACTGCTTGGCGTGAATGGTATTGGTGCAAAATTTGTCGATAACTATGGCGACGACATCTTAAAAATGATCAGCGAAAAACTGGGCATTGTGACCGTACCAGAAGCCGGGAAAGCAGCTCAGCTAGATGATTTTCTAGATAAACGAAATATTAAGCTTTCCAAAGCTGATCGAGAAGAACTCAAGCACCTCTTGTAGTACAATAGTGGTAATGATTCACGTTAGAAATTCTTTGCGCTACGAGACTGACTTACTTATTCAAACTATTATTAAAAGAGTAGATTTCTAACGTGATGAATGAGGGTAAAAAATATCATTTTGACAAGAAGTTCTTGTGGGGGGCGAGTGTTTCTGCGCACCAAGTTGAAGGCGGGAATCATAATCAGTGGAGTGTGTGGGAGCTCGAGACGGCGCGGGTGCGAGCGGCGCAGGCCTCGTATCAACATGGGCATCTGCCAATTTGGAAGGATGTCCAAAAAGAAGCTGAGGATCCGGCAAGCTATATCTCTGGTCGTGCAGCCGATCACTTCAACCGCTACGAACATGATTTTGCGCTCGCCAAACAGTTAAAATTAGACACTCTTCGTTCTGGCATAGAATGGTCGCGCATTGAGCCGCAAGAGGGGAAGTTTGATCAACAAGCGCTTGAGCACTACCGAACTTATTTTAAAAAGCTTAAAGAGCAAGGGATACAACCAGTCATTACGTTATGGCATTGGACGCTGCCCGTCTGGTTTGCCAAAAAAGGCGGTTTTGAAAAGCGAGCTAACATTAAGTACTTCACTCGTTACGTTTCGTTTTTGTGTGAACACGCACCTGAGTTGTTTGAAGGCTACCTCCTGACGATAAACGAGCCAGGAACGTACGTGGGCTGGAGCTACGGCGAGGGTAAGTGGCCGCCACAGGGTGAATCTCATGTAAAAATGGTTCATGTGTTGTATAACTTGGCAGTTGCCCACCGGCGAGTATACAGGCTTATTAAAAACGCTTACCCTCAGGCAAAAGTTGGCTTGGCGCATAATTGTGCTTACTTCTACGCTGGCGATAGTTCGCTTATTTCGCGACTGAGTGCTAAAGTTGCACACCATTTTGCCAATGAGTGGTTTATTAACCGAGTGAAGAAAAAGCAAGATTTTCTGGGGCTTAATTATTATCTGGCCTGGGAACTGCATGGTACCAAGGTGCATAACCCCAACAAGAAGCGCAATGATCTTGGCTGGGATATGCAGCCGGCGAAACTGCAGCCACTTGTTGAGCAGCTCTATAAAAAATATAAATTGCCCATTATGGTAACTGAAACCGGCGTAGCAGATAGAAATGATCAGTACCGAGAATGGTGGATTAGTGAAAACATTAAAGCAATGAACGGTGCCATGAAAAACGGCGCGAAGATGCTCGGCTACATCCACTGGAGCCTCCTCGACAACTTTGAATGGGCCGACGGTTTTTGGCCTCGCTTTGGTTTAATCGAAGTGAACTATAAAACCCAGCAGCGCAAACCAAGAGAATCCGCCAAGTTCTACGGAAGGTTTATTTCATCACTTCAAGCGAGGAATAATTAGGATGGCAGAAGAAGCAGTCTTGCCAATTGAATCAGCGTATAAAACTCTTGCTGTTGAAATAGATGATCAGACTTCATTTCACTCAGCCCACCCCAGCGCTGTCTGCCTATCTTGGCATTTGCTTGAATCGATTGCGGTGCAAAATGCCGATTTTGTATCACGGTGCCTCATCAAAGATATTGAAAGTGAGTTTTGTTGGTGGCGTGTAAGCATGGTAAATATGTTAGCTCACGAAACCCTTGGCATAACCATTCACTACGACAAAGAGATTTTTGGCAGAGCGGATCCGGTACGAGCTAGGCTGCTTGAATGGTGGGTCGAAGAGGGCGCGGTGGCATTTGAGGGGCTGCGGAATGATTCATCATCCTAAAATTGGTGGCATCACTTTTGCATCTTCGGTAATGAACGCGGCGTGTAGCATTGCCAAGACATTTGACGATGTTGAACTGTTGTGCAAAACAAAAATTGGCGCAGTTTTGATTGGGTCAATCACGCTTAAGTCGCGAGAAGGTAATCCTGAGCCACGCTGGCATGACAGAGGAGACTGGGCGCTTAATTCATTTGGCATGCCAAATGGAGGGCTTACTTATTATAAAAATGCGCTACCTAAAATGGCTCGATTAATTCACGACGCGCAAAAAGTTTTCGTGGTTAGTATCGCCGGTTTTAGTATTGAAGAGTATGTTGAGCTGGCAGGTGGTACACGTGATTGTGGTGTGGATCTTCTAGAGCTTAATTTCGGCTGCCCGAATATTCGCGAAGAAGGTGGTATCATCAGCTTTGACACTAATCTCATGAGAGAAATTATCGAAAAAGTAAGTAAGGTTACGAAGGTGCCTATAATGGTGAAATTATCGCCCTACAGTAATCCTTTACAGCTTAAAGAAGTGGCGTTAATGCTTGCAAAGCAGAAGATTGCGGCAGTGGTAACGAGCAATTCCTTCCCAAATGGCTATATTTCAGATGGCGGCAAAGACGTCGTGGCTACAAGCTACGCAGGCATGAATGGAAAGGCGTTGTTGCCAATATCGCTCGGCCAAGTACGACAGTTCCGTGAACTGCTACCACGCCGGATAGCCATTATAGGGGTGGGTGGAATTGAATCTAAAGAAGACACTGAACTCTATCTCAACGCGGGTGCTTCGGCTGTTCAGGCCGCCACCTTTATTGTCAGAAACGGCCACCTGGCAATATAGACAGACTTCTGTAATGATCTTATGAATCTCAAAATGGCTGGCAGCAAGATGTTGACAGGGTTTTGAGTGAACTTGCAATGTAAGTTTATCCACCAAATTGTGGAAAAGTGGGGGAGTGAGCCTTGGTTTGGCTCACTTTTTGGATGTTTTAGTAAAAAAGTACTTGCATGTGGGTAGTTGTGGGTACTATACTGCTTGCAGTGGGTAAATGTGGGTAGATCAAAAGAGAACTACTCACCCACAAATAAACATTAACAAAAGGATCTCTCAAGTCGCTAGATCCTGAACACCAAAAATTCAGGATGTAGAAAAAGGAGAATCCACATCTATGGCCAGTGTAGACTACTTCCAGCGAAAGCTCGATGACAAGCGGCGGTTAACCATACCGGCGGAACTTCGCGCTGAGTTTGCTAGTGGAGTAGTGGTGACACAAGGCTTTGGTCAGTACCTGCATCTTTACAGCAAAGATGTCTGGGATCAAAGCGTGGAGCCCGCCCTGCGAGGCGATATTCTTGATGAGGCTACGGCCGACAAGAATGTGCGGCTTCGGATGGGCAAGATCGAATCAGAACTCGATCTTAAGCAGGGTAGATTCACACTGGATCAGCATCTACTAGATTACGCTCGTTTAGAGCGTGAGGTAGTAGCGGTGCGAGCGGGCGCTTATTGGCGACTGTACAAGCCGGATCATGCTGGGCTGTAGAGCACTTTAACAATTTAGCGAAATATAGGGAATAGGGATTGGGCACTAGTTGCTGGGGCAATACCAGGGCTGGCAATCTATGAACTATTCACTCGAAGAATGATGACAAAAGATCACGTTTTACTGACTTACTATCCTAGTACCCAGTAACTGATCCCGAGTCCCCAATTTTCGAGGTCAGCAACCTCGTAATCAGCAGGGAAGTGAAAGTAAGCCCTAAGTTACTTTAGTTCTTTCTATTAAAACCTCCCAAAAAAACTCCACCTCACATAAGTCTCTCTTGCTCATGAACGTTATAGTAAATTCTTAATTTACCTCTACATTATTCATGAGCCACTCACTGAACTTGTCTCAAGAATTTAGTGAGTATACAAAAACAAAAATTTTTAATCCGCCAGCTGGCGGACAAACACAAAAAGCTGATTACGAGATTGGTGACCTCGATCGACATCACCTCTAGTTTCGTTATATACTAGCGATACCTGAGGTGATGTCGAAAATACACACAATCCACCACAACAACTCCCATGTACCTGTACTTTTGCAGGCAGTGCTTGATGTACTTCAGCCGAAAGAAGGCGAGAGCTATCTCGACTTAACGGCAGGATACGGCGGGCACGCCAGCGCAGTCTTAGAACATGTGGGCGCCGATTCGCTCCTGACTCTAGTAGACAGGGACGAGCAGGCGATTACAGCTCTTGCATCTTTTCAGACTGCGGGTGCTCAAGTAATTCATAGCGATTACTTAAGCGCTGCCCAGCAGCTGTTAAACGAAGGTATGCGCTTTGATTTGATTTTGATGGATATTGGTGTGTCGTCACCACACCTTGACAAGCCCGAGCGCGGATTTTCGTTTCAAAAAAACGGCCCGCTCGATATGCGCATGGATCAATCATCTGGCATCACTGCCAAAGAACTGATTGACACCAGTAGCGAGGAAGAACTCACTGCACTTTTAAAAGAGTACGGCGAGGAGCCCCGAGCACGCATGATTGCCAAAGCTTTAGTTTCAAACAGACCGTTTGAAACGACCGAGCAGCTGGCTGAGCTTGTTGAGAAAACTATTGGCCGCCGGGGGAAGATTCACCCAGCGACTCGCACCTTTCAAGCGCTCAGAATAGCGGTTAACGACGAGCTTATACAGCTTGGGCAAACGCTTCCTCTCACCCTGGAACTATTAAAACCGGGGGGTAGGTTGGCGGTGATCAGCTTCCACAGCTTAGAAGATAGAATGGTAAAACAATTTCTAAAATCTGAAGCTGAAGGTGGCTACGAAGCCCAGCTAAAGCTCATTACCAAAAAACCAATTTCTGGGGCAACTGAAGATGTTTTAAACCGGCGTTCACGTAGTGCTAAACTACGCTCCGCTATAAAAATAAACAATTTACCTGCCAAAAAGAGGCAGGCAAAGAAAGGAGCATAGCTCATGCCAATTCAGGTACGAACTAACTCCCGAGCTTACAAAGTAAAAGTCCGCGTGGGCTGATACTAGTGAGCGGGGCGTCCGCCTTAAAACGGACGCCCACCAAATGAAACAAAACAACTATAAAAACTAAAATAAAAATAAAAAGGAACACGCATGGCTTCATCCACCACTTTCATGTTGTCACGCTCTATGAGCGAAACACAGTTTAAACGTAATCAAAATATTATTAAGCACAGCCTTGACGGTAAACAGTTCGGCCCGGTGGCACATACCGTTATTGTGGTGTTGCTGCTGAGCGTCATGGGGCTGATGTATCTTGCCCAAATTAATAAAACCAATGCTTATACCTACCCAATTAACGGCCTGGAGACGAAGAAAGAAGCCCTGCTTGATGAAAAATCTCGTCTTGAAGTAGAGGCTGCCCGACTTGGTTCACTCGACAGTGTCAAAAAGAGCGCTGCCATGCAAAACCTTGGCTCTCCAGTTGCCACCGAGAGTATTCGCTAACCACTAGGAGTTGCTATAATCATTCGGTGGTGCTTGGTGGTGAGTGCAACCAATGACAGTAGTGAATCTTAGAAAAAGTAATTATGAGCCCACGTAGTAGCCATAAAAAAAATACAGCCCCCAGCCCCCAGAAAAAGGTGGCTAATTCAGTTTCACGAACCTCGCGTTTACGTCTGTTGCTGTATGTTATTGGGATCGTACTAGTAGCGAGGCTTTTTTATTTGCAGATTATTCGTCATACGCATTATGAAACATTGGCGATTGCTGAACATCAAAAAAAATATGACATCCCCGCCAGCCGCGGCACGCTTTACTTTCGTGATGGGCGCAACTATGTGCCAGCAGTACTTAACACCAAAGTCTACACGCTCTACACCGACCCGCACCTTGTACGAGACAGCGAAGAAACAGCCAGCTACGTCAGTGCCGTGCTGTCGCTTGATAAAACAAAGGTGAAACAAGCCCTAGAAGCGAAAGAGACGAGCTACCGGGTGATTGAAAAGCGACTTTCCAAAGAACAGGTTGATTTGCTGCTCAAAGACAAAGAAAAGTTGGCAGGAGTAAACGTAATAGCTGTACCGCAGAGAGAATATCCCGAAGGCTCACTGGGTGCCCAGGCGCTAGGGTTTGTCAATGATGAAGGGAAGGGACAGTACGGAATTGAAGAGGCGTTGAACGAACGGTTGGCTGGTAAGGCAGGTTTGCTAAAAGCGATAACAGATGTGCGTGGTGTGCCGCTGACGGCAG
>CAYRKQ010000001.1:13108-29190 GCA_964424985.1 uncultured Candidatus Saccharibacteria bacterium | reverse complement strand
ACACAAGGCATCCAGGAATAACCTGCAGGTGCCCGCACTTTCAAGCCAGCCAGCAAGAAATTCGCCGATTGTTGTGATGCCAGCAATGTTGCCACCCCGCCAAAAAATGGCGAAGATCTTATTTTAACCATTGATCGTAATGTACAAGCCAAGGCCGAAGAGGTGTTGCAGGCTCACATGAAGCGCGTCGGTGCGACAAAGGGGAGTGTAGTGGTAATTGACCCGGGTACCGGTTCAGTGCGAGCGATGGCCAATGGCCCAACGTTCAATCCGGCGGCGTACTTTGATGTCGGCAGTAATGCGTACGAACGTTTTCGAAACCGTGTGGTGAGCGACCCGTATGAGGCAGGATCAGTCATAAAAACCTTAACCATGGCTGCTGGTGTGGATGCCGGGGTAGTAAGCAACAATAGTACCTTTGCCAATACTGGTTCAGTACAGGTAGACGACGCGCTTATTAAAAACGTACTCCAAGATGTAAATGGCACCCGAACTATGACTGATGTGCTTAAATACTCGCTCAATACTGGGGTGGTGCACGTGTTGCAGCAGCTTGGTGGCGGAAGTATTAATCTTAAGGCAAGAGAGCAACTGTACCATTACTTTACTGAAAAATATGGCTTTGGCGCGTTGACGGGTGTAGAGCAAGCTGGCGAGACCGTAGGTTCATTGTTTGGGCCAAAAACGGTGCAGGGTAATAATGTTCGCTATGCCAATATGAGCTTCGGGCAAGGTATGAACGTGACGATGATGCAAGTTGCCTCAGCCTTTTCAGCAATTATCAATGGTGGCGACTACTACCAACCACACCTTGTGGAAGGAGTAAAGCACACCGATGAAACGCTTACCAACGATGCGCCAAAGCCACTTAGAAAAGGAATGGTGAGTAGCGCAGCTTCATCACAACTGCGGGAGATGACCCGAGTGGCTCTCAACGAAACGCCGGCAGTTGCTTTAAAAATTAAAAAAGGCTACCGTGTCGGCGGCAAAACAGGCACCTCGCAAACGATTGACCCGGCTACTGGCAAGTACCGTAACGATAAAGCAATCGGCAGCTATCTTGGGTACGGGGGTGATAAAACGCCTCGGTATGTCATAATGGTACGCGTGGATGATGCCAAACTTTCTTCAGCTGAATTTGCCGGTACGGAAGCGGCAGCACCAATTTTTGCCGACCTCAGTAACTGGTTAATTGATTATTATAATATCCCCCCCATGTAAAGGAGTCTATGGAAACTACTCACATTACCGCCCAGCTTATTCTCGACAATCTCAGGCCACTGCTGCTGCTTAGCGTGAGTGGGCTCGTGCTCTCGCTGCTGCTTACGCCTGTTTACACTAGTCTTGCATACCGGTTTAAGTGGTGGAAGAAGCCTCGCGTCGATAGTATCAGTGGCGAAAAAGCGGCTGTGTTTAATAAAATGCACAAAGAAAAACATCTCCGTAATATCCCAACTATGGCAGGGGTTATTGGTTTGGTGGCGCTTGCGATTAGTACGCTGGTGTTTAATCTTGATCGAGCGCAAACATACTTGCCGCTAGCTGCCATGGTAGGGGCGGGGTTACTTGGGCTGCTTGATGACATTATAAACTTGCGAGGTAACGGACGTGGCACGGCTGGACTCAGTTCTAAAATTAAATTTCTCCTTATGGCACTGATTGCTGGGGCTCTCGCTTACTGGTTTATTGGAAAGTTAGGCTACAGCAGTATGCATGTGCCGTTTGATGGTGATATTGTACTCGGTACCGGCCTCTTCGCGCTGTTCATTATGTTTGTCATTATTGGCACCGCCAATGCCGTTAATATTACCGATGGCCTCGATGGGTTGGCAGGCGGTCTGCTTATCACCGCTTACGGCTCATTCGGTCTCATTGCCTTTTTGCAGGGTAACTTTGGACTGGCCGGGTTTTGTTTTACCGTGGTGGGTACCTTGCTTAGTTACTTGTGGTTTAATATTTATCCGGCTCGGTTTTTCATGGGTGACGTAGGCAGTTTTGCCCTGGGAACAGGGCTGGCGGTGGTGGCAATTATGACCGACAGCATTCTGCTGCTGCCGGTGATTGGGCTGGTTTTTATGGGGGAGGTTGTGTCTGTTATTTTGCAACTTGGCTCAAAAAAGTTCTTCAAACGAAAGATTTTTCTTTCGGCACCCATTCATCACCATTTTGAAGCCATGGGCTGGCCAGAGACAAAAGTGACTATGCGGTTTTGGGTGATTGGCCAAGTAGCGGCGGTGGCAGGCATTCTAATTGCTATTTGGGGAGGTTTTGTACAGCTATGAACCCTCGTAGTGCTACAGCTAGTTCTCGACGACCATTGAAGGCTCCTGCGGCCAGTGGTATGCACTCCGCATTAGGACGGCGTCATCGCCCAGATTACGGGCTGCTCGTGGCAATGCTGCTGCTGGTGGCGATCGGGTTAGTGGTGATTTATTCTATCAGTCCGGCAATTAGCGCCCAATTAAATGGCGATGTTTCAGGCAACCACTACATGTACCGACAAATTCAGTTTTTATTGCTGGGTTTCGGGGTATTTATTGGTGCCAGCAGCCTTCCGCTTTCCGTCTGGAGCAAACTCCAAAAATACATCTTAGGGTCGGCAATTGCGTCGTTTTTTCTCTTATTCATTCCCGCCTTTAGCATTACTTACCTCGGGGCAACTCGCTGGGTACATATTGGGCCAATTAATTATCAGCCAGCGGAGTTATTAAAATTTGGGCTGGTGTTTTACGTGGCCGCCTATTTGGCTCGGGCGATTCATAATCGAACCATTGACAGCCGCGAAACGCTACGAGGCTTTTTGCTGGTGATTGGTTTGGTGGCGCTCGAGATTGTGATTATTCAACGAGATCTAGGAACGATGATTCCCATTGCGGCAATTATGCTTGCCATGTTGTACGTTTCTGGCATTGAAAAAAAGCGGTTTGTGGCAATCCTAGCAGTTCTGATTGTGGGGGCAGGGTTGTCAATTTTGCCGTTCCAGCATCGTCGTGAACGAGTCTTCACCTTTTTAAATAGCGAGGCTGATGCTGCCGATAGCGGCTGGCACATTAATCAGGCGCTGATTGCCGTCGGGAGCGGGGGAGTTATGGGTCGGGGCTTGGGTCAGAGCGTGCAGGCCTATGGCTATGTCCCTGAGGCAGCCAATGACTCTATCTTTGCCATTATGGCTGAGAAGTTTGGTTTTATTGGTATGATGGTGGTCTTTGGTATTTATGGCACTTTGTTGTTGCGTATTCTCGCCATTGCCCAACGTGCCCCAAATCATTACCTACAGTTAATTACTGCTGGCGTATTTGCCTGGATTGCCGTGCAGGCTTTTGTGAACATTGGCGCGATGCTCAGCATCATGCCGCTTACCGGTGTCACCTTGCCATTTTTGAGCTTTGGCGGCACTAGCCTGATTTTTACCATGGCTGCCCTGGGGGTGGTCTTCAATATTTCTAAATACACAACACTCGGAACATTAAACGAAGGGGCAGATAATGCGCATATACATGGTGGGCGGCGGGTCGGGCGGCCACGTTACGCCGCTTAAGGCAGTTGCTTTAGAGATTTTAAAACAAGATCCGACGCACGATATAACGGTAATTACTGATCGTCGTTTTCAAAAACAGGCCGGGCAGATTTTTGCAGATATGCCAGCCATTCATATAAACACCATCTTTGCGGGAAAATTTCGGCGCTATAATACTAAATCTGCGTTGTGGCACGTATTACACTTGCCGACACTCCTGAAGAACATCGGAGATGTGTTCCTGCTGCTGCTCGGCACTCTGCAGATGACACTGCGCTTTTTGTTTCGTCGCCCAGAGGTGGTCTTTTGCAAAGGCGGGTTTGTTTCCGTGCCCGTGGGTGTAGCAGCACATATGTACAAAGTACCTCTCGTTATTCACGATTCTGATACGCATCCGGGGCTAAGTAGTCGCATAATTGCTCGCTGGGCTCGTAAAATAGCCACCGGCATGCCGGTAGAATATTACACATACCCAGCGGAAAAACTTAGCTACACGGGCATACCAGTAGACGCGGCCTATAAGCCAATTCTGGAAGATGAACAACAAGAGGCCAAGCGGGCGCTCGGCTATGATGCCGATCAGCCGCTTGTGTTAGTGACTGGTGGGGGTACGGGCGCAGAGCGATTGAATAAAATTATTGAAAGGGGAGGGGAGGGGTTGCTCAAACAGGGGTGGCAGATCTGTTTAATTACCGGAGTTGGTAAGGCTCAATCTGTAAATAAAGTGAAGGCAGATCTTGCCCCCGATCAAGCAAAAAAATGGCAAGTTCACGAATTTGTCAGGCTCAGAGACTATATTTTAGCAGCAGATGTGGTAGTAACTCGTACCGGGGCGACAACGATGCAAGAGCTGGCAAATGCTAGGAAGACAGTTATCACGGTGCCTAGCAAATATCTCACCGGTGGCCATCAGTTAAAAAATGCCCAGATGTTTGAAGAAGCTGGCGCTGCCTACGTGCTTGACGAAGAAAAGCTTGAGCTGCAGCCAGACATGCTTAGTGAGGCGCTTGCGACGGCCAGGCTTGGGATCGGCCATGGTAATCAGATGGCAAAGACGCTTCATGAACAGTTCGCACGACCTCATGCGTCAGAAGAATTGGCATCAATGATCTTAGGGAGTGCGTTAAAACAGTAGGTTATAATAAAAATAGTCACATGGGCATACTAAAAAAACAAACATCAAACAGACAAAGGCAATCTAATGCAACCATTGATTCTAGCTTTCGTCGTGGCAACGGGGTGCCTTCACGCCGTCAGCTACAAGAAAAACAAGCCCGGCAGTTGAATTTGCAGCGTCAAGAAAGCTTACTGCAGAAGATGAATCGCCAGCGTCGTCGCCATAAGATGCTTTTGCTGGTGGTCGGTGTGCTTTTACTAGGGATTTTGTTTAGGTTGAGCGTTTCGGGAGTGAACGTACGTGCTGCATATACGCTACCCGAGGCGAAGAAAGCCCAGTACGAAAAACATCTGGTACAGTACGTTGGTGAACATGCTCCGCTTAAGCAAGGCTGGTTGGTTGATCGTGACGCCATGGAGAAAGACTTTCTTACTGCGTTTCCTGAGGTTTCTTCGGTATCATTTAGCTCTCGTGCTCCTCTAACCACCTCTTGGAATGCGCGTCTTGAGCCGCGCACACCGCTATTTTCATGGAACGATGTAAGCCAGCAGCAGCGTTATCTCGACAGTAGCGGAACGCTTTTTTCAGACAATTACACATCTGTTAAGGCGAAAGATATTATAGCAGTTAAAGATGAAAGTGGTGCCGTATTAGAATCTGGCAGTTCGGCACTTGCCGGAACCACAGCCAAAACGATAGGAGAGCTTCCACTACAGTTAAAGCCGCTCTATCCAAAGCTAAAAAATAACGTTATTAAGCAAGTGGTGATACCCTCGTCTACTAGAGAGCTCAGGGTGTACATAGAAGGGGAGCGCTACTACGTTAAGATTTCTACTGAGCGATCGATAGGCGAGCAGACAGGGGAGTTACAGCAGGTCTTACAACATCTTAAACGGCTAAAAAAGACACCGGCTCAATATATTGATGTACGACTTAAGAATAGAGTGTTTTATAAGTAATAGGGCAATAGATGGTAGACCTTAGTTCTTAGAGCTTAGATGAACTTAGACACTTTCAGCTACCCTCTATTCCCTACGCCTGTTCGTATTATGTTCGTATTAAGATATATACAAAAAACATATAAAACATGTAGAGTAGAGTAATGTCAAATAATATATCAATTCTTGATAATGAAGGGGAGAGAGCAGTTGTAAAAAACAATAGTATGAAAATGTCAAAAAAGCAACTTTTCACAACGAACTGTGGAAAAGTCAAATATCACATGTGGATAGTATGTGGCGGTGAGCAGCTATAAACGGGACGCTACATACATAGTAGGTGTTTGTAAATTGATAATTGCTAAATGTAAATTGCCTGAAAGGCGCGAAACCCCCTATTGGGAAGGTGTATTGATTCAACTAAGCTTTATAGATATAATGTCGTAAAAGATATATTGTGCGACATTAGATCTATTGCTCAAAGTTGTGTTACTTTCATCTTCTCTACTAATCTACCTCTGTTATTTTCCGTATTTCTGTATTAAATCTTTATACCCTACTTCTAATGCGAATACGAGCTATATTGCCCGTGTACGTACTGCTTCTATTTTATGGTCATTGACTGTATTCGCTTGTTCGTAAAATGTTCGTGTGCTATTATTATCAGAATTTTATGGCTTGTTGAGTATAACCATTATCCCTTTAGTGTATTTTTCATTAGTTCGTATATATCAAATTTATCTTAACTCTCATTGCCTGGTATTTGGTCTATCGTGAGTCATTGTAGCTGCAACCTTGCGACCGATCTCTTTCATAAATTCTTGATGTATAGATGTGACGGCCTCTAAATCAACATCGCTCGGATCCACCAGGTGGTAATATTTACCCCTGATGTCATCTTGCGCAATACCAGCCTGAGTTGTTTCAGCGACTATTTGGTGGGCAAAAAATAGTGTATTGAGCGTAGATACATATTGTTCGACGACACACACCCGGCGACAGTCGGCTAGTACGCCTGTTAGTCGTGGCACTTCTTCGCTTAACAATTTGGCTTTATGATGCTCGCCCTTATGCACCTTGCGCGCCATAACATAATCAATTACGGGCAACTCTTCACCGATGTAGAGATAAAAACCTCTTATTGCATCCGCCAGAGGAATCGCTGAGTAGGCTGTAAAAAGGAAAGCATCTGCTCCCTTATTTCTTGCTCTTGTCAGCTCACCAATAAATGATGCGTCATCGAGATACATCGGGCTACTCCAGAACATCCTGGTTTCAACTTGATCGTAAGACCTAGCCTCTAATTGAGTCGGTATGATTGGTGGCGTACCATCTGAATATGACATAAGTTTATTGGCTTCCTTACACTTTAGATCGAATGTGATAACCTACATTGCGCGCAAAGTTGAATGATATGTACTGACCTAGTCGGCGAGGGCGTAGGTAGCTTTTGCTACGCGTTTGAACTCTGGTTTGCCTTGTAGGTTAAGAAGAATGGTTGTTTCTTTGACCTGGCGGCTCTTGAGAACTTCTTTGACGATGTCGTCACGGTGCATTGGTTCTTTGCTCTTCTTCAAGATCTTAACGATGATGTCAGAAACCGTACCCTTGCTATAACCCCATTCCTTCAGGGCATAAATCCCGCGGCCAATAAGCACAAAGCGCTTGTCTTTAATCAGTTCGTTATGAATTGCCTGGGTAGTAACATCTTTTCGCTTGAAATCAGACTTCTTAATGGCGTCAGAGATTTCAGAAAAGTGCATTGGTTTGGTGTTTTCCTGCAAAATAACATAGATTTTGTCACGAATATTCTTTGGGTTTACCAGAGGCCACTTGACCATCCCCCACTGTTCTTTAAGGTGTGTGAGGTGCTTGCTGATACTAGCAGTTGCTTCCACGTGTGCGGGGTGCTCGTAGCCGCTTAATTTGCCGTAGAGTTCATCGATAGTAAGAGGCTTGCCATATTCTTTAATAGTAGCTACCAGGCTGTCTACCTGCTCTTTTACCTTTTTCTCGTCAAAATATTGGGCAATTGCTACGGATTGGTAGTAATCGTCGTTTTCATCAACCACGGTCAGGCCGGGAGCAAGGCTGGCCAGAAATGCCACATGTGAACGATCGCGATCATCACCTGTCTCCCCTACTTTGGCAGCGAGGTCGCTGACACGAGCCACGCGTCCCATTTCAGAAAGTTGTTTAACAAATTCTTTTTCAATCTGGGTAATGTGAGGCATGTCTGTTTCTGCAGAGGCGCGCAGACGAATGAGGATGGCTTTTTCCAGCTGTCGAACACGTTCTCGGGTGATGCCAAGCAGTTCACCAATCTGTTCTAACGTTTCTTTACGGTCGTACAAGCCAAAACGGCGTGCAATAATTTCGCGCTCTCGTTCGCGCTCGATAGTTTCCAAAATGTCTTTGGCTGCCTGCTTGATATTAACTGTTGTTGCTTCTTCCATAAAATCCTCTCGCCTCTTGAATTACCTAGTTTTTATGTAACTATATGCTTATTGTAATACAAATAGTTTTATAAGTCAACACCTATTTCATAAGTTAAGGAGTATAGATAAATTATAGCACTAAATAGCCAATACTAAAAATACATGAACACACTAGATGTAAGTTTTTATGCTTGTCAAAAGAAGTTGATAATAAGCATACAGAACCCTCTTCTCCTCTGTTTTCCGTCATCCGCCAGCTGGCGGATCCAGTATGTAATCAATCAGCTTCTTCCCATCACTTTTGGTAGCAAAAGTAACACAAAACTACCACCTAGATTCAAAAAGCACGATGGTCAGTCTTTGCTTCTGCTCTCTGGAGGCTGCGGAACTCACTCATATACACTCGCTCAAACATCCTCGCCTCGCAGGGAACAAAAGCAAAGCCTTCTCTCGGTTTTTGAGTAGGCGGGAGGAAGTTGTCTCCGCCTTGCGGCGAAGGGTCATTTCTTTTTAGCGGGTTTTCGTTTGAAGTTGCGTTTACCTTTTGCGGGAGTTTCGGCGAGGAGTTTTTTGGCTTCTGTTTCGGTGAGTTTCTTGGGGTCGGTTTCTTTTGGTACTTTGGCGTTCTTTTTTCCATCTGTTACGTAGGGGCCAAAACGGCCGTTTAGTACTTTTATGTCACCAAAATCAGCAATATTCTTTTCAGCTTCGGCCTTTAATTTAGCGGCATAGAGCTCCAGAGCCTCTTTATGAGTGATTTTATAGGGGTCAAGTGGTTTAATGCTCACAAAAAGCTTGTCTACTTGAATGTAGGGGCCAAAACGGCCGATATTGGCTTTCATGTCTTTGCCGTCTTCGGTTTGGCCGACCACGCGTGGTAGATCAAAAGCCTTAAGGGCCTCTTCTACAGTCACGGTTTCAATTTTTGTACCTTTGGGCAGTGGTGCAAATTGCGGTTTTTCTTCATCTTCAGTTTCGCCCAGTTGCAACATAGGGCCAAAGCGTCCAAAGCGCGCCAGAATTGGCTTGCCAGATTTCGGGTGTTTGCCCACCTCTCTGGCTTGCGCCACTTTGGAACGGTCGATTTTGTCAGATTTTTCAATAAGTTTATGAAACGGATGGTAAAACTCTTCCAGCATTTTGTTGCGTTCTAATTTGTTGGCGGCGATAAGGTCAAATTCTTCTTCAATTTCGGCCGTGAAGTCGTAATCGACCACTTGGTCAAAGTAATCTACCAAAAAGTCGTTGAGCACCTTTCCAGCTGCTGTTGGTATGAGCTTGCCTCTGTCGGCACCAGTGTTTTCCTGCACCACTGCTCGCTCCGCGCTTTCTTTGGCGAGTGTGAGGGTAATCACATCGCGCGGTTCGCCCTCGCCCTCTCCACGCTCGGCATAGCCACGCACCTGAACGGTATTGATGATGGTGGCGTAGGTTGAGGGGCGTCCAATGCCAAGTTCTTCGAGTTTTTTCACTAAACTACCTTCGGTGTATCTTGCCGGTGGCCGGGCAAAGACCTGGCGAGCGCTGGCCTCTTTGAGTGTAAGTTCATCATCGGTTTTCAGCTCCGGAAGTATTTCAGGGTCTTTTTTGCTACCACCATAGACTTTTAGGAAACCATCGAATAAAATAACTTCACCTTTGGCCTCAAAGACTTTTTTACCAGATGAGATAGCAATAGTAACGGTAGTTTTTTCAAGCTTGGCAGGCGCCATTTGGCTCGCTAAGGTGCGCCGGCGAATGAGATCGTATAGTTTCTGGTTGTAGCTATCATCACTGGCTTTTTCAACCGCCACATCCGTCGGACGAATGGCCTCATGAGCTTCTTGAGCGCTGGAATTCTTGGTTTTAAAAGTGCGGAATTGATGATAGTCTTCGCCAAAAATCGTTTTAATATAGCTTGTCATTTGCCCAAGCGATTGGTTACTTAGGTTAACTGAATCAGTACGCATGTAGGTAATTTTACCTTCTTGATACAGCTTCTGAGCGGCTGACATGGTGGCTTTTGAGCTAAAGCCGAGCCGGGAGTTGGCATCTTGCTGCAAGGTGCTGGTGGTAAACGGGGCGCCGGGGTTGCGGGTGCCAGGTGTTTTGCTGACGTCGGTGACAGCAAAAGTTGAGCCAATCAGGCTTTGAAGAAATGCTTGCGCTTCTTTTTCAGTCTCAAACTTCTCGGGGAGTTCAGCTTTTACTTCGTCGCCATCATGAGAAAAAAGCGCAGTGACCTTAAACGTTGAGGAGCCTTCGAAAGCTTCAATCTCGCGTTCGCGTTCCACTAGTAATCTAACGGCGGGAGACTGCACACGGCCGGCAGATTTGCCGCCGGGCACTTTTTGCCAGACCACGGGCGAGAGTTCAAAACCAACAATTCTATCAAGTATCTGGCGGGCTTGTTGAGCTTGAACTAAGTTCATATCAACCGTTCGCGGGTTCTTCACCGCCTCTTCAATAGCGCCTTTGGTAATTTCATGAAAGACAATGCGGTTGGTTTTTTTCGGGTCTAATTTTAGTACCTCGCACAAATGCCAGGCAATCGCCTCCCCTTCGCGGTCTTCATCTGTTGCAAGCCACACGGTTTCGGTTTCTTTAACGGCTTTTTTCAGTTCAGAAATAACTTTTTTCTTCTCCGGATCGACTTCATAAGTAGTTTTAAAGCCGTTTTCAACCTCAATAGGCTCAGCTCCTCCTTTGGTTTTTTTGGCAATAGAACGAATATGCCCCACACTGGAGAGTACTTTAAAGTCGCTACCAAGATACTTCTCGATAGTTTTAGCCTTGGCCGGCGACTCAACAATAACTAAATTCTTCTTGCTCATGCTTACTAACGTATAGTCTTTCCAAATTTAATGCAACAGCCTCCAACACTACACGAGCAGTTATTAATTAGTCAAGTTTAAACTTCTATGTATTCACCATCACCCAAGTTAACCCACTGACGGTTCTTATCATTCAGGTTGTTCTTAGTATGGTTTTCGACAACCATATTGCCAGCTGTACTATTTAGTGCGTTGTGAGTTGCGAGGATCTGCTCTGATTGAATGCTGTTCACAAAATCGATTGATTCAGTGACTTTGTACCATGGACCCGACGTTGGCAGTGCTAAAATTTTAACTTTATTCGCTGTTGTTTTATAGGAATCGCTCGGGTAATAGAGTGTATCGCCGACTTGAATAGCTAAAGACTGACATGGTGACGTTTTATGAACTGGTGCATGTGAAGTTTCGGTAAAGTTCAAACTAAAAGTGCCAACCATCTTTTCCTCAACACCTTCAATAGCGTAAGCCTCGATGCTTTCTTGTTTAAGTGACTCAGTCACTACTTTCGTTGTAAAAATCTGGGCTGTTGGGCTAGATTGTAGTAGCAATTTGAGGTTTTTAAGATCAAAATGGTCGGCATGCTCCTCTGTAACAATGATAGCAACGGTATTGTTAGGCAGTTCTGATGGCAGCTGAGTAAAGCAGCCTGGATCAATTACAAGAGTTTGCCCCTCCTTTTCAATAAATAGACACGCATGACCATATTTTGTAATCTTCATAATATATATTATATCAGCAGATATAGAGCTTTTGGATTCCTGCCCTGAAAAGTTTCCTTGCTGTCATCCTGAACTTGATTCAGGATCCAGTATTTTATTGATCAGATCCTGAATCAAGTTCAGGATGACATCGGTGGTTTCGTAACTCGGTTTGACGGAGGTTGGTTTTTCTCAGATCTAAGAACTCCTTTCTAAGATCTATTTCAATGTCCAGTGCGCGGCACCTAAAGGGCGGATTTTGCCGCTGATTTCTAGCATGGTCATGGTTTGGCTGAACTCCGTTGGTTCTAACTTGCTTTTAATTTGTAATAGTTCGAGCTCACTCACCCCTTCTTTTATTAGATCAATTATTAGCTGTTCCTGCGCAGTGTCGCCCATCACCTCGGCGCGTTCCAATGCTTTAGCCTTCAGCCCGAGTGCGTCAAGTACATCCTGAGCGCTTGTAACGGGCGTAGCACCGCTTTTAATGAGATTATTCGTGCCAGTGCTCAAACTGCTGGTAATGTTGCCAGGAATGGCTCCAACAAGCTTATTTTGCTCTAGGGCGTAGCCGGCGGTGACCAGTGAGCCACTGGCTTCGGCTGCCTCGGTGATAATCACCATATCACTGAGTGCCGAGACAATGCGGTTGCGGGCAATAAAATGTTGTTTTAAGGCCGGCGTGCCTTCTTCGTACTCACTCAGTATGGTGCCACCTTTTTTGAGCAGCTCAATGGCCAGGTTGCGGTGTGAGGCTGGATAGATCTGATCTAGCCCACAGGCTAATACTGCGACGGTGTGGCCACCAGCATCTAAAGCAGCTTGATGTGCTACGCCGTCAGCCCCGAGCGCGAGGCCGCTGACTACTGTTATACCGGCTTTCGCCAGATCATATGCCAGGCGGTAGGTCACCTCTTTGCCATAATTTGTGAGCTTTCGGGCACCGACAATGGTGACGGCTGGCAGGTAATCTTCGAGTGGTTCGCCAAGAAAATAAAGTTCTTTGGGCGGATACGTAATTTCCAACAGATACGCTGGATAGTGTTTATGCTTCTTTGTAATTTTATTGATTTTCATACAAGAAAGTGTTGACAATTACTTTTTCGTGTGCTAATATTGCAATTCGTAAGCGATATGTTTTAATACTATCGTTTAAAGCACCTTTTATACCCCATTGTAACATCCCGCCGTTGGCGGGAGTTGTTAGGAAGTCTGCGACGTGCGCCTATAAGTTTTTACCCTCCACTTATCTCGCGTGCTTTCCGCCAGCTGGCGGAAGACATGCGTCGTAGATCTTCTAACCCCTTTAACCCAATGCCCACTCTACTTTTGTAGAGATGAGTTATTCAAAGCGAGTCATAACAGATTGGTTTACCAGGCGCAGGCTGTCGAGAGAGACCAGCACTGACGCTTCGCTCGGGTGGGTTGAAGGGTTTAATCAGCGCCAGCAGTGCCCACCCCTGCTGGCGCTGTTTATTTACTTGAAAAGCACCTGTTTGGGTTGACAAAACTTGACAAACATTGACAGCGTGTGATATACTAAAAGTGTACACTAGAACATGTAATAGATCTATTTCAGGAGTGCATATGCAAACGAACGAGGAAATACTAGTTGGAATCGGTAACTCTGAAGCTAAACCTACAAATCCCAATGAAGGATTTGTAATGGGTGCCGCTGGCTCTATGCGGTATGATGAACTGACCACCAGGATGCAATTAATGAGTGGCGCTTTTCTGGTTGGGGGGTTGTTAGGTATAGATCGTGACGAAAAGTAGCATAGCTTAAATTAAAGCCTTGATACAGCCTCTTGGATAATGGGGTTCAATTGTTTTTGCTCTTCTTTTGAGAACGTGCTAAGCACAAAATCTGCTGCGTCAATCTTTTCTAGCTGAGCGTTTTTAATACCTATTCGAATTCGTTTAAAATCTTCGCCGACATGTTTAATTATACTTTTTAATCCGTTGTTGCCGGCACTTCCCCCGCCGGTTTTTTCTTTCACAGTGCCAAAAGGGAGATCAAGCTCATCGTGAATAACGGTGATATCTGCGTTCGGTACTTTGTAAAAATCTTTCAGTGACTGCACTGCCTCCCCGCTTAGGTTCATCAGCGTGGTCGGTTTTACGAGCACCACTTTTTTTCCAGCAATAAATTCTTCAGACACAAAAGCCTTGAACCTCTTTTTTTCTTGCCAGGCCGGGAAGCCTTTCTCTTTTCGGTACGCATCAACCACTTTGAAGCCAATATTGTGGCGAGTATGCTCGTATTCTTTGCCAACATTGCCAAGACCAACAATCAATTGCACAAAGCCACCTTCGTCACTTGTAGCGACGGGCGTCTCGCGCATAATCTGCACCAACTGATCATTTCGCTGAAATTTCTGAAACAAAGCCATGCAAATAAGTATCACGTATCAGGTAACAAGTATCAAGTCGTTCATCTATTTATTCGGTTTTCGTTTTTGGCAGAAACTTTTTAGTTTTGCCGGATTTGCGTTCGTTGTTCATCATGAACATTCTAATGGGGGTGCCGCTGAAGTCGGCGGTTTCGCGGAGGTGTTTTTCCAAGTAGCGCTTCCAGCTCCAGTGAAGATACTCTAAATGGGCGCCGTAGAGGCGGAAGGTTGGCGGCGCGGTGGCATCTTGCACAATGTAGCGTGGTTTGGGGTGGCGACCCTTGAGGCCAGCTGGCGGATGGGCGGTGAGGGCTTGACTGAGAACCTTATTAAGATCAGTGGTTTTGAGCATTTGTTGGCGGCGGCTGTAGATATCAAGACTGAGTTCAAATAATTTAGCGACGTTCTTCCCGGTTACGGCGCTGGTGAAAATAAGCGGTGCCCAGGGGGCGAATTTAAAGCTGCGCGCTACTTGTGGTGCGAGAGCGTCGCGCGTGTAAGCGTCTTTGTCTTCGGCATCATCCCATTTGCTGACCACAATAATTAACCCCTTGCCCGCCTCTTTAATCAGGCCGGCAATGCGTTGGTCTAGGCTAGTATTGAGTTCGTTGACGTCCATGAGCAGCAGGCAGATGTCGGCTTCTTCAATGGCCTGCAGGCTTCTGAGCACGCTGAACTTTTCTATACCGACTTCTACTTTGCCAGGTTTTCGAATGCCAGCGGTGTCGAGCAGCTCGAATTCGCGCTCTGCATACCGGATACGCAGGCGATTTACGTCTCGGGTAGTGCCAGCCTTGTCGGCGACAATGGCCTGTTGTTTCTTGGCCAGCGTGTTGAACAAATGGCTCTTACCAGCGTTTGGTCGGCCGAGGAGCGCTATGCGAATGACATCATCAGTCAGCGCTTGTTTGACGGGGAGCATGTTGGTGAGTTGAATCAGCAGATCTTTGACGCCAATACTTTGGGTGGCGGAGGTGGCAAAGATGTCTTTGATGCCGAGACGCTCCCATCGTAAAATGAGTGGAGACTCAGGAGTGACCAGTGAAGAATCCCCGCTCTCCGATCCCCGATCTTCTTTCTGGGTCTGGTCCACCTTGTTTGTTACCAAAATGACAGGCTTTTTACTTTTGAGGGCTTTTTTGGCAACTTTGCGATCTTCTTCAGTAATCTGCGTCTGGGCTTCAACAACGACAATAATAACGTCGGCTGCGGCAGCCGCCTCTTCAATTTGATCTTGAATTGATGCTTCAAACTCATCTTCTGCCGGTTTTAATCCGGCCGTATCAACCAGCCAAAAATGATGGTCGCCAAATTCTAATTGGCCATACACTGCATCACGCGTTGTCCCGGCCTCTCGTGCCACCACCTGCTGCTGCTTGCCGATCATCCGGTTAAACAAACTAGACTTGCCCACATTGGCACGTCCAACAATCGCCACAACCGGAAGTTTTTTACTCATACGTTGTCATAATTATAACATAAAAATCATTAGACTTGCAAATAGAGCTCGTTATTTAGTCGATCGAGTGAGTAGCTACCGAATTGCACGCGTTCTAGGTGGGTTACCATGTAGCGGAGGTTGCCGAAGGTACGGCGGATTTGGCGGTTGCGGCCTTCTGACATGGTGACTTTGTAGGTGTTAGGTATTAGGTTGTGGGTGGTGGGGTTCTTTATTTTTATTGGTGCGACTTGAAACGTGCTGGTGCCGTCTTCCAGGTCTATGCCCTGCTCGATTTTCTTTCGATCCTCGGCTTTAAGCGGTTTATTTAAGCCGACATGATAGATTTTTTGTTTGGCAAACTTGGGGTGCGTTAATTTAAAAATGGTGTCGCCATCATCTGTTAAAAGCAGCAGGCCGCAGCTGTCTTTATCTAACCTGCCGGCAACTTTTAGAGCATGGTATTGTCGAGGCAGGAGGTCATAAATGGTGGGGTTCTCGCCCTGTTTTTTACGAGAACAGACATAACCCACCGGTTTGTTCATTAGTAAATAGGTGTAGCGCTTGGGGCGCATACTTACCTGCTCACCGCTCAGGCGGACGGTGTCTCGCCCCGGTTGAACGACGGTGCCGAGCACTGCAGGTTTATCGTTGACGAGTACTCGACCCTGTTCTATGGCGGTGTCGGCTTCACGTCGACTCATGCCAAGTATGTGAGCCAGATGTTTAT
>CAYRKQ010000001.1:0-13098 GCA_964424985.1 uncultured Candidatus Saccharibacteria bacterium | reverse complement strand
TGTTTATTAAGGCGAACGGGACTGTTCATGCGAGATTACACCTGCGGTGTGGGAGCTGGGGGTTGTTCGTCGGTACTTTCGTCAGCTGGCGGTGCTGGTTGTGGTGGCGTGCCATTCATGAGGGGGCTGGTGGCGACAAAATCAGCAACATCGTTGTCAAGAGAAGGTGGCGGCGTGCCGGCGGCTGCTTGATCTTGGATCTGAGTGCCGTCGGCTGCTGGATTAGAGTCATTTACAACTGGTGTGGACGTTGGGTCAGCCACAGCCGGCTGAGGGGGTGTCGCCGGCGCGCCTCCCGGAACATCAGCGAGCAGTTCTTTTACGGTTGCCACAAGATCTTCTAACACCACCTGGCTTTTCACAAAGTATCTGTCGGCACCAAGGCTTTCGCCACGTTGACGGTCTTCATCTTGGCTGAGTGCGGTCATCACAATCACTTTTACGTCTTTGGTTTCAGGAGTGGTACGCAAAATATCGAGCATATCAAAGCCGCTAATTTTGGGCATCATAACATCGGCGATGACAAGCTGTGGCCGTTCTTTCACGGCAACGGCCAGCCCTTCTTCGCCGTCGTTGGCGGTGGCTACTTCGTAGCCTTCGGCCTCAAGCCGAGCTGCGTAAATTTCGCGTAAGTTGCTATCGTCTTCTACCAGTAATATTTTTGCCATGTATTATGTACCCTTGTTTATACTTCTATCATACCATAGTGGTTGTGGTCGTTTCATTGCTCGAGTTGTTTTGCTCTTCAGCGTCAACGCGAGGTAGCTCTACAAAGAAGGTACTCCCCTTGCCCACCTGGCTCTGTACCCAGACCCGCCCGCCAATGAGATCCATAATTTGCTTTACAATAAACAACCCAAGTCCGGTGCCACCGATTTCGCGTGTAGCGGAGCTATCTACCCGGTAAAATTTTTGAAAGAGATGTGAGGTGTCTTCTTCGGCAATGCCGGGACCGGTGTCGGTGACGTGAATGAGTACTTTATCATCTTTAAGTTGGGCGCCCAGCGTAATAGTTCCCTGGGCAGTGTATTTAATGGCGTTTTCAATAAGGTTGAGCAGCACTTCGCGCAGGCGTTCAGGGTCGACCTTAACATACAGGAGCGGCTCAACGCTTTTCTCGCCGGCAGCCTTGTCGGTGGCGTGCTCACACTGCAGCGTGAGGCCTTTTTGTGCAGCACGGTTTTTTTGTTCGTCGCAGAGTTCGGAAAGTAAGGTGTTAACGTTTACTAGTCGAGCATGATTAACCAGGTGCCCGTCTTCGCTACGGCTGACGGTGAGCAGATCTTGAAACAGTTGCCCAAGATGTTTGGTGGCCTCGTACGCTTTGTCGAGATAGACCTTTGTTTTAGGTTGAAGCTCGCTTATCTTTGGGTTCAGGGCGAGTTCCAGGTAGCCTTGAATAGAGGCCACTGGCGTGCGCATTTCATGACTAGCGGTGGAAATAAAATCGCTCCGTTGCTGTTCTTGACGCTTTTGCTCATCAACATCTCTGAGAACTGCTACCACGCCGGTCATGATCTGCCTCTCTTGCTTTAAGGCTTGATCGGTTGAACTTTCCATAATTGGCGAAGCAACGATATCAATGTAGATATGTCGCTGATGAGCTGTGCGAATGAGGCTGAGTTTCTGGCTAGCTTTTTTCAACTTTAAGCTTTGGGTGATGGCGTCTTCGCTCGACTCGTTTTTAAGCGGGCTCTGTTCAACTTCGTACAGGGAGCGGTAGTCAAGGTTCGTGGCCTCGTCGTGTTGCCAGCCCAGCATGGCCGCCGCGCTTTTATTGAGTGCTTGAACCGTGCCCTCAGGGCTAATAATCATCACGCCATCAGTAATTGATTCTAAAATGGCATTCGATTTAAACTGCTCCTGCTCGATAGTCTGCACTAGTTTCTTAGTTTGAGTGTCGTCTCGAGGCACGTAGTATTTGCGAAACAAGAGCCAACCACTAAAGCCCGCCACGGTGAGGAATATGTCTACCATAATATTAAAGCCCAGCGAGGCACTGGTAGGAGCCAGCACTCCATTTACCGTTAGTCCCAAAACTAACCACACAATCGTCACGGCAGTGATGGGCGGATACAGCCCCAGCATGCCGGTGAAGAAAATTACTATGCCAAGTGTGAATCGATACAGAATGTTAGTGTTGTCACTGGTTTCAATAATGGTGCTGTGCAAAATGCCGTATATAAAAGCGCTAATGACGGTAATAATCCACGGAAAGTGTTTCATCAACAGCTTGTCGGTCGTGAGAACGAAAACAGCATGAATGAAGGCGATTGTTAAAACAAGAGGGGTGATTCCCCAGGTGTCTTTTACAGCTTGGCTTACCTCGAGTTGTTCGAATAAAACGTACACAGTGCCAAGAACTGCACTGGCGCCCACCAGGCTGTAATTGAAAATCCGCAGCCACTTAACTTTTACATGTTGCATAATGCTCACCCGTTAGTATAGATGAAAATGCTCATGTTTACCACTGCAAGACTTGAGGTTCTACCCCTGTTATGATATAGTCTCCTAGTTGAATGTAACTCATGCACCTTTCTCATACGTGGCCTCATCGTCTAACGGCTAGGACACCAGGTTCTCATCCTGGCAATCGGAGTTCGATTCTCCGTGAGGTCACCACTAAAACAGTTCAGCATCTGCTGGACTTTTTTAGTGCCGTCTTTCGAGAATAGAATTCTGATTGCCGTAGCCATGAAGAGAATAGCAATCGGAGTTCGAAGACAAGCCACTCTCACAGATGTATGTATCGAGAAAGTAGCGCAGGCGCACCGAAGGTATTCTCCGTGATGTCACCAGCTATCAATATGAGTATGCTGCTATATCCTACAGCCCTTTTCGTTCATTCTCGTTGAGGCCGCCCCAGATACCAAAAGGCTCTCGTTTCGCAAGTGCAAAATCAAGACAGGGCTGTTTTACGGGGCAGGTTTTGCAGATCTCTTTGGCTCTGGCTTCTCGAGAAAGTTTTTCATCTTTTCGCTCAAATGTTCCTGGTGGAAAAAATAAAGCTCGTTGTGGCCCACTACAACTAGCTCTATCCCACCAACCTGGTTGATCTTTTGGTGAGACAAAGACCATAGTTGAATGCTCAGGTGCTGAGCCACCGGTTTGGGATAGTAACAAGTGCTCCCGTTCGTAAACGTCAGTCCTAGAATCATAGGTATTGGCAAGAACAGTATTAATGTTTTTATATCTGTGCAAAGCATCCCCTTCTAGCAGTCTGCCGGCACAATGTTGAAGGGCGGTTCGAGCAGCCCGCATGTCAAATGCATCCAAAAGAACAATGTGCGTGAATGTACCCTCGGTGATATACGTTTCGATTTCTTGCACGGTGTCCATAAATGTAGGTGCGCGTTGTTTTTCAGTGTGGCGTAAATCGCGCACCACCACATCTCTCAGCCCGAATTGTGCAGGCTCGCCGCGCGGCGTTCGTCGAGAAACTAGTGGTTTGCCATCGGCATCTGTGAGGTGTTTATTGAGCCACTGTACAATCTTTTTTACCCGCTCATGTCTAATTTCGAGAGTTTCTTCGGGTAAAAAACGCCTGTGATCACTGGTGCTTGAAATGGCTCTGAGAGCAATCATATCAGCCACAAGATCTGCCGTGTCTTGCGCCTCTTCTGGCAAAGTAAGTTTGGCGCCTTCAAAAAGCAAACCAGAATTGTTGACAATTGTTAAATGGCGTACGTCGTGGCCAGCTCGGTTAAATACAGTGGTATTGGTTTCGTACATTGCCTCGGCATGTAGAAGTGGAATTATTACATCAGATTTCTGAGCAGGGTGTACGGACTCGGCCTCCTGTCGTGGTTGGCCGTACGTCATCGGGTTTAGTTGCTCGCTCGCTACTACCATGACTTTAGGTTATCTGTTCCCTAGAAAACTTGCAAATACAAGCGCTTTATTTCCAGGTGGGTTTGGTATCGGGTTTGATGAGAGTGATCCAGGCTTGGCCTTGGTTTAGTTTTATTGCCTTACCTTCGTTGTCGGTAAACTGTATCATGCTTTTGTCATCTTTCTTTGCCCATTTGACTTGTTTGACGGTGCCATTTTGAAAAATCCAGGCAGTCCCCTTGCTGTTTACTTCTGGGTAGCTGTAGCTGTTAGATTCTTTAATGACGTCGTGCGGTACTTGCATAGCAATCACCACGCTTGGCGTAATGGCGCCTTTTTCTCTATCTTTATGTACTTCTCCGCCCTGTGACCGTGCGTAGAGATTCTTCTCTTTAATCCAGGTGTAGCTGACATTGTAGAGGTCACTGGAAACCGGGATGGTTACTACTTTAGCGTTTGGTTCTTTGGCGGCAATGGCTTTGCGGTTGTGTCCCCACGGGCTCAGGCTGCTTGAGGTATAGCCTTTTGCTTTATTGAGGGCGTCGAGCTTTTGGGTTGAGGTGTAGACGTTATGCGGCGCAAAACGATCAGTGGCGCGCCAGTAGGCATCGGCATTGAAGAATTGGTCGAGATCGCGGATTTTGCCTGAACGTAATTTTTTAAGGGGTATATCGCTGCCGCCGACGTGAGCCAGACCAGCGTCAAATGGTGCAACTAAGCTGGCAAACTGTGGGCGGACGCTTCTGATGGGGCCAATAAGCTGCGGCTTGTCCTCTTGATAGAGCACCAAGAAACGAGTAATACCACCTTCGGCCACGCTCTCAAATACCACGCCAGCTTCTTTCAGGCCACTTTGCGGGCGGGCGTCAGGGCTGTTTTCAATCATTGCGCTCGTAACGGGACGTTTGGAATCGCCCTCACTTACCTCTTTCCCGGTGAGAAGTGAATAAAACTGCTTTGGGGCAGTGGCTTTGGCTGGTGTGACGATAGTGTTAAAATCGGCACCACCGAGTGCGTAGAGTATTCCGCCGCCGACAATCAGGAGTCCAGTTACCAGTAGAACCAAACTTTTACGGGGGTGGGTCTTGAGCCAAGCATCTATTTTGGCGAAACGTTTCTTCTTTAGCTTTTTGGGTACGCCTTGGCTTTGCCCAGGCTGATAACTTTCCATTTTATGAAACTGATTTTTATTTTGATCTTCCATAATGCTTATAATACCACAAATTAGATCTTAGATTGTAGAGCTTAGATCTTAGAAAAATGGATAGCTTTCAGAGTCCTGCAGCAGCTCAAAGCTTAATAGAAAGCCTCTCTTCTTATTGATGGGAAGTTAACAGATAGTATACCTGGCCAGCTGGGCAACTCTAAGATCTAAGAACTAGGCTCTACAATCTATATAACGTGGCGGCTACAGAGGTGGCGAGGTTTAGGCTGCTTACCCCTTTTTTCATTGGTAGGCGGACGATTTGATCTGATGAGTCAAGGAGTGCTTTGCTAATGCCGTGACGTTCGGTGCCAAAGATGAGAATAGCATTCTTTGGAATAGATGCACCGGCGATGTCTTCCCCTGTTGGGTCGAGGGAGATTTTTTGTCTGTCATCTTGAGCGAAACGAAGTGCAGCCGAAAGATCTGTTTTTAATTCTGACTCAGATCTCTTCCGCCGCGGCGGATCGAGATGACAGAAGACCGGGATGGCATAGTGAAGACCGGCCGCACCTCTTATTACTGCCGGATGCCAGATGTCGGCTGAACCATTGATGATGACCGCCCCAGCGTCTGCCGCTGCGCTCACGCGAATCACAGCTCCAATGTTCTCTAGGTCTCGTGGGTCTTCTAAAAATATAATCGGTTTTTTTGAGTCGATATCTTTTTCGCTCCACACTCTTCTTTTAGCAAGAGCAATCACTTTGGTGCGCGGTGGCTGTGGGCTGAGCTTGCTGAACATTTCCTCACTCACCTGTTTTACCTCTGATAAAATAATATCTCTAACATCTTCGGCAAGTTCTGCAAGCAATTGTTGCAACAACTCTATATCACATGTGATATATTCCTGCACATCAGCCCCAAAGCGTGTCGCATGTTTCAGCGCCTGTGCCCCCTCAATCACCGCCAGGCTCTTATCACTCCGCGCGTGCTGAAACAAATCAATTAACTGCGTATCTTTCATTTCATGTACTATACCAAATAATTGCGGCATTGCATGGTGACAAGCTAGGCCGTTTCAATAGTTTCAATTGAGGTTTTTATGCGCATGAGCGATGTTTCTTTGCCAAGAACGGCAAGGGTGTCGGCCAGGGCGGGGCTGGCTGGTGCCCAGGTGGTGGCAATGCGGATGATACTAAATAACACGGCGGGTTTTTCGTTAGTTTGTTCGAGGAGGCGGTTAAGCCGGGCTTGAATATCCGTGATGGTGAAATCGCTTTGTTCGAGTTCGCTTAGGCTGATCCGTAAGAGTTCTTTGAGACGGGTCTTTTCAACTTTTTTGAGCTGTTTATTATGCGAGATGAGATCAAGATTAACCTCGGGTTCAACGAAGAAGAATCTTGTCAGTTCGGGCAGCTCGCCGAGATATTTCAGCCGTTCTTGCACAAGCCCCAGGACTTGCTTTTTATAGGTTTCATCTGATCCAGTTGCTTCATCAGGCCAGTAGCTTTCAGCTCTCTTGTAAAGATCATCAAGGCTCAGTTCGCGAATAAAATGGCCGTTGGTCCAGTTGAGGCGGCGTTCATCAAAATGAGCGCCACTCTTGCCTACTCTGTCTAAGCCAAACTTCTTTATTAATTCTTCAACTGTGAAGATTTCTTGCTCGGTACCGTCGTTCCAGCCGAGGGTAGCAATAAAGCTAACGAGCGCCTCGGGCAAATAACCTTCACGTATGTAGTCAAGCACGTCTTTAGCCCCATCACGCTTACTTAGTTTTTTATTACCTTGTTGATTTAGTATATGTGGGACAGTTGCAAAGACGGGGTGATTAATGTCGAGAGCCTCGTATAAGTTAAGAAAATTAGGCATGCTCGCCAAAAACTCTTGACCACGGATTACATGGGTAATGTCCATGAGCATATCGTCAATTATATGAGCGAAATTATATGTTGGGTATCCATCTGATTTGATGAGGATGAAGTCATCAATCACTTCAGAGCCAGTTTGTAGATCTCCCATGACTTCGTCATGCCAGGCGTATTTTTTTGGATCAGATTTAAATCTTAGTGGCTGCGATCCATCCCAGACGGGTGGATTTTCTGGACGATGGTTGCGGTATAAGAACGGTTTTTTTTCTTTCACCGCCTGTTCGCGGAAAGTCTGCACTTCCTGGAGTGTATATGGGTCGGCATAGGCACGACCATTCTCAATAAGTGTTTTTGCCCATGTTTTATAAATTTTTAAGCGTTTACTTTGTTGATACGGGCCGGGTTGATGTGGGCTGCTAGCGACGGATGTTTCGTTGCGTGGTTTGTCGGGTCCTTCGTCGTATTCAAGCCCCAAAGCCTTCAAACTTTCTATTAAGTGTTCGGCTGAGCCTTTCACCTCTCGTTTTTTATCGGTATCTTCCAAACGTAAAATAAATTGACCACCCGCTTTACGAGCCACCAGCCAGGCAAAAAGTGCCGTGCGAATACCGCCGACGTGTAAATAGCCAGTGGGGCTGGGTGCGAATCGAGTGCGTACTGGTTGCTTCATCTGTTCTATTGTAACAAAGTGCAGAGATATCTACACGCTGGCGGCGAGTTTGAGAATTTGGTCGACGCCTAGTTGGGAGCCGTTAGTGTTGAGGGTGAAAAGTTTCCCACCGTTTATCCAGCTGGCTTTGCCGTCGTAGACATAAATTGTCAGCCCTTGGTTTTGGTAGACCAACGGTTCGGTATCAGTTTGGGTTGCAATATAGTTTTCTTTCACGGCCTGCGTATCCCAGTTGGTCGGACGTTGCTCAAGGCTGAGCGTCTTGTCATCACTGCTGGAACTAAGAGTGAGCGTGACAAGACCGGGTGCCGACTGCGCGGGGCCACGGTAGCTATAGCCGCTTGGTTTGTAGCTTGGTAGACTGGCATTAAAGCCAGCTTGCGAGGCAGCCACCTTTATAGAAACCGACGGGATGTTTAAATAGGTCACGTAAGCGGCAAGCACAAGCGTGGCCAGTGCGGTGGTAGCGTAGGCTGCTAAAGAGGCGTGTTTCTTGAGTTTATGCCGCGGCTTGGAAGTCTGTTTAGAGGCTTTGCCGACTGCTTGTGTATCGGTAGCTGGCGTAGGTTGAGATGCTGCTGCGGGCTTTGATGCTTCTTTAACAACTGGTGGTGCAATATCGTTACCAGGTTTTGATGAGCCAAAGCGACTGACAATGGAGCTCGTTGAAACTTTAAGCGCTCGTTCAAGACGCTGGCCTTGACTGTCTTTTTTAGCAATACTGGGTGGGATTGTTTCTTTCGCTGGCGTCAGCGTTGGCATCAAACGGCCGCGACGATGCAGGGTTTGCCCTTTTTGAGCACGAGTTTTTAAATGAGGTGCTGGCTGGTGTGCTTTGCGACTAGCAGGTTGCTTTTTAGTTTCGGTTGCTTTCACTGCCACTGGTGCTGTTTTTTTGCCAGCCGGCTTGTGGCGGTTTCGTGAAACTGGTCCAAAACCGTCAACCGATTTTCTGACTGAAGGCTTTTGCTGCGTCGCAGGGGTCTGTTTAGCGCCGCCAGGCTTCATTAATTTGCCAGAACGAGCATCGTAGTGCTTGCCGTTAATTTCAATGACATTTTTTGTGCTCACGCTCTTTCTTCCCTCACTCGCTTTGTTAGAAAAAGTTTATGGTTTATTCTTTTATACTACGCGTCGCCGGCACATTGTTCAAGTGGTATTATAGAGTTATATGCATCGCGTTAATTTTAAGAAACGGCAAAAACTCATTTTACGAGTGGTAAGCTATGGTCTTCTGTGTGTATTAACACTGGTAACAACGGCTGTGCTTTTGTACGCTGCGCTGGGGTATCGGGTAGCTCGCAATGGCGAAGTTATTCGCAGCGGCCTTCTGCTGGTTGATTCAAAGCCTGTCTCGGCCGGCGTTTTCTTAAATGGCGAAGATAAGAATGACGAAACTCAGAGCCGGTTTGTGCTCCCTGTTGGCGACTATAAGCTTGAACTAAAAAGAGATAAGTATCGGGGGTGGTCAAAAAATGTTGAAGTTGAAACTTCAGCTGTTGAAAATATCCACTATCCCCTTCTCGTGCCAGAAACCCTGCAGCCAGAAAATGTTGCGCAACTGCCATTGCCAGATATGGCCAGCCAATCACTCGATCACAAAAGAGTGTTAACCCATCAACGGACGGAGGCGTTGCTACAGCTTATTGAGCTTGATCCGCAGAAGCCAGTTGTTAAAACACTTGCCGTCCCTTCTGGTTTTACTGCCGGTTCGCTACAAGTTGTAGAGTGGTCGCTTAACAATCGGTTTGTGTTAGTCAATCAAACGCTGGCAGATAAAACGGTGCGCTTGCTGAGAGTTGATGTTGAGAAGCCACAAGAATCTATTGATATCACCAGCTTGTTTAACACGACACCGGCTGACCCACATTTTCGCGGTACTGAAGTAAACAGTCTGTATGGCCGTGAAGGCAGTAATGTGCGGCAGTATGAGATCGCGCAGCGTGAAGTGAAGACGCTCATTTCTGACGTGGTGCAGTACGCTCCTTTTGGCAAGGATACGCTGAGCTTTGTACGCCGCAACAAAAAGACGCTCGAGGCCGGTATTTTAAAGGACGGCAAAGCTACTATTGTTCACAAAACAACCTACAAGAAAGGCGCTGCCTGGTCGCGTTACGCTGCGTATGACGGTGCCCACTATTTGGCACTGCAACTACCTGATGAAAAAAGAGTAACAATATACCGCAACCCCGTCAGTGCACCGGTGCTTGAAGAGCAGTTACCGTATGCTTCGTTACCGCTGGCAAACGTTGAGCTCCTTAATTTTAGTGATAACTCACAATTTGTATTGGCGGTGAGTGGCACGCAACTGGCGGTTTATGATCTGTTTTATGACCGCAAATTTCAGTTTAGTGTTTCAAAAGAAGCCACTGAAATTGTCTGGGCAGATTCGCATCACCTCTTGGTACGAAGTAAAGACGGCAACACACAGTTAATGGATTTTGATGGTAAGAACAGATACGAACTACTAAAAACATCAGTCGGTACACTGCTGTTTTCTCATGACTACAAAACAAGCTACCGTTTCTTAAAAGATGGCTCAAAGGCAAATTTGCAGGCCAGCGCCATGGTGGTTAACTAGCGGTTAAACAGTCGATCCCAGATACTGGGCGCCACGCTTGGCAACGGGTTGGCCTCGTTAACCTTCACGGTTTTATCCTGAGCAGTGGCTTGGTTGGGGTCAGGGTCAACTTGTTCGGCTTGTACAATCAAGCGGTTGACGTTTGTGCCAGGCGGGTCACAGGTAAAGAGGGTCACAACAGGTTTGCCGGTCGAAGCTAAGGCTGATACATCTGTTGGTGTGATAATTTTTTTGGCCACGGTAATTTTGTAGGTGTAGCGCTGACCGTTGTAGTTCAGGTAGAAGACATCGCCTTTATCAAGTCGTTTTAAATTAACGAACACATACTTGTAGCCGCCGGCGTTAAAGACGTTATTACTCGAATGCCCGCCAATCACCACGTTACCGTTGGTACCAGGGTTGGCGGTGTTGCCAAGCCGCACCACGCCGCGTTCCAGAGCCTTTTGGTAACTGGGTTCATCAACTTTAGGTTCGTCGTACACCACGGGGACGTCGACGCCGATCTTTGGAATAATGAGTCGTGGTTCCTTACTCACCTTCCCGTTAATATTGGGTTCTATAATCACGGGGGTGGTAACGACGCTGCCGGGTGCGACGTACTGCTTTACTGCCCCGACCATGACTTGATTGTAGTTAACAAAGAGGAAAAGGAGACCAGCAGTGAGTCCGGCAATGACTGGCTTGAAGTGGTTGCTCGATTTTACTTTCTTTGCTTGGGTGGTAATGGTGGTGCGAATTTTGGCTCTGGTTTCAGCGGCCAAGCGTTTTTTAACCTCGTCCTGCGTTTCTGGTGGTTGCTCCTGTGCGTTTTGCTGCGTAGCCTGCTGGTAGGCTTTTTGCTGCAGCCACCAGTTAGCATAGTATTGATAAAAATAGCGGTGATAATAATGCTGCCAGGCACGGTGATAAGTTGGCCAGTCGAACTCTTCGCCATGCATGGTGTGCGGTTGGCCAGCTGATTCAGGAGGTTGTGGCTGATCTGGGTTTTGCTGGGTGGGTGGCAACGGCTGCACGTGTCGTGGGGCACCTGCGGCATGTGCTCGCTCAACTTGCTTACGGGCGAGCTCTGCCGCTAACTTGGCGTCATCCCCCATTTGGTGCGAGTTAATAGGCCACTGAATAGGCGGTCCACTGTTCGTGGGTTTCTCGAGCCATTTACTTTGATCATTATTTTCATCCATAAAATTCCTGTAGAACTTACGCAGTCTACTACATATAGTGTACAATTATTTTCAGGTAAGCGAAAGCTATGCTTATCGAGAACCAATTTAACAAACAAAACGAAAGTGACTTTGTTAAATTGAAAGGAAGAGTATAGTTTTAGGTTGAAGCTTTTGCCCTGAGGCAAAACGAGACAGAAACGTAAACTCTGACGCGGGCGAGTGGCGGAATTGGTATACGCGCACGACTCAAAATCGTGTTCCTAACGGATTGAGGGTTCAAGTCCCTCCTCGCCCACCAATTTGAATACCATCCTTCGGGATGGTTTTTAAATTGGTAAGTTGAGATGTCTTGAGCGCTCGTACTCTGAAGAAGCGAAGTGCTAACTCTCTCCTCGCCCACCACCTGGCTTATCTATTGATCGAGCGCGTCTAGTAATCGACCAGACATTGCATTTAGTACGTCGCCGGGGTGTCGACAATAGGTAGTTGCCCCCTGTTGTTCATGCTCAAAGAGTGATAAAGCACTGCTTACTCCCCATGGTCTGCCTTTCGCGCTTGTGAGCACATCTTCTCGTAGTGATACAACCGCTATATCGTCATCATAAGTTCTCGACCGCTGTTTAGCTGCCTCTGATGATTTTACCTCAAGTTTATATGACAGCTCTGGCAAGTCTTCAAGTTGCGTAAAGCAATTTATGTCCCAATTACCATTCTGAGCTCCTCCCCCTCGATCAAGCCTAGCGTCGCTAATGGTGGTTGGCGCGGGCCACCATGAACCGTCTCCTACCTGTTGCACTGTAAAGCGTTGAAGTAAAAGTAGCGTAGTGAGTTCTGATCCTATTCCATTCAACGACTCTCCTTGCTGACGGAATTCTTTGTAGTATGAACCCCAGTTACTGGAAACGTCTGATCCTACATCGGTAAGGTCATTGTATACTCGTCTACCTACTGGGGGGGGTGGTAACTGTTTGGTCAGTGCAAGCATGCCAAAGAATGGTTGATATGCATTAAGGATTCGTGCTCGTATCATATCTGATGACACAATACTAAAAGTGTCGGCCTTTTCAATCAATCCAGCAAGACGAGTATTTGCTTTATCACTGCATCGTAAAATCTGATTATCATCTGCACTAAGAAGAGCTGCTTCTATGAGACACTCAGCTACCATTAGTTCAATTTGATCACCACCATTCCTGCTCTTATCGGCAAAGTGTTCGAGAGCATTGGAATTATGGTGGATACCCCTTAAATTATGCATAAACACTGACACATTCTTACCAGTGTCTCGTAAGGCTGTTTGATACGATCGCCTACGATCCGATAGCCGAGTCTGTTTTGAGGACATAATGGTTTATATTACAATATACGTGTTTATAAGTCAACTTGCTTTATGAGGTGCCCGAACTTTTTCTTAAACTTTGCTAGTTTAGGGTTGATGATGATTTGGCAGTAGCCTTGTTCGGGGTTTTTATTGAAGTAATCTTGGTGGTAGTCTTCGGCAGGCCAAAAGATGTCGAGGGGTTTGATTTCGGTGGTAAGGGGTTTTGACCAGAGTTTCTTAGCGGTTTTTTTAATTGAATCGTCAATAATTTGTTTTTGGGCATCGTTTGTATAGTAGATTGCCGAACGGTACTGCGTGCCAACGTCACTGCCCTGCTGGTTCCGGGTGGTTGGATCATGCATAGCCCAGAAAATATCAAGAATAGTATTAAGTTCAATGACGTTTGGGTCAAATTCAAGCTTGACTACTTCGGCATGACCAGTGGTCTCGGTACATACCAGCTCATAACTCCCCCCAAGGTAAGCCACTAGTTCTACTAGTGTGACTAGACTCGGTTTGA